>NZ_JBCPXY010000001.1:0-798900 GCF_039581425.1 Flavobacterium movens
GCGAGCGCTTAGATGCATTTGTTACTTTGTTTTTCATAATAAGTCAATTTAGTGTCAACTTATTTTAGGACGAGACATACACAAAAAAAAAGCCTTTCCGTTAAGAAAGGCTTTTAACAACTTAGGCGGTCTGGACGGGACTCGAACCCGCGACCCCATGCGTGACAGGCATGTATTCTAACCAACTGAACTACCAAACCCTGCGTTATTGCGAGTGCAAAAATACAACAGATTTTCGTTTCTGCAAGCGTTTTTTCAAATAAAATTTCAAGAAATTTTTAATCAATTAAATTCCAATATTTTAAAAATTCAAGTTCTAATCAAAAAGCAGGAATTTTCTTTTACTTAACCACTAAGAACGCTATCCCGATAGCTATCGGAAACACAAAGTCCGCAAAGTTTAAAACTTTGACAAAGGTTTTTTCATATAGAAATATTCAACCTGATTTAAACATAGCCCGTGGTTTCAACCACGGGAGACGTATTTGTATCCATTGTGTCCCCGTGGTTGAAACCATGGGCTATGTTTTTATATAATGAATGGAAAATCTTTGTAGAATTACTTGCGAAGATTTCTCCTTCGTCGAAATGACAAACTGTTCGTTGAAATCAGAATCAAGCAAAAAAAAAAAAAAATCGCAAAGCTTAATCAATTCTAAACTTTCCGACTTTGCATTCTTTAAAAAATATCTTTGTGAACTTTGCGTTCCCGATAGCTATCGGGATAGCGCTCTTTGCTTTTAAATCTTCACAATCCAATTTTGGAATTTGGAATTTTCAACGAGTATTTAGGAATTGGAATTTGCCTTTTACAAAAGGTTTTAAATCAAAAAAGCCATCCACAAAAGTGGAAAGCTTTTCATTGGTCTAACTACTAAACCAGCTACGAGTTACAAAGTCGTAGCAAAACAACACAACTAATCTTAGATACCGTATTTGGGCAAAAAAGCCTTTCTGTTAAGAAAGGCTTCCCCAATATTGCGGTCTGGACGGGACTCGAACCCGCGACCCCATGCGTGACAGGCATGTATTCTAACCAACTGAACTACCAAACCTCTGCGTTATTGCGGTTGCAAAGATATAACAGAATTTCGTTTCTGCAAGTGTTTTTGTAAAAAAAATGAAATTATTTTTTTAAGTATTACCCAAAGTTTTGTTTTTCAATCAAATATGTCGTCAATATTTTTTCAAAATTATCGCCAACATTTACCGGAACGTACTTAATTTGGTTCTTTGCGCAGGTTAAAGCCAAGTTTTTAAAATAAGCTTCTACCCTTTTTTCATATTGCTCTTTTACATTATCAGCAAAAATAGAAACCTCTTCTCCTGATTCTAAGTCGATAAACTTTCTTGGCGTGTTATCAAAATCAAACTTCAATTCGGTTTCATTATCAACCACATGAAATAAAACTACTTTGTGTTTGTTGTGTTTTAGATGCTGTAATGCATTGAATAATTTCTCGTCATCTTCGGTCTGAAACATATCGGTAAACAAAATAATCATCGAACGGCGATGCATTTTCTCAGCAATCTGATGCAAATAGGTAATCGTGTCAGTCGTTTTTTTGACTTTTGGCTGAACCAATAATTCTTCCAGTTTGTTCAAAAGCATTCTATGATGACGATCACTTCCTTTTTCTGGGGCGTAATATTCGTATTTATCCGAGAAAACGCTTAAACCAACTGCATCGCGCTGTTTCTTTAAAATATTCATCAAAACTGCCGAAGCCAAAACCGCAAAACCAATCTTCTTTTCATAAAAAGGCTGATTCGATTTCAGTTCAGGATAATGCATCGATGACGAATTATCAACAATCAAATGACAACGCAAATTCGTTTCTTCCTCAAAACGTTTCGTGTACAAACGATCGGTTTTGGCAAACAATTTCCAGTCGATATGTTTGGTGCTTTCTCCAGCGTTATAGACTTTATGTTCAGCAAATTCGGCCGAAAATCCATGAAACGGACTTTTGTGCATTCCCGATATAAAACCTTCCACAACCTGATTCGCCAGCATTTCAAGATGCTGAAAACTGGAGACTTTCTCTATTTCCGATTCGATTTTCATTCGGTTTCTTTTTTAATATTTTGCGCTTTATAAAGCAAATCTGTTGCCTGAAACAATTTGCGTTTCAAGATCGGACTAAAATTAGGGTTTTCTTTTAAGAATCTTTGCACTTCATCAAAAGCATATTTCGACGAATACTTTCCAACCGTATTATCCAGCCAGTCTTTCGGAAAGAAAATATCTCCCGTACGCTGAATTTCGTCAACCAAATCTAGTGAAAATCTAATATATTTCTGAGCACTTTCCTGACGAAGCGGATGATGAATATTTGCCAAACCAACCGAAACCCACGATTCTTTTTCTCGGTTTGCATCGTCTTTTAAAGATTCCATAAACGCATTTCGAACCGATTCGTCTTTCGATAAAGACGGAAGCAAGAATTCAAAACGCTTTTGTTTATCTGGATTTGTAAACGAAGTTCTGGTTTTCTCTAAAATTTCATCAGCTTTTGGATGTTTGAAAATTGCCAGATTCATCGCCATATTAGTATAATCATCTTCGTTTAGCTTCAAATTCGGAATCGAAATTTCTCTATTCCAAACTTTATATAAACTGGCTTTCGCCGAATTAGAATACGCAATCGAACTGAACAATCCGAATAATGTCTTTTTGATATTAGATGATAAATTAGCCTGCAAACGCTCGTATAAAACGCCTTCAAGTTTTTTCTGCAATTTATTCTGCTGTTTTTCGATAAAAAATCTCCAATAGATCGTATTTAAACTTCCTGTCGCTATTCGCAAAACCAATTCATTTCGCTCTGTCTGAATTCCTCTTAAAAAACATTCAAAAGCTTTTTCTGGCGAAACATTACCAATCAAAGTATTTTCATAAAGATTACTATAACTGGAAGCTCTCGCCATTTCCTCTTTTAAATCAACAATATAATTTAAATTATTCCCGTCAAGCGGAAAAACACCGTATCCAAAACCATTATAATTGTAAACAACGGCAAGCGGTTTTTCAAGTCCTATAGCTTCTTTTACAAAAGTATTTTTGTCATTAATATTGATTGATAAAACTTTTACCTCTTTAGCATAAACTAAACCAATCTGAAAAACCTGAGGCCATATATTATCCGATTTATCTTCTGCTTTTTGCTGAATTTCAAAACTTTTGATTCGGTTTTTAGCATCATATTCTATTTGATCCGTAAAAATGGCCCTCCCCGATTTGTTAACCCAGACATCGCTCCATTTTTTCATATCAAGCGGAGTTTCAGCATCAAGAAGTTCTACCAAATTATTCCAATCGGCATTGTCATTGGCGTATTTTATAATGTATTTTTGAATTCCTTTTTGGAACGCTTCCTTACCCATCGAAGCTTCTAACTGACGCATCATAATGGGCGCTTTGTTGTAAATAATCGCGCCGTAAAGCGAACCTGCATCTTTCAAATTCGCCAAATGCTGCTTGATCGGATGTGTTCCTAAAGATCGATCTTCCGCAAAAGCGCTCGGATAATGCGCCGTAAAAAATTGCAGATTATGATTGACTTTTGGAAAAATTGGATTCATGATTTTATCGGCCATGAAATTGGCAAAAACCTCTTTCATCCAAACGTCATCAAACCATTTCATGGTTACCAAATCGCCAAACCACATGTGTGAGGTTTCGTGTGCGATGAGTTTTGCACGGTTTAGCTTTTCACTGTCGGTTGCACTGTTATCCAAAAACAAAGTTGATTCTCTGTATTGAATTGCGCCAACATGTTCCATTCCGCCATATTGAAAAACAGGAATTGAAGCAAAATCCAATTTCTGAAACGGAAATTTAAAATTGGTATATTTTTCTAAAAAGTCTAAAGATTGCTGATGCAAATTGAAAATAGTATCAGCGCTGACGCGAAATTTTTCCGGACTATTTTCACGATACAACATCGTCATTTCTAAACCTGGCTTTTGTGTCGCGGTTTTAAATTTTCCTGCCACAAAAGAAAATAAATAGGTGCTCATTTTGTCTGATTCTCCAAAAGTGTAATACGTAAAATCACCTTTATCCAATTTTTCCACAACATTGGCTCCAGCCAAAACCGACCAATCTTTTGGCACAGAAAGTCTCAGTTTATAGGTCGCTTTCAAATCTGGCTGATCAAAACAAGGAAATAATGTACTGGCGCGGTCTGGAACTAATAAAGTATATAAGAAATCGTCGTTTCTATTTAATGACAGATTTCCTGCAACGAATGAAATCGAAATGGTATTTTTTCCTGAAATCAAATCGGAAACGGGAATTATAATATGTCCGTTTTCATGAACAATAGAAAGTTTTTTTCCGTTTGCTTCAATCGTTTTTATATTGGAAGTTTTCTCTTTAAAATCTAAAATCAAAGGCTGACTTAAATCAGACAAATTCAAGTTTACAAATAATTGAGAGTTTATATTTTCTGCTTTCTGAGTGGGAATTTCGAAAAACAAAGTGTATTGAAGATCTGAAATCTGTTTTTTACGAAAATTTGCCAGCTGCTCAGAAACGCCGTTTTCAAATAATTCATTTGCTTTTGACTGAGAAAAACTATTGAAAATCAAGATAAAAAAACAAAGAAGGCTGTAGAAAATTTTCATTTTTAAGGAATATAAGATTTGCTAAAATTAACAAAAGCATTGATTTTTCGCAAACAATTATTGCAACAATATTGCATTTAAAAATAAGATTTCTATATTTGCAACACTATTGCATTAAACAGCATAAAAAACCTCATCTAGAAGTTAATCTTCACGAATGAAAAAGAAACTTAAATTTATAAATCTCTTAATGCCTTTGATTGTATTGTTCGCAATACTTTTTCCGGCTGTCCATTCGTATGAGCATATTTTAGACACTCATAATTGCAAAGAGAAATTAGAGTTTTCTGTTTCCGAAAAACCACAATTCAAAGCTAAACTTCATTCGTTTCATAAATGCTCGATTTGCGATTTCAAATTCAGCGCAGTTGGCACATTTGAATTCAATGCTTTTCAGTTTTTCAAGAATAATCCTGTTGTAAAACATATTAGTTTTTACAGCAAACCACATTTTACATTTTTTAAAGGTGCTCTTTTCTCACTTCGAGCTCCGCCTTTTGCTCTTTAGTATTTTTTGTGCTCTGTTTTGTTTTGGCAATTCGGCTACTTAATGATTTCAAAATCTTGAATCATTAAAAAGCTATTTCATTCATTTTAAGCAATTAAATAAGTATTGATATTTTCATTGATATTTTCATTGATATTGATATTGTTTTCTGCTTTTTCCGCACAATAAAACTTCAACATTTTATCGATTAACACATTCTGACTAAATCCTAATTCAGGTTTTAGTTATGGCTGTACTGTTTTAACGAGAAAAGAATATGTCACCCCTCAGGGGCTTTCTCGTCAATGGATAATCGATTTTCTATAAATATTTTACCCCTCTGGGGCTTTCTCATCAAGGCAAATCTATTTATAAATATTTCGTCCCGCTGGGATTTACCCAAAATGACAAATCTATTGCTACCAATATTTTGTTCCTCTGGGACTTATAAACATTGAAATAGGCTTTTTACATAACCCAAATACCCTTTATAAAATGATCAAAATCAAATTAGAAAAAATGAAAACAACAAAACTTATTCTGGCTTCACTCTTTGCTGCAATGGCCTTCACAAGCTGCAGTAACGACGATTCAGAAGAAAAACAGGCAACTCCAACTATTGACAAAATCGAACTGGGTCTTAGCAACAGCGAAACAGCAACTATTGGCGCAGATTTCCATTTTAATGCAGAAGTAACTGCTGCTGATAAAATCGAAAATGTGCAAGTAAAAATTCTACAAAAAAGTACCGAAACATACTCGAAAGTTTGGTCGCACGAAATTACTTGGACACAATATGCAGGTGCAAAAAACGCGACAGTTCACAAACATTTTGATATTCCGGAAGATGCTGCAGAAGGCAAATACGACTTCATCATTATCGTAAACGATCAAAACGGAAGCAAGCTAGAAGTGAAGAAAAACTTAACCATTATAAATTAAAAACATGAAACAATTAAAGCTTTTAATGGGCATTTTGACTCTTACTTTTATTTCATCCTGCTCCAGCGAAAAAGCCGAAATCGACAGCGAATATCCCGTAATTGATATCACTGGAGCAAATGCTTTTCCGATTCAATGCAGCACGATCGAACGCGGAAAAACCTTCACTTTCAAAGCCACTTTTAATGACAATGTCGCTTTGGGTTCTTACAGCCTTGACATTCATCACAATTTTGATCATCATACACACAGTACAGAAGTGACAACTTGTGAAATGGAAGCCGTAAAAAGCCCCGTAAAACCAATGCTTTTCATCAACAATTATACTATTCCAAATGGTGTGAAAAGTTACGAAGCAACAGCACAAATCGCCATTCCTGCAGATGTTGATCCCGGAGATTATCATTTTATGATTCGCTTGACGGATAAAGAAGGCTGGCAGACGCTGAAAGGTTTAAGCATTAAAATTTTATAAGATCAGATTAATGAAGAATGCCCTATCCATGTATTGGAAATTTTGTTTTTTACTCGCCAGTTTATTGATTACAGCCGAAACTATTTCTCAAAATCAGCCTTCAGAAAAGAAACCAGAAACTGAAGAACTTGACGAAGTTTTAATCCGCAATAATACTGCTCAAAAAAGCAAAAAAGAAGAATCGCTAAATATTGAAACGGTAAACAATAGTTTCATTCAGCGCAATCTTGGCGGAAGTTTGATGCAGTCTTTACAGAAATTGCCTGGCGTTAAAACTATTTCGATTGGTTCTGGAGGTTCTAAACCGCTTATTCGTGGCTTGAGTTTCAATCAGGTTATTGTGGTTGAGAACGGTTTGAAACACGAAGGCCAGCAATGGGGTGCAGATCACGGATTGGAAATCGATCAATATGCTGTAAATCGGGTAGAAATTATAAAAGGCCCTTCTTCATTTATTTACGGATCTGATGCTGTTGGTGGTGCGGTAAATATTAAACCTTTGCCTCTTCCGTTGCAAAACACTTTTGGCGGAAGCGTCGATCTTACGGGAAAAAGCAACAATGCGCAATTTGGAAGTTCTGTTAATTTATTTGGAAGAAACGAAAATTGGTTCTTCGATTCTCGAGTTACCACAATGGATTACGGCGATTATCGCGTTCCAACCGATGTGGTTCATGTCTATAGTTATGCTGTTCCATTATACAAAAATCATTTACGAAATACGGCAGGGCGTGAACTTGATTTTCATTTGAGTTCAGGTTATTCTGGAGAACATTTTAAATCGGTTTTCTATTTCAGTAACGTGCATACCAAAAGCGGATTTTTCGCGAATGCGCATGGACTAGAACCTCGAAATGTAGACCTGGAATTACACGACAAATCGAGCCGTGATATTTTGATGCCGTATCAGCAAGTCAATCATTTGAAAGTTAGCAATACGACTTCTTTTCAGTTGGGAAATCATGCTTTTGAGACGCAGATTGGTTTTCAAAATAATTTTAGAAGAGAATATAGCCATTATGTCAATCACGGTTATATGCCACCAATTTACCCTGAAAACATGTATGCTCCTCAAGATTTGGAACGCCAATACAATAAAGATGTTTGGTCGTTTTCTGCTAAAGATGAATTCAGAATTGATAACCATCAAATTACGGTTGGTTCTAATGTAGTTTTTCAGCAAAATCAAATTGGCGGATGGAGTTTTTTAATTCCTGCTTTCACTCAATTTAATGCTGGTTTATTTGCTTATGATAAAATTGAACTGAACGAAAAATGGTTTTTAAACGGCGCTGTTCGTTACGATTACGGAAAAATTAAAATGAAATCGTATTACGATTGGTTTCAAAGTCCGGTTTCCGAAAACAATCAAACGGAATTGGAATATTTGCAGCGTTCTCAAGATTTGACTAAAACTTTTGACAGTTTTACATGGTCGATTGGTGCAAATTACAATCCTGGAAAACTTTCGCTGAAAGCCAATTTGGGTTCTAGTTTTAGAATGCCAATTGCCAAAGAACTGGCTTCAAACGGTGTAAATTATCATTATTTCCGATTCGAAAAAGGAAATCCGAATCTGGATGCAGAACGTTCGTATCAATTGGATTTGGGAATGGAATGGAAAGCACAAAACTTCTCTTTTCAACTGACGCCTTTTGTGAACTATTTTCCAAATTTCATTTATCTGAATCCAACCTCAGCGCATGATATTTATTATGGCGCAGGAAATCAGGTTTTTGAATATGACCAAAGCAAAGTCTTTCGTTACGGTGCAGAATTTCAAACAAGATATTATTTCCTAAAATCTTTAAGCGCAGAAATTGGAGCCGAATATCTTTATTCTGAACAAAAATCAGGAAGCAAAAAAGGCTATACACTTCCGTTTTCTCCCCCGCCTTCTGTTTTGTTCGAATTGAATTACGAACCTCAAATTTCCTTTTTAAAAGAACCATACTTTTCTGTTGATTATCGCTTTACGGCACAGCAGAATAATATCGTTCCACCAGAAAAGAAAACACCCGAAAGTCATGTATTCAATCTGGCTTTTGGCTCAAAAATTAAGGCGGGAAAACAGGATATCAGCCTCAATATTCAGATCCAGAATTTATTCAATACCAGATATTTAAATCACACCAGCTTTTACCGACTTATCGAACTTCCGGAAGCGGGACGAAACATTATTGTTTCTATGAAGATTCCGTTTTCGATTTCGCGATAAGCAAACCATTCAAAACTCAATTATTTACAAATTTTAAACCCTTTATTACAATGAAAAACAATTTTTACAAACTACTATTTTTATTTGCTGTATCGCTTTTTGCGGTTTCGTGCAGCAACGACGATGACAACCACGACGATCATGATCATGATCACGACACTTCTGAAGAACATACATTTGTTCGAGTTTTACTTTCTGACGAAAAAACTACGGAGCTAACGCTTTTTGATCCTCATGAAGATAAAATCAGTTCTTTTACGGCAAAATATGCTAAAGCCTCTTTGTACACAACAGAATCTGGACGTTTTGCAGGAATTGTTCACAGAGACAATAATTTTGTAGAAACTTTCGACAGCGGATTGGAATTACACGGCGATCACATTGATGTTGATGATGTTCCGAAATTTGGAATTTTAGCGACAAGCGCCTTAAAACCAACGCATTTTAAAAGTAAAATTGGAGAAATCCTGACTTTTAACGACGGAGACGGAACGCTTTCGGTTGGTAAAGAAGCCGATGTGAACAAAGCTGGTTCAACTTTCAAAACTGTAAACGCAGGTTTATTGGCACATCACGGTGCAATGGCGACTTTTACAAACGGAACTTATGCGATTACCGTAAAAGATAATTCGGTTACAGGAACGCTTCCAGAAAAAGTAAAAATTATTGACAATACCGGTAAAACACTTTTCGATGCTAAAATTGCGACAAAAGGAATTCACGGAAATGCTTCAGACGGTGTTTATGCTGTTTTTGGTTCGTCAAGCGGAATTTTGGTTATAGAAAGCAACGGAAATCAAAAACTAATTGATCATCCAGCAGATTTTGGAACAGCTTGGTTTGGAAGTATTTTAGAAACAGCTTCGGCTGGAAAATTTATTGGTTATACGGCTGCGAAAGGTGCTTATTTAATTGATGTTGTAGCTAATACTGTAAAACCAATTATTGCCAACACAACCATTATGCAATGCAAAACGAGTTACGATCGTAAGAAACTGGCCGTTTTATTGCATTCTGGAGAACTTAAACTTTATGATGTTAGCAGTTTACAAGTTGCAAAAGAAGTTAAAGCGACTGCAGAAACCGCTACAGATGCCACATTAAAACCTCAAATAGCAGTTACAGACCGTTTTGCTTATATCACTTCGCCAACAACGGGAGAATTAATACAAGTAAACCTTTCTACATTGGCAATCAAAAAGACTAAGGTTTCTAGCACGCCTTATATGATCACGATTTTAGGTTATGAAAACAGTGAAACGCACAGCCACTAATTGATTTGGAGTAACTCTTGCAATTATTTTAACACATAGAAACATAACTTATCTTTGAGTGTAGAGGCGTTTCACTTATTTAAAAACCACATAGCTATGTGTGAAAACTAGTTTTCTCTAAACTCTTTTTATGAGTATAAAATCTATGTTTCTATGTGTTAAAAAACTCAACACTAAAAAATAAAAAAGGTCCAACTTTCGTCGGACCTCTTTTATATCAATCGTAATCTAAGATTACAATAAAGCGTCTAAACTATCTGCGTAGGTTTGTTTCGGAGCTACTCCTACTTGTTTTCCTACTACTTCACCGTTATGAAACACCAAAACGGTTGGTATGTTACGCACACCATATTTTGCAGCAAATTCTTGGTTAGCATCTACATCTACTTTACCAACAACTACTTTACCAGCGTACTCTTCGCTTAATTGGTCAATGATTGGACCAACCATTCTACAAGGACCACACCATGCTGCCCAAAAATCTACCATTACTGGTTTATCTGATTTTAAAACTACTTCATCAAAAGTAGCATCTGTTATTGCTAATGCCATAATATATTAAGATTAAATTAGGTTTGAAATATTAACTTTCAAACTACAGTACAAATTTAAAAATTTAAAATAAATCAAACACCATTACTAAATTAGTTTTCGTTATAAATGTATTATCATTAATTATAAGCTAGATAACTTTAAAATTACAATTTATTTACCTGAAAATCAAACCAATAAAAAGTTAATGTTTTTTGTAGTATCTTTAATACATTCAAAATTCGGCTACTATGAAAGAAGCTTTATCCAAAACCAAATCCTTTCTGCAATCTGATTCTTTTAAAAAATACGCCAAACGTTTTGGATATTTTATCTTGGGCTTAATTGCATTACTTTTGCTTGCCTGCGGAGGTTTGTCGATTTATTTTAATCGAAATAAAGCCGAAATTATTGCTAAAGTCAATACTAAAATCAACGAAAATATAAATGGCAAATTTCATATTAGAGATTTTCATTATAAGTTTCTAACGGGTTTCCCCAATTTTACATTGGCGCTTAATGATGTCGAAATAAAAGACAATCAATGGCAGAGCCATAAACATACTTTGTTGAGAGCAAAAGAAATCGAAGCGCGTTTGAACATTTTGAGTTTGCTGCAGCACGAAATCAACATTCATAAAATCTTAATCAACGACGCCGATATCTATATTTATAAAGCCGAAAACGGTTATTCTAACGTCAATATTTTTAAACCCAAAAAGAAGAAAACTCAAACCGATAAAGAAAAACCTGAAACGACAATTGACGAAGTAAACCTCAACGATGTTCACGTCATTATTGACAATCATCTGGGTCATAAACTGTTTGATTTTGATGTGGCAAGTTTAGAATCTAAAGTAAATTATGGCGACAATAACTGGCAGACTAATTTGTATTTGAAAACTAAAATTAACAGTCTAGCCTTTAATACCGTTCACGGAAGTTTTGCTAAGGAAAAAGTTCTGGAAGGCAATTTTGATATTTCGTATGCCGAAGCCAATCAGAAAATAGACATTAAAACCAAAGGGCTTAAAATTGGTTCTGACGTTTTTGACATTATCGCTTATTTTAATATCGGAAAAAACAATTCGCTTTTCGGAATTAATATCGGGACGGATATTTTATGGCGAAATGCTTCCAATTTATTATCGGCAAACATTAGTTCTAAACTCAACCAATTCGACATCAAAAAACCGATTAAAGTAAACTGCGACATCAAAGGCGATTTGAATGTAGAAGGCGATCCAAAAATTGTGGTGCAGGCAGATATTCGCGATAACGAAGTGAGTATTCCAGATGGTTTGTTTACCAATTGCAGTTTCAAAGGAATTTTTACTAACACTTTTAAACCCGAAAAGGAATCCAGCGATCCGAACTCGGCTATTATTTTAACCAATTTTAAAGCCGAATACGAAAGTATTCCGTTGACAATTGCGCAGGCCGTAATTAATAATCTCGAAAAACCAATTGCTACAGGAGTTGTGAATTCTGACTTTGACATTTCGAAACTCAACGGAATGATGAACGAGAAAATGCTTCATTTTGAAAGCGGTCATGCCAAAGCCAATTTGAAGTTTCAGTTTGATATTGTCGATTTGTACATCAATAAACCCAAATTTACAGGAGATGTTGATATTGCTGATGCCACATTCGATTATATTCCGAAAAAGATTCATGCCGAAAAAACGGCTGTACAATTGTCGTTTACACAAGAAGCACTTTACATAAAAAAAATAGCCTACAAACACAAAAAGAACATTATTCGCATTGACGGAAAAATCGATAATTTCTTAAATCTCTATTACGATGCACCCGAAAAAATGGTCGTAAACTGGAATATTTACTGTCCAAATATTGATGTGAAACAGTTTATAGGCGTTTTAGAAAATTCTCCGAAACAAAAAGTAGCAGAGAAAAAAACAGTTAAAAAGAATGTCAATTTTACAAATCAGTTGCGATCGGTAATAGAAAAATGTGCTGCTGTAATTAACCTCAAAGCCGATAAAATCACTTACGGATCGCTTACGGCAACCAATACTCGAGCTACAATCCAAATGCTAGATTCGAAGATTTTGCTTAAAAACGGAACACTGCAGACTTCTGGCGGAAGCATAACGTTTAGCGGTTCTGTGCAGCCAAGTCGCAACCAATATGTTTTTACATCAAATGCGCAGGTAAACCGAGTTGATATTGCGAGTTTTTTAAGGTCTTTTAATAATTTCGGAATCAAATCTTTCAGTCCAAAAAACATTCGTGGCCGATTATCCAGCAATGCCAATGTTGCGGGTTTAATGAGCAGTAAAGGCGATCTGATTGTTAATTCGATGAAAGGAAAACTAGATTTTAACGTCAATCAAGGCGCATTACTCAATTTTGAGCCGATTATGAAAGTCGGCAAATTTGCTTTTCCGTTTCGCGATGTAGAGAATATTACTTTCAGCGATTTGTCGGGTTCACTTAATCTGCGCGGAGAACAAGTCGATGTCAATAAACTTACCATAAGTTCCAGCGTCTTAAACTTTGACATTGTCGGAATTTACTCTTTTGGCCGAGGCACCAATCTCGCCCTCACCATTCCGCTAAGAAACTCTAAAAACGACGCCAAACTAGCCACCAAAGAAGAACGAAAAGCCGTTCGCGAACGCGGTATTGTCCTGCATTTGATCGCTTATGATAATGAAGGAAAAATGAAGGTTAAGTGGGGGAAGAAGGATAAAGGGTAATTTTCGTTTAAAAAAGTTAAAAACATTTTACTGCAGCAAAAAACACTTAAAATCTCATATTTTTACGTAAGATATTTAATACAACACATAATTAAGAAATGAGATATTCAGTAGAAATAATTTTTGGGAAAGATCAAATTAGAAAATACAATAACAATGAAGCATTTAATGACTTTGAAAAAACAGTAAATTTTAAAAAATACACATTTGAAACTCAAGCACAAAGAAATGCTTTCTATAAAGGAATGTCTGAAACTATTGGTTGGTTGGAATTTGAAGTTGTAAAAGAATTTGAAGAGAATGACCAAATCGTAATAGAGAAAAAAGAAGAAGATCAATTTGACTATTGGAGTTTTATACAAAAATTTTATCCTAAATATTATCAATGCAATAGTGTTTTGCTTAGCGAAATTTTAACAAAAAAACTTGATGGTGAAGAGATTTCCCAAGAAGATGTGGAATATATAAGAGATTGGGATGTTAGGAACGAATTATTAGAAATTGATAAGGAATTGCTATGCAAAGCTTTTGAAAATTACTTTACCATCATGTATCCCGAAAAATAATTAATTAAAGATAATCATAAAAGAGACATACAAAATTGACTTTTATATTCTATTAAACTTTTACTTATGAATTTCTCTTAATTTATCCACCAAAAAAATAGTTCTATATTTTTTTTACTTTAAGGTTTTATGAAAAATTAGACTTTAGTATTTATTACCTATATTTACTAAAGACAAATTTATCCAAGAATGCCACCAAAAAACCTCTGGACACGAGAAGAATTAATCGTTGCCTTTAACCTGTATCTTACAATTGAGTTTGGAAAGAGTCATTCTAGAAATCCTGATGTAAAAAGATTGGCAGAAATTATAGGAAGAACCCCTGGCGCAATATCAAGAAGACTAGGAAATTTTGCAAGTATAGACCCTTTTCATCAACAAAGAGGTGTAAAAGGTCTAGATCATGGAAAGAGACAAGTTCAACCGATTTGGGATGAATTTTTCGAAAATAAAGAAGGATTATTGTTTCAAAGTGAAGAAATCTTAGCTCAAAAAGAAAATACTTCTCTTCGAAGCAAATACAAAGATATTCTCGAGGATTTAAAAGATTTAAAGGGTGAAACTGTTCTTCGTGAAGTAAAAACCAGAGTAAATCAATGTGTTTTTAGAAAAATAGTTTTAACCAATTACTCCTATAAATGTGCAATTACAGGTATTGATATTCCTGAATTATTACATGCCAGCCATATAATTCCTTGGTCAACAAGTGAAGAGCATCGTTTAAGTCCTGAAAATGGAATTTGTTTTTCAGCACTTTATGATAAAGCTTTTGATAAAGGATTAATTGGCATTAATACAGATCTCAAAATCATATTTTCTGAAACTTTAAAAAAGAAAAAGAAAACTGAATACTTTGAAAAGTATTTTGCGTCAATAGAAAATCAAGAAATACTTAAAGCAAAAAAATATTTACCAAGAAAAGAATTTTTAGAACATCATTTAGATACAATTTTCAATAAATAAGATTTATGAAAACAAAAAAGCCACTCTACCAAGTGGCTTTTTCTCATCTCTTACTCAATCCCCAAATAAGGATCAAGAATTTCGGCTAATTCATTTAACCAAAAGAAACCATCTTCAATATTTACGGTTTCGGTTTTCATAAATCCATCTTCTCGTATTGCGTTTAATGCAATTAGGAAATTTACTTGCCTAATGGTTTTTGCCATACTTTTAGAATCGATTGAATTGTTGAAGAATTCTGTTAACCTCAATTCGGTTTCTTTGGAAAGGGCGTTGGTACTCATAAATTTGAAGTTTAGGGAAAATAAAACCCGCACGGGTTAGCTGTCCTACGCCTTCAAATACGCGTTGCAGTTGTTTCCAATACCGCCAGCATGCCGTACGGGCAAAAATTTTTTTTGTGTTCATTATTTGAAGTTTTAGGAACTCCAAATATATGAAAAACAAAAACAAATTGTAAGTTTTTTCTTTATTTAAGAATTAAAATACTCTAAGTATATTTTCTCCAAATCGAAATTACAAAATTGAAAAATAAATCAATTTAAAATTTCATAATATTTCCTTAACCTACTTGTCTTTTATCTTTAAAATCGATAAGTTTGAGAATGAATCATTAAATTTTATTTGTTATGAAAGTACAAATCAACACCGACAAAAACATTGAAGGAAGTGCAAGATTAGAAAGTTATTTTTCTGGAGAAGTAGAAAAAAGCTTAGACCGTTTTCAAGATAAAATTACTCGCGTAGAAATTCATTTTGGAGATGAAAATGGAGAAAAATTCAGCTTGCATGACAAAAAATGTGTGATTGAAGTTCGTCCTGTAAAACTACAGCCAATTACGGTTACAGAACACGCAGACACTTTAGAAAAAGCTTTTAGCGGTGCATTGGCCAAAGCTAAAAAAACATTGACGAGCACTTTCGAGAAGATAAAAGAACATTAATTTTTTTTAAACCATATAAGTGATGTAAGTTATTTTTAGAGTTTATTGAAAACTTATATCACAAAAAAAGCGAAGCCTACAATGCTTCGCTTTTTTTATGGATAACAACAAGTGATAATCTTAAATTAACTTATATCACTTATGTAGTTTACTTTATTTAGGCAATGGTGCGCCAACTGCAATATCGCAACGGTGACCTGGTTTTCCGTGTGGCGGATTCATTCCATCAGCTACTGTCGCTTCAGTATCTTCTGTGCTTAACAAAGCAGGAACTGGGTTTGATGCTGGAGGAGTAACGCTAAAGTTTTGCGTAACCGTTCCACTTTGAGCTGTATTTGTCGTTGTTGCAGTTGTTGTTGCTTTAGGCGAATTTAATGGCGCTCCAACAGGAATATCACATCTATGCCCCGGCTGTCCGTGTGGCGGATTCATTCCTTTTGCCACTTTAACTGGTGTTGTCGTAGTGGTAGTTACAACTTGAGGCTGACTTACCTGTACAGTTTGTCCTGCTTGTGATGTAACCTGTCCTTGTTGCGGAGGTGCAGAGTTTAAAGGTGCTCCAACCGCAATATCGCAACGGTGTCCCGGCTGTCCGTGAGCAGGATTAATTCCTTTTGTATCGCTTAAAACCGTATTTGGGTTTGCAGCAGGAGTTTGCGCTACTGGCGCTGCAGGTTTAGTTGTATCTTTTGCAAGTCCTAATCTTACTAATTCTGAGGTTGCTGTACTTTCTTGCGGCTCTAATTCCTTTTTACAAGAAACAAAAAGTAAAGAAGTAACAGCTATTGAGCTTAGAAGTATTTTTGCCTTCATGACTGGGGTATTTTTATTGAAAATCAAATATAGTGGTTTTTGAGATATTACGCCATATAAGTAATGTAAGATAATTTAAGCTTTACTTACACTTGCCACAAAGGCACTAAGAATCTTTAAAATAAAACTTTGCGCCCTCGTGCCTTTGTGGCAATAATTCGTTTTCTTTAGTTTTCTTATATCACTTACATCGTTTAAAAAAAATTATACCTTTAAACTCAAATAACATATCTCATGAAAAAAACATTTTTACTCCTTTTATTTGTTGCTTCTTTTGCCAATGCACAAACAGACAAAATCAAAATCAATCATACATTAGACGCTTGGCATAAAGCGGCTGCCGAAGTAAAATATGATGCCTACTTTAATGTCTTGGCAGACGATGCCATTTACATTGGAACTGATGCAACCGAAAATTGGACTAAAAAGGAATTTGCTATTTGGGCAAAACCATTTTTCGATAAAGGAACGACTTGGAATTTTAAAGCTTTAGAACGTCATATCTTTTTTGATAAATCAGGAAAAATTGCTTGGTTTGATGAATTATTAGACACCCAAATGAAAATCTGTCGCGGTTCTGGAGTTTTAATAAAAGTGGGGAACGAATGGAAAATTCAGCATTATGTGCTGTCAATGACGATTCCGAATGACGAAGTTGATGCCGTAACTAAAATTAAAGCACCAATTGAAGACGCTTTGATTGCAAAACTTCAGAAAAAATAAAACATTTTACGGTTTTCTTATTATAAACGTAACTTTTTGAGCACTTTAGAAGCACTGTTCGTCGATTATTTTTAATTAATTCGGCAAAAACAGTGCTTTTTTATAACTTTAGAATAAGATACTGTCAAAAAAAGAACCTGTATTTTACAAATTTCATCAAAATAGAACTTAGACCTCTATTTTAACAGCCTTAAAAACAAGAATCTTTATTTTTTTCTAACTTTGACCCCAAAAAAAATAGGGTTAAACAAAGTATTTTAAAAATGAAAATAGAAAAACGCTGGATTATTTCCTTTATTATGATTAGCGTCGTATGTACGATAGGGGCATTTTGGCCAACAGTGACCGAAAATAATTATGTTTTATCAGAATTCGGAACTACAGATCATATCGTTCCTGCCGATGTTGCCTGGATGCTTACTTCGAGCTGTCTGGTTTTAATTATGACACCAGGATTGTCTTTCTTTTATGGCGGAATGGTAGGAAAGAAAAACGTTATTTCGACCATGCTTCAAAGTTTTATCTGTTTAGGAGTTGTAACGCTTTTATGGGTTGTTGTTGCTTTTAGTTTGGCTTTTGGAGAACCAGTTGGATTTGGTTCTGGAGATCATTTTTACAGCTTTTTCGGAAATCCGACCACTTTTGCTTTTATGGATTATGTTGGCGTTCTGCCTCATAAACAATTGGCCAATACGATTCCGTTTATGCTTTTTGCTTTGTTTCAAATGAAATTTGCTATCATTTGTCCTGCTATTATTACGGGTTCGTTTGCAGAGCGCGTTCGTTTTATCTCTTATTTAGTTTTCATTAGTTTATTTACCATTTTTATATATGCTCCTTTATGTCACGCGGTTTGGTATCCGACGGGTGTTTTAGGAAGTTATTTTGGTGTTAAAGATTTTGCCGGAGGAACTGTGGTGCACATGAGTTCTGGTTTTGCTGCTTTGGCTGGAGTTATTGTTTTAGGAAAAAGAAAAAACAGCCAACATATTCCAACTAATATTCCGTTTGTATTATTAGGAACAGGAATGCTTTGGTTTGGCTGGTTTGGATTCAACGCTGGATCTGCTCTTGCTGCCAACGGAACTGCTGCGATGGCTTTTGCTACAACGACAACTTCATCGGCTGCAGCGATGTTAACTTGGATTTTCTTTGATAGAATGAACGGAAGAAAAGTTTCTGCTTTAGGCGCTTGCATTGGTGCTGTTGTAGGACTTGTTGCCATTACACCAGCTGCAGGATTTGTTTCTGTGCCAGAAAGTATGTTCTTCGGTTTCATTACGGCTTTGGTTTCTAATACGGCTGTAAACTGTAAATACTCTAAAAGATTTGACGATACGCTTGACGTTTTTGCTTGTCACGGTGTTGGAGGAATTATGGGAATGATTCTAACGGCTATTTTCGCTCACGGCGAAGATGCAAGTTTACTACATGGCGGATGGAATGTTTTCGGACATCACATGATGGCGCTGGTTCTGGTTTCGATCTTTACTTTCTTCGGAGCTTATTTCTTATTTAAAGTAACCAATTTCATTATTCCATTAAGAGTTTCAGAAGAGTCAGAACACATCGGATTGGATTTATCTCAACACGATGAATCTCTTGACCCAAAAGCACAACCCATTACTGAGCCTCATTATGGATAATTTTTTTTCGCCACGAATTCACAAATTTTATTTTTAAAATAATTCGTGAATTCGTGGCAGAAAAAAACATTTAAACCCACTTACGCCATTTCATTCGTTTATATTCCTTAATTTTGCCGAAAATTTTTGTAAAAGTGGGAAGTAAAAATAAACTTAAGAGATTCAGAGAAAACGAAACATTTCAAAACGTTTTTCAACCAACTAGAGAAGAAGTTGTAGGCGATTTAATGCCTTTAAAAGGAAAATGGAATTCTGATTTCTTTAAAAATGATAATCCATTAGTTTTAGAGTTAGGATGCGGAAAGGGAGAATATTCTGTTGGATTAGCAGAAAAATACCCAAACAAAAATTTTATCGGAATTGATATTAAAGGTGCGCGTTTCTGGCGTGGTGCTAAAACGGCTGTTGAAAACGGACTTCATAATGTTGCTTTCGTTCGTACTCAAATCGAATTAATCAATCATATTTTTGCTGAAGGCGAAGTTGACGAAATCTGGATTACTTTCCCAGATCCGCAGATCAAATACAAAAGAACGAAACACAGAATGACGAATTCTGAGTTCTTGAAATTGTACAAAAAAATCCTGAAAAAAGACGGTGTCGTAAACCTTAAAACCGATAGCGAATTTATGCACGGTTATACTCTTGGATTGCTTCATGGTGAAGGTCACGAAGTTTTATATGCGAATCATAACGTATATAAAAACGAAGGAAGCCCTGAAGTTGTAACTTCTATCCAGACTTTTTACGAAAAACAATATCTAGAAATTAATAAGGCAATTACGTATATTCGTTTCAAAATTAAAGACTAACTTTAATTTTGAAACCTTTATCTAACCGATTTTAATAACTAAATGACCTACCTTACCCCTTTACTTTCAGGTTTTATCGCAGCAGCCATTGGGACAATTCCGCCAGGATTGCTCAATATGACAGCAGCCAAAATAAAAATGAAAGAGGGAAAAAAGAATGCATTGTCATTTGTAATCGGCGCTGTTATCGTTATTTTCTTTCAGGCTTATGTCGCAGTATTATTTGCACGTGTTATAGACAATCGCCCAGATGTTGTAACCTTATTGCGTGAAGTTGGTTTTGTTATTTTTTCGATCTTAACTATTTACTTTTTATTTTTTGCGAAAGATCCAATAGCAAAGAAAAAAACCAAAATAAAAAAGAGCAGTAAAAAAAGTAGTTTCTTTCTCGGAATGCTGCTTTCGGGATTAAACTTCTTTCCGATTCCGTATTATGTTGTCGTAAGTGTTACACTGGCTTCATACAATCTTTTTACATTTCAAAACCCAATTATTCTAACATTCGTATTAGGTTCTGTTCTTGGCGCTTTTGGAATTTTATACAGTTATATTGCTTTTTTCGGAAGAATAGAAAAGAAAACCGATTACTTCATGCGTAACATGAATACCATTATCGGAACCATTACTGGATTAGTCGCTGTAGCAACACTTTTTAATATCCTAAATTACTACTTCGGATAAATAAAATTAACCATTAAGAGATCAAGAAAAATTAAGTTTTTATCTTTATTAACTTCATATCTTAATGGTAAAAATATTCTAAAATGGCAGAAGAGAATTTTTTTGAAAGAGTTTATGTAATCGCCAGACAAATTCCGTTTGGAAAAGTTACTTCTTATGGCGCTATTGCGAAAGCTTTGGGCACAGCACGTTCTGCACGAATGGTCGGTTGGGCAATGAATGCGTGCCATAATATGGATGATGTTCCCGCACATAGAGTAGTAAACCAAAAAGGGCTACTAACAGGAAAACATCATTTTGATGGAACTAATTTAATGCAGCAGCTTTTAGAGAACGAAGGGATTAAAGTCGTAAACAATCAGATTGTAGATTTTGAGAAACATTTCTGGAAACCGGAAGTTGAATCATAAAATTCATTTTCACCATATAAGTGATATAAGTTCATTTTAGCAGAAAGAATTTATATTTTTATTTTCTCTCGCAGATTTTGCAGATCTAGCCGATTTTCTTTTTTTTAATTCAAAATCTGCCGAATCTACAAAATCTGCGGGAAAAAATCTTTGCGACTTAGCGCCTTTGTGGCAAAACCTACTAAATCAAGCAAATCACAAAACTCGTTTTATCCTCATCCGTTTGGTAACTTAGATAACCTCCATGCGCTTCTATAATATTTTTGGAAAGCGTCAAACCAATTCCTGCTCCATCTTTTCTGGTGGTAAAAAATGGCAAGAAAACTTTATCTCTAATTTCTGCATCTACTCCTTTTCCGTTGTCTGAAATCACAATGAAAAAGCGATTATTTTCTGTATAACTGGAAATAATTAATTTCTTTTCTGTTTTTTCTTTTAATGCATGAATACTATTGGTAATCAAATTGATAATTACCTGCTCCATCTGATTTTTATCAATCATAATAGAACGCGAACTGTGTATTTCGTTCACCAATTGTATTCCTTCTTCTTTTAAAATCGGACTCATAATTCGAAGACAATCTTCAAACAAAGCATTGATTGGCGTCATTTGTTTGTTTGGCGTTGGCAGCATTGCCAGTTTTCGGTAATTCTCCACAAAAAACTGCAAATGATCACTTCTATTTATGATTGTCGAAATACTGCTTTTGATGTCTTCAAAATCATCTTCTTCCAACTCTTCCTGATCTACAATATGAAGCAAATTCTGCGAAAGCGCACGAATAGGCGTTAAAGAATTCATTAATTCATGCGAAATGATCTTCATTAAATTAATCCACGCTTCTTTTTCTTTCTTCTCAATAACGCGCTGAATACTGTCTAATAAAATGATAAAATACTCTTTATCGTAGGTTTGCGTATACGAAGTCTGCAACATAAATGTCTGCAAATCCTGATCTTCAATTTTGATAGAAATAGCGGTTTTTAATTCAGTAAAATCAACCTTTTCAATTTCTCCGCACAAACTCGGCAGATAGTTTTTCAGGTATTTCCAATGACTTACTTTTGGCACTTTAAAAAGCTTAGAAAAACAGTCATTCATTATAAAAATGGACCAATCCTCATTTTCTTTTTCTAAGATTAAAGCGGCCGTATCGATACTGTTCAAAATCGAACGATAAATCAATTCTTTGGAAATCTGCTCTTGTTTCTGAACCTTTAAAGTATCATACAAAAGATACAGACTATTGAAGTTGTCTTTTTTATGTCCTTCTGGAAAATGGGCAGAAAAGTCGTCGTGTAGAATCGAGTTTATCGTTTTGTCATAAAACAGCAATTGGTTTTTGACAAAAAAATACATTTCGAATAGGAAAATCAAAACGAAAACGCCAACCAATAAAGCGTTGTATTGAAATCCTTTATAGAATAATAATGCACTGGCAAGGAAGAGCACCATTACAAATAGGACTCTCACGAACAAGGCATTATAAAATTTCCAATTCTTCATTATTTTTTTGTTTACCACGGATTGTTTTTTTTCTTGCCACAGATTAAAAAGATTATAGAGATTTTTTTATCTGTTAAATTTGCAAAATCTGCATGAGACTAAAGACAAAGCAAAAATCTTGATTCTTGCCTCTTGCTTCTTCCTCTTTAATTCTTCAAATCGTATTTCTCTATTCTTCTGTACAACGCAGCGCGCGACAAACCTAATTCTTCGGCAGTTTTGCTGATGTTTCCGTTGTGCTTGAAAAGTGCTTTTTCAATTGCGCCTTTCTCCATTTCCGATAACGGATTTTCATCATTTTCCTGAATTTCTTCAAAATCCAAAATATCCAGATCCATTACCGAAATGATGTTATTTTCAGCCAAAATCAAAGCGCGTTCGATCTTGTTTTCCATTTCGCGCACATTTCCTTTCCACGGATATTTTTCTAGATATAAGGCAACATTATCTTCAAAATGCCAATTTTCCTGATTATATTTTTCGGCAATCTGCTCTAGAATAAAATTGGCCATCGGCACAATATCATCTTTTCTTTCTCTCAAAGAAGGCAAATTAATTTCCATTGTATTAATTCGGTACAGCAAATCTTCACGGAAGGTTTTATTTTTTACCTCAGCTTTTATATCACTGTTTGTGGCTGCAATAACGCGAACATTAAGCGGTCGTGGTTTACTTTCGCCTAAACGTGTTACGGTTTTAGTCTGTAAAACATGAAGCAATTTAGCCTGAAGATGAAGCGGAATATTTCCAATTTCATCTAAAAAAATAGTTCCGTTTGAGGCATTTTCAAAACGTCCTGGAGTATCAATTTTAGCATCGGTAAAAGCACCTTTGGCGTAACCAAAAAGTTCGCTTTCGAATAAATTATCGCTTAGAGAACCCAAATCCACATGCACAAAAGGCTGATTTTTTCTTTCTGAATGCTGATGAATATATTCGGCAAAAACATATTTTCCTGTTCCGTTTTCACCCAAAATCAGAACATTGGCATCTGTTCTAGCCACTTTTTCGGCAATAGAATATGCTTGTTTTATTTTAGCCGAAGTACCGACAAAATATTTCTTTTCGGTCTCCTCTGTTTTTTCTGAAATTGTTTTTTTGCTGTTTTTTCTGCTTTCTGCAACTGCTTTATCAATAACTTCCAACAGCTTTTCGTTATTCCAAGGTTTTAAAACATAATCAAAAGCTCCAATTTTAATACCTTCTACAGCAGTTTCAATTTTACCAAAAGCGGTCATTAAAATCACAATTGTATTCGGAGAAAGCGTTTTAATTTCCTTCAGCCAATGAATTCCTTCTCGGCCGTCTTCAAAACCAATTCGGTAATTCATATCCAACAAAACCACATTTATGTCATTTTCGCTTAAGATTGAAATGATTTTTTTTGGACTATTAGTTGTAAAAATGGTCTCGAAATGTTTTTTAAGAATCATTTTTGCAGAAAAAAGAATTTCTTCCTGATCGTCAACAACTAATATTTGGGCTAGTTTTTTTCTCATGTGGTCTTTTTTCTGTCCGCTTCCGAACGGTCAACTGTTCATTATCGGACACTGCTTTTTTAACGTGTTTTCTAAAGCTCCTTTAAATTCAACACTTTACAAATAATAAATTTTATGGCACAGTATTTACCTATTGACTATCAGTAAAATAATTTAAAAAATGGACACGATAATTCCTCGTAAAAATAGAAAATTTAGGTATCTCGCAATAGCAATTGCTGTTTTTTTAGTTTTGCTAACCATTAGTGTTTTCGCATTTAATACCAAAAGAACTTTAAATGTAAAAGCAGACGAACTGGTAATTCAAAAAGCAGAAAAAGCCTTTTTTGAAGATTTTGTAGTTTTTCAAGCAAAAGTAGAACCTTTGAATGTTATGCTTGTGAATGTTACCGAGGGAGGTTCTGTAAAAGAAATCTTTGTAGAAAATGGCGCAATGGTTACCAAAGGACAATCGCTGGCTCGTTTATACAATCCGAACACAGAATTAAATTATCTTACTCAAGAAACGGCTATTATTGAGCAAATCAACAATTTGAATACTGGAAAATTAAACATTAGAAATCAGGAATTGAACTTAAACAAAGATTTAGTTTTAATTGAACACGACTACAACGATGCAAAGAGATTGTATGATATGAATGCAAAACTGTATGAGAAAGATGTAATTTCTAAAAATGACTGGAATACTTTTAAAGAAAGCCTACGTTTTCAGGAAGAACGCAAAAGAACAATTCAGCAAAGCATTCAAAAAGAAAAACAAAGCAATCAGGTTCAGATTTCTCAAATAAACCGTTCGATCCAAACAATGGAAAAGAGTTTGGATATTCTGAGAAACAATAAAAAGAACTTCTTAATTACAGCTCCAGAAACAGGACGATTAACTTCTTTTGAACCTGTTTTAGGAAAAACTTTTCAAGCAGGCGCAAGCATCGGAAGAATTGATTCTAACAAAGGATACAAACTTATTGCCGAAGTAGACGAGTTTTATCTAGAAAAACTTAGAGAAGGATTAAAAGGACAGGTAGAATTTAAAGGTAAAAACCTTGAAGTTATCGTGACCAAAGTAATTCCGGAAGTTAAAGGCGGACGATTTACTGTAGAACTTGCTTTTGTAAGTAAAGAAAATATTGTTTTGCAGGACGGACTTAGCTTTGGCGTAAAATTGATTTTGTCTGAAAAGAATAGAACCTTAGTGATTCCAAGAGGAGCGTTTAACCAAGAAGCTGCAGGAAAATGGATTTTTGTTGTAAACGGAAACAAAGCGATAAGAAGAAACATCAAATTAGGACGTGAAAATCCTTCGTATTATGAAGTTTTAGAAGGTTTAAAAGAAGGCGAATCTGTAGTTACTTCTTCTTACACCGATTATAAAGATATTGAAGAGCTTTCTCTTGAGTCGCAGTCGCAGTAGAGGGTCGCAGTTTTCATTCACAGTTTACATTTTACATTTTACAATTATAAAAAATCAATCATCAATCAAAAAACGTATTTAATAACATTTCAAAACCTTAAAAATTATGATCACAATTCAGAATTTAACCAAAGTTTTTAGAACAGAAGAAATAGAAACTGCTGCTTTGAGCGGTATCAACGTAGAAATAAAAAAAGGAGATTTTTTAACTATCATGGGGCCTTCGGGCTGTGGAAAATCGACTTTGTTAAATATAATCGGGCTTTTGGACAGCGCAGATGGCGGAAGCTACAAATTATTAGATCAGGAAATGATTGGTCTAAAAGAAAAAGGAAGAGCACAAGTGCGTAAAGAAAACATTGGTTTTATTTTTCAGAATTTCAACTTAATCGATGAGCTTTCTGTTTACGATAATATCGAATTGCCTTTGCTTTACAACAACGTAAAAGCTTCTGAAAGAAAACAGAAAATTGAAGCGATTGCAGAAAAGCTTAACATTTCGCACCGTTTGAAACATTTCCCACAACAACTTTCTGGAGGACAGCAACAAAGGGTTGCGGTTGCAAGAGCTTTGGTAAATGACCCTAAAATTATTTTGGCCGATGAGCCAACAGGAAACTTAGATAGTAAAAATGGTAATGAAGTAATGGAACTTTTAACCGATTTGCATGCTAAAGGCGCTACTATTTTGATGGTTACCCACTCTGATTATGATGCTTCTTTTTCGCAAAGAACCATTCACATGAAAGACGGAGTTATATTTTCTGAAAAGTTAAATCAACGAAATGTTGATGTTTTTATGGACGCTAAATAACAAAGTGATGATTAAAATTATTGTTACTGCACTAGTAGTTCTGGTAGAACTGGTGTGCAAAATATTTACTATGATTTAAAACCGAAAGGTTATCCAAAAACAACCATATCAACTATAAAAAATATACTTCAAAATGATTTTTAACTGGTTTAAAATATTTATATATCATTTAAAGCAAAGCAAACTGTTTTCGTTTTTAAATGTTTTAGGATTAAGCATCGGAATTGCGGGCGTAATCTTTGCCATTTTATATTGGAACAATGAGCATTCTTACGATCAATGGAATCCTGAAAAGGAGAATACTTATATGGTCCTTAATAGACTTAGCAATGGAGATACATGGGGCTCCAATTCTATTCCGTTTGGCGAGACTTGCAAAGCTTCTATTCCTGAGATAGAAAATGTGTGCTTCTTTCATACATGGTACGATGAAGACATAATCAAATATCAGAATCAAAAACTGATGACAAAAGACATCCTTTCTAGTGATGAAAATTTCTTTGATTTTTTCCCTTTTGAAATTATTAAAGGTGCTAAAAGCAATATTTTAAAAGAAAAAAATAGTGTTGCAATTTCTGAAGAACAAGCATTATTAATCTTTAAAAATGAAGATCCTATTGGAAAATCTATTTCTTATGGCAATAAAAACTATACGATAAAATCGGTATACCGCATCATTAGGCCGTCATCTGTAGAACCTTCTTTTGTTTTTAGTGATGTAAAGAGAGAAGGCGACCTAGATGCATGGGGAAATTTTAATTATGGTTTGCTTATTAAAACAAAGAAAAATGCAGACATTTCTACTGTTTTAAAGAAAATGCAAAATGTTTATTTTGTAAATAGAACTGTAAAAGATGCCAAAGAAAGCGGTATGACTGTGGCTCAGTACGTAAAAGAAAACGGTGAAATAAAAGTCATTTTAGATCAATTAAAAACATCTCGATTACACGGAACAAAAAGCTCTGCGGGACAAAATTACCCTGAAGGTGTAGGAAATTTAAAATTGCTTTACATTATGGCTGGCTTATCTGTTTTGATTTTAGTTTTATCATTGGTTAACTACATCAATTTAGCAACAGCATCGGCTATAAAACGTGCAAAAGAAGTTGGAGTACGCAAAATTGTAGGTGCTTCAAAAAACCAGATTATTATTCAGTTTATTTTTGAAACCGCAATAATTGTAACATTATCTATTTTGTTTGCTTTGGCAATTGTAGAACTTTCATTACCGTATTACAACAATTTTTTAAACAAAACACTGACTATGAATGGCAGTGAATTCTACCTGCAGCTCATTTTTATTTTTGGATTAGTTATCGTTCTTGCAGGTATTTTCCCTGCCATTTATATCTCAAACTTTGAAACTCTAAAAGTTTTAAAAGGCAATTTCTCTCGCAGCAAAAGTGGTATCTGGATTCGTAATTCGATGCTTATTTTTCAATTCGGAATCGCGGCATTCTTTATCATTGGAGCGCTAATTGTTAATTCTCAGGTAAAATATATGATGGAGAAAGATTTGGGCTTTAGTGGCGATCAAGTCATTTCTATTCCTTATAATACTGTAGACAGACTCAAAAGAACTGACGATTATTTAGTTTCAAAACAAGAAATTAAAAAAATTCCGGGCGTTGTTGATGTTACTACATTTGCAGGAGCCTTTGGAGGTAATTCAGGTTCAAGTTCAGGATTTAAGCACAATGGGATTTTCGTACAGCCAAAAAACATTGAAATGGATTTTGGTTTCCTAGATATGATGAAAATAAAAATAGTTAAAGGTCGCGATTTATCTCCTCAATACGCTTCAGACACTATAAGCGGCATGCTTATGAATGAAACGTTGGTTAAAATGTTAAACTTGAAAGATCCGATTAATACCGTTGTAACTTCGGGATGGAGCATCAACAATGGCGACAATTTAAAGTTTAAAATTGTTGGAGTAGTGAAAGATTTCAATTTGACGGGATTACAAAATAAAGTTCCACCAATGGTTTTTATAAATCTTAAAACTTTAAAATGGAATAACTTTGGTAGTGTGCTTGTTAAGGTTTCTCCAAATAATTTAACAGAAACGTTAGATAAATTGAAATTATATTGGGAGAAAAATGTAAACCCAGACTATCCATTTGATTACGAATTTGTTAACAAAGGATTTGCAAAGACTTATGAGCAGCAAGTGAAGCAAAAAAACCTATTTTTTATTCTAAATTTGGTTGTAATTATAATTGCTGTGTTCGGATTGTTTGCTTTGGCATCATTTTCGATGGAGAGAAGATTGAAAGAAATCGCCATTCGAAAAACATTAGGAGCTGAAACAGATATACTCTTAAAAGAATTATCGAAACAATATATTGTTTTCTGTTTTATAGGATTTGCAATCGGAATTGTTCCTGCTTATATATTATTACAGAAATGGCTTGAGGATTTCGCTTTTAGAATTGGAATATCGACCATTCCGTTTGTAATTGCCCTGATTTCACTTTTGTTCCTAACTTTAGTGATTGTTTTAACAAAAGCATTTCAGGTAACTAGAATAGATGTATTAAAGTATCTAAAATACGAATAAGCTTGTAGACCATTTTTTTTAAAGAAGCCCGACAGATTTCAGTAAAATCCGTCGGGCTTCTGTTTTTAGTCTTTCATTGTTACAGAATCATTGTAGATCAGCTTGTCCAGACTTTGGTCACGATCGTATACATCTGGGAAAAAATTAACTTCTCCATTGTCCTGAACCCAGCATGTAAAATAACCTATATAAACCGGAATTTTACGTTTAAGCATACAAGTTGTTTCTTTTCCGCCATTCATAGCACTCTCAATTTTGTCTGCTGGCCAATCTGGATCATCTTTTAAAATATGCAATGCAAGCTGTTTGGCTTCTTTTACATTTATACAACCGTGACTGAAAGTACGGTTTTCAAAATCAAACAAACTTTTTGCTGGTGTATCATGCATATAAATATCGTTCGGATTTGGGAACATAAATTTTACTAATCCAAGAGAATTTTTTGGCCCAGGTTTTTGCCTTACTTTACCTCCATTCCATTCCATATTATGTTCTTCCAGATAGTTTTTATCATTTGCAATCTGAAGTTTTAGTTCATTTTGAATAATGCTGTTTGGCACGTACCAATACGGACTAAAAACAATTCGATCCATATTTCCGCTAAAAATCACCGTTTCACTAAGTCTGTTACCAACAAAAATGTCCGAAACTAGATCATATTTTCCGTCCTTAACATAAAACAGCCTGAATGAAGGAATATTAACCATAACATATTCTTCTGCTTTTGCCAGCTTGGTTGGAATCCATCTGCATCTTTCCATATTCAGCATAATGGTTCTGATTCTCTTACTAATCGGCTCATTCATCTGATTGACAATATCTCTAGTAAGGGCATAATTTATCTTTAGATTATATCTTTTTTTATAATTTAAAACTCCCGCCATCAATTCTTCATCATAAATATCACTTCCTGAATCTTTTTTTAAATCTCCTACAATATACAAGCGATTTCTAATTTGCTTTATGGCAATAGCTGTATCGTCTGGTCTTAGATCTTTAAAATTAGCACTGTCAATCGAAATTTTCTGCCATAGATTATCGGTTTCTATTTTACGATATTTTTTTAGCGCGTCTTTCAATCTGTAGTATTGGCTAAACAAAAGATTATCATCTTTATCCAATCGATCAGAATCTACCATTAATGAATCTAGAATGTGAGTGTATGAAATAGATTTTGCGGGCAGATACCATCCTATTTTTTTCAATGTTGCGGGATCAACACCAGAATATACATTGCTGGCATAAAATACATACATACTCGTCAATAGTAATTCGGTATCGAGCTGAGATGGTTTGTTTGAAGAGCTTTCGTTAAAAGCCTCATCAATTTGTTCTTTATAGGGCATTTTTTCTTCAATTCCCTGATCTTTCAAAACATTTACTTTTTGGTACAATAAAGATCCAAATTCGGTTATACTTTTGTCATCATACCAAATAGATTTGTACGCTTTGGCCTTATAAATACCTTCAACATCTTTCTGGTATTTTTTAAGCTTAGGGTATTTTTTAAAAAAGGCATTAATAGAAGCCGCGTCAAGAGTAATGACCGCAACAGCTTTTCGATTTGTCAAATCAGCCTTGCTTTTAGCATTGTTGGAAAACGAATTAAATGAAAATGCAAAAAAACTGACTGTAACAATAATTAAAGAAGAAGTAAAATTTCGCATATTTTTAAAGTTTTAAATGGTAAATAACTTTAAAAAAAATACCGAAAACCCAATAAATTACTCAAAAAACCTTAGTTTTCACATATTTTTTTTATGTCTGGTAATCATCGATTTGGGTAATCAAATATAACGAAGTTTTGTGAGAATTTTATTTATTTGAAAGAAAACTTATGGAAAATAATTCGTTTAAAACGAAAAAACTTTTCGGCCTTTATTAAAACGATCGATCTTACTCAAATTATGATTTCTGGTAAAAATGAATACAGCATAATTTTGAATAATCTCAATATCAATAATTACAATTCAAAAACGCTTAATTTCCGAACTTAATCTGTTATCTTTGCACCCTGAAATCAGTTTAAATAAATATAATCTTATAAGATTGATTTTGGACAATAAAAAAATAGCCCATTACAATGAAACTAGATAGAAAAGAAATTCTAAAAGCCTTAGAGACAATCACTATTGCTGGAGAAGGAAAAAATATGGTTGAAAGCGGCGCTGTAACCAATGTCATTACATTTGGAGATGAAGCTGTTGTAGACCTTGTATTGCATACACCTGCTATGCACATCAAAAAAAGAGCAGAAGATGATATTAAAAAAACAATTCATGATCTAATATCGCCAGATGCAAAAGTAAAAGTAAACATTAAAGTAGAAGCTGCAGAGAAACCGGAAATTAAAGGCCGTGCTATTCCTGGAATTAAAAATATTATTGCCGTTGCTTCTGGTAAAGGAGGAGTAGGAAAATCTACTGTAACTGCAAACTTAGCTGTTACACTTGCAAAAATGGGTTTTAAAGTTGGTGTTTTAGATGCCGATATCTACGGACCTTCTATGCCAATCATGTTTGACGTTGAAAACGAAAAACCTGTTTCTATAGCTGTTGACGGAAAATCTAAAATGAAGCCAATTGAAAGCTACGAAATCAAAATGCTTTCAATAGGATTTTTTACCGCACCAAGCCAAGCCGTAATCTGGAGAGGTCCAATGGCTGCAAAAGCATTAAATCAAATGATTTTTGATGCAGATTGGGGAGAATTAGATTTCATGCTTCTAGATTTGCCTCCTGGAACTGGAGATATCCACCTTTCTATCATGCAGTCGCTTCCAATTACTGGAGCTGTTGTAGTAAGTACTCCACAAGCTGTGGCACTTGCAGATGCTAAAAAAGGGGTGGCAATGTTTATGCAAGACAATATCAACGTTCCTGTTTTAGGAATTATAGAAAATATGGCGTATTTTACACCAGAAGAATTGCCAGAAAACAAATATTATATCTTTGGCCAAGAAGGTGCTAAAAACCTTGCTGAAGATTTAGGAGTTCCATTTTTAGGAGAAGTTCCAATTGTACAATCTATTCGCGAAGCAGGAGATTACGGTCGTCCGGCAGCATTGCAGACTGGTTCTCCAATAGAAACAGTTTTTGAAGAAATTACTAGAAACGTTGTACAAGAAACAGTAAACAGAAACGAAAGCTTACCAGCAACAGAAGCCATCAAAATTACAACAATGGCAGGTTGCTCGGCAGTTAAAAAATAATTAGATAATTGAGATAAAACTAATGAGATAATTTGAAAATTAGACAATTAGATCATTTTGCTCAAAGTGAATTTTCTAATTATCTAATTGACACATTTTCTAATTGATAAAATTATGACAACAGAAGAATTAACAAGTAATGTTTTATTGGCCTTAGATGAGATAAGACCATTCTTAAAATCTGACGGCGGAGATATTTCATTAATCTCTATCGAAGATGACAAACATGTAAAAGTTCGTTTGGAAGGTGCTTGCATTAGCTGCAGTGTTAATCAAATGACACTAAAAGCAGGTGTTGAAACAACAATAAAAAAATATGCTCCACAAATTGAAACTGTGGTAAATGTAATGTAACAAATAGTTCCTTTTTCTTCAAAATTAAACACTCGTGGTTTAACAAGAATAATAGGTGTTTTATTATTTAATTGAAAAAACAATAAAATAACACCAAAAAAAAGGCTCTTTTTGCCACATTCATAAAAAACAATGCAAAGTTTTAAGAGTTTCTGTTAAGGAATTGTTACATTTTTAACTTAAATTTGTCAACATAACCCTTAAATCTTAAACTTATGAGAAACTTTTACGCTCTTTTTTTATTATTTTTTATAAGCGCTGTAAATGCACAACAGGGCCAAACACTATTTGCTGAAAAAGCTTGGGTAAATGAATCAGAGGAATGGTCAGATTTCCAATATTCAGGACAAATCATTTTTTCTACAAATGGCAAAACTGAAGAAGGCGCTTTAAGAATTGGAAACTATGATTTCTTATATGATCTTTGCGACGGAAAAGCAAAGTTTTCAAATAAAGCAACCTATAGCTCCGCCGATTTTTCGCATCCGCGAAAGCTTAGCGCGCAAACAGACAAACAAGGAATTTTAAACTCTACATACGAAGGGACCTTAATTTTCCAAGCAGACAAAGATTATTACTCTGTTATTTCTCTAGTTACAATACTAGAAAAAGGAGGTAATATTATTGGTGTAAAAATGCGCCTTAAAGATGGTAATAGAAAAGAATACGCTTTTAGCTTAAAAGAGAAAAGTTAAAATTAATAAAGAGTTTGAACACGTTTTCAAATTCTACAGTAAATTCCAATAATTAAAAATGGATGTATTAATTAAAATTAAAGATCGAGAAGGAGTTATACACGAATTACAAGCTCCAACCGATATGGCAATGAACATAATGGAGTTATGCAAAGCATACGAACTTCCTGTTGAAGGAACCTGCGGAGGAATGGCCATGTGCGCTTCTTGCCAGTGTTATGTTCTTAATGATGTTGCATTACCAGAAATGGGAGATGATGAAGAAGCTATGCTTTCGGAAGCATTTTATGTGAAGTCTAATAGTCGTTTAGGCTGCCAGATTCCAATTACCGAAGAGTTAGAAGGTTTAGAGCTGGAATTAGCTCCTGAATACTAGAAAATAGATTCCAAAATTTTAAAATTCCAAATTCCAAAATGCATTTTGTGCACTTGGAATTTGGATTTTTTTTTAATTGGAATTTAAAAAACCGCTTGGATCAAAAGGTTCAAATTCTCTTTCAGAAAACGCTTCTGTCAAAATACCAGACGAACAAAGCCACGAAATTGTTTCTTCAAGTGTATTTCCTGCTTTATAAATCATTTCGCTATATCGTGGCAGAATATAATATTGGCTGTTTAAAAGAATGATTTCATCTCCATCAAAAGTATCTCCAACTCTAATCGATTTTAGCACTTCTTCTTTCGTTAAAACTTCTCTTCCTTCGTCCCAAAACCAATATTCAGTAATACGGTTTTTCCATTCTTCTAAAGTAAGAATTATTGTTTCAGGAAGATAAACTCTTACATAAGTTCCTCCTAAAATCCCGCTTCCGTAATTTTGAACATATTCTTTGTAATCGTCATCAAAAGTTATATTTAATGTCTTCTCGCACGCCAGAATATCCTCTTCGTCGGCTATAAATAGATCCGTTTTTTGTGTATTGTAATTTGGAATAATCTTGTAGTTATCGAAATTCATAACGCTTAATTTTTAATTGCTAAGTTACTATTTATTAAAAATATTTCTCACAAAAAAACCGTAATTACATTACTGCAATTACGGTTTTCTCTTTATAACAATTTTATTTAATCTCTCGATTATACCAAACCAGCTTTAATTAAATATTCAGCGATTTGAATTGTGTTTGTTGCAGCTCCTTTTCTTAAGTTATCAGCAACAATCCACATGTTTAATGTATTTGGCTGGCTTTCGTCGCGACGGATTCTTCCAACAAAAACATCATTTTTACCTTCTGCATATAATGGCATTGGATACGTAAAGGTATCCAAATTATCTTGTACCGTTACTCCGTCTGTATTATGAAGGATTTCGCGAACTTCATTTACATCAAAATCATTTGTAAACTCTACGTTTACAGCCTCACTGTGTCCACCAACAACTGGAACACGAACAGCAGTTGCAGTAACTCTGATAGTGTTATCACCTAAGATTTTTTGAGTTTCGCGAACTAATTTCATTTCTTCTTTAGTGTACCCGTTTTCTTCAAAACTATCACAGTGTGGAATCGCATTTCTGTGAATTGGATATTTGTAAGCCATCTCACCTTGAACTCCAGCGTACTCGTTTTCTAATTGTTTCACCGCTTTTACACCAGTTCCTGTGATAGATTGGTAAGTAGAAACAATGATTCTTTTAATGTTATATTTTTTGTGCAAAGGAGCCAAAGTCATTACCATTTGAATAGTAGAACAGTTTGGATTTGCAATAATTTTATCTTCTTTAGTTAAAACATCAGCATTGATTTCTGGAACTACCAATTTTTTAGTAGGATCCATTCTCCATGCAGACGAGTTATCGATAACAGTTGTTCCAGCAGCAGCAAATTTTGGAGCCCATTCTAATGAAGTATCTCCTCCAGCAGAGAAAACAGCAATATCAGCTTTCATATCAACAGCTGTCTGTAATCCTACTACTTTATATTTAGTTCCTTTGTATTCAATTTCTTTTCCTACTGATCTTTCTGATGCAACAGGAATTAATTCTGTAACAGGAAAATTTCTTTCTGCTAATACTTTAAGCATTACTTCGCCTACCATTCCAGTAGCGCCTACAACTGCAATTCTCATTTTTATATTTTTAAATAATCAATTAATCTAATTTGTATCGCAAAAGTAAGTATAATAAAAGTTATGGCAAGCTGATTCACAAAAAATAACAAATTGTTATAAAACAAACATTTTGTAAAAAAACCGCCTCTTTAGAAGGCGGTTAAATTAGACTTAGTGTAGCGGTATTATATTTTTATTTATTTTTCAATAAATCTCTAATCTGTGTCAATAATTCTTCTTGAGTTGGTCCAGCTGGAGGCGGTGGTGCAACATCTTTCTTTTTAGCATGATTCATTCCCTTAATTATCAAGAATAAAACAAAAGCCACAATTATAAAGTTAATTACTGCCGATATAAAGACTCCATACTTTACACCTCCAAAAGCAGTCAATTGTTCAATAGTCGATAAATGCGCAGCATCTAAAGCTGGTTTCAACAGCAATGGCGTAATTACATCTTCAATAAATGAGCTGACAATTTTACCAAAAGCAGCTCCAATGATCACCCCGACAGCCAGGTCAACCACGTTGCCTTTCATTGCAAATTCCTTAAATTCAGAAAAAAATCCCATATCGTATCTGTTTATATTTATAATTAAGTAATATCGAAAATACGCAATTTTATTGGAAATTCTTAATATTATCTAAAAAATACCCTCTTAACACGTTGTGAAATACTCGTCATTATCTCATACGGAATCGTTTTTAATGCTACAGCCATCTCTATCACAGTCGGGCTTTCGCCGAAAATAATTACTGAGTCGCCTTCTTTGCAATCGATATGGCTGACATTAACCATCAGCATATCCATACAGACACTTCCAACAATTTTTGCTTTCTGGTTTTTGATTGTTACATAGCCTATTTCATTACCCCATAACCTCGAAATTCCGTCTGCATAACCAATTGGAATTGTAGCAATTTTTGTTTCTCGATCGGCCATAAAACGGCGTCCGTAACCTACGCTGTCACCAGCTGGAATGGTTCGAATTTGAGAAATTATGGATTTTAACGTTCCCACATTTTCCAGATATTTCTGTTCTGCAGCATCGTTTGAAACTCCATACAACCCAATGCCCAAACGCACCATACTGTATTGCGCGTCTGGAAAATTACTGATTCCAGAAGTATTTAATGTATGACGAATTGGATTGATATTTAATGCTGCCATTAATTTTGAAGACAGATTTTCGAATAAGGCAATCTGCTGTCGCACAAAATCAAAATGTTTCGGATCATCACTTGTTGCCAAATGAGATAAAATACTTTGAACACGAACAGTTGAATTTCCTTTTAAAGTCGCAATCAGTTCATCGATTGTATTGTTTTCAAAACCTAAACGATGCATTCCTGTATCCATTTTGATATGAATTGGATAATCTTTTAAGTTCTTTTCGCGTGCAATTTTCAAAAAGGCATTTAATCCTTTTAAGCTATATATTTCAGGTTCTAACTGATATTGAATCATAGATGGAAAACTAGTCGATTCTGGATTCAAAACCATAATGGGAACTTTTATCCCTCCATTTTTCAACGTTATTCCTTCATCGGCAAAAGCCACTCCCAAATAATCTACTTTATGATGTTCTAAAAGTTTGGCAATTTCTAAACCGCCGTTTCCGTAACCAAATGCTTTTACCATAACCATCATTTTGACATTTGGTGCCAATTTTGACTTGTAATAATTAAAGTTATGGCTAATAGCATCGAGATTAATTTCAAGAACTGTTTCGTGTGTTTTCTCTTCAAGAAGCGAAACAATCTCTTCAAACTGAAAAGATCTAGCTCCCTTTATCAGAATCGTTTCATTATTAAAATTCAGATTATCGATGTCAACTATAAAATCAGCAGTGTTTTGAAACATTGTACTGTTTGGAAATTTAGCTGCAAAAGAAGAAATCGTTGCGCCAATACCAATGATGCGGTTTATTTTATTGTCTGAAATTAACTGGGCAACTTTAGAATACAATTCTTCATTTGCAAATCCGCTTTGGAAAATATCAGATAAAATAACAGTTTTTGAAGCGCCTTTTTTCTTTTGGCTTTCTAAGAAATCCAAAGCAATTTTAAGCGATTGAAAATCGGAACTGTAACTATCATCAATAATACTGCAATTGTTGATTCCGTTTTTTACTTCAAGTCGCATTCGAACAGGATAAAGCATCTCAATTCGACTTTGAATAGTTTCTTGATCGTAATTAAAATGCAGCAAAACCAATAAACAGGAAATAGCATTTTCTATAGAAGCCGAATCGTTAAACGGAATTTCTAAATTGAAAATTTCATTTTTGTATTGATATTGAATAAAAGTATGATCGTTTTTACATTCTCTTTTTTCAATAAAAACGTCTGCTTTTTTATCTGTAAAACTCCAAGAAAAAAGCTTTCTCGGATGAATCATATATTCTGCCGCAAACTGAGTCAGACATGATTCTACGACTTCTGTTTTTTGATAGATAATTATCGGGCAATCTTTAAACAAAAGTAGTTTTTCATCAATCTTCTGCACTAAATTTAAAAACCCTTCATCGTGTGCACTTCCAATATTAGTGAGCACACCAATTGTAGGTTTAATTATTTTTTCAAGATGAATCATTTCGTTAACTGTCGAAATTCCAGCTTCGAAAATGCCTAAATTATGTTTTTCGTTAATACCAATTACCGAAAGCGGAACTCCAACTTGAGAGTTGTAGCTTTTTGGGCTTCTAATAATATTATAATCAGGGCTCAACAAGAAATTAAGCCATTCTTTTACGATTGTTTTGCCATTGCTACCTGTTAATCCGATAACTGGAAAATGGAAAAGATTTCTATAATAAGCCGCAAATTCCTGAAGCGCTAGAAGTGCATTATCAACAACTAAAAAATTAGCTTTGTCTATATAACCATCTGGAATATATTGAACTACAAAATTCTGAACTCCGTTTTCTATTAAATCTGGAATAAACAAATGAGCATCGTTGTTAACACCGGCCAGAGCAAAAAATAAAGTCTGTGATCCGTTTTGAAGTGAACGGCTGTCAATTGAAATATGATCGATTAAAACATCAGCATTTGTACCAATCCATTTGGCGTTAAGTACTGAAACCAGGCTTTTTAAATTTAGACTCATTTCGGAATTTCTTTTTTTCAAATTTAAAAAAAGGTTTGCCACGAAACTCCTAAATTTTCACTAATTATTCCATTTATATGAAAGTGTAGAAAAAGTAGATTTGCCACGAATTACACGAATTCACACGAATTAATTTTTTTTTATAATCTGCTAAATCTGCGTGAAAATTTTTAGCCACAGATTACAAAGATTATCACTGATTTCTAAAAAACCAGCCACCCATTCCGCAAATTAATTTTAAAAAAATCTGCGAGATCTGCTACCCGAGCGATAGCGAACAGGCGAAGCAAATCTGCGTGAAAAATTTCTTCCCCAGATTAAAAAAAGTATCACTAATTATAATCCTTTTAAATCCGGTTATCCCGATAGCTATCGGGAGTGGAAAAAAAATAAATCGTGTGAATTCGTGTAATTCGTGGCAGAAAACATTTATTGATTATATTTGTTTTTAGACCACAAATTTGCAAGTTTTGAAAAAAGTACTTCCACTATTCTCCTATATCTTACATCCGATTTTTATATCGTTATACGCAACTTTGTTTTACTTATTTTACAAAGATGATGTTTTCAGCACAAACGAAAAGTATTTTGTCTTAATTCAGATTTTGGTCATTAACATCATTGTTCCGATCTTATTTTATCTATTATTAAGATCGACTGGACACGTAAAATCAATAATGCTAAGTCAGACATCAGAACGAACTATTCCTCTTATTTTACAGTGTTTTTTATATATTTTATTAGTAAAAAGAAGCATTGTAATTACACGTTATCCAGAGCTTCACTTCTTTTTTCTTGCCGCATTGTTCAGTACTATTTTAGCATTGGTATGTGTGCTGTTCAAGACAAAAGCAAGCTTGCATATGGTCGCAATCTCAGGTTTAACGATTTTTGTTATCGGATTAAATATTCATCTTCAGCTGCATAATCCTTATTGGCCAGCTTTACTTATTTTATTATCAGGAATTGTAGCTTCATCTCGCTTAGAAATGAATGCGCATACTTCTAGAGAAATCTTAATTGGATTGTTTGTTGGAATAATGCCACAACTTTTATTTTTATACTTGTGGTTATAAAATATAAAAAATCAGTCCTGCATTTAAGGTTTTCATATTGATTTTTTCTCCATTCAAAGTTGTTGCCGACTTAAATAACGGATTTAAGCCGTAATATATATAAACGTTCCAGGTATTATATCCTGCGGCCAGATATGGTCCGTACTGAAATTTATTGATATCTCCGTTGTTTTTGATTTTATACGTTTTTTCGCCATCGTCAAGAGTAGAGGCGCTTGAGAAAACATAACTCAGTTTAACTCCACCATAGATACGCCAGAATTTAGTACTTTCATACGTCGAATTACGCCATCTGAATTCTATTGGAAGATCTACAGAATATTGTCTGTAACGATTGGATACAAATTGCCCATAATCGTTAACTCCATATATTATTGATCCCGAACCATCTTCAGAAATAGTCAGATTCTGATAATAATTCTGATAACTCAACCCTAATCCAGCAGCAATAGCAACGGTTCTTGATTTATTCACCGGCATATCGCGCAAAAAACCTCCTGAAAGTCCAAGAGAAAATTTATTCTGTTTGAAATCGATTGGAATATCCGTAAACATATTATAGGTAACCGAAAAATAAAACTGATCTTCTCGATATAAAGAATCTATTTTTACAACTGGTTTTATCTCAGGCTTAACGTCTTCTTGCGCAAAAGAATTTAAAAAAGTGAGTAAAAATAAGCAGCTAAAAATAATTCGCATATCGTGTTTTTGATTTTAAAGAGGTAATTATAAATAAACGTTTTTCGATGTCCATTTATTTCACATACAAATATAATATAATGCTTTCTGCAGAAACGATAAGAAGTAAAAATATTCTCATTTTGACTCCTAATAAAATTAATTGCTGCATTATTTTCAATAAATCAACTCGCTGAAAGAAAAAATTAATCAATTTTGTTTTTATCTTTTATACCTTTGCAGTGTATGAAGAAAAAGCAACTCATATTAAGTTTATCGTTTGCTGTAACAATATTGTTTTCGATATTGTTTCAGTCGATACACAGTTATGAGCATATTATAAAGCAGCTTTCAGAAAAACAGTGCCATCACAATTACAATGATCCGAGCGGAGAAATAACGCATCAGCATCATGATTATGAAGTTTGTTTTGTTTGTAATTTCGCCTTCGGAAGTTACATTGTTCCAGAAACTTTTCAATTTCAATTTCATTCTTTTGAAAAAGAATTTGCTTATTTCTTACCCGTTACAGAGAAAATTTTCTCTATTTTATCTCCTTCGTATTTCTTACGCGGACCTCCTGCATTTATAGTTTCTTAGGTTATCGATTTTTCGAAAAAAAATCACATTTCTTTTCATTTAAATTCAAAACAACATTGAGTTTCCTAATCCTAATCTTCTAAATTGGGATCAGAATGCTTTAATGTCGCGTTTGGTTTTTATTTGAAGAAAAATTCAATTTAACTATAGCATCATTTTCAAATGAAAAAATATATAATAGCCCTTATTTTAGGGTTTTCGAGCATACTTACTGCTCAAAATTCGGTTTCGGGAACAGTGACCGATAATCAAAATCAGCCATTGCCCGGAGTTTCTGTTTATGCTCCCGAATTACATAAAGGAACTACAACAGACGCAAACGGAAAATATGAACTGAATAATCTTCCAAACGGAAGCCTACGCATTGCTTTCACGTATGTTGGATATGCAAATCAAAATAAAACTATCGCAAAATTGCTTAAGCAAAATACGCTAGATATTACTCTTGAAGAATCTATTTTAGAAATGGATGAAGTAGTAGTTTCTACACCTTTCAATAAACTGCAATCGCAAAACGTAATGAAGATTGAGCACGAAAGCATCAAAACATTACAGCAAAAAGGAACCTCAACTTTGATTGAAGGTTTAGCAACAATTCCAGGAGTTTCTCAGATTTCAACAGGAACTTCTATCGGAAAACCAGTAATTCGCGGACTTAGCGGTAATCGAGTTTTGGTTTATTCTCAGGGAGTTCGTATCGAAAATCAGCAATTTGGAGATGAGCATGGTTTAGGTTTAAATGATGCCGGAATTGAAAGTGTTGAAGTAATCAAAGGCCCTGCTTCGTTATTATATGGATCTGATGCTTTGGGAGGTGTTTTATATTTCAATCCAGAAAAATTTGCTGATGCTGGTGATTTTAAAGCTAATTTCAGTCAAAAATATTTTACGAATACACAAGGAAGCAACTCTTCTATCGGATTAAAAACGTCTACAGATAACTGGAAATTCTTAGCACGAGGAAGCTACAATACGCATTCTGATTACAAAATTTCTGGTGGTGATCGTGTGACAAATTCGCGTTACAACGAAACGGACTTTAAAACTGGAATTGGCTACAGCAATTCGACTTTTTCAAGTGTTTTAAGATACAACTATAACAAATTGGATATCGGGATTCCAGAAGACGGAATTGCAGCACAATCTTCAAGCAAAGACACTCAATTTCCGAGACAGGGAATTTTCAATCATTTATTGAGTTTGAATAATGTTATCTTTTTTGAAAACTCTAAACTGGATGTTGATTTAGGATATATTTCCAATGACAGAAGTGAATTTGAAGACAGCAATGAAGCTTCTCTTCACATGAAATTGAACACTTTCAATTACAATGCGAAATATCATTTTCCAAAATTCGGAAAAATCGAAACTATTTTAGGTGTTCAGGGAATGCATCAAACCAATAAAAATTCTGGAGAAGAATATTTAATTCCTGATGCCACAACTAATGATTTTGGAATTTTCGGAACAGCCAATTACGAATGGGACAATAGCGTTATTCAAGCCGGATTGCGTTTTGACAACCGAAATATTACTTCAATAGCACACGGAACTGAAGGTGAAGAAGGTTATTTTCAGGCCTTAGACCGATCTTTTGATAGCTTTAATGCTTCTTTAGGTTATAAAACAAAACTGGCAGAACCTTTAACGCTTCGTTTGAATGTTGCCACAGGATTTAGAGCTCCAAACTTGGCTGAATTGACTTCAAATGGTGTTCATGAAGGAACAAATCGTTATGAAATTGGGAATGCTAATTTGAAAACAGAGCAAAACGTTCAGACCGATTTGAACTTAGAATACAAAAACACACACTTTGAATTTTTCGTAAACGGATTTTACAATCATGTAAACAATTATATCTATACTTCGCCAACTGGGGAAGTTCGAGATGATAATGATGTTTTTGCTTATGTTCAAGATAATGCACAATTGTATGGTGGTGAAGTTGGTTTGCATTTTCATCCTCACCCTTTAGACTGGTTGCATTTTGAAACTAGCTTTGAAACGGTTACAGGTAAAAAAGAAAACAAAGATTATCTGCCTTTGATTCCAGCAAACAATTGGAATAATACACTTAGAACTGAATTTAACATCAAAAACTGGCTGAGCGAAGGTTTTGCTTCATTGAACATTTCTTCGACTTTTAATCAAGATAATGTAAGCGGTTTCGAAACAGCTTCTAAAGGTTATACTCTAGTAAATTTAGGTTTTGGAGGAACTGTTAAACTAGGAAAAACGGCTTTCGATATTAATTTAAACGGAAACAATTTATTCGACAAAAAATATATTGCACATCTTTCTAGATTAAAGACAGATGGCATTCCGAATATTGGAAGAAATATCGTTTTGGGGGTTAACTTTAATCTGTAACAATTTTAAACCATATAAGTCACATAAGTAAAATTAAGCAAACCGTTTAAATGAACTTACATTACTTATATGGTTTAATTTTTCATTTCAATTTTCACAACAAAAAGTGCTATTTTTGTTATAACAGATAAAAACTAACTATGAAAAAAACATTTTTATTAATGGCAATTACAACTGCAGGAATATCATTTGGACAAGGCAAAATACAATATCCGCAAACAAAAAAAGGAGAAACTGTTGATGTTTATTTTGACACCAAAGTAAGCGATCCTTACCGCTGGTTAGAAGATGATAAATCTGCCGAAACTGGTGCTTGGGTAAAAGCCGAAAACGAAGTTACTTATGCTTATTTAGATAAAATTCCGTTTCGCGAAGAACTTAAAAAGCGAATGGAAAAACTTTGGAACTACGAAAAAATTGGAGCTCCATCCAAAGAAGGAAAATTTGCTTATTACTCTAAAAACAACGGACTTCAGAATCAATCTGTTGTTTACAGAAAAGATGAAAATGGCAAAGAAGAAGTTTTCTTAGATCCAAACACTTTTTCTAAAGACGGAACAACTTCTCTAGGCGGACTTGATTTTTCTGAAGACGGAAGCAAAGCAGCTTATGCAATCTCTGAAGGAGGAAGCGATTGGAGAAAAGTAATTATCATAGACGCACTTTCTAAGAAAATTGTAGAAGATACTTTGGTTGATGTAAAATTCAGCGGTGTTTCATGGTATAAAAATGAAGGGTTCTACTATTCTAGCTATGACAAACCAAAGGGAAGTGAATTATCTGCTAAAACAGATCAGCACAAATTGTATTTCCATAAACTAGGAACTTCTCAAAAAGATGATAAAGTAATTTTTGGAGCTGATCAAAAAAGAAGATATGTGGGCGGATATGTTACTGAAGACAATCATTATTTGGTAATTACGGCCGCTAATTCGACTTACGGAAACGAATTATACATTAAAGATCTTACAAAACCGAACAGCCCGATTGTTACTATCGTAGACAACTTTAATAGCGATAGCAACGTAATTGAAAACGAAGGAAGCAAATTGTTTATTGAAACAGATTATAACGCACCAAACAAACGTGTTGTAACGGTTGATGCAGCAAATCCGAAGCCTGAAAACTGGAAAGATTTTATTAAAGAAACCAAAGATATATTATCGCCATCAACTGGTGCTGGTTATTTCTTTGCCAACTATACTAAAGATGCCGTTTCGTTTGTACAGCAATATGATTATAACGGAAAATTAATTCGTGAAATTAAACTTCCAGCTGTTGGAACTGCTGGTGGATTTAGCGGTAAAAAAGAAGATAAAATCTTGTACTACAGTTTTACAAATTATACAACTCCGGGAAGTATCTATTCTTTTGAACCAAAATCTGGCAAATCTGAAGTATATGCAAAACCAAAAGTTGATTTCAAGAGTGAAGATTATGAGTCTAAACAAGTTTTCTATACTTCAAAAGATGGTACAAAAGTTCCGATGATTATTACGTATAAAAAAGGAACAAAATTAGACGGTAAAAACCCAACTATTCTTTACGGTTACGGTGGATTCAATATTAGTTTAACACCAAGTTTTAGTATTGCTAATGCGGTTTGGTTGGAAAATGGCGGAGTTTACGCAGTGGCTAACCTTAGAGGTGGCGGTGAATACGGAAAAAAATGGCACGATGCAGGAACTAAAATGCAAAAACAAAATGTGTTTGATGATTTTATTGCTGCTGCAGAATACTTAATTGCTCAAAAATATACTTCTTCTGATTATTTAGCTATTCGCGGAGGATCTAATGGAGGATTATTAGTTGGTGCAACTATGACTCAGCGCCCTGACCTAATGAAAGTAGCATTGCCAGCGGTTGGAGTTATGGATATGCTTCGTTATAATGCTTTTACAGCAGGAGCAGGATGGGCTTTTGATTACGGAACTGCTCAAGACAGCAAAGAAATGTTTGAATATTTAAAAGGATATTCTCCTGTTCATAACGTTAAACAAGGGACTCATTATCCTGCAACAATGGTAACGACTGGAGATCATGACGATCGTGTAGTTCCTGCGCACAGTTTCAAATTTGCTTCTGAGTTACAAGAAAAACAAACTGGAGAAAATCCGGTTTTGATTAGAATTGACGTTAAAGCAGGTCACGGAGCAGGAAAATCTGTTGCGGCTACGATTCAAGAGAACGTAGACATTCAAGCTTTTACGCTTTACAATATGGGTTTTAAAGCTTTACCTAAAAAATAAAACTTTAAGCTAAATTTTTTATTAGCCACGAATTCACGAATTATTTTTGTGAATTTGTGGCTTTTTATTTTGCCACGAATTACTCTAATTTCCACTAATTTAAATTGAGGAAAATCTCATTTATATATTTTTTTTGCCACAGATTAAAAGAATTAAAATGATTTAAATATCTATGCGTTTACTTTAGTAATCTGTGAAAATCCATTAATCTGCGGCAAACATCAAAAAAATAATTCGTGGAAATTAGTGCAATTCGTGGCAAACCTTTTTTAAATTTGAGAAACTAAAAACTTAATCAATGGAAATTATAAAATGGGGAATTATTGGGTGCGGAAATGTAACCGAAGTAAAAAGCGGGCCAGCTTTTCAGAAAGCTCCAAATTCGGCTTTAGTTGCAGTTATGAGAAGAGATGCGGCTCTTGCCGAAGATTACGCCAAACGCCATAATGTTCCGAAATGGTATTCTAACGCGGAAGATTTAATAAATGATCCCGAAGTCGACGCCGTTTATATCGCTACTCCTCCATCTTCTCATAAAGAATACACCATTTTATGCGCCAAAGCAGGAAAACCAGTTTATGTGGAGAAACCAATGGCTTTGACATTTGAAGAATGCAACGAAATGATCAGCGTCTGCAAAGAACATAATGTTCCTTTGTTTGTTGCTTATTATAGAAGAGCTTTACCTCGTTTTTTAAAAATAAAAGAAATAATCGATCAGGGAAAATTAGGAACAATCAGGCACGTCAATTGTGTTTTGTACCATCCTTTTGAAGCACGTTACGATGACGAAATCAATCTTCCTTGGACTGTTTTACCTCATATTTCAGGAGGCGGAATCTTTGTGGATTTGGCTTGCCATACTTTAGATTTCCTTGATTTTGTTTTAGGTCCGATAAAATCAGTTCGCGGACATGCAACTTCTCAATTAAAAGCATATCCGGCAGAAGACGCAGTTTCAATGTCCTTTTTATTCGAAAACGGAATTCATGGTTCAGGAATTTGGAATTTTGCAAGTTTTGAACGTTATGATAACACTGAAATTGTAGGCGATAAAGGAAAAATCTCTTTTTCTACTTTCGGAAACGATCCAATTCATATTCAATATGCAAATGGAGAAAAAGAAAGTATTACAATTGAAAATCCATTACATATTCAGCAACCGTTTATTGAAACTGTTATTGCTGAATTATTAGGAAAAGAAGGCGCTTCTCCATCTAAAGGAACTTCTGGCTCAAGAACCACTTGGGTTATTGATCAAGTTTTGAAGGGGTTTAGAGAAACTTCGAAATAAATGATAAAAAAATGAGCATAAAAAAGAGGATATTCTTTCGAATATCCTCTTTTTTCAAACTATAAACTATAAAAAATTGGAAAAATTATAGGCTGTATTTGATACCTAATGTTAATCCTAATCCAGAAATTCCAACATAAGAACTTAAATCGTCTGTTGCTTTTGTATTATCGAAACCTGCTGCATTTGTAACCATACTATTAGAATTAGCATCGATTTTGCTGTGGTAGTTAGTATGATTAGCTGAATATGAAGCAGCTCTAAATGAAGTTGTAGTATTTAATTTATCTACACCGTTTTCAGTATAATCAGTAGTTTCTTTTGTTTTTCCGTGAACAGTAAAGTTACGGTACTCTAATTCTGCAAAAGCAGAAATATGTTTCCCTAATTTGTAAGAAGTACCAATAGCAGCCATAAATCCAATTGTTGCATTTGGCTTAACTACATCTTTAGAGTAAGCATCAGTTTTTGCAACTTGGTTAGCACCTACAAATGTTGTATACTCTCTATTTGTTTTAATATCTAAAGTACCGTGAATTGGAACAATTACTCCAACTTTAGTATAAGGCTCAAAACCATGAGCTTCTCCTAAAAACATTACAAGTGATGGAGCTAAATCAAAAGCTTTAATTTGTCCTTCCGCAGTAAAACTTACATATGTAGCTGCAGGGCTAGCAGCAGGATTATATGAAATAAGTCTATCTGTTGTTTGAGCCATTGTTTTACTATTACTGATATAGTAATTCGCAGACATCTCAACTCCTAAACGAGTAGAAAAACGGTAACCAGCAGTAATACCACTTCTAAAACCTTGTCCAAAAGAACCTGTTACACTTTCTCTTGAAACTAATTTATTATTAGCTAAAGTACCTGAATACACATCTCTGTTTGGTGCTTGGCCTCCTACTTCTGGAAACTCAGTTGAAGCAGTTTGGTTGAAATATGATCCTCCTAATTTAAAATACCAGCTTTCTGGTTTTTCCGCTTTTTCTGTTTGCGCCATTGTGGCCATAGAGCAAACTAATAATCCTAATAAAAATAGGTTCTTTTTCATAATTTTGATTTATTGATTAGTACAAACATAGAATATTTTAACATATTCTTACGGTTTGCAAAGTTAGACTTGGAACGAAAACGTTGTAATTTTGGGCAATATTACTAAAAAAGTATTATGCGCGCATATTTTTAACATAAAAAATTAACATCTGTTCAAATTTTAACTGTTAAATTTTTAGTTGAGTTTAAAATTAATCTGCATTTTCTCCAATTCCTGCAATAATTCTGCTGAAATTTTAACCTTCAGACGGCGGCTAGGCATCGTTAATTTGGTTACCACTTTTATTTCTTCAACCTCATTTACTTCTTGAATCTTTGCATTTCCTTCCCCTTCTTCATTTTCATTTTCATCTTCAAAAACAGCATCATCAGCTTCAAAATCTGTTGGGGTTTCTACCTCAACCAAGCGTTTTATTTTTTCCAATTCCATGATTTCAAAAGTCACAGAATTCTCTCCTTTGTTTTCAGCAAACAAATGACTTAGTTTATGAATAAACTCTGGGTGAAGATCTTTAATATTCAACAGTACAATCAATTTTTTAGCGAAAGCTTCCAGAATATCCTGCAATTGTCGAATCTCAACAAACTGCATCCTAGGATCCGATTTTTTACCCGTATCGTGATTGACCCATCCGTCTTTTATCATAATTTTCAGAAAGGCGAAATTGTTCTGAATCAAGAAATGGCGGAATTTCAAATATTCTTCTCCAAAAATCTTAAACTCATAACTTTCGTCATAACCTTCTAAGTTGAAAGCGGCCCAACCTTTTCCATTCTTTGCTACACGATGTTGTACGTTATTAATGATCCCAGCAAACATTAGATTTTTCCCAACATATTCATTCATGCTTTTCAGCGATTCTAAACGAGAATTACAGAAATATTTCATCTCAAATCTAAAATCGTCAAGCGGATGGCCAGAAATATAGATTCCAACAACCTCTTTTTCTTTTGCCAGTTTCTCCATTGTACTCCAATCTTCACATGGCGGTACAACCGGTTCTGCAATTTGCACTTCGCTGGTTTCTCCAAATAAACTTACTTGAGATGAGTTTTCATTTTCCTGAAACTTCGATCCATAACGCATTGCTTTTTCGTAGAAAGTAATTCCATCACCATCATCATGGAAATATTGTGCTCTGGTTGTTCCTTCAAATGAATCGAAACCTCCTGCAAGCGCTAAATTCTCAATCGCTTTTTTATTAGCTGCACGCAAGTCAATTCGCTTCGCCAAATCAAAAATCGATTTATATCTTCCGTCTTTTCTGTTTTCAACAATGGTTTCTACTGCTCCAGAACCAACGCCTTTAATCGCCCCCATTCCGAAACGAACTGCGTAGTCATCGTTTACCGTAAATTTATAGTACGATTCGTTTACGTCTGGCCCAAGAACCTGCAATCCCATACGTTTACATTCTTCCATGAAGAACGAAACTTGTTTGATATCGTTCATGTTATTCGAAAGTACTGCTGCCATATATTCGGCAGGATAATGCGCTTTCAAATAAGCCGTTTGGTACGCAATCCAAGCATAACAAGTCGAGTGCGATTTGTTGAAGGCGTAACTCGCGAAGGCTTCCCAGTCTTTCCAGATTTTCTCCAGAATCTTGGCATCGTGACCTTTTGCAGCAGCTTGTTCAACAAACTTCGGCTTCATTTTGTCTAGTACGTCTTTTTGTTTCTTACCCATCGCTTTACGCAAGACGTCGGCCTCACCCTTTGTAAATCCTGCCAAAGACTGAGACAAAAGCATTACCTGCTCTTGGTAAACTGTAATTCCATAGGTTTCAGAAAGATATTCTGCACAAGCATCTAAATCGTATTTGATTTCTTCGTCACCATTTTTTCTTCGAACGAAAGACGGAATATACTCCAAAGGTCCCGGACGATATAATGCGTTCATGGCAATTAAATCTCCAAAAACGGTTGGCTTCAGATCTTTCATGTATTTCTGCATCCCAGGTGACTCATATTGGAAGATTCCAACGGTTTCACCTCTTTGGAAAAGCGCATACGTTTCTTCATCATCGATTGGGAAAGTATCGGGATCCAGATCAATATTGGTTCTATATTTTACCAGTTTTACGGTATCTTTTATCAGCGTAAGGGTCTTCAGACCCAAGAAGTCCATTTTCAGCAATCCGGCACTTTCTGCAACCGAGTTGTCGAACTGTGTTACATATAAATCGGAATCTTTTGCTGTTGTTACGGGAACGTAATTCGTAATATCTGATGGCGTAATAATTACCCCACAAGCGTGAATTCCGGTATTACGCATCGACCCTTCCAGAATTTTTGCTTGCTGAATGGTTTCTCCTGCCAAATCATCTTCATTGGCAATCGCGATTAATTCTTTTACATTATCAAATTCGTCTGAACGAAGCGCTTTTTTAACTTCTTCTTCACTCTCCGAAATAAAACGCGCCAAATTCCATTTTGACGGCATCATTCCCGGAATCAATTTTGCAATTCTATCAGCTTCGAATAATGGTAAATCCAGTACACGTGCCGTATCACGAATTGCCGATTTGGTTGCCATTTTACCATACGTGATAATCTGCGCCACCTGTTTTTGACCGTATTTGTTGATTACATATTCCATTACACGACCACGACCCTCGTCATCAAAATCGATATCAATATCGGGCATCGATACACGGTCAGGATTTAGGAAACGCTCAAAAAGTAAGTCATATTTAATCGGGTCAATGTTTGTAATTCCAAGACAGTATGCAACAGCTGAACCCGCTGCAGATCCACGTCCTGGTCCTACCGATACATCCATTTTTCTAGCTTCGGCGATGAAATCCTGTACAATCAAAAAGTAACCCGGATATCCGGAGTTCGAAATCGTCATTAACTCAAAATCCAAACGTTCCTGAATCGATTCGGTAATTTCGCCATAGCGTCTTTTGGCACCTTCCATCGTAAGATGTCGCAAATATTTATTTTCCCCTCTTACACCACCATCTTCTTCATCTTCAGGAACCATAAACTCATCGGGAATTTCGAATTTCGGAAGTAATACATCTCGATACAATGAATATCCTTCAACCTTATCAATAATTTCCTGAATATTGATAATCGCTTCTGGCAAATCAGCAAAAAGTTTTTTCATCTCGTCTTGCGACTTGAAATAATATTCCTGATTTGGAAGTCCGTAGCGATAACCACGTCCACGTCCAATAGGTGTTGCCTGCTTTTCACCGTCTTTTACACAAAGTAAAATATCGTGCGCATTGGCATCTTCTTTATTTAAATAATAAGTATTGTTAGTCGCAATTAATTTGACATTGTGTTTTTGTGAAAACTCAATCAGGGTTTTGTTGACACGATTTTCATCTTCCTGATTGTGGCGCATAACTTCGAGATAGAAATCTTCGCCAAATTGTTCTTTCCACCAAATTAAAGCTTCTTCGGCTTGGTTTTCACCAATGTTCAAGATTTTACTCGGAATTTCTCCGTATAAATTCCCAGACAAAACCATGATATCTCCTTTGTATTGTTCCACAATCCTGCGGTCAATTCTCGGAACATAATAAAATCCGTCCGTGTAAGCGATCGAAGCCATTTTGGCCAAATTGTGATAACCCGCTTTATTTTTAGCCATTAAAACAACTTGATAACCGTTGTCTTTTTTGCTTTTATCTAGGTGATTTTCGCAGATATTAAATTCACAGCCTACAATTGGCTTTACCTCCGTTTCAGTTGGCTCTTCTCCAGCTTCAACTAGAGCTTTATTTTTTCCAGATGTCGCTTTGTTGTGGTTCATTACAGCGCTCACAAAATGGAAAGCTCCCATCATGTTTCCAGTATCCGTCATGGCAACGGCAGGCATTCCATTTTTGGCTGCAGCAGCTACAATGTTTCCAATTCCGATAGTCGATTGAAGTACTGAAAACTGCGTATGATTGTGCAAATGCGCAAATTTCGCTGCTTTAAAATCGGCTTTATCTTCTTCTGAAACAACATTTTGCTGTCCTTCTCCAGCTAAAGCTTTAAGCTGCTCTCTAATTTTATCAGAAGCTGCTTTTAAATTGATATGTTTTAAACCAATTAACTTAAATGGCTCCGCATTTCTTTCCTGAAATTCTTTGAAATATTCCTTCGGAACATCTAATTCTTCTTTTGTAAAAACCTCTCTTCTAACCAATTCAAGGAAACAACGCGTAGTTGCTTCAACGTCGGCAGTTGCGTTGTGCGCTTCCGCGAAAGGCTGATCGAAAAGATAGCTGTGTAATTCGGTCAAAGTTGGAAGTTTGAACTTTCCTCCACGACCTCCAGGAAGCTGCAATAACGAAGCAGTTACTTCGGTACAAGTGTCCAAAACAGGCATTGAACTCATTTGAGATTCAACTCCCATTCTATGAAATTCGGCTCCCATAATATTAACGTCGAAACCTAAATTCTGACCAACGATAAATTTGGTTTTGCTTAAGGCAATATTGAATTTCTCCAAAACTTCGGCCAGCGAGATTCCATCGGCTTCAGCCAATTCAGTTGAAATTCCGTGAATACGCTCGGCATCATATGGAATGTTAAATCCTTCTGGTTTTACCAAATAATCCTGATGCTCAATAAGCTGTCCCATTTCGTCATGAAGCTGCCAAGCAATTTGTATACAGCGAGGCCAGTTATCAGAATCGGTGATTGGGGCATCCCAGCGTTTTGGTAATCCGGTTGTTTCGGTATCGAATATTAAATACATAGAGTGAAAATACAAAAATTAAGCTCCAAATCCAAGGCTTTTCCAATATAAACACTTGATTATATGGCGTGTGAAAAATTGCTTTCTAAATCATGGAGAGGATTCAAATTTACGTCTTTTTTAGAGAAAATAAAGCTCTAAATTGTTAAACATAATTATCAATTTCAAATGTGTTTTCTAAGAAAAAGAAAAACTTTTAAAGCAATATATTTGTGTTAAATTTTAAAAAATTAAACTACATTTGGCTTCCATCCAAGTAGAGTTTATATGCTGAAAAAATTAATATATTTATTCTTTTTCTTATTTTTTAACTTTCTTTTTGCCCAGTGTCCGCCGAGCGATGTTGTACTATACAAACAGACAGATGTTGATAATTTTGTAGCTTCATACCCTAATTGTGAAGTTATTAATGGAAATTTATCTATCGGTGGAGACGCTTATAATTTTTCGAAATTAACTTCAATAAAAAGAGTAGAAGGTAATTTGAAAATCGAATATTCTAAAATATCAGATGTCTCTAATTTCTATAATTTGGAATATGTAGGAGGTGAATTATTAATAAGAGGCACACAACTTAAAAACTTGGTTGGCTTTAATAATTTAAGAACTATAAACGGCAATTTAAACATTTACGAAAACTATCTCAATGAAACAATTGACGGATTTAAAAATCTAGAAACTATAAAAGGTAATTTACAATTCTATGAACTATCATTAAAAACAATTACTGGTTTTGAAAAATTAGTTGAAGTTACCAATCACTTAAGAATAAGTGATAATAGCAGATTGACACAAATTCCAAAATTTAATTCATTAAAAATAATTGGTGGCGATCTTTCTATCACCACTAGCAATGTCCCAAGTGTTCTAAAAGAAATTGACGGCTTTAATGCATTAGAATTTATTGGGCATGATTTTAACTTAAATGCACATTCGTTAGTTTCTGTGCAGGGTTTTAAAAATTTAAAAAGAATAGAGCGTTTTTTTCAAATGGATTTTTTTGGCACTGGTTCTACATCCTTAAAAACCATTCCTGCTTTTGAAAGCTTAGAAATTATTGGTTCTGGATTTACGCTTTATGGTTCAGGCCTAACTTCATTATCAGGATTTAAAAATTTAAAATCAATTGGAAGTGTTACGCCACCAACAGGATGGATTATAATTGCAAGTACTAAATTATTGGAATCAGTTGATGGATTTAACAATCTTCAATCAGTTGCGGGTGTTGTACAAATTTTAGCCAATACCAAACTTGAAAGCTTAAAGGGACTTAAAAATCTAAATAAAATTGGAGGTAGTCTGGATATTAATTACAACCCATCTTTAAAAAGTTTAGACGGCCTTCAATCTTTAACACAATTAGCTGATACAGGTGCCAGTTATAAAACACTTGCAATATATTACAACTCTTCTCTTACCGACTGTTCTGCAATTTGTAACTTACTTTCCTCTCCCTTAAAAAATGGTCTAACAGAAATTATAGGAAACCCATCAAAATGCAGCAATGAAAGCGAAGTAAAACAAGAATGCATTCCTGATTTTGATAAAGACGGAATTTTAGATGATGTCGATCTAGATGATGATAACGACGGAATTCTGGATATTGTAGAAGAAAACGGGATTCCAAACAGGGATACTGATGGAGACGGTTTTCCCGATTCTCGAGATTTAGATAGCGATAATGATGGATGTTATGACGTAATCGAAGCTGGATTTGATGATAATGATGGTGACGGATTCTTAGGGAATTCGCCTTGCATTGTTGATGCAAATGGCTTGGTGATTTCTGCATCAAATGGCTATACTACTCCATTGGATAGTAATAATGATGGCATCTTTGATTTTCAAACCTCAAATGTTTTGAGTGCAGGAAAAAATGGAAGTCTAAGAATATGTACAAATCAAACACCTCTTGATCTTTTTAATTATTTAACCGAAAATCCCGACCGAGGAGGTATATGGAATCCAAATTTGGCAAGTGGGACTGGAATATTTAATCCTTCAATTGATCCTTCTGGAGTTTATACCTATACTATTTCAAATGGCAAATGTGGGACTAAAAGTGCTCAAGTAACTGTTCTAAAAGATTTATTGCCAAATGCTGGAGAAAACAATACTTTAACCATTTGCAGATCTGGTGAAAAGGTAGATTTGTATACTATTTTGAAAGGAACTCCAGACAAAGGCGGAACATGGACACCCAATTTATCAAGTGGAACTGGAATCTTCAATCCTAAAGTTGATGCTAAAGGTCTTTATAAATATACCATTACAAACGGATCTTGTTTAAGCGACACAGCCGAAATATTAGTCGATATTCAAGAACTACCAAATACTGGGGAAAATAGCAATATATCTCTTTGCGTAAACGAAAATCCAATAGATCTTTTTTCAATTTTAAAAGGAACTCCAGAAAAAGGAGGCTCTTGGACTCCTGCCCTAACAAATCCTAACGGAATATTTAATCCTAAATTGGATCCTCCAGGAATATATAAGTACACTATCTCAAATCAATATTGCGGTACTATCTACACTGAAGTCGAAGTTAAAGTCGACCCCTATCAAAGTGCTGGTCAAAATGGACATTTAAACATTTGCTACAACGACAATCCTACAGATTTATTTAACAGCTTAAATGGTTCACCTAACACAGGCGGAACATGGAGTCCGGCATTGGCAAGCGGAAGTGGAGTATTTGATCCCAAAAAAGACCCGTCAAGAATTTACAAATACACTATATTAAATAGTTCTTGCGAAAATAGCATTTCCGAAGTCGCTGTCAATGTTTTGAAATTACCAAATGCCGGAGAGAACAACTCATTATCAATATGCATTAACAATGACCCTGTTAATCTATTTAACTTCTTAAAAGGCAATCCAGATGAAGGTGGATCATGGAGCCCAAATTTATCAAACGGAAATGGATTATTTAATCCCTTATTTGATAATTCAGGAACCTATACCTATACAGTCGACAATGGTATTTGCGGAATTGATAAAGCCGAAATAACGGTTACGAAAAAAACAATTTCAGAAATCCCCAATTACTTTATAAAAACAAATGATTTTAGCGATAAAAACAGTTTAGAAATTGTAATCAATACAGGACTAGAGTATGAATATTCTTTAGATGGCAATTATTATCAGAAAGAAAATGTTTTTAGTAATCTTTCAGGCGGCGATTATACAATCTTTGCGAGAGAAGTAAAGGGTTGCGGATTTCTAGAAGAAAAAGTTACATTATTAGACTATCCTGCTTTTTTCACTCCAAACGGAGACGGATACAATGATAATTGGGAACTAAAGGGTTCAACAAATAAAAAATACTCAATAACTATATTTAATAGATATGGCAAGCTGCTAAAAGAATTAACTCAAAACAATACTTCATGGGATGGTACTTACAATAATATCCCTCAACCATCTGATGATTATTGGTTTCAAATAAAATTTAGTGATGGCAAAATTCAAAAAGGGCACTTTGCTTTAAAGAGATAATTTTTTTCTCGTGATAACTTATGAGATTAGTTCCGATAAAATTTTACAACATTTATTATCTCATATAATCATAAAATTTCATAAAAATACACCTCTTGGATGTCGTAGTATTTTGGTGCTTTATTCAATCTAAATAACATCCGAAAAACTCCTTTAAAAGCTTTAAAAAACCCAAAAACCACACTTTTTACACAGAAATCAAAACTAACAATTATTACTATTTTCATTCATTTTGTTAGATTTTTTCAAACAAATTCTTATATTTTGTATTGATTTTGAGATAAATTTGCAAACTATTAAAACAAAAAACAAACAAGAAAAATTAAAGCCGAAAAAGAATAGCTAAATCAGTTTCTTAATCATTTTTCTTTCAAATTTTAGTTTGCAAAAGCCATTTGGCAATTTGTAAATTAGTTTGGGTATCGTATATAATGAAATATTGAAATTGACGCTTTTTTATCTTTTTTTACTTTTGTTTTGCTATTATAATGAACAGGAAATTGCTGTGGTTATAGAAATTACAATTAAAAAAAATAAAAAATGAGTAAGACATTATTTGACAAAGTATGGGATTCACATGTTGTGCGTAAAATTGAAGATGGACCAGATGTGTTTTTTATTGACCGCCATTTCATTCATGAAGTTACGAGTCCTGTTGCTTTTTTAGGATTAAAATCAAGAGGCGTTAACGTATTATATCCGGAACGTACTTTTGCAACTGCCGACCACAATACACCAACCATAAACCAACATTTACCAGTTCAAGATCCGCTTTCAGCTAACCAGCTTCAGGCTCTTGAAGATAATGCTAACGAGTACGGAATTTCGCACTGGGGATTAGGACACCAAAAAAATGGAATTGTACACGTAGTAGGTCCTGAAAACGGAATTACTTTGCCAGGCGCAACTATTGTATGTGGAGATTCACATACGTCTACTCACGGTGCTTTTGGAGCTATCGCTTTTGGTATCGGAACATCTGAGGTTGAAATGGTGCTTTCTACTCAATGTATTATGCAGCCAAAACCAAAGAAAATGCGTATCAACGTAAACGGTAAATTAAGCAAAGGTGTTGGTCCAAAAGACGTTGCACTTTATATAATTGCTCAATTGACCACTTCTGGAGGAACAGGATATTTTGTTGAATATGCTGGTGATGTTTTCGAAAACATGACTATGGAAGGCCGTATGACAGTTTGTAACTTAAGTATCGAAATGGGTGCTCGTGGAGGAATGATTGCTCCTGACCAAACAACTTTTGATTTCTTAGAAGGAAGACTTTACGCTCCAAAAGGAGAAGCTTGGACAAAAGCGGTTGAATATTGGAAAACGCTAAAAACTGATGCTGATGCTGTATTTGATGCTGAATTAAACATCAAAGCTGAAGACATTGAACCAATGATTACTTATGGTACAAACCCAGGTATGGGAATTGGTATCACAAAACATATCCCAAGTGCAAAAGAAGTTGAAGGCGGCGAGGAAACTTACAAAAAATCTTTGGCTTACATGGGCTTTAACGAAGATGATGTAATGATTGGAAAACAAATCGATTACGTTTTCTTAGGAAGTTGTACAAACGGACGTATTGAAGATTTTAGAGCTTTTGCTGAAATCGTAAAAGGAAGAAAAAAAGCAGATAATGTTACCGCTTGGTTAGTTCCGGGTTCTCACGTTGTTGAAGCTCAGATTAAAGAAGAAGGTATTTTAGATATCTTGACTGAAGCTGGTTTCGTATTACGTCAGCCGGGTTGTTCTGCTTGTTTAGCAATGAACGATGATAAAGTTCCTGCTGGAAAATATGCAGTAAGTACTTCAAACAGAAACTTTGAAGGTCGTCAAGGTCCTGGTTCAAGAACGCTTTTAGCTAGTCCAATTATGGCTGCTGCAGCTGCTGTTACAGGAAAACTAACAGACCCGAGAGAATTATTCTAATTCTCGCTGTAAGCTTTAAGCAATAGGCTTTAAGCTTTTTACAGCAACCTGAAAAGGCTTACAGCTTATAGCTTATTGCCTAAAGCAAAAAAAATAATACACTGTAGGAAAAGCCTAAAACTTACAGCCTACAGCCTAAAGCAACAAAAAAAATGGCATACGATAAATTTAATATACTTACCAGCAGTGCAGTGCCACTGCCAATTGAGAACGTAGATACAGATCAAATCATCCCAGCTCGTTTCTTAAAAGCTACAAAACGTGAAGGTTTTGGAGACAACCTTTTTAGAGACTGGAGATATAATGGAGACGATACTCCAAAAGCTGATTTCGTTTTAAATAACCCAACTTACAGCGGAAAAATCTTAGTTGGAGGAAAAAACTTCGGTTCTGGATCTTCTAGAGAGCATGCCGCTTGGGCAGTTTACGATTACGGATTCCGTGCTGTAGTTTCTAGTTTCTTTGCTGACATCTTCAAAGGAAACTGTTTAAATATTGGTGTTTTGCCAGTACAAATCAGCCCTGAGTTTTTGGCAAACATTTTCGAAGCTATCGAAGCTGATCCAAATACAGAATTAGAAATCAACCTTCCAAACCAAACAATTACTTTATTGTCAACTGGTGAGCAAGAATCATTCGCTATTAACGGTTACAAAAAAAATAACATGATTAATGGTTTTGACGATATTGATTATTTACAAAACATGAAGGAAGATATTAAGGCTTTCGCCGATAAACTTCCGTACTAAAAAATCAGGTTCAGTCCTTTGAGACCCGACAGGTTTTTGAAACCTGTCGGGTCTTTATAAGTTAAATAAAACACTTCCACAAAAAATGATCGACACCAACATTGAATTGCCAAAATCGTATTCAGAGATCAAAACCGACTCGGAAAAAATTTCGTTTTCAATGCCTTCTGATCTGCACACAGGGAGTTTTCTTAGGACATTGGTTGCTACAAAAAAAGATGGCCACTTTTTAGAATTAGGAACTGGAACAGGATTGTCACTTGCATGGATGATTGAAGGAATGAGTAAAAACTCAACATTAATTACAATTGACAACTCATCAGAATATCAAAGAATTGCAAAAAAACATATTCAGAATCCAAACGTTTCATTCGTTTGTGAAGATGCCGAAAATTGGATTTTAAATTACGACAATTCAAAGTTCGATTTGATTTTTGCCGACGCATGGCCAGGAAAATATGTGGTTTTTGATGAAACTCTAAACTTATTGAAATCTGGCGGAATTTATTTAATTGATGATATGCTTCCTCAACCAAACTGGCCGCTAAATCATGATAAAAATGTCGAAAGACTTATTCAGGATTTAGAAAACAGAACAGACATTCAGTTGACAAAAATGTGCTGGTCAACTGGTCTAATTCTGATAACAAAAAAATAAAATAGTAAGCATTGTCTTATTGCAAAAGCTAACAATATAATAATGGAAAAAAGAAAAATTGAAATAATGGATACGACGCTTCGTGATGGTGAACAAACCTCAGGAGTATCTTTTTCTGCTGCAGAAAAACTAACCATTGCGCAATTATTGTTGGAGGAATTAAATATTGATAGAATCGAAATTGCTTCTGCCCGCGTAAGCGAAGGAGAATTTCAGGCCGTAAAAGGTATTACTTCATGGGCTGAAGAACGTGGTTACATTGACAGAATCGAAGTTCTGACATTTGTTGACGGAGGCGTTTCAATTGACTGGATGAAAAAAGCTGGCGCTAAAGTTCAAAATTTATTGACCAAAGGTTCAATGAATCACTTAACGCATCAATTGAAAAAGACTCCTGAACAACATTTTTCTGAAATTACTCAAATCATTGCTTTAGCAAAAGAAAATTATATTGAAACCAATGTTTATCTGGAAGACTGGAGCAACGGAATGCGAAATTCTCCAGATTATGTATTTCAATTTTTGGATTTCTTAGCAACTCAGCCAATCAAAAGAGTTTTACTTCCTGACACTTTAGGCGTTTTAATTCCGTCTCTGACTTTTGAATTTATTTCGAAAATCAGAGCAAAATATCCAAATATTCACTTTGATTTCCATGCACACAATGACTACGACTTAAGCATTGCTAATGTCATGGAAGCCATAAAAGCGGGAATCAACGGACTTCACGTAACGGTAAACGGAATGGGAGAACGTGCTGGAAACGCGCCTCTTGAAAGTACTGTTGCTGTAATCAACGATTATTTACCGCAAGTAAATATCAATGTAAAAGAAACTTCATTGTATTCTGTAAGCAAGTTAGTTGAAACTTTTACAGGCTACAGAATTCCTGCAAATAAACCAATTGTAGGCGACAACGTTTTTACACAGACAGCCGGAATTCATGCCGATGGAGACAACAAAAACAATCTTTATTTCAACGATCTTCTTCCAGAACGTTTTGGAAGAAAAAGAAAATATGCTCTCGGAAAAACTTCTGGAAAAGCCAATATTGAAAAAAATCTTCAGGAATTAGGTTTAAAACTAAACAACGAAGATTTGAAATTGGTTACCCAAAGAATTATCGAACTAGGCGACAAAAAAGAAACCGTAACTAAGGAAGATCTTCCATACATTATTTCTGATGTTTTGGACAGTCATACTTACGAAGAAAAAATCACTATAAATTCTTATATGCTGGTTCATTCAAAGGGAATGCGCCCATCTACGACTTTATCTTTAAATTTAAACGGAGAAATAATCGAAGAAAACGCACAAGGAGACGGTCAGTTTGATGCTTTTATGAATGCTTTATCGAAGATTTACAAAAGCAAAAAACTAACGCTTCCAAAATTAATCGATTATGCCGTAAGAATCCCGCCGGGAAGTAGTTCTGATGCGTTGTGCGAAACCATTATTACATGGACAAATAACGGAAAAGAATTCAAAACCCGCGGATTAGATTCAGATCAAACTGTTGCAGCGATTATTGCAACGCAAAAAATGCTCAATATAATTACTTAAGGCGCTAAGCCACTAAGGTTCTAAGATTTTTCTTTGACCTTAGAACCTTAGCGACTCAGAACTTTAGAACCTTTAAAAAAAAACTAAGCCACTAAGAAGAAAAACTTAGAAGCTTAGCAACTCAGAACCTTAGAACCTTTTAAAAAATATAGAATGAAATTAAACATAGCCCTATTAGCCGGAGACGGAATCGGACCAGAAGTAATAAATGAAGCAGTAAAAGTATCTGATGCTGTTGCAAAAAAGTTCGGACACGAAATTACATGGAAACCCGCTTTAACTGGAGCTGCTGCAATTGATGCAGTAGGTGAACCTTATCCAGATTCAACACATGAAGTTTGTAAAAATGCCGATGCCGTTCTTTTTGGAGCAATCGGACACCCAAAATACGATAACGATCCTTCTGCATCAGTACGACCAGAGCAAGGTTTATTAAAAATGCGTAAAGCATTAGGTTTGTTTGCAAACGTAAGACCAACTTTTACTTTCCCATCTTTATTAGATAAATCGCCACTAAAAAGAGAAAGAATCGAAGGAACTGACTTAGTTTTCTTAAGAGAATTAACAGGCGGAATTTACTTTGGCGAAAAAGGAAGAAAAGATAACGGAGATACAGCATACGATAACTGCGTTTACACTAGAGCTGAAGTACAGCGTTTAGCTAAAAAAGGTTTTGAATTAGCCATGACACGTTCTAAAAAATTATGCTGCGTTGATAAAGCAAACGTTTTGGAAACTTCACGTTTGTGGAGAGAAACTGTTCAGGCAATGGAAAAAGATTATCCAGAGGTTGAAGTTAGCTACGAGTTTGTTGATGCGGTTGCTATGCGTTTAGTTCAATGGCCAAATTCTTATGACGTATTAATTACTGAAAACTTATTTGGAGACATCTTAACAGACGAAGCTTCTGTAATTTCAGGTTCAATGGGATTAATGCCTTCTGCATCTATGGGAGCTGAAGTATCTTTATTTGAACCTATTCACGGATCTTATCCACAAGCTACCGGATTGAACATTGCTAACCCAATGGCTACTATTTTATCTGCTGCCATGATGTTCGAAAATTTCGGATTGATGGAAGAAGGAAAAGCGATGAGAGATGCTGTGAACAAAGCTTTAGAAGCTGGAGTAGTTACAGAAGATTTAGCTAATGGCGGAAAAGCATACGGCACTAAAGAAGTTGGTGACTGGTTAGCTGCTAATGTATAATTTTTGTTTCAGGTTTTTATTTTGTTTCAAGTTTCAGGTTGTTGGAACGTGAAACAAATAAAATCTGAAACCTGAAACAAATTTTTACATAAAAAAAGGGATCAACTTTCGTTGATCCCTTTTATATTTTAGAAAAAAAATATTAATATCCTCCTCTGTTTCCGCGGTCGTTTCCACCACGGTTGTTTCCGTAACCACCGCGGTCATTTCCACCACGATTGTTATTAAAACTTCTTCTTTCGCCTTCTGGTTTTGGCTCAGATTTGTTCACAACGATTGTACGTCCTGCAACAACAGCACCGTTCAATTCGTCGATAGCTTTTTGAGCCTCATTATCATTTGGCATTTCAACAAAACCAAAGCCTTTACTTCTTCCAGTAAATTTATCAGTAATAATTTTAACAGAGTCAACTGTTCCATAAGCCTCAAAAGACTCTCTTAAATCTGCTTCCTCAATACTGAATGGAAGGCTTCCAACAAAAATATTCATAGATATTTATTTATAATAATAAGCAAATGTAATCTTATTTCTATCTAATCCACTATGTTATGAGTTTATTTAAGTTTTTATTTTGATTTAACCAGAAATACTTCGATCAGAACTTAATTATTCGCAGCAACAATGCTATGTTCTGGTGTTACAGGAATTTTATAGAAAACACCTTCTGAAAAATGAATTGTTTGTTTTTCAGCATCAGCATCAGCATTAACCGCCGTAAATTTAAACGTGCCCGAAATGGTATTATCGATTGCATTATATTCTGTAATGATAATTTCTCCATTTCCTTTGCCAGTTCCAGTACTAAATTCTGCTTCTTGTCCTTTATATGTTTTCTTATAAACAACTTTCGTATCATCATCTACACCTAAAAAATACGTTTTCTTAGCTGGTTCAGGAATCTGAAATCTTATCTGATCGGAATCTAAAGAACCTTCAATAGTAAAAAACCCATCGGTCTCTATACCAGCTTGAAAAACTTGTGCTCTCCAAAAAACATTATCTTTTAAGGCTTGAAAAGCTTTATTATTAGACGTCACATCCTCTGATGTGCAGGATACAACTAGTAGTAAAAGTGATAAAAAACAAAAGTATTTTTTCATATTTAAAATGAATTTGCTGCAAAAGTATCGTATTAAGAGCTAAACCCTAAAATTTAAAAAGTCAAAAAAATGCTAAAAAAACGACTCCAGTATATTTATTGCCTTTTAAAACGTGTTTTTCATAAAAAAATTATATCTTTGCGCCCTTAATTAACAGAGGTCGAGTACCTCAAAATTTAATCACTAGATTATGTCAGTAAAAATTAGATTACAAAGACACGGTAAAAAAGGAAAACCTTTTTACTGGGTAGTAGCTGCAGATGCACGCTCAAAAAGAGATGGTAGATACTTAGAGAAAATCGGTACTTACAATCCAAACACTAACCCAGCAACTGTTGAGTTAAACCTTGACAGCGCAGTTAAATGGTTACACAACGGTGCTCAACCAACTGATACTGCAAGAGCTATCCTTTCTTACAAAGGTGCTTTATTGAAACACCACCTAGATGGAGGAGTTCGTAAAGGTGCTTTAACACAAGAGCAAGCAGATGCTAAATTAACTGCTTGGTTAGAATCAAAAGCTGGAAAAGTTGATGCTAAAAAAGATGGTTTATCTAAAGCAAAAGCTGATGCTAAAGCAAAAGCTTTAAAAGCTGAGCAAGAAATCAACGCTAAACGTGTTGCTGATGCTGCTGCTGCACAAGCTGAAGCTGCTGCCGCTGAACAAGCTGCTGAGGCTACTGAAGAAGTTGCTGAAGTTGAAGCTGAAGAAGCTCCTGCTGCTGAAGAGAATAACGAAACAACTGAAGCATAATTTTTACTTGGCGATAATGCGTAAAGAAGATTGTTTTTATTTAGGTAAAATCGCTAAAAAATTTAGTTTCAAAGGTGAAGTCTTAGTCTATTTAGACACAGATGAACCTGAGTTATACGAAAATCTGGAATCAGTGTTTGTTGAACACAACAAACACTTGGTTCCTTTTTTTATTGAAAAAAGCTCTTTACATAAAAACGACTTTTTAAGAGTTAGTTTTGAAGATGTTAATACCGAAGAAGATGCAGACGCTTTAATCGGAAACGGTGTTTTCCTTCCTTTATCTATGTTGCCAAAACTTACTGGCAACAAATTCTACTATCATGAAGTTATTGGTTTCGAAATTGAAGACAAACGTCTTGGTATTTTTGGCAAAATAACTTCGATAAATGATTCTACTGCTCAGCCACTTTTCGAAGTTTTAAATGGCGAAGTTGAAATGCTAATTCCAATGATTGACCATTTCTTGGTTAAAATTGATCGCGAAAACAAAAAAGTAATCATGGATCTTCCTGAAGGTCTTGTGGAGATGTATCTTTAATTTAGTGTTCAGTCTCAGTTTTAAGTGTTCAGTTTCTTATCTGAATTCAAAATCTTAAATAATAAATTAGAATTTACTATGTTTCAGTTTAAGCAATTTTCTGTTAAACAAGACAAAACCGCTATGAAAGTAGGCACAGATGGTGTTTTACTTGGCGCTTGGGCTCCTATTCATCATAATCCGTTTAGTATTTTAGATGTTGGCGCTGGAACTGGAATTATTGCCTTAATGCTCGCTCAACGAACTCATGCTGAACAAATTGATGCGCTTGAAATTGATGAAGACGCTTACGAACAAGCGGTAGAAAATTTTGAAAGTTCTCCTTGGGCCGATCGCTTATTCTGCTTTCATGCTGGTTTAGATGAATTTATTGAAGAACCGGAAGATGAATATGATTTAATTGTTTCGAATCCGCCTTTTTATGCTGAAGACTATAAAACTGAAAACGAACAACGCGATTTAGCTCGTTTTCAAGACGCAATGCCATTTGAAGAATTGGTTGAAGCTGCCGATTTATTACTTTCAGAAAACGGAATATTTGCTTTAATTATTCCCTTTAAAGAAGAAGAAAAATTTATTGCCCTAGCAAAAGAATCAGAACTCTATCCAATAAAAATCACGAGAGTTAAAGGAACTCCAAAATCGGAAATTAAGCGTAGTTTATTAGCTTTTAGCCGTAATGAAGTTCCTGAAATTGAAATCGACGAACTTATTGTCGAAATCGACAGACACGTTTATACTCCTGAATATATTGAATTTACTAAAGATTTTTATTTAAAGATGTAAAAAATATCTTTAAATAAATTATTCTTTTTGCAGACACACTCCTCTTTGAAAATCTATTCCATTCGGGTATTCTTCATTAAAATATACTATATTATAAGTAACGCATTCATCGTCTGTATAAATTATTTCTGCTACACTTTTATCCCCAATTTTAACATTCTCAGCTCCAAAATTTTTAATACAAACCCTTTCAAGTTTGCAATCACTAAGCCATTTGACACTCCAAACGGTTTGCAATTTACTATCAAAATAACACTCTTCAATAGAATCTTTTCGAATAGCGTATTCATCTGGAAAAGCTGGAGCCCCAAACTTTCCATTCTTAAATCTAATGCAATCTAATTTTTGAGAATAAGCAGCAGTTCCCAATAATATTAAACAAAAAACGATGATTTTTTTCATGATATTTTTTTACTGTTATTTTTTTACTGTTATTTTTTAATTATTTACCATTTTTAGCAAAAAGAATTGCTCTTTCAAGAACTTCGTCCTTACCTTGCTGAATACCTAAAATTGTTGGTTTAACTTCGATATCTGGAACAATACCAATTCTTTGTGTTTCTTTTCCGTTTGGATAAAAAATTCCAAAACCTGTAAATATGGTTGAATAACCTTTTATAATTTCAAATCTGCATGTTCCACCATCTGCACCCGAAGTCTGACTACCAATGATTGTGGCATTTGGAGCTGCTTGCAGACACATTACTAAATGCTCCCCATGGCTTTGCGTTTTTTCATTTTGCAAAATAATCACTTTGCCTTTATAATAATCAGCATTTGTTTTTCCCGTTTTTTGATCTTCTCTCCAAACATATCTCCCCGGATATGTCAAGTCTGCATCTATAAATTTTGCAAATGCTTTTTCTCCTGGATATAAATATTGTGCTATGTCTTCTTCAATATTTGGTTCTTGGGGGTATTTTCTGGCGTCAAAAACAATTGCTCTTGTATTTTCAAATTGCTTCATTACACTAGGAAGCTCATCTGCTTTTATTCTCTCAACATCAACGTACCCAATGCTATCATCTAATAATTTCCATTTCTCTGCATTTTTAGCATTTGTGATTCTTAGTTTTGAATAGGTGTAACGTTTAACTTTTTTAACAGAAGTGGTGTTGTCACGAATAAATTCGATTTCGATTGATTCTGTTTTTCCATTGAAAACAGCCCAATAAATATTTTTTAAAATTGCAGGCAAATTAGAGCCCTCTGCATACTTCAAATTTTCCTTGATTAAATCTCCTACTGCTTTTCCATCAACTTTTGTAACCACATCTCCTATTCTAAAATCATCAATTTTAGCTAGTGAATCATTTTTTAAAGCAACAACAACCGCTTTATTATCTATAAAAGCTACATCAGCAGTAATAAATTTATCTCCAAAATAATCATACATCTGCCTCATTTGAGTCGAAGCGTGCGTATCGTTTAGTTTTATTGAAATTTCACGCATCGCTAATGCAAAATCCATTTCAGATTCTGGATTACTGAATCGAGGCATCATTTCTATTAAAACAGAATCCCAACTTTGGTCCATTTTATATTTATACGGAAAAAAGTATTCCATTTGATTCCAATAACGAAAGAGAGCCAAAAGACGCAGATTCTTATCCGTCCATTTAAATTCCTTGTACTTAACCTCGTTTATTACTTCTATATAGGGATTAGAAGTGTAATAGAATTGTTGATTCTTATTCCTGTTTTCTTCAATAAACTTTAATTTTTTTGAAAGTGATTTCGAGAACAGCTCCTTATTATTAAACCACGACAAGTCGAAGTTTTTGTCAAAATATTCTTTTTTTACATCGGGTTTTAGAATTTCTTGTTTTTTAATTTCTCCCAAAGAAACAATCCAATTTTCTAGAACTGAAGAAAATGCTTCAGAGGTCTGAGCTTCCTCGATTTTTGGCAAAATTTGAAATAGCTGTTCATCCCAATTTTTACTTCCATCGGTAACATTTGGATGATAATATTTTAGAAACCCCCAAACTTTGCAGGTTGCGGCTAACTTTTGAGTTTCTGTAATTGGTTTTGAAAAGGAGTATTGAAATAAGAGTAAAAATGTAATGAGTACTGTTTTTTTCATTGATAACTTGGGGTGGTTTAGGTTAGTTAAAATTGGTATTAAACTTGTTCAAAAATGTTCTTAAATTGATACAAAATTCTTTCGATTAAACGCAGATCTTCGGTTACAATTTCTGCGCTTCCTTTCATTTCCTGCTGAAAGGCAATCTGTTTATTGTAGGATGTTTTCAGTCCATCTGGAAGAGCCACGTCTATAAGCAGGTTTCCATCTTTATCGGGAACCAGTGAAATGTTTCTGATTTCGCCTTTTAAAACCCCAAACTCTCTGTCAGGGAAATTGGCCAGACGGATATTGACGCGCTGCCCCACTTTAATTTTTCCTGAATTTAAAGCCGGCGCTTTTACTTTTCCTATAAAACTGTTTTTAGCATCCGGAATTATTGAAAACACATTATCTCCAACATTGATAGTCTGATTTTCATTCCAGACCTGCAGAAAAGTCACCTTACCGCTGATGGAAGATTTTAGCGCATAAGCCAGCTCCCAGTCCCTTATCACTTTTTTCAATTGATAGAAAGATTGTGACACGCTGCGTCCGAGATTAACTTCTTCTTTGGTGCTGTTTATCTGCAGATTCTGGCTCGATTTTGTATTGTCAATAAGAGAAGATTTCAGCTGAGAAATTGATGACAGCAGGCTTCTGTAATTCTTCTGCGCTTGAAGAAAACCTAATTTTTTCGCTTCCATTTCCTGAGCAGATATAATTCCTTTATTGAATAAAGTTTCAAATCGGGCCACTTCATTTTTCTGGAGATCCAGCTCCCTTTCATTTATCACTTTCTGCTGCTGCAGAATTTCTATCCTTTCGCTTATCTGGATTTTCTCAGACTGCTGCGCTCTGCTTTCCACCTGAAAAGGATGCAGGTCTTTATTTAGTTCCTGAGCCTGATAATCCTTCTGGAATGCCGCAAATGCGCTTTCTATTTCGCCTAACTGTGTGTTTTTTAACAGTCCAAAAGGAAATTCTTTCTTTGAGCCGTTTATATCATAACCGTCAACAATCTTTTTCAGCAGGAAAACATCTTTATAATTGGCTGTATTTTCAATAATGGCCAAAGTGCTGTTTTTTTCAACCAGCATTTTATTCGTGACCAGAATTGCTTCAATGCGCCCAGAAGATTTTGACACTATTTTTTCCGGCGGGATATTGGTTGTAATTACGATTTCGGTTTTCACGACATCCGGATATTTGACAAACCAGGAAACAAAAAACAGCATGATAATAATGGCAAATATTAAAACAGTTCCCCATCGTATCATCCAATGTGGCACTCTGGTCAGGATATCCTGAACCTCTTCGCTTCTTAATTCAAATGTATCGTTGTTTTCTGCCATAATTAATTCCCTAACTGCAGCTGATTTCTAACCAGCTCAAAATAACTGCCTCTCTGTCCAACCAGCTCAGCATGATTTCCGATTTCAATAATTCTGCCTTTATCCAAAACCACAATCTGATCCGCATTCATTACAGTACTTAATCGGTGCGCAATTACAATCACGGTTTTGTCCTTAAAGAAGATATCAAGCTTCTGCATAATTTCTTTTTCATTGTTGGCATCCAAAGCTGACGTTGCCTCATCAAAAAACAGAATTTCAGGGTTTTTATACACTGCCCTAGCAATCAGCATCCTCTGTTTCTGTCCGGTGCTCATTCCTACCCCTTCTGCGCCGATTTTGGTATTATAGCCCAATGGTAATTCGCTTATATACTGTTTGATATTTGCCACATCTGCAGCATAAACCAGTCGCTCCTTATCAATTTTATCTACTCCAAAGGCAATATTATTGGCTATGGTGTCGCTAAAAATAAATCCTTCCTGCATTACAGCCCCAATGCTTGATCTCCAGGCATGCTGCGATATGTTTTTAAGTTGTGAATTTCCAATTAGAATCTCTCCTTTTTCGGGTTCATAGAATTTAAGAAGCAGCTTCATGAGCGTTGTTTTTCCGCTTCCGCTGGTTCCGACAATTGCCGTTACCTTATTGGCTGGAATTTTTAAGGTTAAACTATCTAGAACCGGAATATCTGAACCTAGATATCTGTAGGAGACATTTTTTAATTCGATATCTGAATCATAAGGTACATCATGAGACTGATGCTCTTCCTGCTGCGTTTCATCTTCTTTTTCGTGAATCTCAGACAACCTTGCCAATGAAATTTTAGCATCCTGAAGCTCTCTCACAAATTGGATAAGCTGCGCGATTGGGCCGTTTAAGCTGCCTACAATCGAACTAATTGCTAGCATCATCCCCAGCGTGATGGAACCGTCGATAACTAGTTTTGCAGATAAAAAAGTAATGAAGATATTCTTTAATTCATTTATTACCGACGACCCGATGGTTTGCGATTGTTCTAAAACCAGTCCTTTTATCGAAACCCTAAAGAGCCTCGCTTGGACATATTCCCAACCCCATCGCTTCTGTTTTTCGGCATTATGAAGCTTAATTTCTTGCATTCCGTTAATAAGCTCCATAACTTTCCCCTGCTCATTGGAAACTTCCGCAAAACGTTTGTAGTCTAAAACCTCCCTCCGTTTTAAAAACATGCTTATCCAGCCAAAATAAAGAAGACTTCCAGCAAAAAACACCAAGAATATCTTTACATTGAAATAAGCCAGAACTCCTCCCAGCACAAACATGTTGATAATAGAAAAAAGCACATTTAAAGACGATGTGGTCAGTATTTTTTCAATTCTGTGATGGTCATTTATACGCTGCATGATGTCACCTGTCATTCGCACATCAAAAAAAGAAATCGGAAGATTCATTAGCTTGATAAAGAAATCTGAAATCAGTGAAATATTAATACGCGTGGAGAGATGAAGCAGTATCCAGCTTCTTATGAGCTCTAGACCTGTTCTTCCAGCAAAGAGAAACAGTTGGGCAAAGAGAATTAGATAAATAAAATGGATATTCTGGTTCTGGATTCCGACATCGACAATGCTCTGGGTCAAAAAAGGAAATATCAGCTGCAGCAAACTCCCGGCTAGCAACCCAATGCTTAGTTGAAAAAGATACGATTTGTATCGGATCACGTATTGGGACAAGATTCCAAAACCTAATCCTTTACGATCTTCTTTATCAAAATCAGATTGAAAAAATTTAGGTGTTGCTTCGATCAGCAGCGCAATTCCCTCCTTCGTCTCATTGCCGGCATTGCTGCCAATCCACAATTTTAAAAAATCTTCCTTATTGTATTCAATCAGCCCAAATGCAGGATCAGAAACATAGTAAGTCCCTTTTTTAATTCTATAAAGCACAACGTAATGGTTTTTATTCCAATGCAGAATGCACGGCAGAGGAGCTTCTTCCAGCCTTTCCAAGCTCAGTTTCACCCCCAAAGTCCGAAAACCGATTTTCTCGGCGGCATCACTCAGAAACAGGAGATTGCTTCCCTCGCGGGTCGTCTCGCTAAAGTCTCTAAGATCCTGAATATGGATTGTCTTACCGTAATGTTTGGCTATAATTTTTAGACATGTGGGGCCACAGTCTTTAAAATCTGCCTGCTTATAATGAGGGAATTTTTTCAATCTTATATTTAGGTTAATTTTGGCAATATTATACAAAAATTCTTAAAAAAATATTTATACAGAACTATTTTTATCAAAAAAAGCTTTGTTTTAACAACAAAGCTTTTTTTGATATTTTTATATCCTAGTTACTATAACAATTAATTGCTTTTACAATATCCCTCACCTACATCTGGAATCACGCAGTGAAAACCACTTTTACATGGAGGGTGTTCACCACCACAAGCAATTCCGCCTTTAATAGATCTTTGTTGTTCTCTAGTTAGCTCTTGAGCTCCTTCTAATTTTAAAATTTTCTTTAACATGCTTTTTTTGTTTTTTAGTTTGTTTGCACTCCAATCATTTTAAGACATTTGAAGTTTCTGTCTGTCTCTATAGATAAACTATCAGCTCTTGTAAACAAGGAGAAATAAATTCACTTCCCTAATACTTTAAATACGATAAATATTCGTAATTTAATTTCCTCTAGGAATATGGCACTTGATTAGCCCTAACCAAATAAAACTAATCAGGTGGCCAATTATCCTGAGAATCCCGACACCAATCATCAATGTTGGGATAATTTGCTCAATGTTCCACGATCGAGCGCCTACGAATTAAAAAAAACATGACTAAATTTTAAAAAGGCTTTATTTTACATTATTATAATTAGTTAATAATTTTTGACTTAACAACAAAGACGGCTTGTGTCACATATGCCCGATGACGTATTTAAAGGGCATGTTTCGCCTAGCGGTATTAAAAAACATCCAGCCTCTAAAGCATAAACCCAACATTCTGGAATTCCTCCTTTCATGGTTTTCTGTTCATTTTTATTTATGTAATGAGCACCTTCTAGGTTTAAAATCTTCTTTAGCATAATTAATTCCTTTTGATATAGCAATAGTTTTTTAAAATTGCTATATACCATTATAAATTAGCAAGTAGCGTATTTCTCAACAGCATTATCATGGCAATTGAGTTCTTGTAGATACTCACTTCCCAAAATGTTTTTCTGTTCCTTTTTTGTCAGCTTTCTTGTTTCTTTACTTTTTAAAATCTTTTCTAACATAACTGGCTATTTACATTTTTTGGTTTAAGCCTCAAATCTTAAATAACTTGATGCTCAAAAAATCTTCTTTAACAGCTTCCAACATAACTATTTGGTATGCAGTTCCAGTAAGCTGGCACTGTTCCAAATTCTGTACATCTTTTAGCTTTAAATCCATCTTCACAAATAGGAGCATGATCTCCATTTATTGTTTTCAGCTCATTCGCAGTCAATTCTACTGCACTTTTCAACTTCAAAATGTTCTTTAACATAACTGCAGGTTTTTTTAATCGGGGGTTATTCTCTTCTATTTCAACAGTTGAAGCTTCTGTATCTTATGCTATTTTCTCTAAAACTTGAACTTCATCTACATAATCATTTAAGAAATATTTCAACTCATTCAATTCATATTCATTTGGAAATAGCCTTTCGTTTACAATTTTAATAGGTGTGTAATTAAAATTGTTCATAGAGCACCAATCATATTGTTTCTGAATTTCCTGATTTATCATCATACTTACAGAATCAACATTCCATTTTTTAAGCCATTTCTTGTGCAACATTCTTTTGATGTACCAATCTGAAATCGCTTCTACCGTTTTTCCAGGTGTTGTTCTATTAATAGTTAAAAGTCTTTCAACAACTGCTTTATAAGGATTGTCGTTGTTTTCTGGATTAATATTAAAAAGAACATTCAAATATATTTTATCTGGAAACTTCAGCACCAAATCAAAAGCTTCTTGAAAAGTTTTGTAACAATGTCCACAGCTTGGACTAAGAATTACAGAAAGTCTTACTCCCGCATTTTTATTACCAAATGTCAAGCCTCTTAAATCTTCAAATCCTTTTGTGTATTTTACTTTTTTAGACAAGAAATTCAATAGAGCGTAATTTCTTTTAAATTTCTTAAGTTCTTTAAGAGAGTTCTCGTTATCAAGCATTTTTCTAATCATTACTTTAACTGTCGCCCAAATTGGCATTAAAAGCAATAAAGAGAATACATACGGAAAAACTTCATTAAAACTAAAACTCAATGTAAAAAGATCTGATGAAAACCAAATAATGCTTTGAGCCAATATTAAAAATGATATTGCTAAACACATTACACACCATTTTTGAATTTCAAATTTTTGAATCCAAATCGAACAAACTATTATTGGAATAGCCAACAAACTTAAAAGTCCAACAAAAATCGCAGAGCTTAAAGGCTGAACTAATATTGCGATGATGCTTGCACTAAAAAAAAGTAATGGCAAATCTGAGAAACTTAACCATCTGTTTGCAATATCATCGTTGAAACTTATTACTGAGTGACAAGAAGAATTAGAACTTAAATTACAGAATTTTGAAATTACGGTGTTTTTAACTCCCCATTTTTCTTGAACAATAAATATGCTTACAATTAAACCAAGAACTGATGTTACCAAGAATGATGCACTAAACCAGTTAAAACCATTATAATAAAAAGACAACCCTGCTACAAGTACAAAAGGCAAAAAATATTTGAGCCAATTATATTCGAACTTTAAATTGTCTCTTGCTACTACATTGTTAGGTTCAATGGCAACAATTACACCGTTCCAGTCTAAAAGAAATTTATCATAAGATAATTTTTGGCTTCCTTTTTTTGTGGTTGTGATTCTAACTCCACTTTTAATCTTTTCAACCAATATCAATTCATCTTTAAAATACGCCAAAAAGTTTGAAGGCAAATCTTCAATCTGCTCTTTCGAAACTCTTACAGCTGCATTCTCTACCGAAAGCAAATCAAACGAGTCTGTAATGGCAAACAAACTCGGATAATTTGGATGAGACAAAAACAGGTCCTTGAACTCATTTTTGATGTCTGAGTATCGATTGATTTGTAGAAATTTTTGGACGAGTTTTAACATCGTTTTTGATTGTTTTTAAATCATAATTACACTGCAAAGATTGGGGTTTTTATTGATAAAAATCACATAAACACATACATTTTATTAATTATACCACATACAATTTATAAATTATACCAAGTATAGTACAACGCGTAAATAATTTATTATCAAATAGTTATGCTGTTGTTTTTTTAACAAAAAGCTCAGAAAGCCCATTTTCGATTAACGGTTTTGCTTTTTATCTAGTTTTGGATAAGTAATAATCTAAACATCGAAAAACATGAAAATAAGGGCAAAAAAATCATACGAATTTCAAGAAAGAAAAACGTAATGAGGAGCTCTAAAAAAACAATTTTAATCGTAAAAAAGAGCCTCAAATCGGAAGTGAAAAACTCTCCAAAAAGCAAAAAGAAGCATCTTAATTTGGAAGTTTTATCTCACAAACAAAACCCAAGTTTTTACTGCTTCTGATCTATAATACTCAAAAAAACTTTTAACATAAACCAAATTTTTTTAGCGCTTTTTGCCGCATTTGCAAAGTTGCGAAAAAACAAATATGAAAGATTAATAGTACATAATATAAAATTCCAAAACATGAAAAGTAAAACATTCACATTAGCAGATTTCGAAGTAGAAAAAATAGACAAGAAAACTCAAAGAATTATTAGAGGAGGTGAAAACGAATCAATTGACCCGCCTGTTGTAAGCTATCCTATAAAAACCAATGGTGGAGGAAACGGCTGATAGGCATCTTAAAAATAGCGAAAATTCCAAAAAAAAAAGTAATCCAAAAAAAAAAGATATGAAAAATAAAATATTGACATTCAAAGATTTCGAGACAGAAAAAATAGACAAGAAAACTCAAAGAATTATTAGAGGAGGTGATGACGAACCTATTGATCCGCCTGTTGTAAGCTATCCTATAAAAACCAATGGCGGAGGAAACGGCTGATTCTTAATACATAATATTATAGTATAAAAAACTAAAAAATTCAAGACATGAAAATTAAAACACTGACATTCAAAGATTTTGAACTAGAAAAAATAGACAAAAAAACTCAAAGAATTATTAGAGGAGGTGAAAGCGAATCCATTGACCCGCCTGTTGTAAGTTATCCTATAAAAACTAATGGCGGAGGAAACGGCTGATTTGCATTTACAGATTTCAATTATAAAAAATAACTAAAAATTAAGACATGAAAACTAAAATATTGACATTCAAAGATTTCGAATTAGAAAAAATAGATACAAAAACGCAACGAATTATTCGAGGAGGCGGTAGCGACACTGTTGACCCGCCTGTTGTAAGTTATCCTATAAAAACCAATGGTGGAGGAAACGGCTGATCTTATTTTCAAATATGTAGTATAAAAAACAACTAAAAAAATTTAAACCATGAAAACTAAAATAGTGACATTCAAAGATTTTGAACTAGAAAAAATAGACAAAAAAACTCAAAGAATTATTAGAGGAGGTGAAAACGAATCTATTGACCCTCCTGTTGTAAGCTATCCTATAAAAACCAATGGTGGAGGAAATGGTTAATAATTCAAGCTTAAATATTGTTCGCAAATTGAGCTGGAGACACTCCAGTTCTTTTGCGAAACGATTTTGCAAATGAAACGGCATTTTTAAAACCAACACTTTCTGCAATTGCCTGAGTCGAATATTTACGATACAAATGATTTGTAATCATCTGATTAATAACATAATTAATCTTTAACTCATTTGAATATTCTCCAAAAGATTTTCCGAATCTTTTGTTGACAACATAAGATAAATAAGTTGTATTGGTTTTAATTTTTTTAGCAACATACGAAAGCGTAAAATCTGCATTTAGATATTCCAGTTTCTCTTCTAGCGCCAATAATTTTTCTACAATTTTATTTTCTTTAGCCTCATCAATACTAAGATTTGCATTTTCTTTTTTAAGCTGTGTATCTTCTTCTAGTTCTAGAGACTCTTCCAAAACTATGTTTTTCTCTAATGCTGCTTTTTCGATTTCTGCTTTTTCAGATTCTTTTTTCTCAAGATTAGCTTTAAACTCTTCAATTAAAGCGTTCATTTTTTTCTGCGCTCTATTCTTATCTCTAATATTTTTAATCAAGAAAAATACAATCCCAACAACCAAAATAACATAGAAGACTTTTAGGGCTTTATTCCATAAAACTTCATATTTATACTTCTCTTGAATGCTCAACATCTCATCACTCAGATTTGCAGTGCCCAATTTATAATTAACTTCTAAAGCTTCTTCCCGCAGTTGCCCCTCATATTTTTCATAAGAATCTAAATAAATTTTAGAATGCTTAAAAGCCAATTCAGGCTCGTTTAGAATATTATAAATTTTGGCCTGGACATAATTGGATTGAAAATAGCTCACATCTATTTTCTTCTCCTTAAGATAAAGCGAATCAACTTTTTTCAGGAATATCAGGGCTTTATCGTATTTCTTTTGAGCATAATAAAGATCTCCCAAATTATAATTTGCAGTCTTATAATAGTCCTCGTCATTATTTTGTTTCGCATACATTGCAATATCAAAATAAGACCTTTCGGCATTTTTAAAATCTTTTTTCAACAAATAGATATTTCCTAGACTTAAAGTAGCCGTCATTTTGTTATCCATATAGTTTTGAGAATAGGTTATCGCCCTTTTATAAAAGTATTCGGCCGAATCAAGTAAAAAGGCTTTACTTCGATTCTTCATATAATAACCTTCGTAGACATTCCCTAGATTGGTATAAATGTTACTTCTACTATTCTGAAATTGGTCTTTATCATAAAGACTTTCGTTCTTATCTAAAAAATCACTGTTTTGTCTAAGATTTTTAACGGCAAGTTCATAATTACCCACAGCTTCATTAACCAAGGCGATGTTACTTTTAAACTTTACAATCTGTATAACATCATTAGTTTTGATAGAGAGTTTAATTCCTTCCTGATAATTAGTAAGAGCATTACTAAAGTTTCGTCTCTTCCATTCTATCAATCCTCTATAATTATATAGATAAGCTCTAAGATTTATTTTTTGAACAGATTCTGGAAGTTTATTATAATAAGCTAATGCCTTGGTAAACCACTCATCACTTTTAGCTCTATTATTTTTTAATTGATAAAGATATGATCCTGCACCATAAGCAAATGCTATGTGTTCATTGTTGTTGGATTTCTTTAATTCTTCTGCATACTCAAGACCCTGGTCGAAGTTACCATTCATGCTGAAACGAATTTTATCCTGTAATTCTAAGTACCTTTGTTCCGTGAACTCCTCTTTGATTTGAGCAGTCCCACTGGAAAATATCAATAGTAAAAAAAATAAAGAGATGATCAGCCTCATTAAGTTAGTTTTTGGTATTCAAAAATAGTCTATAAATTATCAAAAAACTACAATTAATTTGCCAAATTCCTATTAATTTTATTTTTACTACGAAAAAATATAACAATTTAACCAGTATTTGTTATATTTTTATTATGTAAATTTGCTTTGCTAAAAATTAAAAAACATGAAACCAGACCTATTTCAATCTCCAGATTATTTTAACCTAGACGATTTATTATCAGACGAACATAAATTGGTTCGCGAATCTGCTCGTGCCTGGGTTAAAAAAGAAGTTTCTCCTATCATTGAAGAATATGCCCAAAAAGCAGAATTTCCTAAACAAATTATTAAAGGTCTTGGCGAAATTGGCGGTTTTGGACCTTATATCCCTGTAGAATATGGCGGTGCGGGATTAGACCAAATTTCTTATGGTTTAATTATGCAGGAAATAGAAAGAGGCGATTCTGGTGTAAGATCTACCTCATCTGTACAATCTTCTTTGGTAATGTATCCGATTTGGAAATATGGAAACGAAGAACAAAGAATGAAATACCTTCCAAAACTTGCTACGGGAGAATATATAGGCTGTTTTGGTTTAACCGAACCAGATCATGGGTCTGATCCTGGAAGTATGATTACCAATTTTAAAGATATGGGCGATCATTATCTTTTAAATGGTGCTAAAATGTGGATTTCGAATGCCCCATTTGCTGATATTGCTATTGTTTGGGCGAAAAACGAAGAAGGGAGAATTCATGGCTTAATTGTTGAGCGTGGTATGAAAGGATTTACAACTCCAGAGACGCATAACAAATGGTCGCTTCGTGCATCTGCAACTGGAGAATTAATTTTTGATAATGTAAAAGTTCCAAAAGAAAACCTTTTGCCAAATAAATCTGGGCTTGGCGCTCCTCTCGGATGTTTAGATTCTGCTCGTTATGGAATTGCATGGGGAGCAATTGGTGCTGCAATGGATTGTTATGATACCGCTTTAAGATATTCAAAAGAAAGAATTCAGTTTGGAAAACCAATTGGAGGAACACAGTTACAACAGAAAAAACTGGCAGAAATGATTACCGAAATCACAAAAGCCCAATTATTAACTTGGCGTTTAGGAGTTTTAAGAAATGAAGGTAGAGCAACTACTGCACAGATTTCTATGGCAAAACGTAATAATGTAAATATGGCCATTACTATTGCACGCGAGGCCAGACAAATGCTTGGAGGTATGGGAATCACGGGCGAGTACTCAATTATGCGTCATATGATGAACCTTGAAAGTGTGATTACTTATGAAGGAACTCACGATATACATTTATTGATAACTGGAATGGATGTAACCGGAATTCCAGCATTTAAATAATTGATAATTATTAAAATATATACAAAATCAATCTAAAAAGCTTCTTCTTCACGGAGAAGCTTTTTATCTTTGCACCAAAATTTTTTCAAAAATGAATATCGAAACGATAAACAAAAGCATACAACCACAAAAAGACCAACTATTAAATCATTCTTTATACAATAAGATTCAAAATATAGACGACCTGCACAGTTTTCTTGAAACTCACGTTTTTGCTGTTTGGGATTTTATGTCATTATTAAAAGCTTTACAAGCCAAACTTACCTGTACAACAACTCCTTGGTTTGCTACAAAAAATCCAGAAACTAGATATTTAATTAATGAAATTGTTCTTGCAGAAGAAACAGATTTAAGTATTGACGGAAAAAGACAAAGTCACTACGAAATGTATCTTGAAGCTATGGAAGCCTGCGGTGCAGATACAACAGGAGTTTTAAACTTCTTATCAGAGGTAAATTCTCTTCATAATATATTTGTTGCTATCAAGCAAAGTAATTTACATCCAAATGTAAAAGCCTTTTTAGATTTTACTTTTAGAGTTATTGAAGAAGGAAAACCACACGAAATTGCCGCTGCATTTACTTTTGGAAGAGAAGATTTGATTCCGAGTATGTTTACCGAAATCCTAAAGAACTTTCAAAAAAATCTACCAGAGAGCGATTTAGCAAAACTGTTATATTACTTTGAAAGACATATCGAACTAGATGCCGACGAACACGGACCAATGGCAATGACAATGATTACTGAATTATGTGAAGAAGATGCTCAAAAATGGAAAGAAGTTGAAGAGGTTTCAATTCTTGCCTTAGAAAAACGTATCGGACTTTGGAATGCTATTGAAGAAGAAATTGTAATGAAAACTGAAATGGTTTAAAAATAAAATAAGTTCTTAAAAAAATTCCAATAGCTTAATGTCGAAACAATTAAGCTATTGGAATTTTGTTTTTCATACCTTTGACGCTCAACCTGTTGAAAATACTTTCAAATGAAAATTATCGATTTCATTCCAACAGAACAGTTAAGGCCTTTTATTAAGACGTACAGAATTATCGAAAGCAAAGACGAATTGATAAATAGGGTTTTGCCCAACACTTCTCTAACAATTGCTTTTCGTTGCAAGGGTACTGTCAGTTATATTAAAGAAAATCAATTCGACAAATTGCCAATTTCTACAATTTCGGGTATTCGCAGATCGGTTCGTTTAATTAATTACGAAAAAGAAACCACAACTCTTGTCGTTCAGTTTAAAGAAGCTGGTGCTAAAGCTTTTTTTAAAGAACCACTTCATGAATTATTTGAAGAAAGTGTTTCGCTTGACAACTTTATTCCGCCACAAAAAATTGCTATTGTCGAAGAACTTTTAGCTGAAGCAAAAACCAATAATCAAAGGATTGCTGTTATCGAACAGTTTCTTCTGTCAAGGCTATACAATTATAAACCCGACGATTTAATCTCTGCTGCCATTACTATCATACAATCTAAAAAAGGTATCGTTAAAATAAAAGAACTTGCCGACTCACTCTATATCAGCCAAGACGCATTTGAAAAAAGATTCAGGAAAACAATTGGTTCCTCTCCAAAACAATTCTGTTATGTGATTCGCATAAAATCTATTATTGATCTTAAACAACAAAATCAAAACCTCATAGATCTAGCTTTTGACGCAGGTTATTTTGACCAGCCTCATTTTAATAAAGACTTCAAATTGTTCACAGGACAAACTCCAACTGAGTTTTTCAAATTTCCTTCTTTTTGGTAAATCAATGATTTTTTACAATGATTTGGTTTTCACAATTCTGAATTTTACATCAATAAAAACAGGAATTATGAAAACAAATCTTTTAATCGGAATTGCCTTTTTGACATTGCTAGCTTATAAAACAAATGCTCAATCAACAACTATCAATTCAGAAATTAAACCTAAAAAATCAGAAACCATGCAGCAAATTTTTATTGATAAATTTATCGTTCCCGAGAAATCAAAGCAAGAATTTTTAGAACGAGTACGAATCAACCGAAACTTCATAAAACATTTAAACGGATTTGTAAATGACAATGCTTACGAACGTACCGATGAAAATGGCAATTTAATTTACATCACAATTGCAGTTTGGGAAAATGAAACCGTCTTAAAAAAAGCAAAAGAAGCGGTACAAGCTCATTATAAAAAAGAAGGGTTCAATATTTCTGAAATGTTCGAAAGACTTCACATCACTATGGAGAGAAACATCTACAAGGAATCAGAAAAACTATAATCGAAAAATATATCTAATTTTGTACGAAGTTAATTCTTGATGATTTAAACTTAAAAAAGCAAATTAAAAAAAAGATCATGCAAGTTTCTCCACCAAAAGAATTATCACCTTATATCAAACATTATCTATTTTTAGATAATGCAGAAACTGCAATTCAAAAATTTCGTTTGTTTTCTGATGGCAATACTGGAATTGTATTTTCTGTAAAAAGCAAACTTATTTCTGGAATTAACAAACAGCAAATAAAAAATTATTTGCCTGTTTCGTTTTTATACGGACAACTTAATGGCTTTAAAGATCTTTATTCTGAGAATGAAATAACTCTAATCATTGTCGTATTTCAACCCAACGGAATGCATCAATTATTAGGAATTCCTGCCAGTGAATTTCACGATTCTATTATTCCGGTAGAAGATGTGTTTGACCAAAAGATTATTGAGCTACAGGAACAACTATCAGAAGAAAACAATCAGACTCGTATTGAGCTGTTAAATCAATTTTTCAAATCAGCAATTACTTCAAAACCTTCTTCAAATCAGTTAATAGTAAATCACTCTTTAAATTTTATAATTGACAAGAAAGGTCTTTTTTCTATAAAACAATTGGTAGAATACACGGGTTATACTGAAAGACACCTCGAAAGAAAATTCAAAGAATGCATTGGGCTTAATCCTAAGAAATTTGGCAACGTTGTACGACTGCATTATTTTTTGAAACTATTGAAAAACAAACCCGACGATATCAATCTAACTGGAATTTGTTACGACGCTGGATTTTCAGATCAATCTCATTTAATAAAAGAGTTTAAAAAACATACCGGAATTACTCCAACAGAATATGTTTATAACACCGGAAAATTAGCCAATAATCTTATCAAAAGATTTCCTGCTTCAACATTCTAAAATGTCGGTTTTGTACAATTCATGACGTATTGATAAAGCTATTTTTGATCGAATAATTAATAGCTTACAATATGAAAAATCTAAAAATCGCCACCGCTCAGTTCGAAAATAAAAGTGGCGACAAAAACTATAATTTATCTGTAATTGAAAAACTTTCTCAAAAAGCTTCTCACGAAGGCTGTGATGTAATTTCTTTTCATGAATGCTCTATAACCGGATATACATTTGCAAGAAACTTATCAAAAGAACAAATGCTGGATTTGGCAGAATTGATCCCGAGTGGCGAAAGCATTTTAAAATTGATTGAAATTGCCAAAAACAACAACATTGTAATATTGGCGGGGTTATTCGAAAAAGACGAAAACGACAATCTATTCAAAGCCTATGTTTGTGTAGATAAAAATGGTTTAGTTGCTAAATATAGAAAACTGCATCCGTTTATAAACCCGTATTTAACACCTGGAGATCATTATTGTATTTTTGAAATTGAAGGCTGGAAATGCGGTATTTTAATTTGTTATGACAATAATATTATCGAGAATGTACGCGCTACAAAACTTCTAGGCGCTGACATTATATTTATGCCTCACGTAACGATGTGCACACCTTCGACCCGACCTGGCGCTGGTTTTGTGGCACCTCAGCTTTGGGAAAATCGCGAAGCCGATCCAACTTCGTTACGATTAGAGTTTGACGGAATGAAAGGTCGTGACTGGTTAATGAAATGGCTTCCAGCAAGGGCTTATGACAATGCGATTTATGCCATCTTTTCGAACCCAATTGGCATGGATGACGATCAATTAAAAAACGGCTGTTCTATGATTATTGATCCTTTTGGAGATATTCTAGCCGAATGTCGCACTTTTGATGATTCTTTTGCAACGGCACTAATTACTCCCGAAAAATGTAATCTTGCAGGAGGAAGTCGCTATATAAAAGCTAGAAGACCAGAATTGTATAGAGCTATTATTGGTCAAAATCATGAATCGGAACAAAATGTTGTTTGGTTGAACTCTGATAAAAAAAGCATAAATTAAACATTTCTCCTCTCTAAAGCTATTGAAAGATTTACCTTTGAAGATTCATTAATCGACAGAATAAAGCTTAATAATGGAATTTTTTAAAACTACAAACGAAGATATCGATGCTGTTTTCGATATTTACAATCAAGCTACATCGTATCAAAAAACAGTAAACAATAAAAGTTGGAGAGGTTTTGAAAGAGCATTAATAGAAAAAGAAATTGCCGAAAATCGTCATTTTGTAATCAAAGAAGGAAACGAAATTGCCTGTACATTTGTACTTACTTTTGATGATTTAATTATCTGGAAAGAAGCCAGTAAAGATCCTGCAGTTTATTTACATCGTATTGCTACAAACCCGAAGTTTAGAGGGCAATCTTATGTCAAAAAAATTATTGATTGGGTTAAGCAATATGCTAAAGAAAATAATAAAGAATATATTAGACTTGATACGCACAGCGGTAACGAAAGAATCAATAAATATTACACCAGCTGTGGTTTCGAATACAAAGGAATAAGCACCATCGAATGGACAAACGAATTACCAGAACATTATAAAGAAGGTTCTTTTAGTTTGTTTGAGATTAAGCTTTAGTGTTTAATTAATTGTCTGAAAAACTGTATTTTTGCATATATATTGAAAGCTGTATCTTACAAAAAACGCCTGTTTTTTACCAAAATATTATTTTTATTTAAGATTTTAAATATCTTTGATTTATGAGCACAACAACAAAACCAAGTCATATAGGACGCAAGATCAGCCGAATTCGCGAGCTGAAAGACATGAAGCAAGAAGCTTTGGCACAAGCTTTAGGAATGAGTCAACAAAGTGTTTCTACCATGGAAAATAGTGAAACCATAGACGAAGAAAAACTAAAAGAAGTTGCAAAAGCACTTGGAATGACCGTTGAAGCAATTAAAAACTTTTCGGAAGAAGCTGTAATTAATTACTTTAATAATATTTATGATCAAGGAGTTTTCAACACTGGTAATTATTGCAATTTCAATCCTTTAGACAAAGTTATTGAACTTTATGAGCGTTTGGTTCAGGCTGAAAAGGATAAAAATGAGTATTTGGAGAAGTTGTTGAATAAGAAATAAAAGCTTTTACAATACATTATTTTAACTTGTCTAGGTTTATATTACCTAATAATGATTTTATTTGTGTTATAGCAATAGCATTCAATTGTTCTAGACGTTGACTTTGTATCATCCCTTTATTTATTAAAACAGCATTAATACTTTCAATGTTACTAAGTTACAACTAGTTGTTCAATTGTTGCCTCATCCCTTATATTGCCTGTGCTATTTGGGTTCTCAATACGCCATTGTTTTGCTGTTTTTCCAAACAATGCTACATTTAACAAGTCTGCTTCATCTGCATATATAAAATTTATTTTTTCTTTAGTAAGCAATTGAGGGATCAAATTCTCTTTTATAGCATCAGTATGTATCTTATAATTTACTTTTGCTAAAGTTCGCTGTAAATTCCATGTTAGATTTAGTCTTTCATTTTCTTCTTCTTTAAGTCTTTGAAATTCTTTTACTAACAATAGTTGAAACCTAGGACTAATCCACATCCCAAAATGAAAAGCTATGTCTTTGTGTCCGTAAGTCCCTCCATATCGCCCAGCAGTTGCAGTAAGTCCTATTGCACCTGTACTTTCTATCCAATGTTTTACTGAAAGCACAAAATTATTACTACCTGCTTCATTTTTAATTATACCGAATTCGGTATAATTAAAATCTGGATTGTACAATGCTTCCCATTCTCCAAGATATTCAATTGTACTTTTAAGGCTCAGCCATTTTATAATTACAACTTCTTGTAATTGACTACGTGCCATATCGGTTAAAGAAATATATTCTTCTCCTCCTTTTTTTGATAAGATAGTAATTTGAGTTCCTTCAACATTAATACTTTTTCCTTTTGCCATTCTTTTTTAATAAAATCATTTATACTCCTCCAAGCTTAATAATTACAACTTAATAGATTTAACACATTATAGAAAGTTAATAAAAAAAACCTCGAAATATACATTTCGAGGTTTGGTATTATTTTTAGTTAAAAACTCGCAGAAAGGAAGGGATTCGAACCCTCGATACAGTTACCCATATACTAGCTTTCCAGGCTAGCTCCTTAAACCACTCGGACACCTTTCTATTTTGGTCTGCAAATAACACAAAAAAAATCGAGTTTAAAAAGTAAAATCAAGATTCGTTTATACTTTTTCGAAATTCTTCCATAAACAATTTTACCGCTTTCTTTTGATAACTGCCAATTGTCAGCATAAACGAATCTCGCTTGGTTACTACGCCTGTAATCTGAATCGCTTTAAGACTATGCTCCCAACCTTTCAAAGCTTTTTCGGCCACAATGGTTGCCCAATCACTGTTTTCTACCATTTGCAATAGCGCATGAATCGAATTTAACTCGATCGAAATTTTCGGATTCATATTGTGTTTTGCAAACAGCAATTCAACATATTCTCGCGAATTGGAACCTTTTCCTGGAAGAATTAATGGCACTTCATCTAATTTCTTAAATGGTATTTTTTCTAGTTCCGCCAAAGAGTTCGATTTTGAAACCGCCATCACCATGTTTGAGGTAAACAAAGGCACTTTCTGAATTGGAGGTCCAATCTCATGCGATGAAATTACCAGAACCAAATCCAATTCATTATTAATCAGTTTTTGTTCTAAAGCTTCTGTTGTGCCATATTCTACAACAATTCTTAAATTCAGATATCGTTTGGCAAATGCATTTACAACAGGCAGAATCAATAATCCGAAAATATAGGTTACACCTATTCGGAGTTCTCCACCAATCATTTCGTTTAAATCTTCAATCGCCTGTTTTCCGTTTTCGACGTTTTCAACCACTTTTTTAGCATGAATCAAGAAAACTGCTCCAGCTTCTGTCAATTGTACTTTTTTTCCAATTCGCTTAAACAATGGCATTCCCAATTCTTCTTCGAGTTTTTTAATTTGCTGCGAAAGCCCAGATTGCGTTACAAAACACAATTCAGCTGCTTTGGTAAAATGCAAAACCTCAGCGGTTTTAATAAAATATTGCAGTTGATAGATTTCCATATTGATAAGTTTTACTACTTATTATCAGTAAAATTATTAATTTTTCTAATGAAATCATAATCCCGACCTTTGTATTAAATATTTAGGACTATGTTTAAAGCGTTAAAATCAAAAAATTTCAAGTTGTTCTTTTATGGACAATCTGTTTCAGTAATTGGAACCTGGATGCAGAAAACCGCCGTAAGCTGGATGGTTTACAGCATAACTGGATCTGTTTTTCTACTGGGATTAGCGACTTTTTTAAGCATGATTCCGTCTTTATTTCTGGCACCTCTTGCGGGAAGCATTATTGGCCGTTACGATAGACACCGTGCCATGATGGTTTTGCAATCTTTGGCGATGCTTCAAGCCGGAGCTTTGGCTTTGCTCATTTATCTTAAAATTTACAATATCAATTTTATTTTAGCATTGAGTTTAATTCAAGGAATTATTAATGCTTTTGATATGACGTGCCGTCAAACCATGATGATTGATATTGTCGATAATAAAGAAGATCTTCCAAATGCTGTGGCGCTTAACTCCACTTTAAACAATTTTGCTAGAATCGCTGGACCGGCACTTGCGGGAATTATTCTGCATCAATATGGAGAAGATATTTGTTTTATCGGAAACTTTATTAGTTATGTGCCCGTCTTAATTTCGTTGATGATGATGAAAATCACACCACACATTAAAGCCGAAAACAAATTAAATATGCTGGACGATCTTATAGAAGGCCTTGATTATGTGAAAAAAGAAAGCGAAATGGCAAGAATGCTTTTGATGCTGACTTGCAGCAGTTTGTTTGTAATTTCTTTTAACACCTTAATGCCCGTTTTCGCCAAAGATATTTTTAGCGGAAATGCCGAAACTTTCAGTTGGTTTGAGAGCGCTGCCGGAATTGGTTCTGTTATATCAGCAATTTATTTGGCCAATTTAAAATCGTCTGAAAATATGGGAAAACTAATGATTGCTGCCAGCTTATTGTTAGGTTTCAGTATTATTATTCTAGCAGTTTCAAGTAGTATTACAATTGCATTGATCTGTATGACTTTAAGCGGTATCGGAATGATGGGACAAACCTCATCGATTAACATTTATATTCAGACTCATAGTATTGTTAGTATGCGTTCTAGAAGTATTAGTTATTATATGATGGCATATCAGGGAATGATTCCTGTTGGAAGTTTAATTATCGGTTATGTTTCTCATTCGCTTGGCGTAAGAACTACCGTTGCCATTCAGGGAATTATTTGTATTCTTTCTGTTATTGTTTATGTGTATTACAAGAAACAAAAAGCTTCAGAGGAGGATTTGGAGACTTGTCCGGTTGAGTATAGAAATTCCAAGTTTTAAAGGTTCTAAAAAAAGAAGTTCCAAATTCCAATTGCACATAATCTTGTCATTTCGACGAAGGAGAAATCTTCGCGAGAAACTCGACAAAGGTTGGCTTATTGGAACGGAGTTACTTGTGGAGATTTCTCCTTCGTCGAAATGACAAACTTAGCAGGTTAATTTACTAAAAAAGAAAAATCCCAAATTCCAACTTTAGATTTTGGAATTTGGGATTTAACAATATTGGAATTTTTATTTAAAGAGAGATTTCCCCTCGAAGTGCAGTCTCAAAAATATCTTTAAACTCGTTTTGCGGAATATCATGTCCCAACAAATACATTAATTTAGTAATTGCTGCTTCTGTCGTGATGTCTTTTCCAGAAATAACCCCTAGCGATTTTAAAGCAGTACTCGTTTCATATTGTCCCATATTGACACTTCCTCCAGAACATTGGGTTACGTTTACGATATGCATTCCAGATTTAATGGCTTTTTCTATTAGATTTAAAAACCAATCTTCGGTTGGAGCGTTTCCAGAACCATAAGTTTCTAAAATAATTCCTCGTAATCCTTTAGTAGAAAGGATCGAAGCCAGAACTACTTCGCTCATTCCAGGAAACATTTTGATGATGGCAACATGATTGTCCAAATTCTTATGAACGATCAGTTTTGCGTCTTTATTTACAGGAAGAAATAAATGTCTGTTTAGTTTTAAATGAACACCAGATTCTACCAATTCAGGATAATTTGGCGCTGTAAAAGCCCTAAAATGTTCAGCATTTACTTTAGAAGTTCGGTTTCCGCGATATAATTTGTATTCAAAATACAAACAAACTTCATTAATAACAGGCTTTCCGTCTTCTAAAAGTGAAGCAATTTGTATTGCTGTAATCAGGTTTTCTTTTGCATCGGTACGCAAATCTCCAATTGGCAATTGCGAACCTGTAAACACAACTGGTTTTGCTAAATTTTCCAGCATAAAACTCAATGCCGAAGCCGAATACGACATGGTATCTGATCCGTGAAGGACAACAAATCCGTCGTAAGCGTTGTAATTTTCCTCGATAATGGTGGCAATTCTTGTCCACATTTCGGGATTCATATTCGAAGAATCAATTGGATCTTCAAACGAAATCGATTCGATTTCACAGTCCAATTGTTTAATTTCCGGGATTTTCTGAATTAATTTACCAAAATTGAAGGCTTTCAACGCTCCAGTTTCAAAATCTTTGCTCATACCGATGGTTCCTCCGGTATAAACTAATAGTATTCTTGCTTTAGATGACATCTTGGTATTTCAATTTATTGACAACAGGATTAGCGTACATAGCCAAAAATCCTTGTCTTGTCACAGGATTATCGCTTCCGATTCTCATTTCTAAACGACGCTCAAAAAGCTGTTTTTCGCTTTCTTTATATTTGTGAGCAAACTTGTCTGTTTCGTTTAAAATATCGTAAGCAATAAAGTTTGTTGGCCATAATTGGTAGTTTTTCAAAATAACATCATCAATAGTTTGTGCCAAAGCCTGAACTTGCTTGTTTGCATTGTCATTTTCAGCCACAATCTGATCGATTTCTGTATCTAGAACATCGCCAACAGAAATATGTATTCTTTTCTTAGTTCCCATGATACCACTTATAATGGTCATGAAATCTTCGTTTTTGTCTTTTACGTAAACTTCGTTGTTCGCTTCTGCCATTAATTGTGGCATTTTCAAAACATCGGTAGGATCATATTCATAAGAAATAGAAACTGGAACAATTTTTAATTTCTTGAAATAATCCATTAAGTTTTCTTCGTCAGAACCCATTCCAATCATTTTTAAAACACCTGGATTGGTTTCGTCATTTCCGTCTTTTGTTCTTCCTTCTCTTTGTGCAATCCAAACCGAACGATTTTCGCGAAGCAATAATTGTCCCATATATTCAGACAATAACTTGGAACTTTGCAGCATTTCTCGAGGCGTTAATCCTCTTAAAACCAAAAAGTTTCTGTTTAATTTTGCTAAAGTTGCCAAGAAAGCTTTCTTCACTAAATTATCACCAATTGCCGAAGCAGTCATAACCAAACCATGTTCGAATAAACAAACGTTCAATAAGGTTGTATCTAGAAGAATATCTCTATGATTTGAGATAAACAGATAAGAAGTATTAGGTTCCAGTTTTTCAAAACCTGAAGTTGTAAGACCTTCAGAGCTTTTTTCTAAAACTTTCTGGATTGTATTGTAAATAAAATTGCATTGAAAATCACGAATAGAATGTGTTTTCTTTAATTGTTCCTTCCAAACCTCATCTTCCACATCCGGAAAAGTAAAGTTCATCATGGTTTTCATCATAGGATGATTTACCACACCATGAAGTGCTTCATTTATTTCGGAATCATAAAACGGTCGAATGGCATCAAATCTCTGCATTATTTATTTGGGTTTAAGTGGGCAAAAGAACAAAAAAAAAATTAAAGTTTTGTAAGGCTTAAGTTAAATACCAAAAACGTCCTTTGAATTTTGAGTTGTAATTGTTGCAATTTCTTCGGCAGAAACACTATAAATTTCGCTTAATTTGGCAATAACATTGACTAAATAGCTGCTTTCATTTCTTTTTCCTCTGTAAGGAATCGGTGCTAAATACGGCGAATCTGTTTCTAAAACGATGTGTTTTAAATCGATTTGATTTAAAAACTGGTCTATTTTTCCGTTCTTGAAAGTAACAACACCGCCAATTCCTAATTTCATATTGTAAGAAATCGCACGCTCTGCTTGTTCTAAAGTTCCGGAAAAACAATGAAAAATCCCAAATAAATCTTCACATTTTTCTTCCTCTAAGACTTCAAAGATTTCATCAAATGCTTCTCTGCAATGAATTACGATTGGCAATTTGTACTGTTTTGCCAGCTGAATTTGTTTTTTAAACGCAATTTGCTGTTCTTTTAAATGCGTTTTATCCCAATATAAATCGATCCCGATTTCACCAACTGCATAGAATTTTCTTTTGGACAGTTCGTTTTCAACATGCGCCAATTCTTCCAGATAATTATCTTTCACGTAAGTGGGATGCAAACCCATCATTAAGAATATATTTTCAGGATAATTTTTCTCCAAATCGTACATAGATTGAGTCGCGGCAGCATCGATTGCAGGAATAAAAAAACGGGTAATTCCGGCATCAATAGCGCGCTGAATCATTTCGTCACGATCCTGATCAAATTCTTCAGAATACAAATGGGTATGGGTATCGGTAATAACGGGTGTTGAATTCAAGTCTATAATTTTAAAGTAGCAAAATTACGACAATATTAAAAGAATAGCAATTCCGCACGATTGGTACGCAGATGAAAAGGGATTCACTTCATGAAAACACTTATAAAAATGGATTTTCTGTATTTGATTAAAAAGAAAAACCTTTGTCAAAGTTTAAACTTTGACAAAGGTCTGAATAATAATAACCAATTTTTTATCATGCTGAGGAACGAAGGATCTCACAAGAAGCTTCGAGGAGAAAACCCCCATTTTTTCTCTCGATCAGCTAGTGCGATCCCTCGTTCTTCAGAACGATAATTGGAGTTATTTTCCTGTTTCTATATATAGCAAAGCCCGTTCCAAAACTTCATCTTTGCCTTGTTGAATGCCTAAAATTGTTGGTTTTATTTCAATATCAGGTACAATTCCTACACGTTGGGTTTCTCTTCTGTCTGGGTAGTAAACGCCAATACCAGAAAAATTAGTGTGATAACCACTAAAATCAAATTCAAAAACATTTCCGTCTGCTCCAGCGGTCTGACTGCCAATAATTGTGGTATTTCCTGCTGTTTGAAAACACATCGCCGTCCATTCTGACTGGCTTATAGAATCTTCATTAAGCAATACAATCACTTTTCCTTTATAATGGTCTTTGTTTTCAAATCCTGCATTTCTTCCATCCGTCCAATAGTACTTGCCTGGATAATTTAAATAGGGATAAGTATAAATCACAAATTTCTCTTCCTTAGCATTTAAAAAATTCGAAATTTCTGCATAAGTACCTTGCGGATAATTTCTTATATCAAAAACAATTGCCTTTGTATTTTTTAAAGCTTCAACCATATCTGGAATGTTTTTGGGTTTTATCACTCCCATATTAACATAGCCAATATTATTGTCGAGCAGTTTAAATTTATCTTTCTTTTTTTGAGCTCCTTTTTTAAACTCATTTCGATGTGAATCGTGATAGTTAAACCAAGTCATTGACTTTGTTTCGTATTTTCCATCTTTTAAGAATTCTACGTTTACCTTTTCAGATTCGCTCATTAAAATTGTGCGCAAAACTTTATCCAGAAAAGCAACGTCGTTTGAAGCAGAAACAATATCTCTTTTCTCTTCAATAATTTCTTTAATGCTCTTATCATTTATTTTAGTAATTACAGTCCCAATTTTAATATTGTCGACCTCTGCAAGACTATCTCCTAAAATCTCGGTAATTACTAATTTTTCATCTATTACTTTACCTGTTGCAGGAAAATAATAATAACTCTTTTTTGCTGTTTCTAAAGATGGATATATATGAAACTCAACATGAGTATCATTGAGTTTTGCTGCTGCTTTTCTCAATACTTTATAAAAATCTTCTGGCGTTTTGGACTCAACAACAGAAGGCAATAACTCATTTAAAGTTTTATCCCATTTCTGATCCATTATGTATTTGTACGGATAATAATATTCTACCACATTCCAATATGCATAAAACATTAAAAGCTTTGAATTTTTATTAGTGTAATCAAGATTAAAATAGTTTTTTAAATTTTTAAAACCGTCAAAACTTGGCCCAAATTCTTCATTATTTTGAAATCTATTTTCTTCAATAAATTTTAATTTCTTTGAAAGCTTTTTTGAAAACAGTTTGTCGCTGTTAATCCAACTTAAATCAAAATTTTTATCAAAGAACTTTACGTCTTTTGGTATTGCAATTGGCGCTATTTCTTTTACAGGCCCCAAATCATCGATCCAATTTTCCAGAATTAATGAAAACTCTTCTTTGGTTTGTGCTTTCTCTATTTTAGGCAATTTTTCCAAAAGCTCATTATCCCAATTCAATTCTCCACCAGCAACTTTGGGGTGATAATATTTTAAAAACCCCCAGACTTTACAGGTTGCATAAAGCTTTTCGGTCTCTGTAATTTTAGTAGCGCTAAAAATGCTATGAGAAAAAACAATAAAAAGCAACAATGTAAACTTCTTCATTAAAAGGGTAGGTTTAGGTTAAATGTTTTGGGCGAATTCCTTTAAAAAGAAAATCGAATTTAGAACTAAAATTCCAAATTCGATTGAGGTTTTCCGTAAACGGATAAAATTTTTCTTAATAATTGTATTTTAGTCCAATTCTTCCGAAAGCTGTTCTACTTGATCATAGTCTTCATAATCCTGAGAAATTGTCTGCAAAATGTCTTTACATTCTTTATATTTTCCTTGTTTTAGCTTAGATAGAGCCAGATTCCATTTTGCTTTTTCTTTATAAACAGAATTTCCTGCTTCCAATTCTTTAAAAATAGTTTCTGCCTTTACATATTTGTCAACCTGCAATAAGGATACTGCATAGAAATATTTAATTTCGTCTGAATTGTTTTCTTTCAAAATCATTTCAAAAATCGGAATCGCGGTTTCATATCTTTTTCCGTTGAAATTATTCTCTGCTTGTTTTAAAATAGCCTCAGACACACCTCTTTCTGTAAAATAAGCGCTTTCCGGATGATTGTAATCTTCAAAATTAGGATAATGTTTATAATCAAAGAAAAACAATCCGAACATAATAATCACAGATGCTGCCGCCGCAAAATACCACGGTTTAAGCGAAACCACTTTGTTTTGTTTCTTATGGAAATATTTATCCGAAATTTTAGTGAGGTTTTCTTTAAAGACTTCTCTCTCTTCTTCTTGTCCAAATTTATTTTCCAATTGAAAATGCATTTCTTTGAAACTTTCAAATTCTGAAGCCAATTCTGGATCTTCAGATAGTTGTTTCTCCAAATTGTGTTTTTCATCAACGGTCAGTTCGCCTTGAAGATATTGATCAAATAATATATAGCGTTCTTCGTTCATGATTAATTGTTTTTTAAAGAGTTAAAATTTTTCGCTTCTTGAATCCACTGCGTCAGCTGGCCCACGCATAAAGATTTCTTTTTACGCACATAACCATAAGTCACATTGAGTTTCTCGGCCACTTCTTCCATTGATTTTAAAGAAAAACTAAGTTTCAAAACTTCTTGGCATTTCTCTCCTAGTTTCTGAAACATAGTTTCGAAAAGTTTCTGTTTTTCATCAAATTCTTCGGCTTGTGCAACCAATTCGTGAGCAGATTCATTGATAGATACTACATTCTCATAAATTGTTACCCCTTTATTAGCAGAATTTTTCAATTCGTTCAGCCATCGCCTTTTACACAATAAGAAAAAATAAGCATCAAAAGGACAGGTTAAAAAAAGTTTACCGGCTTTCGCCTGATTAAAAAGCAGAATCATGATTTCCTGAACTACGTCCTGCGCCTGATCTTTATCTCCAGAGTTATTGGTGATAAACTGCACGACTTTGGGCGCAAATTTTTTATATATCATCTCGATAATCACTGAATCGTTTGCAGCAAGTCCGTCGATATATTTTTGATCAGGATGAATTTTATTTTGATCCATAAAAAGACATTTTACAGCTAATTTAAAAAAAAGAATCCTAAAAACTTTTAAAATAAGAGGTAACAATAATACAATCAATTGTATATAACGAAACAAAAGTCTTTTAAAAACCTTTAAAAAATTAAAAGAAATGGAAAGTTATCAGTTTATAGACGAAAAAAATCTAGATCGGTTTTACGAAATAATCGCCGCCAAAACACGCAATGGTTTTGTAATTACAGAACAAAATGAGAAACTGCCTTATGTGGTTTTGTCTAAAGAAAAGAAAACCATAAATCATGCTTTTCATTTATTTCTTAGCATCATCACTTTCGGTTTTTGGGCCATTGTCTGGATTTATCTTATTCTGAAATTCTCTCGCAAAAAAAACATTTTGGTTGCCATAGACGAAGACGGAAATCTATTTGAAGACAAATGCATTTCTGCTTAAAACAAAAAATCAGGGGTAACAAATTTTATACTCCCTTGATATAGCGATATACAAGCCTCTTAAAAATATTTTTAGAAAAGAAGGGTAACAAAATCAAACCCGAATTGATTTAACTAAAAATTAATTAACCAAATCTGAAAATCCTCTGAAAAGATTCAGAACAGATTTATAAAAAACTAGAAATTATGAAAACAAATTTAAAAAAAATCGGACTTTTAATACTAGCTATGACAGCTTTTACAAGCTGCGACAATACTGACGGAGACGATATTAAACTTTCTCCACCAACTTCGGCAGCATTTAAAAGCATTAGCGAAAAAGGAGTAAAAAGAAACACGCAAAATTTTACTATGACCGCAGGAAATGGTGTTGTCACTTTAACTTCGGCTAAAGGTGTAAAACTTAACATTAATGGAGACTGTTTAACCAAAAATGGAAATCCGGTAACGGGACAAGTCGATATAGAATACATTGAACTTTTTGACAAAGGAAATATGCTGGTAACCAACAAACCAACTATGGGACTTACGGCAGACGGAAAGAAAAATCTTTTGATTTCTGGAGGAGAATTCTTCATCAAAGCAACTCAGGGGGGAGTCGAATTACAAACCTCATGCAGCATGAACATGATTGTTCCTACTGCATTAACAAATGGTTTTGATAATTTAATGACTTTATGGACTGGAGTTATTGATGAAGATGGCGAATTGGCCTGGAGAGAAGCAAAAGCAAATGCTGACGGAACCGGCGGAAAAGGTGGCGTACAAGGCGAAGGAAACAATTATTATGTAACTTTTGGAAACTTTGGATGGACAAACGTAGACCGTTTTTACAGTGATCCAAGACCAAAAACAACTCTTTTGGTAGATGTACCAGATGGATACAATAATACAAACAGTGCTGTTTATCTTTCTTATGATGGAGAAGGCACAAACGCTCTAGCCAAACTGGATACTTTTACTGCTGAAGGTTTGTTTAGCGAACATTATGGACAAATTCCGATCGGATTAGCATGCCACATCATTTTTGCTACTGAAGATAATGGTAACTGGCGTTATGCGATAAAAGGAGTGACAATTTCTGCTAATGCGGTTTACGAATTTAATTTATCCGAAACAACAGTCGGTACCGAAGCTCAACTTATTGCAGCAATTAATGCCATACAGTAGCTTACAAATGCTTTTTTTGAGAAAAAGTGATGATTTGCTCATCACTTTTTTTTACATTTAATCTTGTTTGAGATTTCATTCAGAAATTTTTAAACCTCAAAACTATCTAGTTATGAAACCACAACTGTCTATTTTCTTTATTTTATTTTCTATTCTCTCAATAGGACAAACCAAAGTGAAAGACACCATAACCCGAAGAGCCAATATAGGTTTTATACAAAACGGAAATCAGGTTTCTTTTAAACCCGAAACACCGCCTTTGATTCCAATTGCAGGTGCGCCAAAACCAAGTTATTCTTATTTATGGGAATTGGGAGACGGGCATTACAGTAAAGAAGCCGAACCTAAACATGTTTATAAAAACAAGGGCACTTACACCACAAGACTTGCTGTAACCAATAATTACGATAACGGAAAACCTCCAGCAACTCGCCCTAAAAAAGTGGCCGTAAACGACATTACAGATACGAATTATAAAGACATTGCTTCTATTGCCGATCAGAATGGTTTTGCGATTATTAAAAACTGTGATCCTATTCCAGAACAGGAAATGGTAGTCGTTGTGAGTTATCAAAATCTGGAGAATTATGTTTCTAGCGGAAAGCTTTATTTGTTTTATAATGAAAAGCAATTTAAACACAATAATTTCGAATTAAGCGATTTCAGAACTTATGCGGGCGAACGTGAAGTAAAAGAAAACTTGGTCGCTGCGGTTGATGATTTAAATGATTCGAATAATTTTCTGGCTTCCGCCGAAGGGAATTCTAAAACCAAAAAATACCGAAATACCACAACCGAAGAAGATTTAGACGCTTCTCTTTTAGACGCCAATAAAACGTATCATAATGTTTCGATTTTAGAATTTGATGATGCGAATCCTGGAGAAACCCGAAATGTTTTTTATACTTTCAAAACTACTCCCGAAATGATAAAGGATACCAGTGCAACAGTTACGATGCGAGGTATTTTTGTGCCGAATAGAAGTTATAAAAACCACAAAGTAAAAAATCTGGAAATGGAAATTGTGACTTCTCACGATCCTAATAAAATGGGTTCTAACGGAAGTTTTATGAATTACAGATTAGTGCGTTTTAAAAGAGTAAATTTTAAAACGCGTTTTCAGAATAATGGTGAAGGTCCTGCAAGGAAAATTCATTTGGAAACCGATGTTCCGGAGATGTTCGACAAAAAAACTTTTCAGATTGAAAGCATGTATCCAGAATGTCCAATTTGCCCAAAAGGTGAAGAACCAACTGTTAGCTGTCTCGATACGATCATCAAACAAAAACAAATTATTTTTACCTTCAAAAATATTTATCTGCCTGGAAGCGAACAGAAAAATGTACAGGAAAAAGATTCGACAAAAGGTTTTGTGAAATACTCTATGAAGTTTGGCGAAGATTTTCATAAAGTAAAAACCAAGAGCCGAACTGCGATTATATTTGATAAAAACGAACCTATAATCACCAATTACGCTACTACCCGATTCTTGCCCGGAATTTCGATTGGCGCAAAAGCGGGTTATAATTTTTATCCCGATTTAGATAAATCGACCAGTTATTTTGTGGGCGCGACACTTTCGCCTTTTAAATCGTATCGCTTTTATTGGCAGGTAGAATGGGAAAATGCTTTAAACAAATACAATAGTGCTGTAAATGTCTCCGAAGAGTTTACTACAAATGCCAACGGAACAAGGCAATTGGTACGCACCACAACTGCAACCGAAAATAAAAATATTAATTGGGAAATTCCAGTTTTAATTCGCTACAACATCAATAATTATATCGGAGTTGGAGCAGGAATTCAGGCAAATGTCAACGTATATTCAGAACAAAATCAAACGATCACAGTCGATACTTACGAAGGCGATAAGGGAAATTCTTTAACCAGTTCGACAACAAATTCAAATACCATAAAAAATAATTTTACAGATGTTAAAGCAGGACTTTTATTTGATCTAACAGCTGGTTTTGCTAGAATCGGACCAAGTTTAGGTGCGCGTTATGTGATTAATTTTGAACAGAATTTTAATTATTTTCAGGTTTATGGAATTTGGAAGTTTTAAAGATTATACCACAGAGAGACACAAAGTCTTTTTATTTTGCGAATCTCTGCGAAAAAATCTTCGTGCATCTCTGCGAAATAAAAAAAGCTTAATATGAACTTACATCACTTATATGGTTTTATTTTCTTTTTCCTGAGTCTAAATATTTTAGGACAAAGTCAGGAAGATCAAATATATAATGCTGTGGATCGTTTTACCGCAAATCCTTCCGCGGAAGCGTTACAAAATTTAAGAAGTATTGAAACTGATTTTTGGAAAAGTGCCAAACCTAAAACCAAAGAAGAATTACTGGCAATTGTAATTTTAAATTGCAACAAAGCGTATTATGAAAATCAGTTTGGGCAGACTTTAGATGCTATAAAAAGCTATGAAAAAGCATGGATGATTTACCAGAAAAACAAATTAAAAAACTACGATATTACCGAATTCTGCCTGAAGCCTCTAGGTAATTTGTACACGATTTTAGGCGATTATAAAAATGCCGAAAATACTATTAAACAATATTATTTTATTGCCAACGAAGAAAAGAATGAAAAGCAGAAAATTGCGGCCATCCTTAATTTATCAAACGTTTATCAAAATTCAGGAAAAGGCCATGAGGCTATTAAAATAATTGAAAAAACGCTTCGTTCAGAAAAAATAACCTCTTCTCAAAAAGGGCTTTTATTAAACAATCTAGGCGCAAATTATCTTTTAAGAAATATTAATGAAGATTTTATTGAGGCTGAAAATGCTTTTTTGAGAGCGATTCCATTATTAAAAAAAGATAAGGCACTTTCAGAAAATTTATATAATACTTACATTAATCTTTATAAAATAAAACTCGACTTTAATTTAAAAGATGCTACTTTATATTTTGTAAAAGCACAAGCCATTTTTGAAAAATTACCTCAACAGGAACCTAGAAAAAAAGCACAATTTTATCTAGAAAAAGCCTTTCTATTATTGAAACAAAATAGTTTGGAAGAGGCACAAAATGAACTTACGACTGTTTATAAAACATTATTGCCAAATTATCAAAGCCAGAAAAATATCCTTCCTAATGAAAGTTCTCTTTATGCCGAAACTGTTTTACTCGATGCTTTAGATTTGCAGGCAGAACTTTATCTATCTCAAAATGAACCCAAAAATGCATTAAAAAGCTATGCTCTTTCTTTCTATATTGAAGAATTATTTCAGTCACTTCTAATCTACGAAGACTCTAAAATTATAACTCAAATTAGAAATCGAAACCGAACAGAAAAGTGTCTTGATATTTATAAATCTCTTTTTGACAGCGAAAAAAAACAAAGTTATATTGAAGATGCTTTTAAACTTGCAGAAAAGACAAAATCTGTAGTTTTAAAAGATCATTTGAAAAACGTTGAATTAATTTCTAGAGAAGAAAAATTGATTTTGCAGCAGATGCAAAACTGGAACACCATTATTTTGAAAGAACAGCAAAAACAAGATCTTGCAGATATTTCAAAAATAAATGAAGCCATCCAGAAACAGAATAAATTAATGTTACTGCTAAAATCAAATGAAGAAAAAAATAACAAAAAAAATCAAACTTCGTTCGACTTGCAAAAGCTTTACGCCAAACTTGATAAAGATGATGCTGTACTGTACGAATATTTTATGGGTTATAAAGCAATTCATCTATTTGTCGTTCAAAACAACAAAATCCAATTAAAATCAATTTGTATTGGCCATATATGCAGTGAACCGATAATAAGATTTATAAGTTTTTTTGATAATCCTGAGAATATTGTCAGCAATGTTGGAAACTACCAAAAAACAGCATTTTTTACTCATAAAAAACTTCTTTTACCTCTAAAATCGGATTCTAAAAATCTCATTATTATTCCTGATGGGCTGTTAAACTTCTTACCTTTTGAAGCTTTAATAACAAAGGAATCTAAAACGACAAATTTTGCCAAAATGCATTATTTACTGAATGATTTTGATATTTCGTATAATAATTCTGCAGAATTGTATTTGAATTCGAATACGCTTTCAAGTGGCAAAAGAAATATTCTAGGTCTTTTTCCTGTTTTCGGAAAAACCAATTATGAACTTCCTTTTTCAAAAAATGAATTGCAATCTATAAAACACAATTTTGACGGACAGTTTTTTGAAAATGAAAATGCCACTTTTTCAAACTTTAAAAATAATGTTACGGGAAAATCAATTATTCATCTCAGCACACACGCCTCTTCGGGCGATTTTGAAATTCCGGCAAGCATTAAATTTTACGATCAAGAAATCCTGTTTTCTGAATTATACAATTTACAGCTCAGTCCAGATTTGGTAGTTCTGAGCGCCTGCGAAACAGGAATTGGAAAACTCTATAAAGGCGAAGGAGCCATGAGCATTGCAAGAGGTTTTCAGTTTGCAGGAGCACAAAATCTATTATTTTCTCTTTGGAACGTAAACGATTATACTACTTCTGTTTTCATGGATTATTTTTATAAAGATCTTAAACATAATTCTTCTTTTGCACATGCAGCTGCAAATGCAAAAAGGAAGTTTTTAAAAGATGAAAATATTCCCAATGCAAAAAAGTCTCCTTATTACTGGAGTGCTTTTGTCTATTACGGCACTCTTGAAAAACCTGAAACGCAAACCAATTATATCTTCTATATCATTAGTTTTTTGGCTCTAATTGGCTTATTTTTGGGTTTCAATCATTACAGGAATGGAAAATCTTCACGAAATTCTCAAAAAAGCGAATTATAAAAAAATAAAATTCAAAATCACTAAAACACAGCATTTGCAGATAAAAGCCAAAATTAATGGCATTTCTGGCAATTTCATTTTAGATACAGGCGCATCCAACACTTGCGTGGGTTTTGAATCTATTGAGCGTTTTGAACTCTCTGCAAAAAACTCTAAAACAAAAGCTTCTGGAGCGGGAGGAACCGGAATGACAACGCAGATTTCGTCTCAAAATAAATTGCAGTTAGGAAGCTGGAAAAGCAAAAATTTTAGTATCGTGATTTTTGATCTTTCGCATGTTAATGAAGCTTTAGAATCTTTTAAGGCCAAAGCTGTTCATGGCATTATTGGCGCTGATGTTTTATTGGAGGGAAAAGCGATTATTGATTATTTTAACCATTATTTATATTTAAAGTAGTATAATTTGTTTTTTTGATATATTTGTTTCGCCATTTTAACAAATCTATCCTTATGAAAAAAACTCTACTTTGTTTTCTTTTTTTACTGCCTACTTTATTTTTTGCACAGATTAGCAAGCTTGAAGCCTGTCAAAATTATCCCGAATTTGATCTGACAACTAAAAATGCAGAGTTAATTGGAAATTTAAATCCTTTACAAACTATTGTAACCTACCATTTAAGTCTCGAAGATGCTAACAATAATGTAAATGCAATATCAAATCCCGTAAGATATAGTTCTGGTCCACGAACTATATATGCCAGAATAAATAATAATGGTACAATTAGCACTAACTTTTTTGAGCTAAGTTTCTTTGCACCTTATGAGATTCATTATGCTAAAACTAGTGTCACTTGTTTTCAGCCAAAATCACAAATTACGATAGTAGCAACTGGAGGCAAAGCTCCTTACTATTATTCTATAGATTATGGTATGAATTATGTCTCTACGAATTATTTCTATTTAGATCCCGGAAACTACACTGTTTTGATTAGAGACAGCCAAAATTGCCAGCCTACCAATTATCCTTTACATATTGAAGTAGAAAATTTCAATTTAACTGCTACCGCAACGGTTACAGAAGGCGTTAAATGTGGTGATAAAGATATTGTTACAATTACAGGAACTGGAGGAACATCTGTTTATACTTACTCTTTTGACGGCATTAATTATTCCAATTCAAATACTTCAAGCGAATTAAAAGCGGGTGAGTATACTGTATATGTAAAAGATCAAAATGGCTGTATTGCCTCAACAAAAGCTACAGTCAATCAGTATAAATCTACTTTATCTTCGGTTTATATTATAACCAATCCTACTTGTAATAACAAAGGTTCAATTAAAATTGTTACCGAAGGCGGAAAACCGCCATATCAGTATTCTATAAACGGTGCTCCTTATATAGCTAGTCAAGCATCTAGCTATACTTTAGCCAACATAGAACCAGGCTCTTATTCTATAACAACAAGAGATGATGCAAACTGCACTAGTAATTTAATTTGTATCGTTAACGAATATCAGCCATTAGCGCTAGATGTCATCACAAAAGATGCAATTTGTCCTTACTCACCTGAAGGATCAATTCAAGTAAATGTAACAGGCGGTATTTTACCGTACAAATATTTACTTAGAAATGCTGCTGGCACTGCACTAACAAACCAACAATCGTCTAATATTTTTGAATATTTACGTGCCGGCGATTATACTGTTGATGTTACCGATGGTGCTAATTGCAGTATAAAAGCGTCGATGATTCATATTAGTCAGCCTTCTTCATTAGATGTAACAGTAAGTGTTGAAAATCAAACTGTAACGGTAAATGCTACTGGAGGAAATGGTAATTATTTATATCAGATGGATTTTTTTGATCGAAAATCTAATAATGTGTTTACAAACGTAAGCTATGGAAATCATGAAGTCATGGTCATTGATGAAAAAGGATGTACCACATCGCTTTATATAACGGTTAATCCGCCAGCACCTTTAATAGATGGCAAAAAAGAAATGGTCTTAGAATTCAAATCTGGACAAACTTTGGGTGATCTTATTATTGAAGGTCAAAACATTAAATGGTACAGTAGACCAGGAACTTCTCCAACCGGAAAAACAAGTAAAGTTGCTATAGAACCCTCTTTACCATTGTCTACAGTTTTGGTTGATGGTGTAACGTATTATGCCTCGCAAACAATAAACGGAATCGAGAGTAAAGAACGTCTTGCTGTAACAGCCAAACTAAATGGCTCGCTTTCTACTCCAGATTTTGATTTGACTGACTTTCAGTTTTACCCTAATCCTGTGAAACATATTTTAACGATTAAAAACAAATCAATAATTGAAGACATTCAGATTTTCTCTGTTTCAGGACAATCTGTTTTATCAAAAAAAATAAATAAAACAAATTCTGAAATCGATTTGTCAAATCTTGTTAAAGGGTTGTATATTTTAAATATAAAATCTGACGGAAAAGAAAAAGCTTTGAAATTTATTAAAGAATAAAACTTCTCTACAAAAAAGCCTTCATAATTTAAATATGAAGGCTTTTTTTATTTTAAAACATTTCTGTTTATTATTCCATTTCTGTTTTCGGAACTGCATGTTTTTTCAATGAAAAATAAGCAACAACTGTACTCAATAACATTAAAACTCCTCCTAAAATAAAAGGTGCTCCTGCAAATTTAAACGGCGCATCATCATGTGTGAAGAAATAAAATGTATTGGCCATCATTGGTGGGCCAATAATCGAAGAAGCACTCATTAAACTGGTCAAAGTTCCTTGAATTTCTCCTTGCTCGCTTGGTTCAACTTTACTGGCTACAACAGATTGCAATGCTGGTCCTGCGATTCCGCCAAGGCAATACGGAATTAGAAAGACAAACATCATCCAGCTTTCTGTTGCAAAAGCAAACAATAGCATTCCGATGGTATATAAAGCTAAACCAATGTAAATGCTTTTCTCATTTCCTATTTTCGGATTGATGTATCGAACTAATCCTCCTTGTACCACTCCGACCAATAAACCAATTATCCCTAATGAAATTCCGATCATTCTTTCGTCCCAATTGAATTGATAAATGGTGAAGAAACTCCAGTTGCTTTGCACAGCATGCGAGCCAACATACAGAAGAAATATTGCGACAATTAAACCAATTAAAGTTGGGTGTTTTCTTAATCCTAAAATAGCTCCAATTGGGTTGGCACGTTTCCAATCAAAAGGTCTGCGGTTTTCTTTTTTAAGCGATTCTGGCAGAATGAAAAATCCGTAAAGGAAATTCAGCATACATAAAACTGCTGCTGCATAAAAAGGCACTCGAGATCCATATTGTCCCAAAAGTCCACCAATAACTGGTCCGATGATAAAACCTAATCCGAAAGCTGCACCTACTAACCCAAAGTTTTTAGCTCTGTTTTCAGGCGTACTAACATCGGCAATATAAGCGGAAGCGGTTGTAATACTGGCACCGGTAACTCCAGCGATAATTCTTCCGATGAAAAGCCAGATAATTGTTGGCGAAAATGCTAATAAAAGGTAATCTAAAGAAAATCCGAAAAGGGAAATCAAGATAATTGGTCTTCTTCCGAATTTATCACTTAAATTTCCAATAACGGGAGCAAATACAAACTGAGTTATCGCATACGCGAAAGTTAACCAGCCGCCAATTTTTGCGGCTTCACTAATGTCTCCGTGAATCAATTCTTCGATTAATTTTGGTATTACAGGAATAATAATTCCCCATCCTGTAATATCTATTAACATGGTTATAAAAATAAAACCAATAGCTGCTGACTTGTCTTTTTGTAGCATAGTTGTTTTTGTAAGGTGATGCAAATAAACAGATTTTTCGATTAACAATAAAAAAATCCTAAATCCCAATTTGGAAAACTTAGCATTGAATTATAAAACTTATATTTTTTTTCCCGCAGATTCAAAAAGGATTTAAGCAGATAAATGCAGATTTTTAATCTGATCTGCTAAAATCTGCGTGAAATAATTTTAAAGAATCAATAAAAAAATCCCAAATTCCAATTTAAAGGAACTTGGGATTTTTCATTGTGAAATTCCGAATTCGGGCTCGGAATTTCACTATCAAAAATTAAAACTATTAATGGGTATGTTTCGGATTAAAACCGTCTTCGCTTAATTCAGTATGCACATAATCGGCATGCATTTCAGCTTCGTAGTCGATTTTTTCTCCTTTAGAGAACTTACGGATAATTTTCTCCATAATATCATAGATTACAGGAACCACAATCAGCGTAAGGAATAATGAAGAAATCAAACCTCCAATAATTACCCATGCCAATCCGTTTTTCCACTCTGCTCCTGCTCCAGATGCTAATGCAATTGGGAACATACCAAACACCATCGCAATTGTCGTCATCAAGATCGGACGTAAACGAGCGTGGTTTGCTTGGATTAGAGCATTTCTAATTGATTCTCCGGCTGCTCTTCGCTGATTCGTATAATCGACAAGCATGATCGCATTTTTACACACCAGACCAATCAACATGATTACCCCTAAGATCGTAAAGATATTTAAGGTATTGTTTGTTAATGCCAATGCAAATAAAACTCCAATAAACGAAAGTGGAATTGCAAACAATACGACAAACGGGTGAACGAAACTGTCATATAACCCAACCATTACAAGATAAACCAAAATAATAGCGGCCAATAATGCGATTCCTAAAGTACCAAATCCTTCTGACTGATTCTCTTGGTCACCACCCCAGATGTAATTAACTCCTGTAGGTTTTTGCAATTTATCTAATTTCGCCTGCCATTGCTGAACAATTGTTCCTGCTGGCACCCCAACGTTCTGACCTTGTACGGTTACAGAAGCTGTTTTATCTCTACGTTCTAATTTACTTGGTCCAGAACCTTCAGTAATTGTAGCAAATTGGTTTAATTTAATTTGCTGACCTGCATTGTTGATGAAAATTAAGTTACTAACGTCTGTGATATTTTTTCTATCAAATTCGTTGTATTTAATGTTGATGTCATATTCGTATTCACCAGCTCTAAATTTACCATCTGTATTACCACTATAAGCAGTTTGCATAGTTAAACCGACTGTTTGAAGTGTTAATCCTAAGGCGGCCATTTTATCTCTATCAACCTGAACGTTGATCTCAGGGTTTCCGTCTTCAACTGTTAATTTAATCTCAGTTGTTCCAGGAATTGTACGTAATTCAGCTTCAGCCATTTTAGCAAATTTCATTGCACTTTCTACGTTCGGACCTGTTACGATCAAACCTAAAGTTGCATCCTCAGCAGTACCTAAAATACCTACTGGAACTGTTTTTACTTTTGCTCCAACTAAAACTTTTTCTAGTTTACGTTTTACTTTTGCAGCGTATACGTTGGCGTCATCTGTACGATCTTTTTGATCAATCATTTTAACGTCAATCTCTGCTTTGTATGCAGTTGCCTGAGCAGCTCCTAAACCTTCACTGGTTTGACCAACTGTTGTAATCTGGCTGAAAACATATTTCTCTCCTTTTAAGAAAGCTTCTGCTTTTTGCGTCATAAAGTTAGTTTGCTCTAACGAAGCATCTTTTGGCATCTCAATCTGTACTAAGAACTCACCACTATCAGATGATGCGAAGAACTCTCCTCCAATATATCCACCTCCCATTAACCAGAAGATCGTTCCAAAAAACATTACTACAACTGCAACTATTGTTTTGATATAGTGATCTAAACACCAGTTAAGCAAGTTTGATACCCAGTTTGTAAAACGAGTCAAATAGCTTTCGAAACCAAGGATAATTTTTCCGAAAAGGTTTTTACCTTCAATATGCTCTAGTTTTCCAAAACGAGAAGATAACCATGGAATAATTGTAAACGAAGCCAATAACGAGAACATTGTAGAGATAATTACCGTAACACAGAACTGTGTAATAATGTTTGATACTAATCCCGTACTCATTGCAATTGGCAAGAACACCACCACAATTACTAATGTAATCGAAGTTACGGTTGCGCCAATTTCGGCAGTTCCGTCATAAGCCGCACGAATTCGGCTTTTACCCATCTCCATATGTCGGTAAATATTCTCCAGTACCACAATCGCGTCATCCACAAGAATACCTACAACAAGAGATAAACCAAGTAAAGACATTAAGTTAAGTGTATAACCTAATAAATAAATTCCGATAAACGTTGCAATCAAAGATGCAGGAATAGAGACCATTACGATCAACGAGTTTCTAATACTGTGCAAGAAGAACAACATTACAAATGCTACCAGAATAACCGCAATTAACAAGTCATGTACAACAGAATCTGCTGCTTCAAGAGTAAAGACTGTACTGTCTTTTGCAACCTCTAATTTCAATTGAGCCGATTTGTAATCGCTCTCTAAAGTTTTAATTGTCTTAATCAATTGCTCACTTACCGCAACGGCATTGGCATCTGATTGTTTTACAATTTGAAGTACAATTGCACTTTTTTGATCTACACGTGCAATTTTCTCTGCAATTTTTTGTGTATCCTGAACGTCGGCGATATCTCCTAAACGAATTTGAATTCCGTTTTGAGAAGAAACTACTAAGTTTCTTAATTCGTCAACATTTTTATATTTACCCGCTAAACGGATTAAGATTTTTTGGTTACGAGTCTGGATGTTACCTGTAGGGAAATCCAAGTTTGAACTCAAGATAGTCTGCTGTACTTGCGGAACTGAAAGTCCGTAACCCTGCATTTTTACTGCATCAAGGTTTACCTGAATCTCACGCTCTTGACCACCAATAATGTTTACCTGAGCAACCCCTTGTACACGAGATAAAACTGGCGCAATCTTTTTATCGATCAAATCGTAGAAAGCTGCTTCGTCCATTTTACCATTCGCACCAAGCGTCATAATTGGTAAATCACTCAAAGAGAATTTAGTCAATGACGGAGGATCTGCATCATCTGGAAGATCACTCAAAATCGCATTAATTTTACGCTGTGCATCATTCATCGAAATATCAACATTCGCATTTGAAGTCAATGTAATTGACACAATCGAAAGACTCTCATAAGATTTCGAATCGATTTTCTTGATATTTTCCAGAGATGCAATCGCATCCTCGATTTTCTTTGTTACTGTATTTTCAACCTCACTCGGAGAAGCTCCAGGATATACAGTTGAAACCGTAATAACGTTGGTTTCGAATTTTGGGATCAGCTCGTAGCCTAATTGGCTGTAACTGAACAATCCACCTAGTGTCAGAATTGTAAACAATACAATTACCAACGACGGACGTTTTATGGATATTTCGGCTAATTTCATATATTTTGTTTTAGGCTGTAGGCTATACGCTGTAGGCTTTAGGCTTTTTTGAAAGGCTTAAAGCTTATGGCTTACGGCTTAAAGCGGTACAATTATTTAATAATTTCTACTGTATTTCCGTCTTGTAGGTTGATTTGACCAGTAACAATTACAGTTTCTCCGTCATTTAAACCATTAATGATTTCAACTTTATCTCCTAAAATTCTTCCTGCTACTACTTTTCTTAATTTAGCAACACCGTTTTCTACAACAAAAATTTCGTTACTGCTCACACTTCCAACAAAAGCATTTCTAGGAACCACTTTCAAGTTTTGTTTTTGACTCTTCGCACCAAAGTTTGCCGTTCCGTACATACCTGCTTTTAAGTCATTATTAGCATTGTTTGTAATTTCAATTTCTACAGGGAAATTTAAAGAAGCATCTGCTTTTGCAGCAATGAAAGTAATTTTTCCGCTAAATGATTTATCAGGATAAACACTTGCTGTAATGTCTACAGTTTGTCCTAATTTTAAACTAGCAACTTGAGTTTCGTTTACTGTAACAGTCAATTTTAATTTAGAAACATTTACAATATCAAATAAAGCAGTTGCAGGCATTCCTGCTAAAATAGAACCTGGCTCGATATATTTTTTATTGATGTATCCGTTAATTGGAGCTTTTACTCTTGTATCTCCAACATTAATTTTAGCTTGAGTATAGTTAGATTGAGCATTAGTTAAAGCTAATTTTGCTTGATCTAATTGCTGTTTTGTAACACCACCTGTTTTGAAAGCATTTTCATATCTAGCATAATCAGATTTTGCGTTTTGATATGCTGCTTCAGCTGCTTGAGCGTTTACATTTATAACGTCACCTCTTACTGTTAAAAGAGTTTGGCCTACTCTTACATAGTCACCTTCTTTTACTAAAACACTAATTACTTTTCCAGATTTTTCGGCAGAGAAAGTCAATTCCTGAATTGGTGCGAAGTTTCCATTAGCGGTAAAACCTAAGTTAACATCTTCTGTTTTTACTGTAGCCACTTTTACAGAAACTGCTGCGTTTTTTTCTGCTACAATTGCAGTTTTCGCTTCATTTTCTGCCTTGTTCTTATTTAGAATGTAGTTAATCCCGACAAAAGCCACGACTATGATTACGACTGTTATAATTATTTTCTTCATTGTAATAATTTGTTATTTAGTAAGAGATTTAAGTTCGCCTTTCGATTTGATTAGAGATATTTCGGCAATTTTATAATTTAAAACTGCTCTTGTAAAGTTATTTTGAGCTTCAAGCGATGCATTTTCTGCATCTAGCAAATCGGTTAAAGATGCTAATCCTTGAAGATAATTGTTTTTAGTATTGCTTAAAATATCTAGCGCTAAACGCATATTTTCTCTCTGATTCTCAATAGTCACAAGGTTATTATTAATCTGTGCCATTGCATTTTTATAATCTAAATCAAGAGATAATTTAGTGTCTTTGATGTCTTCTTGAAGTTCTCTGATTTGAACATCTGCCTGTCTAACTTTTGCACGAGTTCCGAAACCTGTAAAGATTGGTACGTGTAAGTTTAATGCAACTGCTGAGAAATCTGACCAATACACTCCTTTTTCTGGTTTTGCAAACCAAGGCATTTCAGGTCCTTGTCCGATATAATTATATCCTGCAGATAATGAAAGCGTAGGATAATAACCTGCTTCAACTGCCTTTTTATTAAATACTAAAAGTTCTTCTTGTTTTTTCAAAAGCAAATATTCTGTTCTGTTTTCAATATTTGGCTCTTGTGTTAAAGCAGCTGGCACAACTTGAAATTCTTCTTTAGGCATAACGATTTGAGTTTCGATAGGCATACCCATGTAAAACTTTAATGCATTTTCCTGTAATTCAATCTGATTTTTAACCTGCTGACGATCTGTATCGATGTTAGACATTTTTACGATAATACGATCTAAGTCAATTTTTTTAGCCAAACCGTTATTAAACTGTCCTTGAACAATATCACGAACCTTTTGCGTATTTACGTAGTTACTGTCTAATAAAATAAGCCTTTCTTTTTGTACATAAACTGAATAATAGTTATTTGCAACTCTTTCAATAACTTGTTCTTCTGTTAATTGATCATTTATTTGATAAAACTCACGAGTCGTTTTTGCAGCTCTTAAACCTGTAAAAACAGATTGATCAAATAATGCCTGAGTTAAAGAAAGCCCTGCAGTTGAAGTCCATTTCTGTCCAAATGCTGCCTGAATTGTAGTTCCTGGCTGCCCAAAACCTGCACCATCGATAACTGTAGTCTGAATTACCGGATTATACGTTAAACTTCCGTTTGCACTAATTTGCGGTAAAGCTCTCGAACGTATTTCCTGAATCTGATACTCACTATTTTCTACCTGTAGTTTTGCTTTTTTCGCATCGGCTTTATTTTGAAGCGCATAATTGACAGCATCTTTCAGGGTTAAAGTGGTTTGTGCGTTGGCAGACAAGCCAATGGTGCACAAAAATATAAGAAGGATTCTTTTCATAAGTAGTTAAATATTTATTTTTTAAATTTTGAGATAGTATCGTCATCTTCCATCCTCTCTCAGAATAATGACGACTGAATATATTTGGATGAATTAATTATTTATTCTCTTTAGCTGCTTCTCTAATTCTTCAACTCCTTTTTGAGTAGCCATTGCGCGAGTATGATATTCTAATGCTTCCAGCTCAATTCTTTGTGCTTCGCTTTCAGAAACAGTATTTTCATTTATATGAAAAACCAGTGTGTAATAAAACTTCACATACACTTCTACATTTAAATCACTTCTGTAAAGACCTTCACGAATTCCCTTTTCAATGTTTTCTCTAAAAAGCTGAGTGCATTGATCAATTTCGAATGAAAGAATGTTTTGATAGATTTCAGGGTAATGTTTCTTTAACTGATAAATTGGAGACGTGTCAATGTTGTTTTTAAACATGTCACGGAACATTTCTCTGATTTCAAAATTTTCATGAATAGCATTAAAATTCTTTGCTATAATAGTATCCATGATTTCATGTACCTGGCCATGAACCAGCGAAGTGCTCTCTTCAATTAAAACTTCTTTATTACAGAAATACTTGTAAATCGTTTTTTTAGAAATACACATTTCGCCCGCAATATCGTCCATTGTAACACTCTTAAAACCAAGCTTTAAAAATAACTCGCTTGCTTTTGCTATAATCTTCTCTTTCATTTTAAATTCTCGATTGCATCACAAATATACTTTGGAAACTAAAATTAAAAAAATAGTTTCCTATTTATTTGTAATAATTTTACATCAATTTATTGATTTAGTAAGATTTATATGCTAAATTCTAAATTTGCTATAAGTTTTATGTCTTTCCCTAAGGCAGCACCTGAAGTATGATTGAAAGAATTGTAATCCAAACCAAAGTCCTCGCGTTTGATATTTCCTTTAATTTCAAAAGCGACTTTCTTCTCTCCGTTATAAATATTCTCTCCAAGAAATTCAGCATCCAATTCAACTACTCTTGTGATATCTTTTATCGTTAGATCTCCTTTGAAAAAATTGATATTCTGATTTACTTTTTGAAATGAAGTCGATTTGAAACTGATAATCGGATGCTCATCTTCTTCAAAAAAATCTTGAAGCTGTAAATAAGCGTCTATAGATTGAAAACTCTCTTTTTTGTTATTGATATCCAAAGAAAATTCGACAGAAGCATCTTCAATCTCATTGTCTTCAATATTTACATAACCCCCAAATTTGTTTGTATCACCTCCCAAATAAGAAGTTCTAGATCTTCTCATTTCTAATAAAACATCTGATTGGCTTGAATCTAAAGTCCATTTTGTCTTCATAAATAACTGATTTAATTGATTTTACAAATCATTAAAACTCTTCATGGAAACTTTTACAGTGTTCTTAGTTTCCATATTAACGCTGCAAATATAGACAGGAAACTCTGAATACCAAAAAAGTTTCCAAGTTTTTTGGAAAAAATTTTAACACATTAAAAATGAGATGCATTAAAAGTGCATTTTAAATGATTGATACGCTTTTAACATTTCATCCCTAAAAATTCATATTTGAATTGTATCTTTGAGCCTCGAAATCAGAATTCATTATGCACGATATAAGTCAGTACCAAGATTTTTTTATCAATTATCTAGAGAGTCAAAACATACATAAAGAACCAACAAATCTTTACGAACCTATTGAATATATTTTAGGAATTGGAGGAAAACGCATTCGTCCTGTTTTAACGTTAATGGCGGCTGAAGTTTTTGATACTGATTATTCGATTGCACTTCCAGCGGCGATGGCGGTTGAAGTTTTTCATAACTTTTCGCTGGTGCATGATGATATTATGGACGATGCTCCTTTAAGAAGAGGACAAGTAACGGTACATGAAAAATGGGATTTGAACACTGGGATTCTTTCTGGCGATGCCATGCTTATTTTGGCGTATCAATATTTTGAACAATACGAGCCGATTGTTTTTAGAAACCTTGCCAAATTATTCAGCAAAACTGCACTTGAAGTTTGTGAAGGACAGCAATGGGATGTAGATTTTGAAGTCCGTAAAGATGTTACGATTCCGCAATATCTTAAAATGATTGAATATAAAACAGCTGTTTTGGTTGCCGCTGCCATGAAAATGGGTGCAATTGTAGCTAAAACTTCTGAAAAAGAAGCCGATTTAATTTATGATTTCGGACTAAATTTAGGATTGGCTTTCCAGCTTCAAGATGATTATTTAGATGCCTTTGGAGATCCTGAAACTTTTGGAAAACAAGTTGGCGGCGATATTATAGAAAACAAAAAAACCTATTTATATCTAAAAGCCTTAGAGTTTTCTTCTGATGAAAAAGCCTCAGAATTAGAAAAATTATTCACCTTGCAATTAGATGATAATTCAGAAAAAATAGAAACAGTCAAAACGATTTTTAACGAATCAGGAGCTTCAAAAGCTACACAAGAAGCTATTGAAATGTATACTTTAAAAGCCTTTGAAACCTTAGAAAAATTGGATATTAATTCTGAAAAAAAGGATATTCTAAGAACATTTGGCGAGAATTTAATGGGACGTAAAGTTTAGTATTCAGGAAAAAATCTACAATCATAAATCAGCAATCTAAAATCTAAAAATCACATGTTTGTAGCACCAATAAATACCGAATCATTATTAGCGCAAGCGCAAGCAGAGACCTTATATCTGAATCTTATCGAACAGATTAATAAAGATTTTAATCTGGCCAATGAAGGAATCGATTTTCCGTTGAGCATTTTGCCAAATGAATTAAAGATTCAGCTTCACGAAAAAGTCTACAGAATGATTCAGTACAAATTTGCTGAATATTTAAATTTGTTATACATCATTGATGTTCCCGAAAACGAAATCAAACAATTGGATGGTTCAGATTTGGTTATTTTGGCTGAACAAGTTGCTTTCTTGATTTTAAAAAGAGAATGGCAGAAGGTTTGGTTTCGCAATTATTATAAATAACAAATCCTTTATAAATAAAGTATTTATTGAATATTTTATTTGATGCCGCTTTTAGTGTCTTTTTTACACTTTCATTTGATAGTAATTCTCATAAAAAACATCTCAAAAAAAGGCCTAAATAGTATAAACAAAGTTGGCGGCTTTTTAGAAAAAAAGCATTTCAAATATTTAGTTAATTTGAGTAGATTATAATTGAAATTTAATATTTAGACTGAGTAAAATTGCAAAATATATTGAAGGCTTTATGAATAAAAAGAGAGTAAAAAAAACATCTTTTACACAAACTAATAATTTTACATTCTTTGTTTCCTACTTTTGAACAAAACAGAAAAATTAAGATCGAAATGAAAAAAAAGGCCTTTTTAGTATTAGCTATCTTCTTATTTTTAATTCCTGATTTATTATATAACTACATAAATGATAGTTTTTTTAACGCACTCGTTATCATATTGTCAAAAATCACAATATTCTTAATACTACTAGCGCTTATCTCATTTTTAACAAAATCTTATTATCGTGCATCTATAATAGTCGGTTCTTTGTATCTGCTTTCAATGCTTGGAGAAATAACAAATATTGTTGTGCTAAAACATTATTTGACGATGGACAATTTGAAGGCTTTAGTTTACACAAACGCAAATGAATCTCTCGAATTTGTAAGTAATTTTAAATTGATATTTTTTAGCTTATTGCTTTTTTTATGTTTTATGATCTATCTCATCAAAGAAAGTAAGCGACTAAATTTGAAATTTGAAATTTCGAAAAACTTTAAAATTTTAGGAATATGCTTCTTTGTTTTACTGATATGTGTTTTTATTAGATTAAAAAACTCTGAACAATTTGATTCCGGAAAAAATCTGTTAAAATATTCTTTTAAACAATACATTCTTAAAGAACATCCATTCAACCTATATTATAGAACCTATGAGGTTATCTATTATAAGAGAAAAACAGATAGCTTAAAGGAAAAACGCCATAAATTTAGCTTCCAAGTAACAAAATCTAATTCAAAAACAGAAAGCCCTGACATTGTTGTCTTTGTTATTAGTGAAGGAATGAGAAGCGTTCAATGGAATTTAAATGGATATTACAGAATGACGAGTCCGGAATTAAATAAAATTAAGAATTTAATATCATATAAAAATCATTTTTCGAATGGCAATTCTACTTCAGCTTCCATTCCTTTAATCATCACAGAAGCAACTCCTGAAAACCCTAATTTATCTTTTTCAGAAAAATCAATCATATCCCTTTATAAAGAAGCAGGATATGAGACGAATTGGATTTCAAGTCAAAATATCTTCTATTTAGAAAATGAGAATGAACCTGATCATATTTTTAAAATATTTGAAAAAAAATCACATACTGATTTAGATGTTTTGCCTGTACTAAATAGTGTAGTGGCACAAAAGTCAAAGAAAAAGAAGTTTATCCTCATTAACTTAATTGGAAACCATGGAACGGTTCCTAAATCGTTTAAATTATTTAAGCCAAATGAAGCTAATGCTATAGAAGGAATTAAAAGTAAAAACGCACTAATTAATCAGTATGACAACAAAATTTTACTACAAGACTACGTGTTGTCACAAATAATAAAATGTATTGATTTAAAGGATCAAAAAGCTTTTCTTATGTTTACAGCAGATCACGGCGTTAATTTATATGATACTAAAAATGAAGCTTTGTTTGGCTACGGCTCCTCTAATCCTACAAAATATGAATTAAATATTCCAATGTTTTTTTGGGGTTCAACAAATTATTACAACATATACAAGGATAAAATAGAACAATTAAAAGCTAATCAAACTAAAAGAACGGTTAATAATAATCTTTTTTATACACTTTCAGATTTGTCGAACATAACGTATAAAGGTTTTTTAGCAAATAAAAGTTTTTGCAATAATAAATTCAAAGAGAATGAATTTATTTCGGTTTACATGAATGGATCTTTTTTAAGATACAATTATCGAAATTAATAAAAACTTCCCTTACAACACATTATTTTAATCAAATACTCTCTGATATTTCTTCAGCAAAAGAAAGCATCTGTTTTACAAGTTTTATTTCTTAAATTTAAAATCTTGATTTAAGAAATAGAAATTATAAACATCGGAGACTAAACATAACAACCGTATATATTGAGTGCAATAATTTCATTAATTATAAAATTGGAATAAAGCTGAGAATTACAAATTCTGCCTTTTTAATATCTATTGAAATTCTTACAGGATTAAGAAATGTAGATTTATTAAAAAATGAAAGTTTGGCTTAGGAATTATTATTAAGTAAGATTATGAGGCACTTAGACGCTAAGGTTTTTAGATTTGCTCTCCTAATTTTTTATTTTCAATTATTTTTTGAATCAAATCTCGAAATGTTTCAACTTTTCCCGCTGTAACGCTTCCTTCTGTGCAAATATAACTTGGTAATATTTTGCCTATCCAATATTTATATCGTCTTTGACGCTCTAGTTTTTCATATTCTAATTTATCGAAAACCCTAACCCCTGTTAAAGTAACTTCTTCAATAAGAGGAGAAAAATTTTCATATACATCCAGAAAATCTTTGATTTTTGTTGAAGGCCCTAAATCTCCAACGTCAACACCTTTATTTCTTAAGTTATTTTTTAAAGTAATAAAAACTGCTGCAGACAAACACTCATCGCCTAAAATCTTAATTGGATTTATAATCTCTTTTTCAGCAACTTTAGCTATAAAATCACATAATTCTCCTAATGTTCTTTTATCTTCAGGATTTAAAATTGAATTCCATTTTTCTAAAGGTTCATTAATTTTGAATTCTTTGTTTAAAAACACTGCAAGTTCATTCCACTTCACTAAATCCAGTGCTCTTCTCCAATCTCGAATAACTGTTTTTGTAGTTAAAACAAAAGATTCATCTACTTCAATGTCAAGAGGGCTACAAAGTCGATGCTGTTCTTTGAATATTTTCAAAATTTCATCAGAGTTGTAACGGATTTTACAATTCATTTCTTAACTATTTAAAAAAACCTTAGAATCTTAGCGTCTCAGAATCTTAGCAACTTAGATTAAAAATATACCCTCACAAAAGGCATAAATCCAGAGCCGTAAAGACTTTTGTTAGGGTTATACAAAACGTCGTAACGGGCACCGATAGTGACACTTCCTGTTCTGTAACCTGCTCCTAAATATAAAGCGGTATTCCAATAACTATCTGAATATGGACGATAATAATTACCATAAATATCATATCCTCCTTCATATTGACTATCGACCCTTACTTGTTCTAATTCAGCTGATAACTGGATTTCTGGAATTGGATTTACTAAACCAATAAGACTTCCTCCCCAAACGAAAGATTCGTAATAATTTTTTTGATATAAATAGCCAAATTGAAGACCAGCACCAACGGCAACAATTTCGTTGACATTATAAATTGCACTCGGCATAACTGAAATATTGGTGTAACCAGATCCAAAACCCAATCCGAGTCCTCCACCAAATTGGACTTTCTCCCAAAAATGATTGCTATTGTCAATAACATATTTTTGCTGAGCAATACTGTAACTTGAAAATAAGACGGCCAAAATCACAAAAAAATATCTGCAATCGATTGAAAATTGAATTTTATTCATAGTTAACGTTTATTTTAACAAATTTTTACGTAAAAGTACGTAAAAAAAAGATTTAAATAAATGCGATTGTTGTACTTTTGCCTTTCTATATAACAAAAAAGTATATTCACTCATATTATGGATAGGTTTTCATTTTTAAACGCAGCGCATACAGAGTTTTTTGCACAATTATACGATCAATATTTAGTAAATCCAGACAGCGTTGAGCCTAGCTGGAGAAGTTTCTTTCAAGGTTTTGACTTTGGACAGACTGTTTATAATGACGAAAATCCAGTGCAAACAATCGTTGAGTACGTGACTAGCGATAACACAGATTACAGTCAGATTTCTGAAAAACTAAAGAAAGAATTCAACGTTCTTAAATTAATTGACGGATACCGTACGCGCGGGCATTTATTCACGAAAACAAATCCTGTTCGTGACCGTAGAACTTCATCTCCAACTTTGGATATCGAGAACTTCGGATTATCTACAGCAGATCTTTCAACTGTTTTTGATGCTGCGCAGACAATCGGAATGGCACCTTCTTCTTTACAGGATATTGTAAACCGTTTAAAAGCAATTTACTGCCAGCATATCGGTATTGAGTATATGTATATCAGAAATCCTGGCGTTGTAAAATGGATTCAAGATAAATTAGCTGTAAATGTTAATCAGCCAACTTTCTCTACAGAAGAAAAGAAAACAATCTTAAATAAATTAAATCAAGCCGTTTCTTTTGAGAACTTCCTTCATACTAAATATGTTGGACAAAAACGTTTCTCTTTAGAAGGCGGGGAATCTATTATCCCTGCTCTTGATGCTTTGATCGAACAAGCTGCTGAAAAAGGTGTTGAACAATTCGTAATGGGAATGGCACACCGTGGTCGTTTGAACGTATTGGCAAACATCTTCGGAAAATCTACTCAGGATATTTTTGGTGAGTTTGACGGTAAAGATTACGATCAAGAATATTTTGACGGTGACGTAAAATACCACCTAGGTCTTACTGCTGACAAAAAAACAAGATCTGGAAAAAGCATCAACATCAATTTAGCACCAAACCCTTCTCACTTAGAAACTGTTGGAGCTGTAATTGAAGGTATCACGAGAGCAAAACAAGATAAATATTACAATGACGATTTCTCTAAAGTATTGCCAATTGCAGTACACGGAGATGCTGCAATCGCGGGTCAGGGTATTTTGTATGAAATCATTCAAATGTCTTTACTTGACGGATACAAAACAGGCGGTACAATTCATATTGTAATCAACAATCAGGTTGGTTTTACAACGAATTACTTAGATGCTCGTTCTTCTACATATTGTACAGACGTTGCCAAAGTAACGCTTTCTCCAGTATTACACGTAAATGCTGATGATGCAGAAGCTGTTGTACACGCTGTATCTTTTGCATTAGACTACAGAATGCAATTTGGACGTGATGTATTTATCGATTTATTGGGATACAGAAAATATGGACACAACGAAGGTGATGAACCTCGTTTCACACAACCTGTATTATACAAAATCATCGCAAAACATAAAAACCCAAGAGACATCTATGCAGAGAAATTATTGTCTGATGGCGTAATCGATGCATCTTATGTAAATGCTTTAGAAAAAGAATACAAATCTCAATTAGAAGAAAACTTAGAAGCTTCTCGTAAAAAAGATTTGACGATCATTACTCCATTCATGAAAAATGAATGGGAAGGATTTGTTCAGGTAACTGATACACAAATGCTTCAAAAAGTAGATACTACTTTTGATAAAAAAGGATTAGATTCTATCATCAACACCATCTCAACTTTACCATCTGACAAGAAGTTTATCAATAAGATAACTAAAATTGTTACCGATAGAAAAGCTGGATACGACAACAACACTCTGGATTGGGGAACTGCAGAAGCACTTGCTTACGGATCTCTTTTAACAGAAGGATTTGATGTTCGTATTTCTGGTCAAGACGTAGAGCGTGGAACTTTCTCTCACCGTCATGCTGTAGTTAAAGTGGAAGATTCTGAAGAAGAAGTAATTCTTTTAGATGCTATTGAAAACAAAAAAGGAAAGTTTGGAGTATTCAACTCTCTTTTATCTGAATATGGCGTTTTAGGTTTTGATTATGGATATGCATTAGCAAATCCAAAAGCCTTAACGATTTGGGAAGCACAATTTGGAGATTTCTCTAATGGAGCTCAAATTATGATTGACCAATATATTTCTTGTGGAGAAGACAAATGGAACAACCAAAATGGTATTGTGATGTTATTGCCTCACGGATATGAAGGCCAAGGTGCTGAACACTCTTCTGCAAGAATGGAACGTTATTTACAACTTTGCGCAAGACACAATATGTATGTTGCAGATTGTACAACGCCAGCAAACTTCTTCCACTTGTTAAGAAGACAAATGAAAACAAATTTCCGTAAACCTTTGGTAGTTTTCTCTCCAAAAAGTTTATTGCGTGACCCAAGATGTGTATCTACAGTCGATGAGTTAGCAAATGGAAGTTTCCAAGAAACAATTGATGACAATACAGTAGATAAAAAGAAAGTAAAAACGTTAGTTTTTGTTACTGGTAAATTCTATTATGATATTGTTGCAGAAAGAGAAAATAACGGAAGAAATGACGTTGCGGTTGTTCGTATCGAACAATTATTCCCTTTCCCAGTTGAGCAGATTAAAGAAATCATTGCAAAATATCCAAATGCAGACGATTATGTTTGGGCACAAGAAGAACCTAAAAACATGGGAGCTTACAGCTTTATGTTAATGAACTTTGATCTTGTAAAATGGAGATTGGCTTCATTAAAAGCATACGCTGCGCCAGCATCTGGAAGTTACACGCGTGCAAAACGTCGTCATGCAGATGCAATTAGAATGGTATTCGATAAAAATTTATTTAGATAATAAAAAAATTGTTTCATGTTTCATGTTTCAATCCCAATAGCTATCGGGACTGAAACTTGAAACTAACTAAACTTTAAACAAAGAAATAAGATGATTTTAGAAATGAAAGTCCCATCACCAGGGGAGTCAATAAAAGAAGTTGAAATTGCAACTTGGTTAGTAAAAGACGGAGATTATGTAGAGAAAGATCAGGCTATTGCTGAAGTTGATTCAGATAAAGCTACTCTTGAATTGCCTGCTGAAATGAGCGGTGTGATTACACTAAAAGCTGAAGAAGGTGATACAGTTGCAGTAGGCGCTGTAGTTTGTTTAATTGATACAGATGCTGCAAAACCAGCAGGAGGCGAGTCTGCAGCTCCAGCAGCAGAAGCTCCGAAAGCTGAGGCTCCAAAGGCAGAAGTAAAAGCAGAAGCACCAAAAGCTGCTCCAGCTCAAGCTCCAGCTGCTACAAGCTATGCAGCAGGAACTCCATCTCCAGCAGCAAGAAAAATATTAGATGAAAAAAATATTGCTCCAGCAACAGTTTCAGGAACTGGTAAAGGAGGAAGAATTACTAAAGATGATGCTGTAAATGCTGTGCCTTCTATGGGAACTCCAACTGGAGGAAGCCGTGGAACTGAGCGTACAAAATTATCAATGTTGCGTCGTAAAGTAGCAGAAAGATTAGTTTCGGCTAAAAACGAAACAGCTATGCTTACTACTTTCAACGAAGTAAACATGACGCCAATCAACCAAATTCGTAATGAATACAAAGATGCTTTCAAAGCTAAACATGGTGGTTTAGGTTTAGGTTTCATGTCATTCTTTACAAAAGCAGTTACAAGAGCTTTACAATTATATCCAGATGTTAACTCAATGATGGATGGTGACTACAAAATCGCTTATGATTTTGCTGACATCTCAATCGCAGTTTCTGGACCAAAAGGTTTAATGGTTCCTGTTGTTCGTAATGCTGAATTATTAACTTTCCGTGGAATTGAAGCTGAAATCAAAAGATTAGCTTTAAGAGCTCGTGATGGTCAAATTACAGTTGACGATATGACTGGAGGAACTTTCACAATCACAAATGGTGGTGTTTTCGGAAGTATGTTATCTACTCCAATCATCAACCCTCCTCAATCAGGAATTTTAGGAATGCACAACATCATCGAGCGTCCAATCGCTGTAAACGGGAAAGTTGAAATTCACCCAATGATGTATGTTGCTCTTTCTTATGACCACAGAATCATCGACGGACGTGAGTCAGTTGGTTTCTTAGTTGCTGTTAAAGAAGCTTTAGAAAATCCAGTAGAATTATTGATGAATGGCGACGCTAAACGCGCTTTAGAGTTATAATTTTAAGAATTTTCTACAATATAAAAAGCCTGTTCTTTCAATAGAACAGGCTTTTTTTTGCTTAATATTAGCTTAAGATTAGCTTAAGATGTTAATTTTTTGAATTAATGAAAATTTTAACCCTTAAAAAATATTTTATTTAGAATAAATAAAAACAATTTGCTTAGTTGCGAATCAGCAATTAAATTTGCGTTATCAAAATTAATTCTAAATAAAAATGAAATTAAAATTTACGATTTCGCTCTTAACTTTATGCTTTGTTCTTCTTACAGGAACATCTGTTTGGGCACAGGAGAAAGCGACAATAAAAGGTCAGATTAGTTCAGATAGCGGAACTGCAGATAATATATCTGTTGCTTTAAAAGGAACAAAAATTGGAACAAACACAGACAACAAAGGTAACTACGAAATAAAGAACCTTAAACCTGGAACTTATATCATTAGAGTCTCGGCAGTTGGATTTACATCTAAAGAAAAAAGCATTACGCTTAATAGTGGAGACGAATTAATTGAAAATTTCAGTATTACCTCAAACTCTGAGCAGTTAAGCGAAATTGTAATTAACGGAAACGGCAGAAAAAACCCGTTAGCTCGTAAAGAAAATCAACAAGTATCAAGATTACCGCTTAAAAATCTTGAAAACCCACAAGTTTATACTACAATTACTGGTGAGCTTTTAAAAGAGCAAGTAGTGACGAATATTGATGATGCACTTAAAAATGCACCTGGATTATCTCCTCTTTGGGCTTCTACTGGACGTGGCGGCGACGGTGCAGGATATTTCTCCCTAAGAGGATTTGCCGTGCAACCAACAATGACAAATGGATTACCAGCTTTGAATAACGGAAGTATCGATCCTGCAAATATTGACAAAATTGAAGTTATTAAAGGACCTTCTGGAACCTTATTTGGAAGTAGTTTAATTTCTTACGGAGGTTTAATCAACTTAACTACTAAAAAGCCTTACGACCACTTTGGCGGAGAGGTGAGCTATACAGCAGGAAGCTACGGGTTAAACCGTGTAACCGCAGACATTAACACTCCTGTAGACGAAGAGCACAAAATTAATTTTAGAGTTAATACTGCTTACCATACAGAAAACAGCTTTCAAGATGCTGGTTTCAGAAAATCATTTTTCTTTGCTCCATCTTTATCTTACCAAGTGAGCGACAGACTTTCGTTCTTTATTAATACTGAATTCATGAACAACAAACAGACCAATCCTACTATGTTGTTTTTAGACAGAGGTGCCCCACTAAGAGTTCATAATATGGATGAATTGGGTTATGATAACAAACGTTCTTATACAAGTAACGAACTTGCAATTGAAACTCCTTCATACTCTCTTCAAGGGCAAATGAATTACAAAATCTCTGACCAATGGACTTCTCAAACAGTTTTATCTAGAGGGTCATCTAAATCTGAAGGCTATTATACTTATTTGTATGAAGGAACACAATATGCACCTGCAGAGGTAAATCAAGGGATTGTTTTGGGACGTTCAATGAATTACCAAGATACAACAACTTTAACAACAGATATTCAACAAAACTTTATTGGCGATTTTAAAATCGGAAACTTAAGAAACAGAATTGTTGTTGGTTTAGATTACTTTAATAGAGGTCAAGTTGATAATGGTTCTGGATACGTATCAAATGGAAGAGTTTATATCGGAAACTTAGATGTAGCAACTGTAAACCAATACGTATTTAATATAACAGATCCTGCAAAATATATTACAAATGGTGACAGTGGTGTACTAACAAAAGCTGGTTCTGACAAACTTTTAGCAGCGGCTAGTGCAAACAATAACAAAACAAAACAAGAAGTTATTAGTGCTTATGCCTCAGATGTAATCAATATTACTCCTGCATTATCTGCAATGGCAAGTTTACGTGTAGACCGTTTTATGACTGCTGGCGACGTTACTACAAATGCTGATGATTTTAATCAAACTTCTTTTTCACCAAAATTTGGTCTAGTTTATCAGCCAATTATTGACAAAGTTTCGATTTTTGCCAACTATATGGATGGTTTTACGAATACAGCTCCAACAACTGATACTGGTTTTGGTGGCGTAGGTATTCCAAGAACTTTCAAACCAGAACACGCTAACCAATTTGAAATTGGAACTAAATTAAATGTTCTTAAAGATAAAGTTTACGCAACATTTAGCTATTATGACATCAAAGTAACAGATCAGGTTTATACTGTTTATGGTTCTACACCTGAAGGAGTACCAACTCAAACTTCTTACCAAAATGGAGAACAAAGAAACAAAGGTTTTGAAGCAGAAATCGTTGCAAATCCAGTTACTGGTTTAAACATTGTTGCTGGTTATAGCTATGTAGACGCTATCTTAAATGCTGGAGATCCTTCGTTCGTAGGAAACAGACCTGAGAGTTCAGGGCCAAGAAATACAGCAAACTTTTGGGCAAGTTACAAATTCTCTGAAGGAGATTTACAAGGATTTGGTTTAGGCTTTGGTGGAAACTATGCTGACAAGAACTTAATCATGAACAGGAATGTTGTTGGACAGTTTACAATTCCATCTTACACTGTTTTAAATTCTTCTATTTTCTACGGAACAGAGAAATTTACATTGACATTAAAATTAGACAATATTGCTAATGTTGACACTTACGATGGTTGGTCAACAATTCATCCAAAAAATATGAGAAGCTTATCTGCAAACTTTTCATATAGATTCTAATAAATAACAAAAACACCTTCCTTCACCGGAAGGTGTTTTTTAAATTCTAATTGATTATGATTACAATTGCCAGCCTTATCGTTTTCTTAGCTTTTTACACACTGTATTATACTTCGAAAAGAGCAGTGTTATCGTACGATTTAGGCTTTGAAAAATGGATGCAGAAAAATCCAAAGCAAACTAAAATCATCGGATTAATGCTCTTGCTTACTGCTTATGCAATGTGGCTTTTTACACAATCATTGGGTTGCGGAACTTTGATGTTTTTTATACAGCTCATGACCGTTGGAAGCTTAATCATTATTCTTACGCCTTTAAAAAAAATAAACAGTAAGTTACTTTTGGCTCTATTAATTTTTATTGCCGTAACTGAATTTTATTATAACTAAAATCTACTTTAACTATACCATGCCAGCAAATTCAAAATATCTAAATCCTTCTTTTTGGCCTCGTTTTTCCAAAATTACTGCTGCAATTTTAGGCGGATACTTTGTTTCTGTTACTTTTCATTTGGCTTTAGCCGCTTGGTTTAGCCGTAAAGATGTATTAATCACAATGGCTTTCACTGGTTTTATTCTATGGGTAGCCTTAATGATTATTGCTTTCTTAGCCAAAAGTGGCTGGAAAATTTGGGGAGTTTATATTCTATTGTCATTACTTTTTTGTCTTTTCATTTATTTGGGTCAAACCTATAACCATACGGCACAATAATATTTATGAATAACCGTCATTACAATATCTATTTTCATACACATACTGTCAGCGGCATCGTTATCAGTGTAGTTCTTTTTGTAATTTTCTTTGCTGGGTCTTTTTCTTTTTTTAGAGATGAAATCATCAATTGGGAAAGAAGTGAATCTACAGCAATCACAAGAGAAATTCAATTAGATTATAATAACGCACTACAGTATTTGGACAAAAAATACGTTTTGCACGGAAGAAATATTACCATTTCTAAACCTTCAGTAGAAAATCGAGTTGCTGTTTATATGGAAGGAACCAAAGACACATTGGCTCCAAAAAAACAACAGGCGGGAGAGTTTTTTTATTTAGACAATAAAAACTATAAAGCCTATACTTATGAAGAATCCTATTCGTTAGGTGAGCTTTTATATCGTTTACATTTCTTGGCGCAGATTCCTTATCCTGCAGGATATTATTTGGCAGGATTTACAGCTTTGTTTTTTCTGTTTGCAATCGTGACAGGAGTTTTATTGCATTGGAACAAAATCGTTTCTAACTTTTACATGTTCCGTCCAAAAGAAAAATTAAAAACGCTTTGGACAGATGCACACACTGCTTTAGGAATGATTGGTTTGCCTTTCCAATTTGTATATGCGGTTACAGGAGCATTTTTTATGATTAAGCTTTTAATTGTAGCACCAGCTGTAATGGCTTTGTACAATGGAGATCAAGATAAATTATATAAGGAACTAGAATATACTGATCCAGATTATAAATTTGAAAATAAAAAACTGGCAAATCCATTTAATATTAATGAACTAGTCGCTAAAACCAAAAAAAACTGGGCTGATTTTGAAATCACTCGTGTTTTTATCCAAAATTATGGAGATGCCAATATGCATATTTTGGTAGAAGGTGAGCTTTTGAGTCATAAAAAATTTACTGGAATAGGAAAAATAGTTTACCGAATTGCTGACGGAAAAGAAATTGCGAAAAAAGATCCTGTTTTACATACCAGTTATCTAGATATTGTAAAAAATGTTTTGTACCGAATACATTTTGGCGATTATGGCGGATATGCATTGAAAATTGTAAGTTTCATTTTAGGAATTATAACTTGTTTTGTCATTATTTCTGGAGTTATGATTTGGCTTGTTGCCCGACAAAAAAACAATATGCCAGAAAAGAAAAGACGCTTCAATAATGCTGTTGTTCGCATTTATCTAGCGATTTGCTTAAGCATGTATCCAATTACAGCAATGGCTTTTATCGGAAGCAAAATTTTCTACCCTTTAAGTCAGTCTAATTTGTATGCGCTTTATTTTGGAGGATGGCTGGTACTTACCATATTCTTTATCATTAAAAAGAACGATTCGTTTACCAACAAATTCTCTTTGATTTCGGGAAGTATTTTAGGATTCTTAATTCCAGTTACCAACGGAATCGTTTCTGGAGATTGGTTTTGGAACTCGTTTATGCAAAATAAATTTCAGATTTTCTTTATCGATGTTTTCTGGATTTTCCTGGCAGCAATTTCATTATATACCGCTTATCATTTAAAACCTAAGAAAATAAATTAGCACATAAGCACTTTATTGGCTATTATAAATTTCTTTCTAGTAATACATATTGCAATTGGTCATATAAACTATAAGTCTTACTTTTGCCCAATCAATATTTATTCTAAATAAAATGAGAGGGAAATTTGCAATAGCATTAATTGGTCTTTGCTTTATATTATTTGCACAAACATCGGTTTTAGCGCAACAAAAAACAGTTATTAAAGGAACTATTACATCTGTAAATAATGAGCCTTTAGAAAATGTTTCAGTACAATTAAGAGGAACTAAAATTGGCGCTCTTACAGATAGTCAAGGTTTATACGAAATAAAAAATATTAGCGAAGGAAGCTACACGCTGCGCATTTCGGCACTTGGCCATACCTCAAAAGAAAAGAAAATTATTGTTAGCAGTGAACCCGAAATTATAGAAAACTTTACTATCTCTACTAATACTGAAGAGCTTGAAGAGGTTTTCATAAAAGGAAACATCAATAAATACAACAAATCTGAGAGTCCTTTTGTCTCAAAAATGCAGATTAAAAATCTCGAAAACTCACAGGTTTATAGTGTTGTTCCAAAAAGTTTAATGAGGGATCAATTGGTGATTAACCAAGACGATGCTTTAAAAAATGTACCGGGATTATATCAGCTTTGGGCTGCAACAGGAAAAGTTGGCGACGGAGGTTCATATTTTGCGTCGCGCGGATTTGTAACTCAAAGTTTGCTAAGAGACGGAATCGCCGGAAAAATCACAAACAGTGTTGATGCTGCCAATCTAGAAAGAATTGAAAGCATAAAAGGACCTTCAGCAACACTTTTTGGAAGCATCTTAACTTCTTATGGTGGATTAATTAATCGAGTTACCAAAAAACCTACAGAAACTTTTAGAGGTGATATTAGCTATCAATCTGGAAGTTATGGACTAAACCGATTATCGGCAGATTTTAATACTCCATTAAATGATGACAAAACGGCGCTACTACGAATAAATGCAGCTTACAACGATGCAAATACTTTTCAAGACTACGGAAAAAACAGAAGCTACTTTTTTGCTCCTTCTTTTTTATATAAAATAAATGACAAACTGAATATTTCTATTGATGCAGAATTGTCAACAGTTAATTCATCGTCACCAGCATTTACTTATATTCCGTACGGACAAACTCCAAAAAGCATCAATTTATACAATGCCAAAGACATTGCCAGAGACTGGAAAAGATCTTTTACTGGTGGCGAATTCATGATGAATACTAAAACTGCGAATGTTTTTGCGCAAGCGCATTATCAAATCAATGAAAACTGGAAATCTCAAACTATTTTCAGTTCAAGCGCCAATCAATCAGACGGACCTCAAGCTTGGTTTTATTTATTAGGAAACAACAAAATGTCAAGAAATGCCTGGAATATGGTTGGAAAAGACAATATTGTTGAATTTCAACAAAACTTTAATGGCCAAACTGAGCTTTTTGGAATGAAACATCAATTGCTTTTTGGTGGCGATATTTTGAGATCTGAAACCAACAGCAGTCTTGGATATCTTGGCGGAGACCCAAATAATCCGTTCAAAACAGATTATGATATTGTAGATTATTCTGCAGCAAATTCTAATTATTACAATTTCAACCCAAACAATATTGAGCCATTATTTGTAAACGGTTATCAATACAGAACCATTACTTCTTTGACAACGTACAGCTTATATGCTGCAGATGTTATCAATATTACAGACCAGTTAATTCTATCGGCTGCTTTGCGTTTCGATCATTATAAGAATAACGGAACTTACGATCCTTCAACCAATATTAATTCGGGTGCGTTTTCGCAAAATGCCTTTTCACCAAAATTGGGACTTGTTTACCAAATTATAAAAGATAAAGTTTCTGTTTTTGGAAACTACCAGAATAGCTTTAAAAACATTGGCTACTTATTTGCAAACGTAAACGGAAATCCAGAATTAAAGCAATTTGATCCTGAAAAAGCAAATCAGTTTGAAGCTGGTTTGAAATTAAATATCATACAAGATAAATTAAGTGCCAATTTAAGTTATTACAATATTGACGTAAAAAATATTGTTCGTGCTGGACAAGTGGTTAACACAAATGTTCAAGACGGAAACCAGACAAGCAAAGGTTTTGAAGTTGAAGTTACTGCAAACCCATTTTCTGGTTTAAACTTTATTTTTGGATATGCTAACAACGATAGCAAGCTAAACAATGCAAATGCAGATGTCAATGGTTTAAGACCTGAAACGGCTGGTCCCGAAAATCTAATTAACTACTGGGTTAGCTACAGCCTTCAGACTTCTAAATTAAGAGGATTAGGTTTTGGTATTGGAGGAAATTACGGTAGCGAAACTTTTGTTTACAATAGAAACCCAACCCGTTCAGGAAATCCTGCCGATGTTGAAACTTTTGTCTTACCATCATATTCTATCGTAAACGCTACATTATATTATGATCAGCCAAAATACAGACTCTCTTTAAAAGTAGACAACCTTACAGACGAACTTTATTTTAATGGTTACACCACTGTAAATGTGCAAGCGCCAAGAACTTTTATGGGAAGTATAACTTACAAATTTTAAGTTTCACTATAAAAATGGGATTCAAAACGAAAATACGTTTTCTGCATAAATGGCTCGGATTAATTTCTGGGCTTATTGTTTTTATTGTCTGTATTACGGGATGTATTTTCTGTTTTCATGATGAAATAAAAGACATAACAAGAAAAGAATGGCGTTTTGTAGAACCTCAAAATAAACCTTTTCTATTACCATCTCAATTGCAGGAAAAAGCAAAAGAAGCTGTTCCAGAAAACAAGGCCAGTATGGTTGCTTATTATGGAAAAAATAGATCCGCAATTGTTTATACGTATTCCGATACCGAAAATTTATATCTCTATTTTAATCCATACACAGGCCAATATTTAAAATCAGAAAATCCAAAAACTGATTTTTTCATTATTGTTGAATATATCCATTTATATCTTCTTCTGCCCGATTATATCGGAAAACACATTATTGGCGGAGCAACCATAATTTTTATTCTTTTACTGATTTCTGGAATTATACAATGGTGGCCAAAACGAAAAAGCGATATCAAAAGGAGTTTCACCATTAAATGGAATGCGAAATGGCGCCGTGTCAATTACGACTGGCATAACACAACCGGTTTTTACATTTCTATAATAGCTTTAATTCTAGCCATAACCGGACTTACTTTTACATATGAATGGGTTGGTGACGGAATCTATAAATCTTTCAATTTGGGCGGAGACAAAGCAGCCGAGACAAAAACACCTGTGATTGATACCACCGCATTCAAAATAAATTCGATTTCAGCAATTGACAAAGCGTTTGCTCAAACTCTTAAATTACAGCCAAAAGCAGAAATGTTCTTTGTAATGATTCCGCAGCAAAAAGGCACTATTGTTAGTGCGGGAGCTTATCCGCATGCATTGCGGTACGATCAGCAAAGTAATTATTATTTTCATCCGTCAAGCGGAAAATTACTCCAGAGCCAGCCTTTTGATAAAAAAAGCCTAGGACTGCAAGTTGTCGAAATGAATTACGGAATACATACAGGACAAGTTTTAGACCTTCCAGGGAAAATTATAGCTTTTATAGTAAGTCTAATTGCCGCCGCACTTCCTGTAAGCGGATTTATAATTTGGTTTGGAAGAAACCGAAAATCAAAAAAAGCAAAAGCATAAAAAAACCGTCCCGAAGTATCGGAACGGTTTTTTTATAGTTAGTTTTGAAATTATAATTAATTTCTGTTTGCTAAAGCGTTTTTCTGTAAATTTTTAACCGAGCTTACTTTGTTATCTACATAAGCAACTTCGCTTAAACTGTTTTCATTAAAGAAAATCCAATTTCCAGTTTTAACTCCGTCTGCGTATTCTCCAACGGCTTTTTTATTTCCTTTTTCGTCATAAGATACCCAAACACCGTCTAATTTACCGTCTTTAAAAAAGCCTTCTTGCTGCACTTTACCATTTTCATAGTAATAGGTTGCTTTTACCTTGTTTCCAGCAGCTTCTAATTCAGGCTTTCCTTCTTGTGCAACTACAATTCCGGAGAACAATATTGCAGCTAAAATTACACTCTTTTTCATATCTTTAGGTATTTAATGTTAAGAAATCTTTATCAAATATAGCTAATAGTTTACATTAAAAAAACTTTTGCTTAACAATTTGGTAACATTGAGTGAAAACTTAACATTAGAAAAGTAGATAAAACAAAAAAACCAGCGCTCAAGCACTGGTTTTACTGGTATTTTTGAAAAATTAGAATTTTACGATAACGATGTAAATTTCGTAAAGAAATTAGTTCAATAATGCGCTTAACTGTTTATCCAACTCAGGATCAGAAGGTCTAGGTGCATCCGATTTTACAATATTACCCTTTGGGTCTAGAAGGATAAATCTCGGAATTCCTGTTACACCATAGTTAACAACAAACTCAGATTCCCAGTCTTTATCTGCAAATAATTGAACACCTCCTAATTTTTTATCCGTTACAAACTTTTTCCATTTTTCATTGTCTTTTGCTCTATCAATAGAAATACTCACAAATTCAATATTTTTTCCGTGATATTTTTCTTCGATCTTTTGCAGATAAGGAATCTCAGCTCTACAAGGTGCGCACCATGTTGCCCAAAGATCAATATAAACATATTTCCCTTTTAAATCTACCAGTTTTGTTTTTCCTCCTTTAAAATTCTCATAGTCAAAATCTGGAGAAGCTTTCCCAACCATTTTACTTGCCTTATAGGCGCTTTCATAATCTCTAAGCGAAAATTCATGAAAATTTTTAAAATTACTTTGCATTGCGGTTACAAATTGCGGATCAAAAGTTCCTTTACTCAAACTTTCATTGTCTGCTTTTTCTTTAGCTTCCAATATTTTAGCGAACTCCGCTGGTTCTTTAGAAAAAGCTTCTTCAAGTTTTTCATTTCTTAAAGATTGTTGCGCCATAAAATTACTTTCATCAACACCTTTTCCTTTGTATACAATAGTTTCATCAAATTCTTTTGCATCCAATGTTAGATTAACTTCAGAATTTGGTTTTAAATATAGATTAGAAGACTCTGTCCCGTCAGAAAACACATAAAATCCCTGAGGCGCATCAAAAGTTGCAGCAAAAATTTCTTTTTTATCAATTGGAATTACTTGCCTGAAATTATCTCTTCCTTTAATAACCAAAGTATCGCTATTTCTATTGGCGATTTTAGCTGTAAACTTTACTGAATTTTTGCTTTGACCAATGACATTTAAAGCATTAAAAAGCACTAAACCTGCAACAAAAAGTTTTTTCATAGGTATTATGATTAGTTTTTTAGAGAATCAAAACTAAAGAAATTTAAGCTTCTGATTTTCACAATTAACAATTTATTTGAAATTATTCTGAATCAACTTATCACTTTACTATATTATCTTGAATTTTGTATTTACTTTTGCAATCTAAAATTTTGATTATGTATAGAAGTCATAATTGTGGCGAATTAAACGCTTCAAATATTAATACCGAAGTTACACTTGCGGGCTGGGTTCAAAAATCACGTGATAAAGGATTTATGAATTGGGTCGATTTACGCGACCGTTATGGAATTACACAACTTATTTTCGACGAAAGTCGTACTGATAAAACCGTTTTTGAATTGGCCAAAACTCTTGGACGCGAATTTGTAATTCAGGTTAAAGGAACTGTTATTGAGCGTGAAGCCAAAAACAAAAACATTCCAACTGGTGAAATCGAAATTTTAGTTTCTGAATTAACGATTTTAAATTCTGCATTAACTCCTCCATTTACAATTGAAGATGAAACTGACGGTGGAGAAGACATTAGAATGAAATATCGTTATTTGGATATCAGAAGAAACCCTGTAAAAAATAGTTTATTATTCCGTCATAAAGTAGCAATGGAAGTTCGTAAATATCTATCTGATTTAGATTTCTGCGAAGTTGAAACGCCTTACTTAATCAAGTCAACTCCAGAAGGAGCAAGAGATTTCGTTGTACCAAGCCGTATGAACGAAGGGCAGTTTTATGCATTGCCACAATCTCCACAAACTTTCAAACAATTATTGATGGTGGGCGGAATGGATAAATATTTCCAAATCGTGAAATGTTTCCGTGACGAAGATTTGCGTGCAGACCGTCAGCCTGAATTTACTCAGATTGACTGCGAAATGGCATTTGTTGAACAAGAAGATATTTTGAATGTTTTTGAAGGTTTGACAAGACATTTATTAAAAGAAATTAAAGGCATTGAAGTAGAGAAATTCCCAAGAATTACTTACGATTATGCTATGAAAACATATGGAAATGACAAACCAGATATTCGTTTTGGGATGAAATTTGGTGAGTTAAATGAATTTGCACAACACAAAGAATTCCCTGTATTTAATGCTGCAGAGTTAGTTGTCGGAATCGCAGTTCCTGGCGCAGGAAATTACACTCGTAAAGAAATCGACGGATTAATTGACTGGGTAAAACGTCCGCAAGTTGGCGCATCTGGAATGGTTTACGTAAAATGTAACGAAGACGGAACATACAAATCATCTGTAGATAAATTCTACGATAATGATGATTTAGCAAACTGGGCAAAAGCAACAGAAGCAAATCCTGGAGATATGATTTTTGTACTTTCTGGTCCTGCTAATAAAACTCGTGCGCAATTGTCTGCACTTCGTATGGAATTGGCAAATCGTTTAGGATTACGTAATCCTGAAGAATTTGCCCCATTATGGGTTGTAGATTTCCCATTATTGGAACTTGACGAAGAAAGCGGACGTTATCATGCAATGCACCATCCTTTTACTTCTCCAAAACCAGAAGACATGGCTTTATTGGAAACAGAACCAGGAAAAGTTCGCGCAAATGCATACGATATGGTTTTAAACGGAAACGAAATTGGCGGTGGCTCAATTCGTATTCACGATAAAGCTACGCAACAATTAATGTTCAAATATTTAGGATTTACTGAAGAAGAAGCAAAAGCACAATTCGGCTTCTTGATGGATGCTTTCCAATTTGGAGCACCACCACACGGAGGATTAGCTTTTGGTCTTGACAGATTAGTCGCTATCTTGGGAGGTCAGGAAACGATTAGAGATTTTATCGCCTTCCCAAAAAACAATTCAGGACGCGATGTTATGATCGATGCGCCAGCTGCAATTGATGATGCGCAATTAAAAGAACTTCGAATTAAAGTCGATATAGCATAATTGCAGTAAATTAGTCATAAAAAAACAGAAAAGCCGTTGAAAATTCAGCGGCTTTTCTATTTTAATGAATTGTTAAGAAAAATCTTAAGTGGTATTTTTTTTGAATTATCATATTCTTACAATTGAAACATTTTCATATTCCTACAATTAATGATTCGCAAATTAAGGTATTCCATAAGCAAATTGATGCAATAAAGCACGTAAAAAGACTGTAAATCAATAATTTTTACAAAAAATTAACACGTATTTGTCTTTTGTATGATTTTATATATTACATTTGTTTTATTATAAATTATTATTACAATTACAATGCGTACAGGTACAGTAAAATTTTTCAATGAATCTAAAGGTTATGGATTCATTACAGACGAAGAAACAGGAAAAGACATCTTCGTTCACGCTTCAGGAATTAACGCGGAAGAATTACGCGAAGGTGACCGTGTAAGCTATGAAGAAGAAGAAGGAAGAAAAGGGAAAGTTGCTGCTAAAGTAGCAGTAATCTAAGAAAAATATAGCAATTTATTTTTTTTGCCTCTGAATGGTCTAAGAAGATGTCCCGAAGTATTCGGGACGTTTTTTTTTGACCTTTTCTTAAAAAAATATTAAAATAACGCAATGTTATTTATAATGAATAAAAATTAGACACAAACACGGTTTCTCTCCCTACTTAAATCCTTTTTTAACTTGTGTTTTACAGACTTCCAAGTTATCTTTGTGGCTCATTTTTTAAGTATAAAACCTAAGTTTATGCAATCTGATCAATACAGTTACATTCCTATTTTAATGCAGTTTATTTTAGCTGTTGGTTTTGTGGTAGGAACAATCATCATTTCTGGGAAATTAGGACCAAAAAGATCCTCTGAAGTTAAAGATCAAAACTTCGAATGCGGTATCGAATCTGTTGGTAACGCCCGTATTCCTTTTTCTGTAAAATACTTCTTAGTTGCCATTTTGTTTGTATTGTTCGACGTAGAGGTTATCTTCCTTTATCCATGGGCAGTAAACTTCAAAGATTTAGGAATTGAAGGAATGTTAAAAATGTTAGTTTTCATGTCTTTGCTTTTGGTTGGTTTCTTTTATATCATCAAAAAGAAAGCATTAGAGTGGGAATAATTTAGAGATTTTAGATTTTAGATTTCTGATTTTAGATTAACCGATTTAGAATTAAGATTTAAAATTTAATCCTCAAATAAAAAATTGATTTAAAAAATTGATTTTACTTTTTACGATTTCAATGAATCTAAAATCTAAAATCAGAAATCTAAAATAAAATGAGCGATTCAAAAGTAAATATGGTTGCACCGCCAGAAGGAGTTACTGGTGAAGGTTTCTTCGCTACAAAACTTAGTGATGTTGTTGGTTTAGCAAGAGCCAACTCATTATGGCCACTTCCTTTCGCGACTTCATGCTGTGGTATCGAATTCATGGCAACAATGGCATCTCACTACGATTTAGCTCGATTTGGTTCTGAGCGTGTGAGTTTCTCTCCTCGTCAAGCAGACATGTTGCTTGTAATGGGAACTATTTCTAAAAAAATGGCTCCAATCTTAAGACAAGTGTACGAACAAATGGCCGAGCCTCGCTGGGTAATTGCTGTTGGAGCATGTGCTTCGTCAGGAGGAGTATTTGACACCTATTCAGTTCTTCAAGGAATTGACAAAGTAATTCCTGTTGATGTTTATGTACCAGGATGCCCACCAAGACCAGAACAAATTGTTGATGGAGTTATGAGACTTCAGGAATTGGTGAAAAGCGAATCTGTGAGACGCAGAAGCTCACCAGAATACCAAGAATTATTAGCTTCATATAATATCTCATAAGATGGCCTTAGAAAATACCCTGATTCAAGACAAACTTGTAGAAACATTTAACAACGATGTTTTTAACTTTCAGCAAGAAAGAGATATTTTTTCTTTGGAAGCTTCGGCTGATAAAATTACACCGCTGATTCTATTCCTTAAAAACGATCCAGAATTACGTTTTCATTTCTTAACAGATTTGTGCGGCATTCACTATCCAGATAACGAAACAGAACGTCAGTTTGCAATTGTGTATCATTTGCATAATTGGTACGAAAACAAAAGATTAAAAATCAAAGTTTTCTTAAACGGAGAAAAACCAGAAATTAAATCGGTTTCAAATATTTTCTTGTCTTCCAATTGGATGGAAAGAGAAACTTACGATTTCTTTGGAGTTAACTTTATAGGACATCCTCAATTGAAACGTATTTTAAATATGGACGAAATGCAATCTCACCCAATGAGAAAAGAATTCCCATTGGAAGATAGCGGAAGAACTGATAAGGATGACAGGTTCTTTGGAAGAACAACAACAAATTGCTAAAAAATAATTCAACATTATAAAATGTCAGAACTATTATTACCACCAGAGCATCGCTATGCTAAAATAATTAAGGAGAGACTAAACGACGACGGAAGCGAACTTTCTGTACTGAATTTAGGTCCGACTCACCCTGCAACACACGGTATTTTCCAAAATATCTTATTGATGGATGGTGAAAAAATTCTTGAGGCTGAGCCAACTATTGGTTACATCCATAGAGCATTCGAAAAAATTGCCGAAAATCGTCCTTTTTATCAAATTACACCTCTTACAGACCGTATGAACTATTGCTCCTCTCCTATTAACAATATGGGATGGTGGATGACAGTAGAAAAACTATTGGGTATTGAAGTTCCAAAAAGAGCTCAATATTTAAGAGTTATCGTGATGGAATTGGCTCGTATTACAGACCACATTATCTGTAACGGAATTTTAGGTGTAGATACTGGTGCGTATACTGGTTTCTTATACGTATTTCAATTTAGAGAAAAAATCTACGAAATCTATGAAGAAATTTGTGGAGCTCGTTTGACTACAAATATGGGAAGAATTGGTGGTTTTGAAAGAGACTGGTCTCCAGAAGTTTTCAAAAAACTAGATAAATTCCTAGAGGAATTTCCTCCAGTTTGGCAGGAATTCCAAAACTTATTCGAAAGAAATAGAATTTTCCTTGATAGAACTGTAAACGTTGGTGGTATCACTGCCGAAAAAGCAATGGCTTACGGATTTACAGGTCCAAACTTACGTGCTGCCGGAGTTGATTACGATGTACGTGTAGCACAACCATACTCCTCTTACGAAGATTTCGATTTTATTGTTCCTGTTGGAAAATCAGGAGATACTTACGATCGTTTCTGTGTTCGTAATGCCGAAGTTTGGGAAAGTTTAAGCATTATTCGTCAGGCATTAGAAAAAATGCCTCCAGGAAACGAATATCACGCTGAAGTTCCAGATTACTACCTTCCTCCAAAAGAAGATGTTTACACTTCTATGGAATCTTTAATCTATCACTTTAAGATTGTAATGGGAGAAGTTCCTGTACCAGTTGCAGAGATATATCACCCTGTCGAAGGAGGAAACGGAGAAATCGGTTTTTATTTAGTGACTGACGGAAGTAGAACTCCATATAGATTACATTTCAGAAGACCATGCTTTATTTATTATCAAGCATTCCCAGAAATGATTAAAGGCGCTATGCTTTCTGATGCAATTATCATTCTTTCAAGTTTGAACGTAATTGCAGGAGAATTAGACGCCTAAACAATTTAGATTAAAAAAATTGTGCCTTTGTGCCCTTGTGGCAAAACAAGAATAAAATGGAAAGAAAACATTACAAACAAGAAATAAATATGACTGAGGCATTGATGAATCGCATCAATGAATTAATCAGTCATTATCCTGAAGGCAAACAAAAATCGGCTTTATTGCCTGTTTTGCATGAAGTTCAGGATGCACACAACAACTGGCTTAGTATTGAATTGCAAGATAAAGTTGCCGAAATTCTTCAGATCAAACCAATTGAGGTTTATGAAGTGGTTACTTTCTATACGATGTTCAACCAAAAGCCGATTGGAAAGTACATGTTTGAATTCTGCCAGACTTCTTGTTGCTGCTTAAGAGGTGCCGAAGATTTAATGGATTATACTTCTGAAAAACTAGGCATTAAAATGGGAGAAACAACTCCAGACGGAATGTTTACCATTGCTGGTGTAGAATGTTTAGGCGCTTGCGGATACGCTCCGATGATGCAGTTGGGAGATTTCTACAAAGAAAAACTGACAGAAGAAAAAATCGATCAGATCATTGCTGATTGTAGAGATGATAAAATAATATTACACGATAAATAAGATGTCACAAAAAATATTATTAGATAAAATCAATATTCCTGGAATTAAAACCTACGAAGTATATCGCCAAAATGGTGGTTATGCTTCTGTAGAAAAAGCTTTAAAAACACTTACTCCAGACGAAGTTACTGAAGAAGTAAAAAAATCAGGATTACGTGGTCGTGGTGGTGCAGGTTTCCCTGCAGGAATGAAATGGAGCTTTATTGACAAAAAATCAGGAAGACCAAGACACTTAGTTTGTAATGCCGACGAATCTGAGCCTGGAACATTCAAAGATCGATTCTTGATGGAGTATATTCCTCACTTATTGATTGAAGGAATGATTACTTCAAGCTACGCTTTGGGCGCTAACCTGTCTTATATCTACATTCGTGGAGAATATATGTGGGTTTTCAAAATTTTAGAAAGAGCAATCGCCGAAGCAAAAGCTGCTGGATGGTTAGGAAAAAATATATTAGGTACAGGCTTTGATCTTGAACTTCACGTTCACTGTGGAGCTGGAGCTTATATCTGTGGAGAAGAAACAGCATTAATCGAGTCATTGGAAGGTAAAAGAGGAAATCCTCGTATTAAACCACCTTTCCCAGCGGTTTCTGGTCTTTGGGCAAATCCAACTGTGGTAAATAATGTTGAAACAATTGCGACTGTGCCGTGGATTGTAAACAATTCTGGTGATGATTATGCAAAAATTGGAATTGGACGTTCTACTGGAACTAAATTAATTTCTGCTTCAGGACACATCAAAAATCCTGGGGTTTACGAAATTGAATTAGGCTTAAGTGTTGACGAATTCATGAATTCTGACGAATATTTAGGAGGAATGTCTTCTGATCGTCCATTAAAAGCATTTGTCCCAGGAGGTTCTTCTGTGCCAATCCTACCTGCTGACTTGATTTTCAAAACAGCAAATGGCGAAGATCGTTTAATGACTTACGAATCTTTAAGTGATGGTGGTTTTGCTACTGGATCAATGTTAGGTTCTGGAGGATTTATTGTTTATAACGACACTGCTTGTGTGGTTAGAAACACTTGGAACTTTGCTCGTTTCTATCACCACGAATCTTGCGGACAATGTACACCTTGCCGTGAAGGAACAGGATGGTTAGAAAAAATCTTATGGAGAATCGAAAACGGTCAAGGCCGTGAAGAAGATATCGAATTATTGTGGAGCATTCAAAGTAAAATTGAAGGAAACACAATCTGTCCGCTTGGTGACGCTGCTTCTTGGCCAGTAGCTGCAGCAATTCGTCACTTTAGAGATGAATTTGAGTATCACGTTCGTTTCCCAGAAAAAATCAAAAATAGAGATCACTTTGTTGCCGAGCCTTTCTCACAAGTTAAGCATTTAGTTGGCGGTAAAGTAATCGTATAAATATAAAAAGCAGAAAGTTATAAAGTTCATAATGTTAAAAAGGACAGCAATTCTTTTCAATATTTCGACTTTCAACATTCAAATCATAAAGAGATGAAAGTAACCATAGACGGTCAAAGTATAGACGTAGAACCAGGAACAACAATCCTGCAGGCTGCACGTATGATTGGAGGGGATTTAGTACCGCCAGCCATGTGCTATTACTCAAAATTAAAAGGCAGCGGCGGTAAATGTCGTTGTTGTTTAGTTGAAGTTTCTAAAGGAAGTGAAGCTGACCCACGACCAATGCCAAAATTAATGGCATCTTGTGTAACAGGATGTATGGATGGTATGGAAGTAAACAGTAAATCGTCTGCAAGAGTAACTGAAGCCCGTAAATCTGTAACAGAATTTTTATTAATCAATCACCCTTTAGATTGTCCTATTTGTGATCAAGCTGGTGAATGTGATTTACAAAATTTAAGTTTCGAGCACGGAAATCCAAAATCACGTTACATTGAAGAGAAAAGAACATTTGAACCAGAAGATATTGGTCCAAATATTCAACTTCATATGAACCGTTGTATTTTATGTCAAAGATGCGTACAAGTTGCAGATCAATTGACAGACAATAGAGTTCATGGAGTATTAGATCGTGGTGATCACGCTAATATTTCTACTGGTATTTCTAAAGCAATCGACAATGAGTTCTCTGGAAATATGATTGACGTTTGTCCGGTTGGAGCTTTAACTGATAAAACTTTCCGTTTTAAATCAAGAGTTTGGTTTAATAAACCCTATAACGCACACAGAGAATGTACAACTCCGGGATGTTGCGGTAAAACTACAGTTTGGATGTTTGGTGGAGAAATCCAGCGTGTAACTGGTCGTAAAGATGAATACCATGAAGTAGAAGAATTCATCTGCAACAGCTGTCGTTTTGATCATAAAAACGTAAATGACTGGGTAATTGAAGGACCAAGAGAATTTGAAAAAGATTCTGTTATCAATCAAAACAACTACACTCAGAAATTAGAGAAAGTTGAAATCGATACTGAGAAAAATATCCTTTTAGGTAGAGATATTGACCGTAAAAAAATTAGTATGGCAGCGATTCCATTAACTGATAATGATAAAAAAGTTTAAGAAATGGAAAGTGCATTTATTATAGAAAAGAGTGTTGTAATTGTTGTCGTTTTTGCGGTAACAATGATCATGGCAATGTATTCTACTTGGGCAGAACGTAAAGTTGCTGCTTTCTTGCAAGACCGTGTTGGACCAAACCGTGCAGGATGGGGAGGTTTATTACAGCCTCTTGCAGATGGTATGAAATTATTCTCGAAAGAAGAATTCGAACCTAACACTCCTAATAGATTTTTATTCTTCGTAGGTCCAGCGATTGCAATGAGTACCGCTTTGATGACAAGTGCTGTTATTCCTTGGGGAGATCGTTTACACCTTTTTGGAAGAGACATCATTCTTCAAGCTACAGATGTTAACATAGCTATATTATACATTTTTGGAGTTCTTTCTGTTGGAGTTTACGGCATCATGATTGGTGGATGGGCTTCTAACAATAAATTCTCTTTGATGGGAGCTATCCGTGCTGCTTCTCAAATGGTTTCTTACGAGGTTGCAATGGGATTATCAATAATCGCTTTATTGATGATGACTGGAACAATGAGTTTAAAAGTAATTTCTGAACAGCAAGCTGGAATGAATTGGAATGTTTTCTATCAACCATTATCATTCTTAATTTTCTTAATCTGTTCATTTGCAGAAACAAATAGAACTCCTTTCGATTTAGCAGAATGTGAAAACGAGTTAATTGGAGGTTACCACACAGAATATTCATCAATGAAAATGGGATTTTATCTATTTGCTGAATATGCAAGTATGTTTATATCGTCTACCATTATTTCTGTATTGTTCTTTGGTGGCTACAACTACCCAGGAATGCAATGGATGGTAGAAAATGTAGGTGTAAATACAGCTAACTTATTAGGAATTGCGGTATTATTTGTAAAAATATGTTTTTTCATATTCTTTTACATGTGGGTGCGTTGGACGATTCCAAGATTTAGATATGACCAATTAATGCATTTAGGCTGGAGAATTTTAATTCCGCTTTCGATCATTAATATCATGATTACGGGTGTTGTTATTTTAAGACACGAAATCTTAGCAACTTTAGGATTCTAAGAATCACATCAAGCTTCAAATAAAAAACAAAATAGATTTTGAGTTTGATTCATTTCAAATTATAAATCATAAACTATAATAGTAAAAATGTCAATAGAAACTATATCATTATCGGGTAGAAAAAAGGTGGTGTCAAATAAGGACATGTCTTTTGTTGAACGATTGTATCTTGTGGCGATTATAAAAGGTCTAGTTATTACTGTAAAACACCTTTTTAGAAAAAAAGTTACGATTCATTATCCTGAGCAAGTTCGTGAAATGAGCCCAGTTTATCGTGGTCAGCATATGCTAAAACGCGACGAACAAGGTAGAGAAAACTGTACTGCTTGTGGATTATGTGCTTTATCATGCCCAGCTGAAGCAATCACTATGAAAGCTGCAGAACGTAAGCCTGATGAAAAACATTTATATAGAGAAGAGAAATACGCTGAAATCTATGAAATCAATATGCTTCGTTGTATTTTCTGCGGTTTATGTGAAGAAGCTTGTCCAAAAGATGCTATTTATTTAACAGAATCTAAAGTATTGGTTCCTGCTAATTACAATAGAGAAGATTTCATTTTTGGGAAAGATAAATTAGTGATGCCTTTAGAAATGGCTATGAAAAATGCTCAACTTAAAAACGCTAACTAAATGATACATATTCCAGATTTTGCACACGCAACAACTATTCAAGTTATCTTTTGCTTTTTAGCGTTCATTACCGTTATTACTGCTTTCTTGACTATTTTCAGCAGAAACCCGATTCATAGTGCCATCTATTTGGTAATTTGTTTCTTTTCTATTGCTGGTCATTATTTACTATTAAATTCTCAGTTCTTAGCTGTTGTACATGTAATAGTCTACTCCGGAGCTATTATGATTCTGTTCCTGTTTACCATCATGTTGATGAACCTGAACGAACAGCGAGAAGTTCACCGTCCTAGAATTACACGTTTAGGTGCTATTGTTTCTTTCTGTTTAATATTGATTGTTTTAATTACAATCTTTATCAACTCAAAACCAATTGTGGGTGAATACGATTCTACTGGAGAAGATTTCCAATCAATTAAAGTTTTAGGTAAAATATTATTGAACGAATATATGGTTCCGTTCGAATTTGCTTCAATCTTACTTTTGGTTGCTATGATTGGAACAGTTCTATTGTCTAAAAAAGAAAAATTAAATAAATAATGGGTAATATATTAAATCAAATAGGTATTGAAAATTACATCTTTTTGAGTGTTGTACTTTTCTGTATTGGAATTTTTGGTGTATTGTACAGACGAAATGCTATTATCGTTTTCATGTCTATCGAAATTATGTTGAATGCGGTAAACCTTTTATTTGTTGCTTTTTCAACTTATCATCAAGATGCACAAGGACAAGTTTTTGTGTTCTTCTCGATGGCGGTTGCTGCAGCCGAAGTTGCGGTAGGATTGGCCATTTTAGTTTCTATCTTTAGAAATATCGGATCAATCAGTATCGATAATTTAAAAAATTTAAAAGGATAATCAGAAATGGATACCAATTTAGCTTTAATTTTAGTTTTAACTCCTTTACTAGGTTTTCTAGTAAATGTCTTTTTTGGAAAAAGCTTAGGCAAAACAGTTTCTGGTGCAATCGGAACTATTGCCGTAGCAATTTCTTTTGTTGTTTCTCTTTTACTTTTTAATCAAATAACTTCAACCGGAAAAGGAATCGAAGTTACTTTATTTGATTGGATTCAAATTAGCAACTTAAAAATCAATCTTGGATTTTTATTAGATCAATTATCTGTTCTTTGGTTACTTTTCGTAACGGGAATTGGTTCTTTGATTCACTTATACTCTATCAGTTACATGCATGATGATGAGAATATGCATAAGTTTTTTGCTTATTTAAATCTATTCGTATTCTTTATGATTACACTTGTAATTGGAAGTAACTTATTAGTTCTTTTCATCGGATGGGAAGGTGTTGGACTTTGTTCTTACCTATTAATTGGATTCTGGCATAAAAACCAAGATTACAATGATGCTGCAAAAAAAGCTTTCATCATGAACAGAATTGGAGATTTAGGTTTATTAATCGGAATGTTCATCATTGGATCAATGTTTTCTACATTAGATTATGCAACTTTGAAAACAGCAATTGCTGGAGCTTCAAACTTAAATTTACCTTTACTTTCTTTAGCTGCTTTATGCTTATTTATTGGAGCTTGTGGTAAATCTGCTCAAATTCCATTATACACTTGGTTACCTGATGCGATGGCTGGACCAACTCCAGTTTCTGCTTTAATCCACGCGGCTACAATGGTTACTGCTGGTATTTTTATGGTAACAAGATTGAACTTTGTTTTTGACCTTGCAACAGACGTTCAATCTGTAATTGCAATTATTGGAGCAATCACTTCATTAGTTGCGGCTACAATTGGATTAGTTCAAAACGATATCAAAAAAGTATTAGCCTACTCTACAGTTTCTCAATTAGGTTTAATGTTCTTGGCATTAGGATTTGGAGCTTATGAAGTAGCGGTTTTCCACGTAATCACTCACGCTTTCTTTAAAGCTTGTTTATTCTTAGGATCTGGATCTGTAATTCACGGATTACACGGAGAGCAAGATATGCGTAATATGGGAGGTTTGCGTAAAGCAATGCCAATCACATTCTGGACAATGTTAATTTCTTCATTAGCAATTTCTGGAGTTCCATTCTTCTCTGGATTCTTCTCGAAAGACGAAATTTTATTGACTGCTTTTCACCACAGCATTCCATTATACGTTGTTGGATCGATTGCTTCTATCATGACAGCTTTCTATATGTTCCGTTTAATGTTCTTAACTTTCTTCAAAGAATTTAGAGGAACTGAAGAGCAAAAACACCATTTACACGAAAGTGGTTCATTAATTACTATTCCGCTTATCATCTTAGCTATTTTAGCAACTTTTGGTGGATTAATTAGCTTACCTGGGAACAGCTGGTTAAATGGTTACCTTGCTCCTCTTTTCACAAAAGTGGCTGGAGAAGAACATCATTTAGGCACAACTGAATATACTTTAATGGGTGTTGCCGTTCTAGGTGGATTATTAGGAATTTTAATTGCTTACGTAAAATACTTTAAACAGGATAATGTTCCAGAATCTGACGAAAATATTACTGGATTCAGCAAAGTGTTATACAACAAATACTATGTAGACGAAGTTTACGACGCTGTATTTGTAGCACCAGTTAATAGTTTATCTAAATTCTTTAGAGATTATATCGAGACAGGATTGTCTGCTCTTGTTTTCGGATTAGGTAAAATAGCAAACGAGATTGCTTTCCAAGGAAAAAAATTACAAACCGGAAGTATAGGATTATATCTATTTGTATTTGTTTTAGGACTTTGTGCAATTGTTTCCTATATATTTTTAGCTCAATAATATTATTACTATGAACGTTTCTACTATATTAATTATACTTTTAATTGGTGCATTTGCCACTTATTTTTCTGGTGACAAACTAGCTTCAAAAGTTGCTTTACTTTTCAGTTTAGCCGCTTTAGGATGTTCAATTGTATTATTGAATAATTATAATGCAGGTGAAAATATCAGCGTAATCAACAGCTGGATTAATCAACCAAAAATTTCATTCGCTTTAAACGGTGATGGACTTGGACTTGCAATGGTTTTATTGACCGCAGCTTTAACTCCGATAATCATATTTTCTTCTTTCGGAAATGAATATAAAAATGCAAAAGGCTTCTATGCTCTAATCTTGTTTATGGCTTTTGCTATGACCGGAACTTTCTTAGCTGCTGATGGTCTTTTATATTATATTTTCTGGGAGTTAGCACTTATTCCAATCTACTTTATTGCTTTGATCTGGGGTAATGGTGATGCTGAAGAGCGAAGAAAAGCGGTGGTTAAATTCTTTATTTATACACTGGCAGGTTCGTTATTTATGTTAACTGCGTTTATTTATTTATACCAAAAAGCAGGTTCTTTCTTAATCGAAGATTTATACAAAGTAAACTTATCTGCTTGCGAGCAATTCTGGATTTTCTTGGCTTTCTTCTTAGCTTATGCAATCAAAATTCCAATTATTCCTTTCCACACTTGGCAGGCAAATGTGTACCAAAAAGCACCAACTGTTGGAACAATGCTTTTATCTGGTATCATGTTAAAAATGGGATTGTACAGTGTTCTTCGTTGGCAATTGCCACTTGCACCAATCGCCGCTAAAGAATACATGTATATCTTTATTGGTTTAGGAATTGCAGGTGTAATCTATGGTTCAATCGTTGCATTGAGACAAAAAGATTTAAAGAAATTATTAGCTTATTCTTCTCTTGCCCACGTTGGATTAATCGCGGCAGGATCATACACTTTGACTCTAGATGGTTTTAGAGGTGCTGTTATGCAAATGATTGCTCACGGTTTTGTTGTAGTGGGATTATTCTTTGCTGCTGAAGTAATTTTCAGAAGATTCGAAACTAGAGAAATTTCAGAAATGGGCGGTATCCGTACACAGTCTCCAAAATTCACTTCAATGTTTTTAATCTTAGTATTGGCTTCTGTTGCTTTACCAAGTACATTTAACTTTGTTGGAGAGTTTACAGTATTATACAGTTTGTCTCAAATCAATATCTGGTTCGCGATCCTTGGTGGAACAACAATCATTTTAGGAGCTTACTATATGTTAAGAATGTTCCAGCATGTAATGTTAGGAGAAACAAATGCAAAAACTTTTGCTGATGTTACACTTAACGAAGGAATTTCATTTGCTGTAATTATCGCTGTTTTATTATTCTTTGGTTTCTATCCAAAACCAATTACAGATTTGATTACACCAAGCTTGGAAAACATTTTACAAGTTATCAATAAGAACTAATATTTTAAACAAAAAATAAATTAGGATTGCATTTAAAAATTGAAATCCTAAATCAAAAAGATAAAAATGAATACATTAATAGCTATAACAGGATTGGGTATTTTCTGCCTATTGTTTGAAATTCTTAATTTAAGAAAGGCCATTATTCCTATTACCATTTTAGGTTTATTAGGTGTATTGGCACTTAATTATTGCGAATTTGGAACAGAACAAAGTTATTACAACAATATGATAGCAGTAAGCAAGTTTTCTACAGCTTTTTCATCATTGTTTATCGTTTTGACGATTTTCCTTGTAGCATTAAGTCATAATTTCTATCAAAATCATCAAGCAAAAATTTCAGATTACGTTGCGATTAAAATATTTTTACTAGCTGGAGCTGTTGCAATGGTTTCTTTTGGAAACTTAGCGATGTTCTTTTTAGGAATTGAAATTTTATCTATTGCTTTATATGTACTTGCTGCTAGTGATCGTTTGAATATCAAAAGTAACGAAGCTGGTATGAAATACTTCTTAATGGGATCATTTGCTTCAGGAATTATCCTATTCGGAATCTGTTTGATTTACGGTGCAATGGGAAGTTTTGACATTAATGAAATTCACGAAAGTGCTTTATCTGCAGAATTGCCAATCTGGTTTCCAATCGGAATGATTTTAATGGTTATTGGAATGCTATTTAAAGTAGCGGCAGTACCTTTTCATTTCTGGGCTCCAGATGTATACGAAGGTTCTCCAGCTTTAACAACTGCTTTAATGAGCACATTGGCAAAAGTTGTAGCAATTGCAACTTTATTTAAACTGATTGCTGGTATGAATTTCATTTCTTCACTAGATAATCAAGACCTATTGCATACTTTTGAAGTGATCGTTGTTATAATTTCAATTGCTTCAATGTCTGTTGGTAATATTATGGCGTTAAGACAAGTAAACGTAAAACGTATGCTTGCTTTCTCTGGAATTTCTCACGCAGGTTTCATGCTAATGACGTTATTAACTGTTTCTGCTTCAGCTGGAGTTTTATTATATTACACTACTGCTTATGCATTAGCTGGAATCGCAGCTTTCAGTGTTATTTTATACGTTTGCAGAGATCGCGATAACGAAGACATTACAAATTTCCAAGGTTTAGGAAAAACAAATCCGTTATTGGCAGCAATCCTTACCGCTTCATTATTATCAATGGCCGGAATTCCTATTTTCTCTGGATTCTTCGCTAAGTTATTCTTATTCAATCAAACTATTCAAGCAGGATATATCGGTTTAGTAATTGTTGCCGTGATTAACTCTATTATTAGTGTTGGATATTATTTCAAACTAATCATCGCTATGTATTCAAAAGAACCAAACGAGGAAAGAACAGGCAGACCATTCCTTATTTATGCAACGGCTGTAATATCAATTGTTCTAAACATTGCATTAGGTTTATTCCCATCATTAGTTTTAGATTTATTGAAATAATATAATCCTTTACCTAAAATACAAAATCCATCAAAAAACATATTTGATGGATTTTTTTTATGCTCTAAATTAAGAACAGAAATTCATGTTAAAAAATTCCATCCAATAATTGCACTTCAAAAAATCTCCATATATTTGAGTTCAATTAAATGTATTAAAATATGAACTTTAATTCAAAAAATCCATTTTTAAACAGTAAGCGTTTTTCATCAAATGCTGAGCCAAGAACAGAAGTACACCACGCCCAGATTATTGATTACAATCAAGAAATGACGGTGTCTGGAACAATCAACAAAACAGCAATCTTATTTCTTATTTTATGCGGTGCTGCTATGGTGACATGGTGGATGACTTTTAACGGAATAAACCCTATGCTGCCTACAATTGGGGGAGCAATTGTTGGTTTCATTTTAGTATTAGTTTCTTCATTCAAACCACAGTTATCACCTTATCTAGCACCAGGATATGCTTTATTTGAAGGATTATTTATAGGAGGTATTTCTGCAATATTTGAATTAAAATTTCCTGGAATCGTAATTAACGCAGTTGGAGCAACTCTTGTTACTTTCTTAGTCTGCCTTGGTTTATATAAATTTAAAATTGTTAAAGTTACTGAACAGTTCAAATCTGTTGTAGTGGCTGCAACATTGGCAATTGCGACTTATTATTTAATTTCTTGGGTTGTGTCAATGTTTTCAAGCTGGACACCTGTTCATTACGGAAATTCTATGATGAGTATTGGTATCAGCGTTTTTGTTATTATTATTGCTGCGCTTAACCTTTTCTTAGATTTTGATTTAATTGAAAAAGGAGCGAGAGAAAAAATGCCAAAATTTATGGAATGGTATGGAGCAATGGGATTAATGATTACATTAGTTTGGTTGTATATCGAATTTCTAAGACTTTTAACAAAAATTTCTAGTAGAGACTAACACGTTTTTTTAAATAACATAAGAGCCCTTTTGAGTAAAATCAAAAGGGCTTTTTTATTGCTGTAGATTAAATTTTGAATACCAAATCGATATTCTAATTAAATCTTCTAAGAATAATCTGTTAATCAAAACACAAAAATAGTCTATTTCCTACAAAAAAGTAAAATGTAATTTATGTAATAAAAAAAAATTACAGTCCCTTTTTATTCTTTTTGTTTAACGCTTTAAAATTTAAAAAAGCAAGAAAAATACGGCTTTCCGTACTCGACATGCGATGTGCAATAAATTACAATTAATGCAATTTATTACATTTTTATTATTTTAAAAGCAAAATATTTTAAGTATATTCTTTTTTTTAGCAAAAAAATTATAGTATTAAAAATTAATATATAATTTTGTGTAATCGATTACAATTAAACCACTTGGAATCGAAAGTAAAACCACTTACTTTTTTTATTAACTATCTTAAACAAACCTTATGAAAAAAAACCTACTTTTCATGGCTGTCTTCCTCATGACAGTTCAATTATGGGCCCAAACTATCCAAATTAACGAAGCTTCTGGCTGGCTGGAATCCGCTTTTGTAAAATGGCAGCCTGTCAGCGGTGCCCAAACGTACAATGTCTATTATACTGGTAATGGATTTACAGACAAAAAAATAGACGACCAGCTTATTAGAAGTTACGGATCTTACTATCGCGCCGACATTCCTGGCCTTAAAGCCGGAACATACACCGTAAAGGTAAAACCTGTAGTGAATGGCACAGAAGGAACGGGAGCCACAACTGGCACTCTAACCGTAAGCGCACAAGACAGAAATGGATTTGCTTTTGAAGGCGGTCGTGTTCCTGGAGGATACAAAGCAGACGGAACTCCGAAAGACAATGCCGTAATTCTGTACATTACCCAAAACACGAAAAACACCATTTCAATGAATATTACAGGTGCAAGTGCAAATCCTTGTATTGGCCTACAAAATATTCTTTATGCTATCAAGAAAGGGAAAGATACGCGTCCGTTTATTATTCGTTTAATTGGAAATATTACGGATATGACCGTTATGGAAGGTGGTGATGTTGTTATTGAAAATTCAAATAATGCTTCGAGTTATGTTACCATTGAAGGTGTTGGAGACGACGCTGTTGCAAATGGATGGGGAGTTCGATTAAAATCGGCTTCAAACATCGAAGTCAGCAATCTTGGATTTATGAACTGCGATAGTACGGCAGGCGATAACGTAGGAATGCAACAGGATAATGACCACGTTTGGGTTCACAACTGCGACTTGTTCTACGGAAATGCAGGAAGTGATGCTGATCAAATAAAAGGTGACGGAGCATTAGACAATAAAACTTCGACTTACATTACGATGTCTTACAACCACTTTTGGGATAATGGAAAAGCGAGTCTTCTTGGATTAAGCGAAGGGACAACTTCAGGTTTATATGTAACTTATCATCATAACTGGTTCGATCACTCAGATTCTCGTCATCCTCGTGTGCGCTATTATTCAGCTCACATTTACAACAACTACTATGACGGAGTTTCAAAATATGGAGCAGGTTCAACTATGGGATCTTCACTTTTTGTTGAAGGAAACTATTATAGAAATAGTAAACATCCTATGTTAACATCTCTTCAAGGTTCTGATATTTGGGACGAAGCCAACCAAGTGAATAACGCGGGAACTATGGGAACTTTCTCTGGTGAAGCTGGAGGAAGCATTAAAGCATTCAATAATACTTTTGATGCCTCAAACGGAACAAACAATATGCGTTTTGTAGCCTATAATGATCCAAATCCGTTGTATAATATCTCTGGAAAAATAAGCTCTACAACCGATTTTGATGCTTATGTTGCAGCAACAAGAGGAGAAGTGGTAAGCAGTTCTGTAAAATCTAAATCTGGTGCTAATGTCTATAACAACTTCGATACAGATGCAAATTTGTATGTAAAAAATTTAACAATCGATACTCCGGCAGCGGCAAAAACAAAAACGACTCAATATGCAGGACGTGTTTCTGGAGGAGATTTAAAATGGACGTTTAATAATGCAACAGATGATACTTCTTCTTTAGTTATTACAGCATTAAAAACAGCACTTACAAATTATACTGGAACTTTAGTTGCCGTACAAGGAGAAGGGAATCCGCCTGCTGGAACACAGACTTTAACTTTAACTTCTGCTTCAAACAACAATCAAACGGTTGTAAGCGGAACAGCAATTTCTTCAATTGTATTTACATGGGGAGGAGATGCAACTGATGCAACTGTAACTGGATTGCCTGCTTCTGGATTAACTTTTGTAAAAAATACTACAGCTAAAACAATAACTATTTCAGGTACGCCAACTGCAACAGTTTCGTACTCCATTGCAACTTCTGGAACTAGTGGTTCCCCAGCTACTGGTTCTGGAACTGTAACAGTAACTCCAGCTGGAACGCAAACATTAACTTCATCTGGCAATAACAGCCAAACTGTTGCTTCTGGAACTGCTATTGCTTCGATTGTATTTACTTGGGGCGGAAATGCTACAGATGCATCTGTAACTGGATTACCAGCTTCTGGATTGTCTTTTGTAAAAAATACAACTGCAAAAACTATAACTATCACCGGAACTCCAACTGCAAATGTTTCTTATACTGTAACCACTTCAGGAACAGCTGGAACACCAGTATCTGCATCAGGAACGATAACAGTTACTACAGGTTCAGATGGCGGATCTGAATTACATAATTTTACTACATCGGGTAAAACAAGTACATTCTACTCTATTACAGGAAATATGAATTCAACTCCAGGTTCTGTAACCTACAATGGACTAACACTTACTGAGCGTCTAAAAATCGAATCAAGCACATCCATAACGTATACAACAGCAAGTGCATCAACTTTGACTTTGGTTTTTGATTCTACTTTTACAGGAAGCATTAAAGTAGACAATGTTTCTTATACTGCATCTGCTGGTATTGTAACAGTTTCTGTTGCCGCAGGTTCTCACTCTATCACTAAAAATTCTGTTGCCAATCTATTCTATATAAGCACAGTTTATGGTGGAGGCACACTAAAAACGGCTGCAGTTGCAGATTCAGCAATAACTACTGAATCAACAAAAATAGTTTTATACCCTAATCCTGTTTCAAACACTTTATACTTATCAGATCCTGAACAAAAAGTGCAAAAAGTACTTATCTATAATATATCTGGAAATCTTGTGATTAATTCTGGAAATTCTCAAAGCATTGATACAAGCAGCTTAATTCCTGGCACTTACCTAGCCAAAATTTATACTGTCGATGGATCATTTAACCAAACACTAATTAAAAAATAAAAACTAACTTAACTTAAAAAGGCTTCCAAAATTGGAAGCCTTTTTTAATTTCAAATATTATGAATTACAAATCAAATTTAATCCCCTGTGCCAACGGAAGATTTGTTGTATAGTTGATTGTATTCGTTTGACGTCGCATATATATTTTCCAGGCATCAGATCCTGACTCACGCCCTCCTCCGGTTTCTTTTTCACCTCCAAAAGCACCTCCAATTTCAGCTCCAGAAGTTCCAATATTTACGTTTGCAATTCCACAATCAGAACCTGTTGCAGATAAAAATCTTTCGGCTTCACGTAAGTTATTCGTCATAATTGCAGAAGATAATCCTTGTGCAACACCATTTTGAATTTCTATCGCATTTTCTACATCACCAGAATATTTAATTAAATATAAAACTGGAGCAAAAGTTTCATGCTGTACAATTTCAAATGAATTTTCAGCTTCGGCAATTGCTGGTTTAACATAACAGCCGCTTTCATAACCTTCACCAGACAATACTCCTCCTTCCACAAGGATTTTTCCACCTTCGGCAACTACTTTATTTAATGCTGTCGCGTACATTTCTACAGCATGAGTATCAATTAGCGGTCCAACATGATTCTTTTCGTCAAGCGGATTTCCGATTCTTAATTGTTTGTAAGCCGCAACCAAGGCATCTTTTACTTTATCATAAATACTTTCGTGAATAATTAGTCTTCTAGTAGAAGTACAACGTTGTCCAGCAGTTCCGACAGCACCAAAAACAGCACCAATAACAGTCATTTTAATATCTGCATCTGGAGTAACAATAATGGCATTATTTCCTCCTAACTCTAACAATGATTTCCCTAATCTTCCAGCAACAGTTTGCGCTACAATTTTTCCCATTCTAGTTGATCCTGTTGCCGAAATAAGCGGAATACGAGTATCTGCAGTCAACAACTCTCCTATTTTATAATCTCCGTTTATTAAACACGAAATTCCTTCTGGAAGATTGTTTTCTTTTATAACTTGAGCAATTATATTTTGGCAAGCAATACCGCAAAGAGGTGTTTTCTCAGAAGGCTTCCAAACACAGACATCACCAGAAATCCACGCTAAAGCTGTGTTCCAAGACCAAACCGCAACTGGAAAATTAAATGCCGAAATAATCCCAACAATTCCTAACGGATGATATTGTTCGTACATTCTATGCCCTGGTCTTTCAGAATGCATTGTTAATCCGTGAAGTTGGCGTGATAAACCAACTGCAAAATCACAGATATCTATCATTTCCTGAACTTCACCATATCCTTCTTGCAATGATTTCCCCATTTCATAAGAAACCAACTTACCTAGAGCCTCCTTATTTTGTCTCAATTTTTCTCCAAACTGACGCACAATTTCACCACGCTGTGGCGCAGGAATTAATCTAAAGGTTTTAAAAGCTTCTACTGCGGTTTGAATTGCTTTTTCGTAATCTGCTGCCGTTGACATTTTTACCGAAGCAATTAATTTTCCATCAACTGGTGAATAACTTTCTAAAATTTCTCCAGAAGAAAAATTATTAATTCCTGTCGATGTTCCTTCATTTATTGTCTTGATGCCCAATTTATCAAGAGCTTCCTTCATTCCAAATTGCGATGCTATTGTTGTCATTGTAACTTTTTTGGTTAAAATTGTTATATTTTTATGTAAAGATATTGTTTTAGAATTAATCTTTGATTGAAGTTAATTCATAAATGAACGTAAATTTAAGCTTATTTTATAGTATTAACAGAAACGAAACCTCAATATTGAATTTATTTAATGAAATTTGCAGTACTTAAAATTAAAAATATGATACATTATTGTAGGCTTCTGCTTTGTTTTCTTTTAGTCTCAACAAATATATTTTCTCAAAAAGAAAAAGGTTCTTTTTCTGTTGTTCCTTTAGGCGTAATGGGTGGTATTGACGAAAAAAATCTTTCGGCTTATTTAATCGCTCCGGCCAACACAACTGATTATATCTGCCTTGACGCTGGAACTGTAAACGCAGGAATCGAAAAAGCTATTGAGAAGAAAACTTTTAAAGTTTCTACAAGTGAAGTTTTACGAAAATACATCAAAGGATATTTGATTTCACACGCGCATTTAGATCATGTTTCGGGTTTGATTATTAATTCTCCTGCCGATTCTTCTAAAACAGTTTATGCTACAAATAAATGCATGGAAATGATGGAAAACCATTATTTCAACGATCAAACTTGGGCTAATTTTGGAGACGCAGGGCCGGGGTTTCCTCTAAAAAAATACCATTTTCAGACTTTAAATTTGGGAGAAGAAATTTCTTTGACGAATACCAAAATGACAGTTAAAGCTTTTTCTCTTAGTCATGTTAATCCGTTTGAAAGTACCGCTTTCTTAATTAAAAACGACAATAATTATGCGTTATATTTAGGAGATACAGGACCAGATGAAGTAGAAAAAAGCAACAATCTTCGCGATTTATGGACCGCAATTGCTCCATTGGTTAAAGCCAAACAATTAAAAGGAATCTTTATTGAAGTTTCGTTTCCAAATGAACAGCCAGATAAATTTTTGTTTGGTCACTTAACTCCAAATTATTTAATGAAAGAACTTCATATTCTAGAGGATTTAGCTGGAAAAGGTTCTCTTGAAAACTTTAAAATTATCATCACACATTTGAAACCGCCTGCAAAGAATATTGCAAAAATTAAAGAGCAATTAAAAACTCAAAACGATTTAGGATTGAAGATTATTTATCCTGAACAGGGGAAAAAGTTTGAATTGTAGTTTTATTTTGCCACTCCCGATAGCTATCGGGATAAAAGGATTAAAAGGATTTATTTTAATTTCTAAATACAAAACATAATTAAACCCGACAGGTTTTTAAAAGCCTGTCGGGTTTTCTATTTCTATAAATATTATTTCTTAGCCGTAAACCTCGGATCAGTTTCCATTACAGTTCCGCAATTATCACAAGTTCTTAATTCTTCTGAATTGTAGAAGTGTTCAAAATGAGGAAGAAAATCTTTTTCGATATTATGAAGTTCAAAATACACTTCATACAATTTATGATTGCAATTATCACAATGCCAAAGCAAACCATCTGTAAAACCTTGCCCAGCACGTTTACGTTCTATTACAAGTCCGATAGAACCTTCTGAACGAACAGGAGAATGAGGCACTTTTGCAGGATGCAGATACATATCGCCCGCATTTAATTCCATTTCTTTACGCTGTCCATCTTCTTGAATGACAACCTTAATGCTTCCTTCTAATTGATAAAAAAGTTCTTCTGTTTCGTTATAATGGTAATCTTTTCGTGCATTTGGTCCCGCAACAATCATTACAATATAATCTCCAGAATCAACATATAAGTTTTTATTTCCAACAGGCGGTTTAAGTAAATGACGGTTTTCGTCAATCCATTGCGTCAAGTTAAAAGGTTTTGCTATAGCCATTTTATTCAAAATTTATGAAAAGCTAAGGTAGTGAAATTGTAGAGACGCACCGCAGTGCGTCTATGGGTTTGTATTTTAATTTCTGAAAAACGTTAGACGCACTGCAGTGCGTCTCTACCTTAAAACCTCTTTTATCAAATAAACATAAACTGGAAGATGATCACTAAAACCTGCTTCGTTAAGTGTGTTTCGCAACGGATAGCCTTTATAAGCTCCAGAATTTTGAATAAGATATGGTCTGTTGAAAATACCTGATTTCCAAAAATTAAAAGTCGAAAAATCCGATTTAACTAGAGAAGCTGTCATGATAATTTGATCAAATATGTTCCAAGAATCACGATAAGCAATGGTTCCTAAACCTTTACTGGCAAGCTCTTCAAACGGATTAAAAACATCAAATTCAACAACTTCAGCTTTTGCACCCTTTGCTCCTAATCCTTCTTTTATGCTTTTATTAAATGGTCCATCGTTAAAATCTCCCATTGTCAATACTTTTGCTTGTGGATTTATTTGCTGTAATGAATCGATAATTTTTCGGTTTAATTTTCCTGCAGCTTCGCGAAACATTGTTGTTGCTTTTTCTCCACCAGATCTCGAAGGCCAATGATTTACAATAATATGTATTTCTTCATTCTCTAAAAATCCTGAAACCAAAAGCTGATCTCTGGTAAAAACCCGGTTTTTATTTTCTTTTTTAATTTCAACTTCATCATCTAAAACTTCTAATTGTTCCTCTTTTTTTGCAATTTCTTTTTTATAAATGATTAATGGAATATTAGAAAAAGAAGTTGGTCTGAAATATTTTTTCTGATAAAGCAAAGCGACATCGATACCTCGTTTGTCTGGTGAATCAAAATGAATGATTCCAAAATCCAAAGCTTGCAATGCTGGTTCTTTGATTAAATCTTCTAAAACGTTACGATTTTCGATTTCAGCTCCTCCAATTAAAGTTGGAGCGTTTGAATTTTCGGGTGTACCAATTTCAGCTATCACTCTAGCCAAATTTTTTAATTTCTGCTGGTATTTCTCTATTGTCCAATGCTGCGCTCCATTTGGCGTCCATTCATCATCATTTGTAAATTCATCATCTACAGTGTCGTAAAGATTTTCGAAATTGTAAAAGGCTACGGTGTGTATTTTGTATTTTTTGGGTTGGCTAAACAGAATAGTCAACGAAAAAAGAAAAATCAAACAGAATTTAGATTTCAATGGCATATAGAAGATTTTTAAAAAGTCAAATTTAATTATTTTGTAAGATTTTTGCCTGAATAAAATTTAAAAATATTACATTTCGTTTCTAATAAAAGTCTTGTACCTTGCACAAAAACTCTGATAATTTATAACATGAAAAAAATACTGTTTTTTGCTTTTTTCTTAAGCTTTCTAAATACATTTTATGGGCAAAAAAACAGTTTCAGAGCAGAAGAAATCAGAAAACAATATAAAATTCCAGAATTGGCTTATGCCGTAGTTTCATCAGATTCTATACTTAAAATTGAGGCTTTAGGATTTCAACGTTACAAATCTTCTCATAAAGCAAAAATTAATGATATATTTCGTTTAGGATCTATCACAAAAACGATCACAAGCTATATAGCAGCGACGTTAGTTAAAGAAGGAAAAATAGAATGGAATACTAAATTTTTTGATTTATATCCTGAGTTAAAAGCAGCAAGTAATCCGGAAATTTACAATGTAACTTTGCAAGATTTCTTGGCATTTCGAGCCCCAATTCCAACTTGGTCTTATGGAAATGAAACTCCAACGCAGAAAGAAATACAAGGAAATAGCCAAGAACAACGTTATCAATTTATTGCTTGGTTTTTTCAGCAAAATACAATTCCTGAAAAACAAGAAATCTATTTCTCAAATCCAAGTTTTGTTGCGGCAGGTTTAATGCTAGAAAAAGCAACTGGAAAAAGTTATGAAACTTTAGTACAAGAATTGGGTAAAAAGTTAAGCATTAACTTCGGTTTTGGACAGCCAAACGTTACTGATATGAACCAACCTTGGGGACATGATGAAAATTTAGAGCCTGAAAAACCATTTGTAAATTATAAATTAAATTGGCTTTCGTCAGCAGGAAATGTCAATGTAAATCTTCCTGATTTTTGCAAATTTACGCAGATGCAATTACAAGGTTTGTTAGGAAAATCAAAAGTATTGTCTGAAGAAGAATTTAATAAAATGCATTTTGGTTTCCCAGAATTTTCTTTTGGATGGTATTCTGAAATAAATGAAAAATCAGGTCTAAAATATTCTTTTCACTACGGAAATCCAGGAACATTTTTAACCAAAGTGTATATTTGCAAAGATATCGATAAGGCTTTTATACTATTTGCAAATGTGCAATCTGAAGAAGCTGACAAAGGTTTAATGTTGCTTCTTGCCGAATTGCAAAAACAATATGGAGGTTAAATTATTAAACCTTAAAAATTAATTTTATAATTTTAAGCAAAAGAAAAAAATGAATAAAAACTGCTTTCACTATATAAAGAGACACTTTGTCTTTTGTAAACTCGCATTTCTTATTTTTGCTTTACAATCATTCAACTGTCAATCTCAACAAAACATGATAACACCGCCTTATTTACAAAAAGGAGATACTGTGGCACTTTTGGCAACAGCAAGAAAAAACATCGACGACAATTTAAAACCAACAATAGATTTGTTGCACAGTTGGGGTTTAGAAGCCGTAATCGGGTCAACAATTGGTTTAGATTATAATCAATTGGCTGGAACAGATGAACAGAGAGCTTCCGATTTTCAGAAACAAATGGACAATCCAAATATTAAAGCGATCTGGTGCGTTCGCGGCGGATATGGTACTGTTAGAATGTTAGATTTACTAGATTTTACGAAATTTAAACAGCATCCAAAATGGGTTATCGGTTTTAGTGATGTAACGGTTCTTCATAATCATTTGAATACGATGGGCTATAAATCTATTCATGGTATTATGCCAGTAACAGTCCCTAGAGCGACGCCAGATGCAGTAAGTTCATTAAAAGCAGCTTTATTTAACGAACCTATTTCCTATTCTATCAGCCCAAGTCCGATGAATCGTTTGGGAAGTGCAACAGGAGAATTGGTTGGAGGTAACTTATCTATTTTATATAGTTTATTAGGATCTCCGTCTGCAATTGACTGCAAGGATAAAATTTTATTTATCGAAGATTTGGATGAATATCTGTATCACATCGACCGTATGATGATGAATCTAAGACGTAACGGATGCATCGAAAATTTAAAAGGAATTATCATTGGCGGAATGACAAGTATGAAAGACAATGAAGTGCCTTGGGGGAAAAATGCTTTAGAAATTATAGATGACGTAACCAAAAAATACAATATTCCAGTAATTTTTAATTTCCCAGCCGGCCATATTAGAGATAATAGAGCCTTAATTATGGGAAATACCGTTTCTATAGAAGTTACTGCTTCTGGAAGTACGGTTACTTTCAAAAAGTAATATCGCATTGCTTATGATATAAGCAAGTCCAACAATACCACATAAAATCTCGCAAAGACGCAAGATCGCCAAGTTTTAAAATGCTTTGTGATTTTGCGTTTTTTCGTGCAATAATTTCATTTAGTAAAAATAAACTCAAAGATTCACAGTGAAAACTGTGGCTGAGACTGAATACTACAATAATGGCAGAACATAACGATTTAGGAAAATTAGGTGAAGATCTCGCAACGGATTATTTGGAAGAAAATGGATATTCAATTCTAGAACGAAACTTTGTTATCCAAAAAGCAGAAATAGATATAATTGCACAAAAAGATAATGTTTTGGCAATTGTTGAAGTTAAAACTCGTTCGAGTTTAGATTTTGGTTCTCCGCAAGATTTTGTGAAGCAAAAAAAGATTCAATTACTCATAAAAGCAGTAAATGCCTACATAAACGATAGGGAAAAGGATTTTCAGGAAGATTTAGAAATCCGTTTTGACATCGTTGCCATCCATAAAAATGGGGAATCATTTGCAATTGAACATCTTACTGACGCTTTTTATCACTTTTAACATAATTTTTTATTGTTATAATTGTAACAATTTGTTTTTTTCTTTATATTTGCAAAGAATTATAACATCGCAATGTTAAATTAACTACCAACTCAACTGTTACCAAAAAAAAAAAAGAATTATGAAAACTGTTTCTTCTATTGTAGAAAACTACATTAAAACAAAACCATTTTTATTAAATGCCCTGTCACTCGGAATTATCAACCTAACTTCACTTTCGCGAAATATTATGACCGAATTAGAAAGTGAGTTTGGCAAAGAAGTAAAACAAGGCGCTGTTGTAATGTCTTTAAAACGACTGACGGAAGAACTAGATTTTAAACTAAATCACAAAATCAATAAAGTAATTAAAAACATTGGTGAAATCACGGTTCGCTCTGAACTTACAGATTACACTTTTGCAGCATCTGAAACTGTTTTAAACAAACAAGCAGATTTGATCTCTGATATTAATGCTTTGTCTGATATTTTTTATACCTCATCTCGTGGTGTAAACGAAACTAATATCGTTGTCAGCAGTAGTGTAAATCACTTAGTTGAGAAACATTTCATGAGAGAAAAATTAATCCAGAAATTGGATAATTTGGCTTCTATTACTGTAAAATTACCAAAAGAAAATATTGTTGTTCCTGGTATTTATTACTTCATCTTCCAGCGTTTGGCTTGGGAAGGAATCATCATCAACGAGGTAATTTCGACATCAAATGAATTTACTATTTTAGTTGGAGAAGATCAAGTAGACGTTGCCTTTAAAGTAATTAAAGACTTGAAAAACTAATTTAGAAAATAGATTCAAATTAAAGTTTATAAATAACAAAATCCTTTCGTCTTTTCTTAAGATGAAAGGATTTTTCTTTTGAAATAAATCGAAATAAGCCCCTCAATTCTATATTTCTTAAATAAGAATATTCTCAAAAGCCAAATTCACAATTAAATTTTATTTATCAATAGCGTCAAAATAACACTTACTAGTGCGACTGCGACTTAACAAGAGTTTTTATTTCTTTCTTTAAAAAACTAACAAAAAATCCGAATTAAGTTTTTTTATATATAATTTGTTGCGAATAATATTTTTATATATTTGCGAAGAAGTCAGACATCAGACCTCGCATTTTGATAGTTTAATACCACTGGAATTAAATAAACGCAATTTAAATTGTTAGAAGCTGCCAACCATAGTGAAAAGTTATTGGTAAGTGAACTCAAAAAAGGAAACGAAAAAGCCTTTCGCCAGCTTTTTGATTTATACCGCCAAGATATTTATGGATATAGCATTAGTCTTCTAAAATCAAAAGAAGCTGCTGAGGAAAATGTTCAGGATGTTTTTATGAAAGTCTGGCTCAATCGCGAAAGTTTAAATGTAGATCAATCTTTTAAAGCCTACATTTTTACCATTGCAAGAAATCAGGCTTTTAATGTTTTGAATAAGGCTGCGAATGAAATTTTATTAAAAGAAGCCGTTTTCTACGAAAGTCAGAAATCACATGAATACGGAGATTATGCTATTCGGGAAGCCGATTGCAAAAAACTTCGAAAACAAGCTATAAAACAGCTCCCACCCAAACGACGGCAGATTTTTAAAATGTCGCGGAAAAAAGGAATGAGCTACGAAGAAATAAGCGAGGAACTCGGAATCTCGATAAACACAGTCCGGAACCAAATGAGTAAAGCGCTCGAATCGATGCGCGGTTTTTTTCAACTTCACGATGAAATTATCTAACCAAAACCACAAATATTGCCCTTAAAATCACTCTTCGGAGTGATTTTTTTTTGATTTTTTTCTAGCCACAGATTTAAAGGATTTTACAGATTTTTTTTTTAAAACCAACAGATTGAAATCTTTTTAATCTATTAATCTGTGGCTAAAAAAATCAATTGCCTCTAAATAATTTTGGCTAAAGCCTAATTTGAGACTGAATTTTATAACCTCCAGTTAAAACTGGAGGCAATTGAAAAAAAACAAGACAGCAAAGGATTACAAAATGCATTTAATCATTATTTCTTCAAAAAACGAACTTTATTATTTCATTAAAAATCAACACGTTAAATAATTAAAAGTGTTAAAATTTAAAAATTTATAACGTTTGAGTAGTACTCAATTGCATCTCAACTGTATTATAGAAACACAGAACCTAAAAACATTCTTAATGAATTCAAATTCTGAAATAAAAACGCTTTTAGAGAAATTTATTTTAAATCAATGTACTGCCGAAGAAACAGAACAGGTTATTGCCTATTGCCGCAATAATACTCTTACCGATGATTTTCCAACGGTTGAAGAAGTGAAAAATCTTTTGGATGAAATGCCGAAAATGGATGAGCAAAAAGCTGATTCTATTTTCGACAATATTCTAGCTGCAGCAAAAGAGCAAGAAACGGTTATAGAATTACAGCCAAGAAAATCAAATTATAGAAAATACATTTCTATTGCAGCTTCTGTCTTGGTTCTTTTGGGAGTTGGTTTTGCTTACAAACAAGGTTTCTTTACTAAAAGTACAGAAGTTCCATTCGATTTTAAAAGTTCTGACATTGTCTTGCAAATGGAAGATAGAAGTGTTCAGGTTATTTCTGAAAATGGAAAAGTTCAGGTTCATGATGAAAAAGGGAATGTTGTTGGAAATCAAGATGGAGATAAATTAGTTTACGAAAATCAAGCTGATTCTGATAAATTAGCATATAACACCCTTAAAATTCCATTTGGCAAAAAATTCCGTCTGCAATTGTCTGATGGAACGATGGTTCATTTAAACTCTGGAACTACTTTAAAATATCCTGTAAAATTTATCGCTGGAGAAAATCGTCAGGTTTATCTAGACGGAGAAGCTTTTTTTGATGTGGCAAAAGATAAAAAACATCCTTTTATTGTAAATGCAGATGCACTGAATGTACGCGTTTTAGGAACTCATTTTAATGTTTCTAATTATCCTGAAGATGCCGTTACCGATGTAGTTTTGGTTGAAGGTTCTGTTGGAATGTATCGTTCAAACGAAGAATTTGACGCTTCTAAAAATACCATTTTAAAACCGGGTTATAAAGGAAGTTTCAACAAAGAAAATGCTTCGATTTTTACAAAGCCTGTAATTACAGAAATCTATACTTCTTGGATTGATGGCGGACTGACTTTTAGAAACATGACTTTCAAAAACATCATTACCAAACTGGAAAGACGCTACAACGTAACCATTATTAATAAAAATGAAAAACTGGCTAACGAGAAATTCAATGCCAGCTTTAAAGAAGAATCAATAGAGAATGTGATGAGCTATTTTAACGATATTCATGGCATTAATTACACTATAAAAAACAATCAAATACTAATTAAATAACCACTAAAACCAATACAATATATGATGAGATAACATTACGGGAATAAAAAAATCGGAAAGAGCTGCGAACAATTTCCGATTAACTAAGTGATTGAATATAACGAATTAACTACAATCAATTAACAAAATTATGAAAAAAAAATCTAAGAATAATGGGTTTCTATACTCATTGTTCCAAAATGACCTAAAATTGAAATTAACTACTCTACTTATTTTGGTCGCCATGTTTAATATCAAAGCGAGTACTTATGCGCAAAAGACAAAAGTTACCCTTGAATTAAACAATTCAACAATCGAAAAGGTTATTGAGACCATTGAACAAAAAACAGATTTCAGATTTATCTACAAAATGAATGACGTCGATTTAGATCGAACGGTTTCCATTTCTGTAAAAGAACAATCGATATATGTGGTTTTGGACAGAATTTTTAAAGGAACTCCGACCGAATTTAAAATTCGCGACACACAGATTATCCTAAAAAAACCTGATTTAAAAACGCAAAATATTGGCGACGAAAAAGAAACAATTTCTGGAATTGTTACCGACGAAAATGGTGCTCCGCTTCCTGGAGCTTCTATTATCGAAGAAGGCACAAAAAACAGTGTTGTAACCGATTTTGATGGTAAATTTAAATTTACTGTCGAAAGCAGTTCTTCTATAATTGTGGTAAGTTTTGTGGGTTATAAAACAAAAAAAGTTCCTGCTGGAAATGGCGTTTTAAATATTCAATTGGAGCCAGATGCTACCAACTTGCAAGAAGTTGTTTTGGTGGGTTACGGTTCTTTGTCTAAAAAAGACGTTACTGGAGCTGTATCTACAATCAATGCAAAAGACATGAATCAAGGAGCACTTGTAAATCCGTTGCAATTGATTTCTGGAAAAGCGGCTGGTGTTAATATCAACCAGATTGGTAGCGAACCAGGAGGTGCTCCAAGTGTGCGTATTAGAGGTATTTCTTCTCTTATCGGTGGAAACGATCCGTTGGTTGTGGTAGATGGAATTCAGGGAAACTTAGATTTATTAAATCAGATTCCACCAACAGAAATCGAGAATATTGACATCTTAAAAGATGCATCGGCGACAGCTATTTATGGTTCTCGCGGTGCGCCTGGAGTTATCATTGTTACTACAAAAAAGAATAAAGCAGGAAAAACTACAATTGAATATATTGGCTCTGCATCTGTAGATTTTATTCCAAAAAAATTAGATATGCTAAGTGCTGATGAATGGTGGACAGCGGCTCAAAATGTTGGCGTTCCTGCATCTGCAAACCACGGTTCTGATACAGACTGGTACGGAATTTTGACTAAAACTGGAGTTACACAAAACCATACATTATCTTTTGGAGGAGGAGCAGAAAAATTCAACTATAGAGCTTCGATCAGTGCAATTTTGCAAGATGGAGTTGTAATCAATTCAAACAATAAAAAATATATTGCACGTGTTCAGGCATCGCAAACAGCTTTGGACGGAAAATTGAGACTGACTTATAATTTAAACAACGGAACAGATTATACCACCTCAAGTATTCAATCTATCGGACGTGTAAATTATGTTTCTAACTTAATTACAAATGCTTATTTAATGCGTCCGACTGATCCTGTTTTCAATACAGACGGAACGTATTTTACAGATCCAAACGTTTTTCAATACTTAAATCCTTACGCTGCACAGCAGGAAATTACAAATGAATCTCAAGCTGATAATTTGTTTGGAAGTTTAAAAGCTGATTTGGATTTATTTGACGGATTAACAGCTAGCTGGTTCGGAAGCTGGAGAAAAACAAACAAAACGATTGGTTTTTATAATCCCTCATCATCTACAGATTCTCATGCAATCGATCAGAAAGGTTTTGCTAACATTAAAAATGACAGACAAAACGAAAGATTAATGGACATCAGTCTTAATTATAAAAAGACTTTTGGAGCACACAGCATTAATGTTTTGGCATTGTATGAGTGGCAAAATCAATTGTATCAAGGAAATTATGCTCAAATAAGAGGTTTTGTTGATGATATGACAACGTACAATAATCTAGAATTGGGAGACATTTCGAAAGTACTTCCTGGAGATATGAAATCGTACAAAAATGACAGAACAGTTGTTTCTTTCTTAAATCGTATTAACTACTCTTATTTAGATCGTTATTTATTTACAGGTAGTATTAGAAAAGATGGTGCATCTGTATTTGGCGCTAACAATAAATGGGGCTATTTTCCATCTGCATCTGTTGCGTGGAATATTTCAAAAGAAAATTTTATGTCTAAACAAACTTTGGTTAATGACTTAAAATTAAGAATTGGTTATGGTGAAACTGGTAATCAGCAAGGATTAGAGCCTAATAAAACACAGCTTTTAGTTGGTAGTAGTGGAAGTACTTATTTTGGTGGTTCTCAAATTAATAATTTCAATATTGCTCAAAATGCAAATCCTGATTTAAAATGGGAAACTAAAAAACAAACCAATATAGGTCTTGATTTTGCTATGCTAGACAACAGATTAAGAGGAACAATTGATGTTTATACTTCAACAACAGATAACTTATTATTTGATTATACCGTACCTCAGCCTCCATATCCTTTCAATAAAATTAAGGCAAACGTAGGTAGCATTTCAAACAAAGGTCTTGAGATTTCTCTTGGATATGACGTAATCAGAAACGAAAACACCACTTTTACACTTGCTGGAAATGTTTCTTTAATGAAAAACGAAGTGCTTAACTTAAGTGGCAGTATTAATGGAGTTCCTTTAAATACAGATTATGTTGCTTGGGGAGGTGCAGGTTCAAGTTCTTACTTAATAAAAGGACAGCCAATTGGCACGTACAATATTTTACATCATACAGGTGTAGATGCCGCCGGAGTTGAAACAGTAGAAGATCGTGACGGAAATGGCACTATTGATCAAGGTGACAGAAGTGCAGACAGAGTTATTAGAGGATCTGCTTTACCAAAATATACTTATGCTTTCAACCCAACCTTTACGCACAAAAACTTTGACGCATCAATGTTATGGAGAGGTTCAGGAGGAAACAAAATCTACAACCAAGTACGTGCTAACATAAGCAAACTGGAAAATATTGGTAAATCTAACATTCTGGCAAGTGCTGTAGATGAAGGCATTTATACTTCTCCTTACGCATCTGATATGTACTTAGAAGATGGTTCATTTTTGCGTCTAGAAAATGTTACTGCTGGATATAATTTTCGTTTCACTGATGTTAAATACATCGAATCTGTTAGAATCTCACTTACAGGAAACAACCTTTTACTTATCACAAATTACTCTGGTATAGACCCTGAAGTAACTTTGAGCGGAAGTGGAAAACCTGAAGACAACTTTGGTTCAGATAGAGGAATTTATCCTCGTACCAGAAGTATCGCTATCGGTTTGAATGTAAAATTTAAATAGTAAAAGAAATGAAACTTAAAAATATATTAGTATTAGGAAGTGTATGTTTCCTATCTCTTGTTGGCTGTACCAATGTAGATGAAAATATTTATGATAAATATCCTGCCGAAGATTTCTACGGAACTCCAGCTGGTGCAGATGTTGCCCTTGCTAGTGTATATGCACAAGTAGGCGGAAACTGGGATGGTGTAGGATACGCTGGTGCAGATAATGGCTGGTACGATTTGAACAGTATGGCTGCAGACGAACAAGTAATTCCGCACAGAAATACTGGCGACTGGCAGTTGGACTTTGCTCGTGTTTACACACACAAATGGCTTCCAACAGATTTGATGGTAAACAATACTTGGAACTGGCTTTACAAATCAATTTTTAGTGCCAATTTAGCCGTTTCTCAGTTAGAAACTGCCAATGCAGAAAAGTCTAAAATTGCAGAAGCAAAAGTATTACGTGCGTTTTTCTATTATTTATTAATGGATGATTACGGAAATATTCCATTCTATACAGACAATAACATTACCGTTGATAAAATTCCACAAGCAAGCCGTCAGCAAGTTTATGATTTTGTGATAAAAGAATTGACTGAAAATGTTGAATTGCTTTCTGGAGAAAAAGGAGGAAATTATTATGGAAGATTCAATAAATGGGCTGGTTATACATTATTAGCAAAAGTATATTTGAATGCAGAAGTATACATAGGCCAAGCGAAATGGGCAGAATGTCTTGCTGCTTGCCAGAAAGTTTCTGAAGGAAATTTTAGTCTTCACCCAGCTTCAAACAATGCTGCAAGTCCGCTTGGAAACACTTATTATGAGTTGTTCGGAGATGTACTTCCAGCTGATGAAACTATTCTTTCAATTTATACTACTGTAGATGTTGTTTCTAGAAACATTCTTAGTGTAAGAAGTTTATACGGACCACATTGCCAAGCTCTTTTTGGGTACAGCGGATGGAATGGTACAATTGTTCCAAAAGATTTCTATCAAAAATATACTGATAGTGACATTCGTAAAAAACAGTTTTTAATTGGAGAACAGCCAGGCGGAACAAATTACACACTTGATATCAGTTCATTAGACAATCCTGGAGCTGGTGCACAAGAAGGAGTTCGTAACGTTAAATTCTATCCTGTAACTCCTAGAAATGGCGGAGGTGCATCAAACGACTTCCCTATTTACAGATATGCAGACGTTCTTTTAATGATGGCTGAATGTAATGTTCGTCTAAATAATCCTGCTGCAGCAAAACCATTTATCGATGCTGTTAAACAGCGTGCTGGTTTAGGCGCTTTGGATAATGTTCCGACTCTAACAGATATTTATAACGAAAGAGGTCTTGAGCTAAACTGGGAAGGTCACAGAAGACAAGATATGATCCGTTTTGGAACTTTCTTAGCAGCAAAACAATTCATGGACAGTTCAGAAGAATATAGAAAAATCTATCCTATTCCAACTTCGGCTTTAAACGCAAATCCAGGTCTTAAACAAAATCCAGGTTACTAATTAAAAGTATTTTATGTGAAATCGCCGTTCTTCAAAAACAAGTTTAATACATGAAGTACGGCAGTATCATGGTACTTTAAAAACAAATAATAACTACATATGAAAAAATATATAAATAGATTATTTGCACTTACAGCCTTGCTTATTGTTGGAGCTGCTTGTGAAAATGATGCCGAATTGACCTATCTAAAAGATGTTCAGTTTCCATCAGATATAAAAATTGCTCCAAGTACAACTTTTGTGCTTCTGGAAGACAATGCAGATACAGATGCTATTACCATTTCTTGGGATAAAGTTACTTTTCCTGTTGAAGCGCCTGTAACTTATGCAGTGCAGTTTGATGTTCCCTCAGATATTACAGGTTCAAATGCTTGGCTGCATGCCACACGTATAGAAGTAGGACAAGATGTTTTAACGAAAACTTTTACAGTAAGAGATTTCAATAAAATTGCAACAGATTTAGGTCTTCCAGTAGATAAAGCCAACAAACTTATTGTACGAGTTGAAGCTTTAATGGACAGAAAAGTGTTTTCTAAAAATGTTGAGTTAACGGTTACTCCTTACGAAAAAGCAGTTGTTTTTGGTGAGATTTTTATGCCTGGAGATTATCAAGGTTGGGCAGTTGAAACTGCTTCTGCTTTAACAGCAATAGAAAAAGGTATCTACCAAGGATACATGACTGCTGAAGGTACTGCATTAGCATTCAAATTAAATACTGCCAGAACATGGGCCGAATTTTATGGTGCAGGTGCTACTAATGAAGATCTAGTTAGAATGGATGATGATAATTTATTTCTTCCAAGTGCAGGTTCATACCAAATTAAAGTAAATTTGAACACGCTAAAATGGTCTGCAACTCCTTATGCATGGGGAATTGTTGGAACAGCTCAAACCGGAGGATGGGACAATAGTACTCCTATGAGTTACAATCATCAGACTAAAACGTGGAAAGTAACAGCAGATTTAGTTCCTGGAGCATTGAAATTCAGATTGAACAACAAGTGGGACGTTAATTACGGACCAAAAGATGCTACAACAAATACTATCAATCGTGACGATCAAGGTTCTTATACCATTACTGAAGCGGGAACTTATGAAGTTACGTTCACTATTGAAGAAACAGATCCAAATACAAATGGCTATCCTGCAACAGCAACTTGCAGTATAGTTAAAAAATAATCTAGCACATTCATACTTGTTAGATTAGTTTTGAGTGATACCTGCCTTTCTGAGCAAAAGGCAGGTTATCTAAAAATAAAACTCCTGCTCAAAACCTATTTAATTTAATTTTTAAAATTATGAAGTCTAACTCCAACATTTTTCTTGCTTTACTGCTTTCAATAGCTTTTGTATCGTGCAGTTCTTCTGAAGAAAATCCGAAACCCGAGCCAAATCCACAGCCTGGAAACGAATATCAGCAGTATGGATCACCATTTGATAAAGTTGCAGCCAATGAAGATGCCGTAATTTATCAGGTAAATGTGCGCTCTTTCAGTCCGGAAGGAAACTTAAAAGGTGTTCAGAAACGACTTGGAGATATTCAGAAACTAGGTGCAAATGTCATTTATCTCATGCCGATTTATCCTGTTGGAAAAGTAAAAATGGCTGGAAAATTAGGTTCACCGTATTCTATTAAAGACTACAAAGCCGTTAATACCGATTACGGAACATTAGAAGATCTTCGAGCTTTAGTAACAGAAGCACATAGCAAAAATATGGCGGTGATTTTAGACTGGGTTGCCAATCATACTTCTTGGGATAATCAATGGATAACAGCTCATCCAGACTGGTATCAGAAAGACGGTAGCGGCAACATTATCATTCCGCCAGGAACAAACTGGCAAGATGTTGCACAGTTAAATTATACCAATGTTGAAATGAAAAAAGCCATGATCGATGCCATGTCATATTGGGTTTACAATGCCAATATTGATGGTTTTAGATGTGATGCTGCCGATTTTGTTCCTGTAACTTTCTGGTCAGAAGCAATAACTAAAATTCGTAAAATCAAAAACCAAAGACTGATTTTAATGGCCGAAGGCTCAAGAGCCAATCATTATGATGCTGGATTCGATTATACTTTTGGTTTTGCTTATTTCGGCGCTTTAGAAAAAGTATTCTCAGAAGCACAGCCAGCAAGTTATCTTCAAACAGAAAGTTCTAAAGAATATGGGCAGTTAGATGCTTCAAAACGAATTGTGCGCTATACTACAAACCACGATGTTAATCTTTCTGACGGAACTCCGCTTGAACTTTTTGGAGGCAAGAAAGGATCTCTTGCAGCTTTTGTAATTGCATCGAGTATGAAATCTGTTCCTATGATTTATAACGGTCAAGAAATTGGATACAACAAACGTATTGATTATTTCGACAATGTGCCAATCGATTGGTCTACTGCAGATAATGACATGCTTTTGGAATATCAAAAAATAATTGCTTTTAGAAATTCAAGTGAAGCGCTTCGAAAAGGAAAACTGACTGGTTACAGCAGTAATGATGTGAGTGCTTTTACCATGGAAACTACAGCTGATAAGGTTTTAATTGTTGCTAATATCAAAAATAAAAATGTAAAATATACTGCTCCTACTGCTTTGGCCAACACCAATTGGACAGATGCATTGACTGGAAATCAAATAGCAATTGGAACAGAAATCAATTTAGAAGCTTATCAATATTTAATCCTTAAAAAACAATAACGCTTCTGATACAAATAGATTTGTAAAAACTAAAAAAACATGAATTTTCAATCCCAAAAAATACTGTTCCAAATTCGTTTGGACAGGAAAACTGCGCTTTTATTTTTCCTCTGCCTCTGCTCTTTAGCGGTTAACGCACAAGAAATAACTTCGCCAGACAAAAATCTTTCCTTAAAATTTGAATTGAAAGAAGGTGGAATTCCGTCTTATCAATTATCATACAAACAAAAACCGGTTATTAAACCTAGTTCTTTAGGTTTAGAACTTCAAAATATGCCTTCGTTTTTGGATGGTTTTACCGTTACAAATACAGCACAATCTTCTGTTGATGAAAGTTGGAATCCGGTTTTAGGTGAAGAAAAAACAATTCGAAATCATTATAACGAATTGGTTGTCACTTTAGCGCAAGCAAAAAACAATAACAGATTTATTAGAATTCGTTTCCGTTTATTCAATGATGGATTAGGATTTAGATACGAATTCCCAAAACAAAATGACCTGAGCTATTTTGTAATTAAAGAAGAACGTTCGCAATTTAACTTAGCTGGAAATCATAAAATTTTCTGGATCCCAGGGGATTATGATACTAACGAATATGCTTATACTACTTCAAAGATTTCAGAGATTCCTTCGCTGATGAAAAAAGCCACAATCGAAATCAATTCGCAGTGGCCAATTGCAGCATTATCGGTACAAACGCCGTCAATGATGAAGTCTGATGATGGTTTGTACATCAACATTCACGAAGCCGCATTGATTAATTATCCAGCAATGTATCTTGAAGTTGATCCTGTAAACAATAAAATGATTAGTCATTTGGCGCCAGATGCTGTTGGTGCAAAAGGTTATATGCAAACCGACGCACAATCGCCTTGGAGAACTATTGTGGTAAGTGATAAAGCAACAGATATTTTAGCTTCAAAATTAATCTTGAATTTAAACGAACCAACAAATTACAAAGACGTTTCATGGATTAAACCTGTAAAGTTTATCGGAATTTGGTGGGAATATTTTGTTGCAGGAAGAAGTACTTGGGCTTTTGGAAAAGAAACCAATGTAAAATTAACCGATGATTTTACCAAACTTACTCCAAACGGAAAACATGGAGCCACAACAGAACGTGCAAAAGAATACATTGATTTTGCGGCTAAAAATGGTTTCGATGCAATTCTTATCGAAGGATGGAATATTGGCTGGGAAGACTGGATTAACAACTGGAAAGAAGAAGTTTTTGATTTTGTAACAGCTTATCCTGATTTTGATGTAAAAGCAGTTCATGAATATGCAGCTTCAAAAGGCGTAAAAATTATCATGCATCACGAAACTTCTGGATCGGCAACCAATTACGAACGTCGTTTGGATCGTGCTTTTCAGTTTATGAATGATAATGGTTATGATGCTGTTAAAACGGGTTATGTTGGAAAAATTATTCCGCGTGGAGAACATCACGACGGACAATGGATGGTGAATCATTACATCAATGTTGCCAAACGTGCCGCCGATTATAAAATCATGATTGACAGCCACGAAGCCGTTCGCCCTACAGGATTAAACAGAACTTATCCAAACTGGATTGCTCAGGAATCGGCACGAGGAACGGAATTTGAATCTATGGGAGGATTGGCTCCAGATCACACAACCATTTTACCTTTTACAAGATTAATGGGTGGACCGATGGATTACACTCCGGGAATTTTTCAGACCGATCTTTCGTATTATGGAACAGGAAGTACACAACGCGTAAATACAACTTTGGTAAAACAGTTGGCTTATTACGTAACGATGTACAGTCCATTGCAAATGGCGGCTGATATTCCGGGGAATTACGAACGTTTTCCAGATGCATTTCAGTTTATTAAAGACGTTGCTGTTGATTGGGACAACAGTTATATTCTGGAAGCTGAACCGGGAGATTATATCACAATTGCCCGAAAAGCAAAAGGCAAAAATGAATGGTTTATTGGCGGAATTACAGATGAAAATGCAAGAACAGCAAACATTTCATTTGATTATTTACCTGCAGGAAAAAATTTCGTTGCCACTATTTATGCCGATGCTAAAGAGGCCAATTGGAATCAGAATCCACAAAAATATAGGGTTACTAAATTTATCGTAAACTCAAAAACAAAATTAAAACAGTATTTAGCTCCAGGCGGAGGTGTTGCCATAAGCATTAAAGAAGGAACTGCTGCAGAATTAAAAGGATTGAAAAAATTATAACTTAAGATTCTAAGGTTCTGAGCCACTAAGTTTCTAAGCTTTTTGCTACGACTCGAGCGATAGCGAACAGGCGAAGCAATTACACGAATTAATACTATTTAAAAAATTAGTGAAAATTAGTGCAATTCGTGGCAGAAAAACTATGCTCATTTTTGAGCAAAAAAAAAAACTTACTATTTTGAAAACTATTAACCACAAATGTTTGTCGAATTTAAAAACAATGCGAGTGAAAATGAATTTTAGTTAAGAAATGCCGACAAGCATGCAAAAACTATTATTATGAAAATAAACAATACCCCTAGATTATTTCATATTACCAAAGCATTAGTTTGCTTTCTACTATTATTTGCAGGTTCAGTTTATGCACAAGATCCTGCACAATACGGGACACCTTTCGCTGGTGTTCCTGACACGAGAGATATCAACATGTATCAAGTGCATATTCGTCCGTTTAGTGCCAACGGAGATTTAGCCGGAGTAACCGCCCGATTAGACAATATAAAAGCACTGGGCACTAATGTTATTTATCTAATGCCGATTTTCCCACATGGCACCGATTCCCGAAGTTCGGCTTCACCTTATTGTATCAAAGATTTTAAAGCCGTTGGATCAGAATATGGATCTTTAGCCGATTTAAGGACTTTGGTTGATGGCGCTCACAGCCGCGGAATGGCTGTAATTCTAGATATTGCCATCAATGGAACTTCTTGGGACAATGTCTGGATTGCTTCACATCCTGAATATTACAAGAGAACTGGCACAACAATTCAGCAATTAGGAAACTTCTCCGATATTGCGGCGCTTGATCTTAATAGCTCTGCTACACGAGCAGCTATCAAAGATGCCATGCGTTACTGGATTTTTGCCGCCAATATTGATGGTTACCGTTGCGATTATGCCAACAATCCGCCTTTAGATTTCTGGTCAGAAGTGAATTCAAATCTTCGAAGCATAACTTCTCACAATTTATTGATGTTAGCAGAAGGTGACCGTCAAGAGAACTTTCAGGTTGGTTTCGATATGAATTATGGAGACAGATGGTTTCATAGTGGTTTATATGATATTGCTAATGGAGGTCCTGTTTCTCAAAGAATCCAAGATCAGACTACTTATGAATATGCTAAAGCGACCGGAAATCAGCAAATCGTGAGATACACTGGTAACCATGATACTTACACCAATGATGATGGCGTAAGAAGACCGTTTGTTGTATTTAAAAATCACAACGGAATTGTTGCCAATTTCTTAGTTTCAGCTTATATGAGAGGAGTTCCTTTTTTAATGAGCGGACAGGAAATAGATTACGAACCAAAAACCGACTGGCCGTGGACAAACTTTAAATTCAACTGGTCACAAAATCCAACGGCTGCTGCAGATTTTGCCAAAATCTTAAACTTTAGAACTACAAGTGCAGCAATCAGACGAGGTGATTTAACAACTTATGCAAATGATGACATTAGTATTTTTACAAAAACATTAGGTTCAGAAAAAGTAATCGTAATGTCGAATTTGAGAAATGCTGCAAAGTCGTATGTTATTCCAGCAGCTTTGGCAGGAACTTATGTTAATCCTTATAACAATAATGCTTCTGTAACTTTAACCGCAGGTTCTACGCGTAATTTTGCTGCCTACGAATATTTAGTTTTAACCAATACAAATGCACCTGTTGTTGCGGTAACGGGAGTTTCTGTTAGTCCGACAACAGTAACAGTTGGTTTAGGATCAACACAGCAGCTAAATGCAACGATTGCTCCAGCAAACGCAACAAACCAAAATGTAACTTGGACCTCTAGCAATACAGCTGTTGCAACCGTAAACGCTTCCGGTTTAGTGACCGCAGTTACAGCGGGAACAGCAACGATTACAGTTAAAACAGTTGACGGAAATAAAACAGCAACTTCGGCTATAACTGTTGCTGCAATTCCAGTTTCTTCTGTAGCAGTATCTCCTACCTCAGCAAGTTTGTATGCAGGAAATACACAACAGCTTACAGCGACAATCTCGCCTGCAAATGCAACAAACAAAAATGTAACGTGGAGTTCAAGCAATACCGCAATTGCAACGGTAAATTCAAGCGGACTTGTAACAGCAGTTTCTGCAGGAACTGCAACGATTACGGCAACGACACAAGACGGAAACAAAACAGCTTCGGCTACAATTACGGTTAATCCGAATACCAATTTTACTGTTTATTTCTACAAACCATCAAATTGGGGAACTGGAATTAAAATCTACTATTGGAATGCTTTACCAACAGGAGTATTGGCAACTGTAAACTGGCCAGGAGTAAACATGACCGATGCTGGAAATGGCTGGTACAGCTATACTTTTACCAATGTAACTTCGACCAATTTAATTTTCAATGATGGAACAAACCAAACAGCCGATTTAAGCAGAGATAAAAACGGATGGTACATGAACAGCGCTTGGTACGATTCTAATCCAGGAACTGGTGTTGCGGTTACTAGTGTTAGTTTAAGTCCAAACACAGCCTCATTAAATGTTGGCGGAACACAGCAATTAACCCCAACAATTCTTCCTGCAAATGCAACTAATAAATCGGTAACTTATAGTTCAAACAATACGGCTGTAGCAACTGTAAATGCTTCTGGTTTAATTACCGCTGTAGCGAATGGAACAGCGACAATTACTGTTGCAACTGTCGACGGAAACAAAACTAGTACATGTCTGGTATCGGTTACAACCGCTTCTGGAGGAGGAAATTATTACACGATCAAAAATAGATGGACTGGCACTTATTTATCTGACGCAGGAACAAATACAGGTTACGGAACAACCGTTTCTGGCAACAACTATAAATGGCAAAAAATAGCAATTGATGCCACTTATTTCGTTCTTAAAAATGTAGCAACTGGCGAATTGATGAATATTGAAGGCCAAACTGGAACGGTTCAATGTAATATTACCGATACTACTTTCTGGAGCGCACAATGGTCTAGCGATTACATTGATGGAACTTGGGTTCGTTTAAGAAACAGATGGCAGACAGGAAATATTATTCATATAGAAAACCAAACAGGAGCTGCACAATACGGAAATTCACAAGACGGCTGGTACAGCGCGCAATGGCAATTGGAGCCAACAACAGTTGGAACATCAAAAATGGCTTTAAATGTTGAAGAAGTTTCTACAACAGAACCGTTAATTGGTATTTACCCAAATCCAGCGACAAACAATGTATTTAATATTTTAATGCCAGAATTAGCAAGTGGAGATACTGCAGAAATTTTCGTTTCTGATTTAAACGGAAGAACTCTACTAACTGAAAGACTTTCTTCTTCAGGGCAAGTAAATCATCATTTATCTTCTGGAGTTTATATTGTAAATATTATTTCTAAAGATTTTAATGTGACCAAAAAACTGATTGTTAAATAAGCTGATTTTATCTGAAAAATCAAAGGCGTATGAAAATTTCATACGCCTTTTTTTATTTTATTTTGCCACAAATTGCAAGAATTGGCACGAATTTATTTAAAACTATATTGCCACAGATTAAAAGGATTTAAATGATTTTTTAATCTTCAAATCATTTAAATCTTTGGCAAAAAAAGAATTCGTGAAAATTTGTGGAATTCGTGGCGAATCTTTTTTTAAAACGAATAATTCAGAGCAACTCCAAAATCATTCTTTAAATTGATATCATTTTTTATGATTGCAGGTTTAAACGCTAATCTTTCATCTACATTAAATTGAGACAAAGCAGCATCAACATTGGCATCGATTATATTTAAAATATAAAAACCCACCATAAATAAAGCAGATAAATCTCTGTTTCTCTGATAGCCTTTTTGAGCCGTAATTAATTGGCTTTCGCTTAAACCAGCCAAAAATTCCGAATCACTTTTTTTTCCTTCCAATCTGCTTTTATATTCATCTCTGTACAAATTATAGTTTTTCTGATTATCAATATACAAATATGCACTTGTACCAATTCCGCCATAAAATAAAGGAAGTTTCCAATATTTTTTATTGTAGATCTGACCTAAACCAGGCAAAACAGCCGAATAAAATGCAGCCTTTGCAGGACGAAGCGGGTCAATGGTTTCCGATTTTAGAGAATCTTGTAAAATATTTTTATTTTTTCCCTGAGCGAAGATTGTAGTTAATCCTAAGAATAGAAAAAGAAGAATAAATTGGTTCTGCATATAAAGTTATCTTTGAAAATTTGACTCAAAGAAAACTTTTTAATTCTAAGATTTTTCTTAATTAAAAGATAAAGAAAACTTAATTTTTCAAACCATACTAACACTCAACACGATACACTTATAAAATAAAAATAATACTACAAAAATTGCAATATTCAACTTAAATCTGTTACTTTGCAATATGAAAATTACATCAGTAAATAAAGAGGTTATTAAAAAAGCAATTATCAAAATGAGAGAAGATAAGGTTGCTGTACGCTCTTTTTTACAAGGAAAAACTTCTGCCGAAACCTTAACTTCTAAAGGTATCAAACTTGTTAAAACAATATAATTATACTTTTAATTCTGATTCTGGGTATTACAGTTTTTTCACTAAAAGGCAAATTGAATACAGAGTTGCTTTTTATGAAGATTTCACTTTAGCATCTTGCATTAATGAAGATACAGAATTGGGAAATGTTTATCAAATCACTATAGATAAAATTAGCAGTCAGCCTGCACCATTTGACGTATTGGTTTCAGAAACAATCAAGAACATTATAATCGCTTTTTTTGAAAGTATTCAAGATGCACTGATTTATGTTTGCGATGATAATGACAAAAAAGCCTTTCAAAGATTTTCTGCTTTTGACAGATGGTATACTAAAAGTTCTATGACTGATTATATCAAAAAACTTAATAATATCATCGAATTTAATTCTGATAATGAAACCATAAAACTTTATACCTCTTTAATGTTTCATAAAAAAAATGTCAATATTAAAAATATTGAAGATGCATTTAATAATATCAGTAATACTTTAAATGGAGAAAAACCATAATTTAAAATAGAAATGGCGCATGAGGTTTTCATACGCCATTTCTATTTCATTTTGCCACAGATTAAAAGGATTTAAATGATTTTTTTAATCTTCATAATCTTTTTAATCTGTGGCAAAAAAAATCGTGTGAATTCGTGCAATTCATATCAAACTTTATTTTACTCCTCAAACAATTCCATCAACTCCAGCGCACGTTTTATCGACTTCACATTTTCAAAAGTCAACAATAAACGTAATCCGTTTACGGTTTGTTTTTCTTTCATTTTGCAAAGATTACTATGCTTTTGAACAAAGTTTAAAACGTTTCTGAACTTCACAGATTGATAATAATCTGATTGCTGATCGGATACGAAATAACCAATCATTTTTCCTTGCTTCAGAACTAATTTTTCGATTCCTACTTTAGTTGCAATCCATTTAATTCTGATACTGTTTAATAAAGAAACAGCAGGTTTTGGCAATGGCCCGAAACGGTCAATTAGTTTTTTCTCAAATTCCTGTAATCCGGCTTCGTCTTTTATTGCACCTAATTCGTTATATAAAACCAAACGTTCTGAAACATTATTGATGTATTCATCTGGAAATAAAAGCTCAAAATCGGCATCGATCTGAATATCTTTTACATATTCCTTCGTATCGATGTCATTTTCTTCTGGATACAAATCTTTGAATTCGTTTTCCTTCAATTCTTCAATCGCTTCGTTCATGATTTTTTGATACGTATCAAAACCAATTTCGTTAATGAAACCGCTTTGTTCACCACCTAATAAATCTCCTGCTCCACGAATCTCAAGATCTTTCATCGCAATGTTGAAACCGCTTCCGAGTTCGCTGAATTGTTCCAACGCCTGAATACGTTTTCTCGCATCTTCGGTCATCGACGAATATGGCGGACAGATGAAATAACAGAATGCTTTTTTATTGCTTCGACCGACGCGCCCGCGCATTTGGTGCAAATCTGATAATCCGAAATTGTTAGCATTGTTGATGAAAATCGTATTGGCATTTGGAACGTCCAAACCACTTTCTATAATTGTGGTTGCCACCAAAACATCAAAATCTCCGTTCATGAAACCTAACATCAATTCTTCAAGTTTGGCACCATCCATTTGTCCGTGACCAATTCCGACTCTTGCATTTGGAACCAAACGTTGAATCATTCCTGCCACTTCTTTTATATTTTCAATTCGGTTATTGATAAAGAAAACCTGTCCGTTTCGCTGAATTTCATACGAAATTGCATCCCGAATAATTTCTTCATTAAAACCAACAACATTCGTTTCAATCGGATATCTGTTTGGTGGTGGCGTTGTAATTACCGATAAATCTCGAGCTGCCATCAACGAAAACTGAAGCGTTCTCGGAATTGGCGTTGCAGTCAAAGTCAGCGTATCGACATTTGCCGCAATAGTTTTCAATTTATCTTTTACGTTTACTCCAAACTTTTGCTCCTCATCAACAATCAATAAACCTAAGTCTTTAAAAACCACATTTTTATTTACCAATTGATGTGTTCCAATAACAATATCTAGCTTTCCTTCGGCTAAATCTTTTAAAGTCTGTGTTTTTTGTTTTGCCGTTCTAAATCGGTTTAAGTAGCCAATTGTAACAGGCATATCTTTCAAACGTTCCGAAAAAGTTCTGTAATGTTGGTAAGCCAAAATTGTTGTCGGAACTAAAACGGCTACTTGTTTGCTATTATCAACCGCTTTAAAAGCTGCACGAATCGCAACTTCCGTTTTTCCAAAACCAACATCACCACAAACCAAACGATCCATTGGGCGATCACTTTCCATATCGGCTTTTACTTCTGCCGTCGATTTCATTTGGTCTGGCGTATCTTCGTAAATAAACGAACTTTCCAATTCGTTCTGAAGATAACTGTCAGGCGCAAACTGAAACCCTTTTTCTAAACGACGTTTTGCATAAAGCTGAATCAAATTGAACGCAATATGTTTGACACGTGCTTTGGTTTTTTGTTTTAAAACCTTCCAAGCATTCGAACCAAGTTTATAGATTTTCGGAGGCGTTCCGTCTTTTCCGTTGTATTTGGAGATTTTATGAAGCGAGTGAATACTAACATACACGATATCATTATCGGCATAAACCAATTTTATGGCTTCTTGTGTTTTACCCTCAACCTGAATTTTCTGTAGTCCGCCAAACTTACCAATTCCGTGATCGATGTGCGTTACATAATCGCCAACCGAAAGTGCTGTTAATTCTTTTAACGTGATATTCTGCTTTTTCGAATATCCGTTTTTAATGTTGAATTTATGATAACGCTCAAAAATCTGATGATCAGTATAAGCCGTTATCTGATTTTCTTCATCAATAAAACCTTGATATAAAGGCAATACAATAGTATTATAATGTTTACGGATATTCTCTGAATTAGCTTCATCTAAAGATTCAAAAATATCATGAAAACGTTTTGCTTGTGTATCATTCGAACAAAACAGATAATTCACATATCCGTTAAAATGATTTTCGCTTAGATTATTCAGCAATAAATCAAATTGTTTATTGAAAGATGGCTGCGGCTGAATATGAAATTCGAACTTTTTAGTGGTTTTATAAACTGGTCTTGAGGCCAATTCTACAACCGAAAAATCTAAAGATCTTTTTATAAATGACGCCTGATTTAAAAACAATTGTTCTGGCGTAGCATGTTTTATTTCTTTCGACAATTTCTCAAAAGCTTCTTCTGCTCTTGCAAATTGTTTGTCTAACTGACTAAAAAGTCCTTCAGTATTCTGAATGATAAGAACTGTTTTTTCTGCAATATAATCTAAGAAGCTTTCACGATTTTCCTGAAAAAGTTTGTTTTCGACATTCGGGATAATCGTGATTTTTTTATGCGTTTCTACTGAAAGCTGTGTTTCAACATCAAAAGTTCTGATGCTATCGACTTCATTTCCGAAAAACTCAATTCGGTACGGATGATCGTTCGAAAAAGAGAAAACATCGACAATTCCACCACGAACCGAAAATTCTCCAGGTTCTGTAATAAAATCTACTCTTTTAAATTCGTATTCGAACAAAACTTCGTTGATAAAATCAATCGAAATTTTATCGTTCAGCGCCACTTTTAGCGTATTTTTATCTAGTTCTCTTCTTGTTACTACTTTTTCAAAAAGTGCTTCAGGATAGGTAACAATTACAGCTGGTTTTTTTCTCGAATTAATTCGGTTTAAAACCTCCGCGCGAAGCAGAACATTGGCGTTGTCAGTTTCATCAATCTGGTACGGACGGCGAAATGAAGCTGGATAAAACAATACATCTTGTTCTCCAATCATTTGTTCTAAATCGTTTAGATAGTATGCCGCTTCTTCTTTGTTATCTAAAACAATCAGAAAAGGCAGTTCGGTTTTCCTGAAAACAGAACGTATTATAAAAGAAACAGCAGATCCCAACAATCCGCTGATGTTCATTTTTACCTGATTTCCTTCCAGTAAACTTTTAGCAATCTGCTCGGCTTTTGGCAGATTATCGTATGTAGTATATAAGGCGTTTTTACTCAACTCTTGGTATATTTTTATCTAATGGCGGTGCCGAACTCGGAATCGCACGTGTTGTATCTAACATTCTAAGGAAATCTTCTTCTCCTTGTTCTTTAGGAATCTTGGCTTTTTCGACAATTTTATCCATTTGTCTTTCCAAAGAAATCAGTTCCTTATTGATTTCCTGAATTAAAAAAACCACTTTATCATCTGGAATGTTGCTCAAATGAATAAACAAATCCAGCATTTTAATTTTAGTAATCAAAATAGAAATACGGCTCTTGATCTGAGGCTGATTAAACTGAGCAGGTATATTATTATTAAGAGCCATCGCTTTTTTGGAAATAGCTGCAGATTTTTTCTGAAACGCACCAATGGTCTTTCTAGGCTTTTCCCCTATTTCTTTTATAAATTCACGCCATTCTGTCCAAGAATTCAATTGTGATTCTGAAATCTCATTAATGGGTTCGTCTAGAAAAGTCCAGCCTTTATTTATATTGTTAAAAATAGCTTCTTTCTTTTTCGCTTCTTTTGCATTTTCTGCAAGGCGTTTTTCATTTTCATTTTGGCAAGAAAATAATACAGTTGTCAAAAGCAGAAAAAGAGATATTTGGTATTTCATTGATTAAAACAGTTAGGCTGCAAAGTTACGAAGTAAATTTACAATTATGAATTCTGTTTTTTGCTAAAGATTCTATAAATCAAGGTTATTTTTTTGTCTTTTTATTACTATCAGAGAATCAATTATAACAATTTTTATTTGATTAGTATAGCAATAAAATGGCGCTTTTTCATCGGTTTTCAAAAAAGGCACAAAGACACACTTTTAAAAGAGAATAATATAACAAACAAACTTTTTAATTATTGAATTTATAATTTACCATCCAAAAAAGCGCAAGTAATTGCGAAAACGTTATATTTGTATTCTCTAAAAATCATCAAGAAATGAACCCTAAAATATTGATCATTGGCGCATGCGGTCAGATTGGAACAGAGCTGACTCAAAAACTGCGTAAATTATACGGAACCGAGAATGTTATCGCTTCTGATATTAGAAAATTAAATACTGATGTTGTTAATTCGGGACCTTTTGAAGTGGTCAATGCTTTAGATTTTAATCAGATCGAACATTTGGTCGAAGTGCATAAGATTACCGATATATATCTGATGGCAGCACTTTTATCTGCAACTGCTGAAAAAAATCCAGCTTTTGCTTGGGATTTGAATATGAATTCTCTTTTTCATGTTTTGAATTTAGCAAAAGCAAAAAAGATTCAAAAGATTTTCTGGCCTTCGAGTATTGCAGTTTTCGGCCCAACAACTCCAAAAGAAAACACGCCACAATATACGGTAATGGAGCCTTCAACTGTTTACGGAATCAGTAAACAAGCGGGCGAAAGATGGTGCGAATATTATCATAATATTTATGGTGTTGATGTTCGCAGTATTCGTTATCCAGGCTTAATCAGTTGGTCTACTCCTCCAGGCGGCGGAACTACAGATTATGCAGTTGATATTTTCTATAAAGCTATTGCCGATAAAAAATACGAATGCTTTTTATCTTCTGAAACCAAAATGCCAATGATGTATATGGATGATGCGATTGACGCGACAATTAATATCATGAAGGCGCCAGTTGAAGAAATCAAAATACATTCTTCATACAATTTGGCTGCGATGAGTTTTACTCCAACTGAAATTGCTGCAGAAATTAAAAAGCATATTCCTGAATTTGAGATTACTTATAATCCAGATTTCCGTCAGAAAATTGCAGACAGCTGGCCAGCTAGCATAGACGATTCTTCTGCTAGAAAAGACTGGGGATGGAATCATAAATTTGATCTTGAAACTATGACAAAAGATATGATTGAGCATTTGAGTTAAATTCTTCTCAGCACAATTTGTTTACTATCATTAAAAGGCAAATAATCAATTGCCTCCAACTAAAGTTGGAGGTTTTTTGTTATAAAAATAAAAGGCTTTAGCCAGACTTTTATGGTTTGGCTAAAGCCTTTTTTATTCTCATTTTTGTTCCTCCTGCTAAAGCTGAAGGCTATTCAAAAAAACGTTACGCTTTAAAAGAAAAAGTCCCGTTTATCAACTTATATAGTGCTTTTTCTTTCCTATTTATTTCAAAAAACCATTCTTATTTATGGTATAATTCTTTCTTGGCGCAATTGATCAAAAAGACTAAAAAACATTTCTTCTGTATCTATAAACTCATAAAAACCTAAACGTCTTGCTTTGGTTCCATCAGCAAAAAAATCATAATCCCAAGAAAAAACAAAATCTCCAAAGTTCCAACTGGCCAATTTTTCATAATCATGTTTTTCTAAATTGTATTTTTCCTGAATATTTTCCCATAAAACCTTTTTGTCGGCCATTACTGTTTTTAATTCCATTTGAAGTGGAGGCGCAACAGGAATATCAAAATAAGAAGCTATTTTAGGCCAAAGTTCTGTCCATCGAAACAGATCTCCATTTGTAATATTAAAAGCCTGATTTGCGCATTGCGGATTTGTTGCTGCCCAAACAGTTGCTTTAGCCAAGAGTCCTGCATCGGTCATTTCCATAAGTTTATCGTAAGCTCCTGCTTTTCCCGGAAATCGAAGCGGTAGATTTAATTCTTTAGAAATTGATGCATAAACAGCTATCAAAAGTGCCAGATTCATTGGGTTTCCTATAGCAGTACCACCTACAACAGAAGGTCTAATAGCACTCCAATTCCACTTTTTTCCTTCTTTCTTTTTTTCTAAATATTGCTGCTGGTCAATGTTAAATTCTGGAGGCATATGACCCGCATCTGTTTCTTTAGCTGGAGTTTTAAAAGGTCCTAAATGAGCTCCATAAACTTTGTATCCCTGCATCAGACCAATATGCTGTAAGTCTTTAGCTATCGGTTCAATTATCTCAACTACATTCTTGAGCATATTAAGATTCGGCTCAACAAGCTCAGACCATGATGGACGATCTTGATAAGCGGTGTAAAATATATGCGTAGTATTTGTGAGATCAGATAACTGCTTTTTACTGTTTTCAGTATCCAATAAATCAACTGAAATGTATTTCAGATTAGGAGCATTTGTACCTCCTTTTCTGGATAATCCGATAATATTCCAGTTATTAGTAGACAAAAGATATTCTATAAGATTTGCACCAATAACGCCATTTGCGCCAACAACCAGTGCTGTGTTTTTATTTGCTGTCATTTTCTTTGTATTTAAAATTGTTTTACAAAGTTCAGACAAGCTGAAGAGCTATAAAATGAAGTGGATTATGAAATAAGGTTGAACTAGTTCAAGTTTATTTTTTCAATTTATTGTTTTTTATTTTCGAAAGAAATTCTGTTGTCATCCCTAAATAAGAAGCCAATGCATATTGAGGTACTCGATTTGCGATTAAAGGAAATTGGTTTGTAAATTTATCATAACGTTCTTCTGCCGAAGAGGTGAGATTTGTAATAATTCTTCGTTGAAAAAATGCTGCGGTACGTTCTGCTGTAATACGAAAAAAAGTTTCAAATTTTGGATTAGCCAGTTTTAATTTCGCTTCCGTTTCGAAATCTATTTGCAGCAAAACTGCATCTTCTAAAGCCATAACAAACATCGTGGCTGGCTGCTGATAAATATAGCTATTATAGTCAGAAATCCACCAATCTTCAATAGCAAAGGCAATCGTGTGTTCCTGACCTTCATCATTTACAACATACGCTCTTAAAGCACCTTCTACTACATAGTTTCTATGATTAGCCACAAAATCTGGCTGCACTATAAACTGGCGTTTCTTTATCTTTTTTATTTTAAAATTAGAAACAAATTGATTCGTTTCTTCCTCAGAAAGCTCTATCCGGTCTTGCAAATGTTTTATTAAAGATTCGTATTGTGCCATTCTTTTTGGATTTAAAATTTCAATCTACAAGATTACTATTGTATCAAAATTACAATTCTTTTAAATTTATTAAGCAAAAAAAAATCCAAAGCCAGAAACTAGCTTTGGATTTTTTTATTTAACATTTTTGAATCTTACTTCACTTCAAAAACATTATTAGTTTGTTTTACATCAGCCATTAATCCGCTTGGATCGATCGTGATTTTTTTGATTGACGTTTTGTTTTTATCAATTGTAAAACTATAGTTTTGCTGTGCCCAAGCCCAATCTTCTAATACTGTTCTTTTTTCGTTCGGGTTTGGATTTGGTTTAATGAAGTTCATCATTCTTAACGGAATATAGAATGTTTCAGCTGTTCCGTCAGTGTAATCTACTTTTAAATCGATTGGCATTGGCATTCTTCCAATTCTTTCTAAAGAAACGGTTGTTTTTCCTGCATTATCTGCTACGTCTTTAATTCCGTAATCGATCGTATTTGTAGTTTGTGTCCAATCAACCAAATACCAATCTAACTCAGCTCCAGAAACTCTTTCAGCTGTTCTTTTAATATCGTTCGGAGTTGGGTGTTTGAATTTAAAATCGTTAAAATATCTTTTTAAAGTTGCATCAACATTCTCTTTTCCGATTACGTATTCTAACTGAGAAAGGAAAAGACTTCCTTTAACATAAGAAGAAATACTGTATGGACGGTTCTCATCGTAACGATCTCCATGAGTTGTCTGAGGCTGTTCTTTACCAGAATTTACTAAACTGTAATATGCCTTATAATTCCCAGCAAAAGGGTTTGCTTCTTTTTTATCTCCTTTTAATTCATTCAAAGCACTGTCTTCGATATACGTTGTAAAACCTTCGTCCATCCAAGGGTGTTTTGATTCGTTTGAAGCTAAAATATGCTGGAACCAAGAGTGCCCTAATTCGTGCGTTGCTGTTCCAAGAATTCCTTCTAGAGTTCCGTTACCTAACATTAAAGTACACATTGCATACTCCATTCCGCCGTCTCCACCTTGAATAAATGAATATTGTTTGTATGGATAAGCTCCTACTCTCTGGTTGTAATAATCCATTACTTTAACCATTAACGGCTCTAACTGTTTCCAGTTTGCGGTTGTTTTTTCGTTGTTTTTGTAGAAGAAATGCAAATCAACATCGTTTGGTCCTTTTACAATATCGTGTGTATATTCTTTATCGGCAGCCCATGTAAAATCGTGAACATTTGGCGCAATAAAATGCCAAGTCAACGTTTTAGCTTTTTTAGGATATGTAACTGTTACACCTGCATCTTGGTAACCGTGACCGATTGAATTTTTATCTTGTAAATATCCAGAACCACCAATTGTGTAATCTTTGTCAATTGTAATTTTTACATCAAAATTACCCCAAACACCATGAAATTCTCTCGCGATGTAAGGATCTGCATGCCATCCTTCAAAATCAAATTCGGCTAATTTTGGATACCATTGCGACATCGAAAGCTCAACTCCTTCAGAATTGTTTCTTCCTGAACGACGAATCTGAACTGGCACCTGTCCGTCAAAATCTAAAGTGAAAGTTGTTTTCGAATTTGGAAGGATTGGTTTTGCCAAAGTCACTTCTAAGATCGTTCCTGAAACTCTTGTTTGAGCCGTAACGCCATCTTGTTTGAAGTTTGCGATTTTTAAGTACCCAACTTCGTTTGGCTTTAAAGTTTCAATACGGCTTTGTTTTATTTCTTTTCCGTCAGCTTGTTTTACTTTGTTTACCATTCTTCCGTCTGGGTCTTTAATAAAATGGAGACGTGCATCCATTTCGCTTCCTGGCTGAAAAGCGTTTGGATATAAATGATAGAATACTTTTTTAAGAGTATCAGAAGAGTTGTTGGTATAAACCAATTCTTGTTTTCCTTTGTACTGATAGTTTTTTACATCCATCGAAACCTCCATTTTATAGTCAGCGTGCTGCTGCCAATATGGGGCGCTTTGTGCAAAAGCCGAGTTAAAACCTAAGCTTAGGAAAGAAAGTAAAATAATTTTTCGCATGTTAATATGTAATAGAAAATGGAAGGGCTCTCGCCCTTCCATTGGATTAATAGTGTACTATAGTTTATTTTTTAGACATTTTTTCTGCCATTAATAAAGCGTTGTAAGCATTTACCATCTTAGCTGTTTTTGATGATTCTGCAGAAGAAACAGCTGCTGGTTTTTCTCCAGGATTTTCACCTTTTCCTAAAACAACCATTGAAGGAAGCGCTACTCCAGAGTCCATCAAAATCTTTTTAACTTGAGCCGCCTTTAATTTTGGATAGTACGAACGAATTAAAGCCGCAACACCAGCTGCATTTGGAGATGCCATTGATGTTCCTTGCAAATACTTGTATTTATTGTTTGGAACCGTTGCATAAATTTCTTCACCTGGGGCAAAAACGTCTACGTTTATTTTCCCAAAGTTTGAAAATGAAGCCACAACATTTTCTCCGTATGATTTATTAATAGCTCCAATTGTAATTAAATTATCTGCAAATTCTTTTACGTTGTCTTTAGAATCGTTTGGATAATTGATGTTTTTTATTTCATCGATATTGTAACCATCGTTACCAGCCGCATGAACAATTAAAACGTCTTTTTTAGCTGCATAAGCAATGGCATCATAAACCCATTGTTTGTGTGGAGAGAAGCTTTTTCCAAAACTTCCATTGATTACTTTTGCTCCATTGTCTACCGCATAACGAATTGCCAAAGCAATATCTTTATCGTACTCATCTCCGTCAGGCACAGCTCTAACTGTCAAAATTTCAACGTTATTTGCTACACCGTCTCCTCCTAAATTATTTCCTCTAACTTGGGCAATAATTCCCGCAACGTGAGTTCCGTGAAGTGCTTTTTCTTTGTCTGGACCAAAAACAACATTATTACCATAATGGCTGTTTTTAATATCTTCTGGATTATCTCCTACGATTTTTCTTCCGTCGTATTCTTTGTTTAAATTGTATTTTAACTGATCTTCAACTTGCTCACTATACTCTGTCAATTCAGATTCTGGATTAAAAGTTGGCCCGGCATTGGTAAAAATCTGATTCATAATTGCTTTACTTCTTGCCACTTTTGGATCTGTTGAAGTAATTGCGCTTAAATCTTCGAGTTTATAGTCTGATTTATTAAGTTCTTTTTTAATTGTGTTATGAACATCAAGTAAAAAATCTGCTTGCTGTTTATCTTGAAGAGCCTCTTCATACTTTTTAGTATATTCTGCCAAAGCTGCTTTGTATTCTGCAGAACCATCATCGGCTTTTTTAACGATACGTGTCAATTCTAGATTTTCGTGAACAGCATCTCCAAGGAAATTCCATCCGTGAACATCGTCTATAAATCCGTTTTTGTCATCGTCGATTCCGTTTCCTGGAATTTCTTTTTTATTTGTCCAGATCATTCCCTGTAGATCTTCGTGCTCGATATCGACACCAGAATCTACAATTCCTACAATTACTTTCTGCCCTTTTTTACCTTGCAGTAATTCAGCATAAGCTCTATCAACACTCATTCCTGGAATTGAGTCTTTTATTAAATCAAGATGGCTCCATCTTTTTAATTCATTTTCGTTAAGAGGTGCTTTTTTTACAACTGCCGCTGGTGCTTTAATAAACTCTTTTGAAGTGGAAACCTGCGCCTGAACTGTAGCGCTGCAACCTGCTAAAACAAGCAATGCAAAAGCAGATAATTTAAGAGGTTTTATATGACTCATGTATGTATAAATATAAGTAAAGTTAAAAGATGGGTCTAAATTATGCTTTTTTGTTACAAAAAACTAACTGTTAACAATGTGTTATGAAATTTTGACGAAAAATAATCAAAACTATAATACTCTCAAATATTTATCATTCAAATCATTATAAATGTAATTCTATTCATTCAAAAATATACTTATAATGACTTTGAATGGTAAAAAATCAACAAATAATATAGCCTTTACGTCATTCCGTAAGGTTTGGCCATTTAAATCGAGTATACTTGCGCGACCTAATCCTAAATTTATTCTATGAAGACAAAACTACTCTTATTGCTGTTACTGGCAAGTTTTTCTAATTATGCGCAAACCAACTTAGTTCCGAATGGAAATTTCGAAACTTGGTCTGTATCTTCAAAACCCGATAACTGGTTTCAATATTTTAGCGGTTATATCTCGAAAAGTACTGTCGCTCAAAATGGTTCATCAAGTATTAACATGATGGTTGCCAGCGGAACATTTAACTTCATTAACACGGACTATTTTCCGGTAATTGCTGGTAAAACGTATAGAGTTACATTATATCACAAACTTGCAAAAGGAACGTTTTCTTCTATAGATTTTAGTTTGCAACATAAACCTGGTACTTTTAAGGAGGAAATTATTAAAAAATCGGATGTTACTTTTTCTGCTACTGAGTGGAGAAAAATAGAATTTGAATATACTCCAACTGTTTCTGAAAATGTCGAAGTTGATATTTGGACTTATGGAAGTCTCAACTCTGAAATTTTGGTTGATAATGTTTCTATGGTTGATATTAATGAGCAGCAATACACTAAAATTCCTGATCCAGAGTTCGAAAGTTATTTGAGTTATATTGGAGCTGACAAAGATGGAATAAACGGAAAAGTAGTTACAAGCAACATTTCATCAATAAAAACTTTGGATGTTTCATTCAAAACATGGAACATCAAAGATTTAACTGGAATTGAAGATTTTGCCGCTCTTGAAAGTTTAGTTTTTAAAGGAAATGCTGGTAAAATTTCTACCTTGAATGTTTCTAAAAACTTAAAGCTTAAAAATTTAGATGTTAGTTCAAATCTATTAACAGCTTTAGATGTTTCTAATAATCTTGAGTTGGAGAGTTTAAATTTTGGAAGCAATAAGTTAACAGCAATAGATGTTGCTAAAAACACTAAACTAAAAACATTAAAATTTGAATCTAATCAGCTAACCTCTATTTCTGTTTCAAATAACAAAGAGCTTGTTGATTTTAATTGTTACGGCAATAAAATTACCAGTTTAGATTTATCTCAAAACCCTCTTCTTACAGATCTAAACTTCGCATACAACACAATTACATCAATAGATTTATCTAAAAATACGCTTTTAAAGAATTTAAGCGGTCAAGGTTCTAAACTGACAGAATTAAATATTTCTAAAAATACTTTATTGGAACTTATTAGAGTATACACTAATAGTTTAACGACTTTAGACGTTACCAATCAGCCAAATTTAAAAACGCTAGAATGTTATGAAAATAAATTAACTAGTTTAGATTTATCAAAAAACACTTTACTAACTGGCATATCTTGTTCTAGAAATGAATTAAAAGAACTAAATCTTTCCAACAATAAAGAACTTGTTGCTATAGATTGTCTTTTGAATAAAATTACTGCTATAGATGTAACGCAAAACGCAAAATTAACCAGATTGGAGGTTCATTATAATAGTTTAACCAAACTGGATGTAACTAAAAATTTATTGCTTGAACAGTTAACGATTGACTCTAATCAAATAACAGAAATTGATCTTAGCAATAACCCAAAGCTTCAATTATTTGTTTCTAGAAATGTTCCGCTAAAGAGCCTTGATCTTTCTAAAAATACTGCCTTAACTTCTTTGTACTTTGGAGAAAGTAAGATTGAGAGCTTAGATTTATCTAAAAATACAAAATTGACATACGCGAGCATTACGTCTAACAAGTTGCTTTATGATCTTAATCTTAAAAATGGCAACAATGCAGCTTTGGATGTTTCCTTATTAAAAAATCTAAGTCTAACTTGTATTTTAATTGACAACAAAGCTAATGCTGATCTAAAATGGGGCACAAAAAAAGACAGTTGGGCCAAATTCTCTGAAGACTGCAGACCATACACCTCTATTCCTGATTCAAATTTTGAAGATAAGTTAATTGCCTTAAAAATTGATATTGATGGTAAAAATGGACAGGTTTTAACTTCAAGTATTGCTCAAATAAAAACTCTTGATGTTTCTGGAAGCAGTATTTCTGACTTAACCGGAATTCAGGATTTTGGCAGTTTAGAAACATTAAATTGCCAAGACAACCAATTATTATTCTTAGACTTATCTAAAAACGTTTCTTTAACTTCTGTAAATGCTTCAAACAATAAGCTCGTAAGTTTAGATTTGAAAAATGGCAAAAATACATTGCTTAACAAAACGACTTCTTCATTTTTAAACAATACTTCTTTAAAGTGTATTCAAGTAGATGATGAAAATTATGCCAACACAAACTGGGTTGCTTTAAAAGATGCTACAGCAAACTATAATACGCTTTGTAACTCTTTTGTTGCAATTCCAGATTCTAATTTCGAAAATAAGTTAATTGCATTAGGAATTGATACTGATGGAAAAAACGGAAAAGTATTAACTTCTAGCGTTTCTTCAATTTCAACTTTAGACGTATCTGGAAGTTCGATCTCAAATCTTGCCGGAATTGAAGGATTTGTTGCTTTAAAACAGTTGAACATTTCTTCTAATAATTTAAAAACGATCGATTTAACAAAAAATATTGCAATTACAGCATTAAATGCTAAATCAAATCAATTATTAAATTTAGATCTTTCAAAAAATACGGCATTAACAGAAGTGGATTGTTCTTCAAATAATTTGTTCAGCTTAAACCTGAAGAATGGAAACAATTCAAAAATGCAAAATGTTACTGCAGGAAACTTTAAAAGCAATCCTAATCTATCTTGTATTCAGGTTGACGACAAAGCTTTTGCTGACTCTAATTGGGCAAATGCAAAAGAGATCGCCACTTCTTACTCAACAGTTTGTGATGCAAATAATTTTACAATGTTACCTGATGCTAATTTTGAAACTAAATTAATTGCACTTGGTATAGATAAAGATGGTGTTAACGGAGCTGTTTTAACATCTAGTATTTCTTCTGTAAAAGAATTAAATCTTAATGAGTCTACAAATGTACAAACTACTCCAATACAAGATTTAACAGGAATACAAGACTTTAAAGCACTTGAAAAACTATCTGTTGGATATAATTATTTAACGGTATTAGATCTTTCTAAAAATACCGCTTTGACAGAGGTAAATTGTGGAGGAAACCGTCTGCGTTCAATTGATATTTCTAAAAATGCTTTATTATCAAAATTTGATTGCGGATACAATGATGTATTGGCTCAAATCGATTTTTCTAAAAATCCTGAGCTTACAACTGTCAACTGTCAAGGCAACAGATTGACTTCTTTAGATTTTTCTAAAAACCCAAAATTTAATTATTTATATGCTGATAGCAATAAACTTACCAGTGTAAATCTAACAGCAAATCCAAATTTAAATTATCTAAATTGTGTCAACAATTCATTGGAAAGCATAGATTTGTCAAACAACAAGTATATCAATTATCTTTTCCTTGCTAATAACCGATTAAAGACTTTAGATATTTCTAAAGTGACTTCTGTAATACAGTTTGGATGCGACAACAATCTATTGACAACTCTAAATCTGTCTGCAAACACAAACTTATCACAGTTTACATGTAGTAAAAATCAACTAACTGCTTTAGATTTATCTAATAACACCAATTTATGGACATTATATTGTCCTGAGAATAAATTGACGACTTTAAATCTTTCAAAAAACAAAAAACTTGCAGCGGTAAATTGTAGTTCAAATAATTTAGTTTCCTTAAATATTAAGAATGGTAATAATGCAGCTTTCAGCCAATACTATGAAAGTGATTTTTACCTAAACTTTACGAACAATCCTAATTTAACTTGTATTCAGGTTGACGATGTAACTGTTGCTAATACAAAAATGGCAAACAAAAAAGATGCAACAGCTTCTTATAATACTAATTGTGGGACTGCTCTTGTATTGCCAAGTGACAACTTTACCGTTGAAACAAAAGGAGAATCTTGCCAAGGTGAAAACAATGGAGAAATTAGCATTACTGCAAAAGGATCTTATGCCTATGTAGCAACTATAGCTGGAAAAGCATATTCATTCTCCAACAACAGCGTGAAAATAGCAAATTTAGCTCCTGGCACTTATACCGTTTCTGTTACCATTGCTGAAGAAAACTTTGAACAAAATTTCAATTTTACTATTCAAAAAGCTGCAACTACGACAGGAAGATCTGATGTAAGCGCTAAAACAGTAAATGTTGAAATTACTGAAGGAACCGCTCCTTTCACCGTATTTGTTAATGGTGCAGAGCAATTCCAGACAACAGACAATAATTTTACAGTTTCTCTAGATAAAGCCGGATTAATTGAAGTCGCAACCGCAAAAGCTTGCGAAGGTGTTTTTGCCAAAAAAGTTACTTCTTATGAATTAGGAACAATGCTTTCGGCTTATCCAAATCCTACTTCTGGCAGTATTGAAATCGAAATTCCTAGCTCAAAAACTGAAATTGTTATTGATTTATACAATTTTAGCGGTCAGTTAGTTTCTCATGGAACTTATAACACTGAAAGCGGAAGAGCGCTTTTAAATCTTGAAAAATTGCCTTCAGGAATTTATGCTGCTAAAATCAATTTAGAAACTCCAGAATACATTAAAATCATAAAAAATTAAGAAATGAAGAATTCTATATATTTATCAATAATCTGTTTAGTATTTGCAGCCTGCGGAAGCGGGGGCGGAGATGATCCCGTTACTCCACCAGCAGCAAACACAGCTCCAACTGTACCTGTGTTGAGTATACCTGCAGACAATAAATTATGTTTAGACAACAATGTTTCTTTTCAATGGAATGCTTCAACTGATGAACAAAAAGATGCAATCGTTTATCAGATTCAAATTGCAAAAGATAACGGTTTTACTCAAATCGTGAATACCCTTGACAATTCATCTCTTTCTACAAGTGCATTAGCACTAGAGAAAAATACAGCTTACTATTGGAGAGTTAAAGCAACTGATAGCAAAGGTCTAGCTAGCGCTTATTCTTCAACATTTAAGTTTTATACTGCAGGGACAGCTGTAGTGAATCATTTACCGTTTGCTCCAGAATTGATTGCTCCTGCAATAAATGCAGCTCTTAGCACTTCATCTGCAACTTTAACGTGGAATGCTTCTGATGTTGACACTTCTGATATTCTTACCTATGATGTTTATTTTGGAACAGCAAATCCTCCAACTGCGAAAGTAAGCGAAAATACAGGTTCAAAATCATTTGAGGTTACGCTTCAGCCAACAACACAGTATTACTGGAGAATTGTTGCTAAAGACAATAAAGGTGGTGAGACCGTAGGCCAGGTTTGGAAATTTAAGACAAACTAAGCTTAGAAAATTACAATTAGTTAAATTAAAAAAAACCGTTTTCACAATTGTGAAAACGGTTTTTTTATGTCTAATTTATTCTGTTTAAAGAATCTCTTCGCAAGTAAAAACATCTTTCAATCGAACACCTTTTTCGGTATGCTCAACAGTAATAATTTGATTGTGTGCATCGTGTTCTAAAAACAAATAATGATTATTATCTGCTGCCAAATTCAAAAATTTTGATTTCTCCGGCATTGTCAACAAAGGTCTTGTGTCATAACCCATCACATACGGAAGCGGAATATGCCCCGCTGTTGCTAATAAATCGGCACAAAAAACAATCGTTTTATCTTGGTATTTTATATACGGAATCATCTGTTTTTCGGTATGCCCGTCAACATAATAAATATCAAAACCAAGTTCTTTTGCAAATCCAAAATCAGATTCTGGTCTTTCAATAAAATTCAGCTGACCGCTTTCTTGCATTGGCAGGATATTTTCAGACAAGAAAGAAGCTTTTTCTCGAGCATTGGGTTTTGTTGCCCATTCCCAATGGTTTTCGTTTGTCCAAAATTTGGCATTTTTAAAAGCTGGCTCATAACCCGTTTTGTCGGCATTCCATCGAACGCTTCCTCCGCAATGGTCAAAATGAAGATGTGTCATAAAAACATCTGTAATATCGTCTCGATTAAAACCATATTTCGCTAGAGAATTATCTAAAGAATGTGATCCCCAAAGCGAATAATATCCAAAAAACTTTTCTGATTGCTTATCGCCCATTCCGGTATCAATTAAAATAAGACGATTTCCGTCTTCGATCAATAAACATCGAGCAGCAATATCAATTAAGTTATTAGCATCCGCAGGATTTGTCTTGTTCCAGATTGTCTTGGGAACAACGCCAAACATTGCGCCTCCGTCTAATTTAAAATTTCCGGATTCTATTGGGTAAAGTTTCATGAGAATAATTTTCTAAAAGAACAAAGCTAGAAAATTCAAATCCCTTTTGCTAAAATTTAAAGCTAAAAACAAATTTTCTGATTATTCTAATGTAATCGAAGTGCTTCCCATTATTTCCTGCTTATCAAAATAATTCACAAAATAAGTGCCTTTCTTAAACTGGTCAGCATTCAAAATTCCATAAACATTTACCGACTTGCCTTGAAAATCTGTACTTACTATAAAACTATAAACAAGCGCTTTATCATTACCAAATTCAATCAGTTTATTATCTCCCAGAACCGTATTTTTCTGATCTAAAACCTGAACATAAAAAACTCGCTTTCCTGTTTTTGCAACAGCATTTCCGTTAACCGTAAAACTAATTTTAAGTTTTTTTGTATTCTTTGCTTTTGTCGTTTCCAATTCAGCACCAGAATTTTTTTCACGAAGTGCAATAGCTTTAAAATTGCTTAAATACAATTTTGAAGCATCTTTTAAAGTCGATTCTAATTTTTTCTGTTTAGAAACCAAAGTGTCATTTTCTACTTTTTGATTGTACATGACAACATTCTGGCTTTCTATTTCTGTCAATAAATTTTTATTCTGAGATTTCAGTTTTCTAATTTCCTGAATTCTTCCTACTAATGACGAATTCAAATCTGAAAGCTGATTTCGATAAATTCTAATTTGCTCCGCTGATGGATTATTAGAAGCTTTAATAATAGCCACTAAATTCTCAACATTTTTACGCTCTAACTCTAATTCTTTAGACAAAGCTGTTTTTTCTAAAATAGCCTGATCATATGCGTTTTTTAATGTATTTAAAGAATCCAAAATATTCTTTTGCTCACTTGCTTCTTTACTTTCAAATGGCATTATATTGGTAATGCTTTCCTTTTTAGCTTCACTATTATTCTTATCAGGTTCACTGCTAAAAACCAAGACTACAGCACCTAATCCTAAAACAAAAATTATAGCAAACAAAGGTTTAAACCACTTTATTTCATTTTGTTTTTTCATAATTACTCCTAATTTTCTGCAAAAATATTGAATAAAAAATGGCTATTATCAGTAGAAATACTTGTTTTTTAACATTTAGGAGCGATATTTGCAGCTATTTCTAAAATAGAGATCCATTTGGCCATTTCAAGACCAATTTTATCAAAATAAGTAATATCTATTTTTACATTTGTTATAATAATGTGAACCGTTATGGAAAAAGGTTTTTAAGTCGTATCTTTGCCGATAATTTCTATTTAACATTGAAAATTAGCGTTTTAAATCTGTACTAAATTCATTACAGAGAAAAAATGCTCTTTAAAAACAAACATCTAAGAACAATGATAAAAGTTTCAGATACTGCCAAAAAGAAAATCATCGACCTGATGACTGATGATGGTTTTGACGCCGCAAGCGACTACGTTAGAGTAGGTGTAAAAAGCGGTGGATGCTCTGGTTTGTCTTATGATTTAAAATTTGACAAAACCAAAGGAGAAGACGACAAAATATTCGTTGACAACGACATACAAATTGCTGTAGAAAAAAAATCATTCTTATACCTAGCCGGAACAATTTTAGAGTTCTCTGGCGGATTAAACGGAAAAGGATTTGTTTTCAATAACCCAAATGCAAGTAGAACTTGCGGATGCGGAGAATCATTCTCTCTTTAGTCAAAAGCTGAAAGTTGTAAAGTCATAAAGACTTCAATTGACTTTCGAACTTTAGACTCCAAAACTTTAGACAATAACAAAAATAATGAGCAAATACACCGAAGACGATTTAAAGATCGAACTGGAAACTAAAGAATATGAGTACGGATTTTATACCGATATAGAATCTGAGACTTTCCCTATTGGCTTAAACGAAGAAATTGTAAGAGCTATTTCTCTTAAAAAAGAAGAACCTGAGTGGATGACCGAATGGCGCATCGAGGCTTTCCGTGCTTGGAAAGAAATGATCGAGCCAGAATGGGCAAACGTACATTACGAAAAACCAGATTTTCAGGCTATTTCATATTATTCAGCTCCAAAACAAGTAGATCCTAACAAAACGCTGGACGATGTTGATCCAGAATTATTAGAGATGTACAAAAAGTTAGGAATTTCTATCGACGAGCAAAAAAAGATGAACAATGTCGCGATGGATATTGTGGTCGATTCTGTTTCGGTAGCTACGACTTTCAAGAAAACTTTGGCAGAAAAAGGAATCATTTTCTGTCCGATTTCTGAAGCAATTAAAGAACACCCTGAATTAGTAAAAAAATATTTAGGAACTGTTGTACCTCAAAAAGACAACTTCTATGCAGCATTAAACTCAGCAGTTTTCTCTGATGGAAGTTTCTGTTATATTCCAAAAGGCGTAAAATGTCCAATGGAACTTTCAACGTATTTCAGAATCAATCAAGCAGGAACTGGGCAATTCGAAAGAACTTTAGTTATTGCTGATGAAGGAAGCTACGTTTCTTACCTTGAAGGATGTACTGCTCCAAGCCGTGACGAAAACCAATTACACGCTGCTGTGGTTGAATTAATCGCTTTGGATGATGCTGAAATTAAATATTCTACAGTTCAAAACTGGTTCCCAGGAAACAAAGAAGGAAAAGGTGGAGTTTACAACTTCGTAACTAAAAGAGGTTTATGCGAAACAAACGCTAAAATTTCTTGGACGCAGGTTGAAACTGGTTCTGCTGTAACTTGGAAATATCCTTCTTGTGTATTAAAAGGAGATAATTCGGTAGGAGAATTTTATTCTATTGCTGTTACTAATAATTTCCAACAAGCTGATACCGGAACTAAAATGATCCATTTAGGAAAAAATACTAAATCGACTATTATTTCTAAAGGTATCTCGGCTGGAAAATCACAAAATAGCTACCGTGGTTTAGTGCAAATCTCGCCAAGAGCTGAGAACGCAAGAAACTTTTCACAATGTGATTCATTGTTAATGGGTAATAATTGTGGTGCACATACTTTCCCTTATATCGAAAGTAAAAATCCAACAGCAAAAATCGAGCACGAAGCAACTACAAGTAAAATTGGAGAAGATCAAGTTTTCTACTGTAACCAAAGAGGAATTCCGACTGAAAAAGCGATTGCCTTAATTGTAAACGGTTTCAGTAAAGATGTGTTGAATAAACTTCCAATGGAATTTGCTGTTGAAGCTCAAAAATTATTAGAGATTTCTTTAGAAGGATCTGTAGGTTAAAAAAGTTCCATGTTTCAGGTTTCAAGTTTTTGATCCGAAACTTACTTTTGCAACCATTAAAAAAGAATTTTATATCATATTAAAATAAAAGATTTTTCAAAGTTTCGCTTTTCAGCACAACTGAGAACTTGAAACTTGAAACTTTAAACAAAAAAAAGATGTTATCAATAAAAAACCTTCACGCCGCAATTGGTGATAAAGAAATCCTTAAAGGAATTAATATAGAAGTTAAAGCTGGAGAAGTTCACGCTATCATGGGACCAAACGGTTCTGGAAAAAGTACACTTTCTGCCGTTATCGCAGGAAACGAAAACTACGAAGTTACAGATGGAGAAGTAATTCTTGACGGAGAAGATCTTGCTGATTTAGCTCCAGAAGAAAGAGCACATAAAGGTGTTTTCCTTTCTTTTCAATATCCGGTAGAAATTCCTGGAGTTAGCGTTACTAACTTCATGAAAACTGCTATCAACGAAACTCGTAAAGCAAACGGTCAGGAAGAAATGCCAGCAAACGAAATGCTGAAAGTAATTCGTGAGAAATCTGAATTGTTAGAAATCGATCGTAAATTTCTTTCTCGTTCTCTTAATGAAGGGTTTTCTGGAGGAGAGAAAAAAAGAAACGAAATCTTCCAAATGGCAATGTTAGAGCCAAAATTAGCTATCCTTGACGAAACCGATTCTGGTCTTGATATCGATGCTTTAAGAATCGTTGCAAACGGGGTGAACAAATTGAAAAGCGACAAAAACGCTATTATCGTAATCACGCACTACCAACGATTATTAGATTATATCGTTCCTGATTTCGTTCACGTTCTTTACAACGGAAGAATCGTAAAATCTGGCGGAAAAGAATTGGCTTACGAATTAGAAGAAAAAGGATACGACTGGATCAAAGCAGAGAACTAAATTTTTGTTTCAAGTTTCATGTTTTTTTAGTTTCAAGTTGAATTACATTTTGTAAGTTTAAACTTAAATTTATTAAAATAGAAATGGCAACAATTACGAGGTTTGAAGATTTAGAAATCTGGAAAGAGGCGAGACGGTTAGCAAAAGAAATACATTTTATTTCAGTTGAAACAGAGTTAAGATCTGACCTCAGATTTAAAAATCAAATAAAAAGTTCTTCGGGTTCGGTTATGGATAACATTGCTGAAGGTTTTGAAAGGGATGGAAATTTAGAATTTCGACAATTTTTATCTATCGCAAAAGGTTCAGCCGGAGAAACAAGATCTCAGTTATATCGGGTTTTTGATTTTGAATATATTTCAGAAGAAAAATTCGAAGCTTTAAAAAAAGATTATGAAAATTTAAGTGGTAAAATAAAAAACTTTATCATTTACCTAAATAAAAAAGATTTCAAGGGGAATAAGTTTCAATAGGCAACATGAAACTTGAAACCTGAAACACCGAAGGAAACAAAAGAACAATGGATTTAAAAGAAAAATTAGTATCGTCTTTTATGGCTTTTGAAGAGCGTGTCGATGTACATTCAGATTTACATGACATACGCACAAATGCTTTAAAAAACTTCGAAAATAAAGGTTTCCCAACCAAAAAAGAAGAAGCTTGGAAATATACATCGCTAAATGCCATCTTAAAAAATGACTTTACGGTTTTTCCAAAGCAAGAAAATGCAATCGAATTCAACCAAGTAAAAAAATACTTTTTACACGAAATTGATACGTACAAATTAGTATTTATTGATGGCGTTTTCAGTTCGCATTTGTCTTCAACAACGCATGACGGAATCGATGTTTGCTTGATGTCATCGGCATTGACCAAACCAAAATATAAAATGGTTATTGATACGTACTTTAATCAAATTGCAAGTAAAGATGACAGCTTGACTTCATTGAATACGGCTTTTGCAATTGAAGGTGCTTTTATCAATATCCCAAAGAAAAAAGTAGCCGATAAACCAATTGAGATCATGTATTTCTCAACTGGAAACGAAGCGGCCTTAATGGTACAGCCAAGAAATTTGGTTATTGTGGGTGAAAATTCACATGTTCAAATTATTGAGCGTCACCAAAGTTTGAACGAAAATCCAGTTTTAACAAACTCTGTTACTGAGATTTTTGCTCAAAAACGTGCGATTGTTGATTATTATAAAATTCAAAACGATAATAGCGAAGCGAATTTAATTGACAACACTTATGTTTCTCAACAACAAGAAAGCCACGCTTATGTGCATACTTTCTCTTTTGGTGGAAATTTAACTCGTAACAACTTAAACTTTTACCATTTTGGCGAAAGATTGACAAGTACGCTTAACGGAATTTCGATCTTAAACGACAAACAACACGTTGACCATTATACTTTGGTAAACCACGCACAACCTAACTGCGAGAGTTTCCAGGATTATAAAGGAATTTTCTCTGATCGCTCAACAGGAGTTTTCAACGGAAAAGTTTTGGTAGAAAAAGAAGCTCAAAAAACAAATGCTTTTCAAAAAAGCAACAATATTTTATTGAGTGACAAAGCTACAATCAATGCAAAACCACAATTAGAGATTTTTGCAGATGACGTAAAATGTTCTCACGGTTGTACTGTTGGACAGCTTGATGAGACAGCCATGTTCTACATGCAGTCACGCGGAATCCCGAAAAAAGAAGCAAAAGCTTTATTGATGTACGCATTCTCAAATGCTGTTATCGAAAGCATCAAAATACCAGAATTAAAACAAAGAATTACTAAAATCATTGCTACGAAATTAGGTGTGAATTTAGGATTTGATCTGTAGTCAGGTTTTACCGCAAAGACACAAAGGTTACGCAAAGTTCGCAAAGTTTATTACAAAACTTTGCGAACTTTGCGTTTTTAAAACAATTTTATTCTTCTACTTTTTTAAATCTTCTCTTAAAAAAGAATACAAACAATGAAAAAATACTGCAAAAAACAATAGCAGTAATTTCATTAATCCATATACTATATATTAAAAACCCAAGACTCCCAATAAAAATTATTGTACTAACTAAACAATACAAAAATCTAAGTTCTTCATTTAATTTTACTTTCATAACTGCCCTAAATTACTTTTTCACAGAAGAAATAACCTCCTTCAAAAACCCATTAAAATCAAATCCAGGTTCTTCTTCCTTCACTCCCATTCTAACAATTACCATATCTAAAGACGGAATAATCGCTACCATTTGACCTTGATAACCACTGCAATAAAACATATCACGAGGAACATCCGGGAATTTCCCTCCTGCATTTAACCAAAATTGTGCTCCGTATTTCCCTTCAGAAGTATTCGTTGGAGTTGCTGTGTATTTTACCCAGCTTTCGTCAAGGATTTGTTCGCCGTTCCAGTTTCCTTTATGAAGATATAACAATCCGAATTTTGACCAGTCTCTTGGTGTTGCCCATCCGTAAGATGAACCTACAAAAGTTCCTGACATATCTTGTTCCACAATCATCGAGTTCATTCCGATTTTGTCAATTACGGCACTGTACCAAAAATCAAGATATTCTTGTTGTGTTTTAAATTGGCTTCTTAAAATTCTCGATAATAAGTTTGTCGTTCCTGATGAATAATACCAATGCGTGTTTGGTTTATATTTCGCAGGTTTGTCCATTTGTACTTTCCCCATATCTGCAGACTGAAAAAGCATTTGTGTTGCATCGCAAATTGTACTGTAATTTTCTTCCCATTCTAAACCAGAATTCATGTGAAGCAAATCGTTAATCGTAATATTTTTACGTTCGTCATTTTGCCATTCTTTGATAGGCGCTGGTTTATTAATGTCAATTTTTCCTTGCTTAGCCAAAACTCCAAAAGCCGAACTTGTGATACTTTTTGTCATCGACCAGCCTAAAATTTTACTGTCTTTATTAAAACCAGTATCGTATTTTTCTCCAATTAATTTATCTTTGTATAAAACTACAACGGCACGCGTGCGTTTTGTTTTTCCGCCATTTTTATCGAATGAATCGTCAATTGCCTTTTTCAATTTCGCGTAATCCACATTCGCGAAAGCGGTATCTTTTGGCTCGTTATTCCCGTATGGAAAAGGAAGGTTATTAACCAATTTTGTTCTTTTTGGAAGCAAATACGGCTTTGAAACATCATAATCATCATTAATTAATAAAGCACCTAAACCTTCTCTATAAATCGCTTTTCTTTCTTTCAAGCCATAAACAGATGAAATGGCATATTTTCCCGCATCATCAATGGAGTTTTTCGCCAAATCAATCATATCGATATCATTGTCGGTTTTCTGAATTAAATCCAAAGGGCGATTATCTATAAAATGTCCAGAAGCGACACTTTTGGCAGAAAAACCGGAAATCAAATCAAGTTTCGGATAAGTTGTAAATCCGAAATACAAAAAGGCAAGAACTACAACAAGCAAAAGTACTTTGAGAAATTTTTTCATGATATGTTAGTTATTTTTATTGCAATATAAATAATTTATGTTCACGATTTTAGAACTCAAATAACAAATCTGATTGGAATAATGCAGGAAATCGAATTGATTTTTAAAGAATCAGCATTTGCACCTTGTAGCAATGGCGCCATAAAAGGAAATTATAGAATTAATGTATAAACAAATTTAGTTTTAGTACTTTTGTAAATAGATTTTTTCTAAATAAGACATGCTAGATATTCAAAAAATAAGAGCTGATTTCCCGATACTTTCTCAAACTGTAAACGGAAAGCCATTAGTATATTTCGACAACGGAGCTACTTCGCAAAAACCACAAGTTGTAATTGATGCTGAAGTAAAATATTATCAGGAAATCAACGCCAATATTCACCGTGGCGTTCACACTTTAAGCCAGTTAGCAACTGATGCTTACGAGATTTCTCGTGGAAAAGTAAAAGATCACATCAATGCCAAACATGCGCACGAAGTGCTTTTTACTTCGGGAACAACGCACGGAATTAATTTAGTTGCAAACGGATTTGCTTCAATTTTAAAACCTGGTGACGAAGTAGTTGTTTCTTCATTAGAACATCACAGTAACATTGTGCCTTGGCAAATGTTATGCGAAAAAACAGGTGCTGTTTTAAAAGTTATTCCAATCAATGACAATGGAGAATTAATCATTGAGGAATTTGATAAACTGCTTTCAGATAAAACGAAAATCGTTACTGTAAATCATATTTCAAACGCATTGGGTGTGATCAATCCAATCAAATATATTATTGATAAAGCACATTCAGTTGGCGCTGCAGTTTTAATTGACGGTGCTCAAGCAGTTCCGCATTTAAAACCAGATGTTCAAGAATTAGATTGTGATTTTTATGCTTTTTCGGGTCATAAAATGTGCGGTCCAACCGGAACTGGAATTCTTTATGGAAAAGAAGCTTGGTTAAACAAACTTCCTCCTTATCAAGGCGGAGGTGAAATGATCAAAGAAGTGACTTTCGAAAAAACAACTTACGCCGATCTTCCTCATAAATTTGAAGCCGGAACTCCGAACATCGCGGGCGGAATTGTTTTAGGAACTGCTATTGATTATTTAAACGAGATCGGTTTTGATAAAATTCATGAATATGAAAATGAATTGTTAGAACACGCTACAAAACGTCTTAACGAAATTGAAGGTATCCGAATTTACGGAAACACCAAAAATAAAGCATCTGTAATTTCGTTTAATATTGACGGAATTCATCCGTATGATGTTGGTTCTATTATAGATAAATTGGGAATTGCGGTTAGAACAGGACATCACTGTGCCCAACCAATTATGAATTTCTTCTGTATTCCGGGAACGATTCGTGCTTCTTTCTCATTTTACAATACAAAAGAAGAAATTGATGCCATGGTTGATGCTGTTAAGAAAGCACAGACCATGTTAAGCTAAAAAACAAATTATATGCGAATAGTATCATTATTGCTCTTGACACTTTTTATTACTACGGGATGCTGCAGTCAAAAAAAAGCCAACATGAAATCGACTCAAATTGAATATTCTGCGCTTTCTAGAGGTTATTATAAAGTGATCACCGTTGAAAACAAAACGGTATCGGTTGTTAAGGAACGTAATACTGAAGCTATTAAAAGCAATATTAATGATGCAAAATGGAACGAGATTGTTTCAGCATATTCAAAAGTTAATTTAGACAATCTTTCTACCTTAAAAGCACCGACAGACAAACGCACTTATGATGGCGCCGCTATCGGAAATTTAAAAATAACTAAAGACGGAAAAACCTACGAAACAGCAGGTTTTGACAATGGCTTTCCGCCAAAAGAAATCGAAAAACTAGTTAATTTATTAGTTGATTTTTCTAAAGAATAATTATGACGATAAAAGAAATACAAAACGAAATAATAGACGAATTTTCAATGTTTGATGATTGGATGCAGCGTTATGAGTACATCATCGAACTAGGAAAAAGTCTTCCGTTAATTAAAGAAGAATACAAAACCGATGATAATTTAATCAAAGGCTGTCAGTCTAAAGTTTGGCTGCAAGGTGAACAGCAAGATGATAAAATTGTTTTTACGGCAGATAGTGATGCTATTTTGACTAAGGGAATTATTGCGATTTTAATTCGTGCTTTCTCCAATCAAAAAGCAAAAGATATCTTAGAAGCTGATACTGATTTTATAGACGAAATTGGCTTAAAAGAACATTTATCCGCAACACGCGCCAACGGTTTGGTTTCGATGATTAAAAACATCAAAATGTACGCTTTGGCTTTTGATGCTAAAAACAAAAATTAAATTTTAATTAACCATATAAGTGATATAAGAAAATTTAAGTTTTGAGCTTAAATTATTCATACAGTAAAATGTAAGAAATTTATGTAAAACATTTGAATGAACTTGCATTTCTTATATAGCAAAAAACAAATAAAGTAAGTTTTATCTTTCTTTTTTATTTCTTATAATTGCTAAAAAAGCAATGATTACAAAGAAATATTTGACTGATTTAATTTATCAGGTTAATGGAGCCGCAATTGAAGTTCATAAAAGTATTGGAGCAGGACTTTTAGAAAGTATTTATCATCAATGCATGATCAAAGAATTATCATTAAGAGGAATCAATTTTAAATCCGAATTGGTAATTCCTATTGAATATAAAGGTTTAGAACTAGAGTCAAATCTAAGATGTGATCTATTCATCAAAAATTGTTTAGTTCTTGAATTAAAATCTGTTGATCAAATTGTACCTGTTCATGTTGCAAAACTGATGTCTTATATGAAACTTTTAAAGTCACCAATAGGTTTAATGATAAACTTCAATGTGACAAATATCTATCACGAAGGACAAAAAACATATATTAACGAGTTATATCGTTGGCTAGAAGATTAAACATAAAAACAAACATCATCATTAATTTTTAAGTTTAGTTTTAAATGAACTTATATAACTTATATGGTGGAAAAAATAACAAAATGGAACAAGAAATAGACACAAACGAATTAGGAGAATCAATCGTAAAAGTTTTAAAAGGAATTTACGACCCTGAGATTCCAGTTGATATTTATGAGTTAGGATTAATTTACGATGTAATGGTAAACACAGATTACGAAGTAAAAATCCTGATGACACTTACATCTCCAAACTGCCCAGTTGCGGAAAGCTTGCCAAGAGAAGTAGAAGAGAAAGTAAAAACAATCGAAAACATCAAAGATGTTGATGTTGAAATTACTTTTGACCCGCCTTGGAGCAAAGATTTAATGAGCGAAGAAGCGAAATTAGAATTAGGAATGCTTTAAAAATATTTGTTTCAGGTTTAAAGTTTCAAGTTTTGCATAACGTGGAACCTGAAACTTTAAACTTGAAACCATTTTTCATATGGAAGAAATCATCAATAAAGTTGCCAATAGTGCTTTAGAAGTTTTTGATCTTGAGGATTATTATCCAAAAGGAATGCGTGTGCAAATTGACATTTCGCAATGGCTTTTGGAAGGATTTTTATTGAAAGAAAAAGACTTTAGAGAGCATCTTAAAAATCACGATTGGTCACAATATCAGGATCAATATGTTGCTGTACACTGCAGTACAGATGCTATAATTCCCGTTTGGGCATTAATTTTGGTTAGCGTTCATTTAGCGCCTTTTGCAAAAAAAGTAGTCAACGGAACTATTGAAGATCTTGACGCAAGCCTTTATGAAGAAATTTTAAGCAAAATTGATTATTCTGTTTACCAAAACAAACCCGTAATTGTAAAAGGCTGTTCTAGAAAACCCGTTCCTATGCGTGCGTATATTTTAGCTACAAACTATTTACAGCCATTTGCCCGCAGTATTATGTACGGCGAAGCATGTTCTGCAGTGCCATTATACAAAGAATCTAAGAAATAACCTGCATTAACAGTATAGTAATCTTTAACTTTCCATTGGTTTTTAGTATATTTGATTATACACTCTAAACTAAAAACCATGAGAAAGCTAACTCTATTACTTTTCATTTTAGTAAACTTCACGTTTGTACAAGCCCAAAATTCAGAAAAAGAGTTAATTCAGAATACTGAAAAGGCAGTAAAAAAAATTAACGATACTATCGAAGGCGAAGGCTGGAAAACAAAAGGAACTGTTTCGCTTTTACTGAATCAATCGAGTTTTAATAATTGGATTGCAGGAGGTGAAGATAGCTTTTCTGGAACATTAGGAATCAATTACGATTTCAATTACAAAAAAGATGGCTTAACTTGGGACAACAAAATTTTAGCATCGTACGGTCTTCTTCAAACTAAAAACGATGACTTCACAAAAAAAACAGATGACCGCTTAGAGTTCAATTCCATAGTTGGAAAAAAAGCTTTTGGAGAATGGTACTACTCCTACTTCCTAAATTTTAGAACACAATTTTCAACCGGTTATATTTATGGTCAAGATGACAATGGAAAGCAAATCAGGACTGAACAAACCAAATTTATGTCTCCTGGATATCTTACCACAGGTCCTGGTATTTACTGGACAAAAGATGACAATCTTAAAATAAATTTTGCACCGCTAACTTCAAAATTTACTTTTGTAGACAGTGCTTATACAACTGGAATTGATAGATTTACTGGACTACCATATGTAGATGGCAGTTATTTTGGTGTTGACGAAGGCAAAAGTATCCGTTACGAGCTTGGTTTTTATGCTTCTGTTTATTACAAATTAGCAATCATGACAAACGTGACTGCCGAAAACACGCTTAATCTTTATTCAAATTATTTGGAAGATCCTCAAAATGTCGATATCAATTATTCGCTAAATATTATAATGAAAATCAACAAATTTTTATCTGCTAATTTATCGTTTCAGGCTATTTATGATGATAATGCATTTGCAGGACTTCAAACAAGAGAAGTATTTGGCTTAGGAGTTAATTTTGGATTTTAATTATCCATCGTACTAGATTCCGGCATATAAAATTATTAATGCCACAGATTAAAAGATTTAAAAGGATTTTTCAATCTAAATAATCCCTTAATCTGTGGCAAAACAAAAAAGCTTTTGAATTTATCAAAAGCTTTTCTTCATTTTATTCTTCGTCATCTTTTTCAATTGCATCCTTATAGTCAGGATACAAGAAATTATTATAAGGAAAACGTGTTATATGAATCTGGCGAACAGCTTCATAAACTGTTTCTCTGAATTCTTCGAAATTTTCTTTGTTTCTAGCCGAAATAAACAATGCTTTATCTTGACCAACGTTGCTCATCCAAGTTTGTTTCCATTCATCAAGCGTCCAGTGCCTTCTCGTTCTTTCAGTAATCAAATCATCTTCATCGATAGTAAGATGTTTGTAAGCATCGATTTTATTAAAAACCATAATTGTTGGTTTGTCGTTGCTTTTTATTTCCTGTAAAGTCTTGTTTACAGATTCAATATGATCTTCAAAATCCGGATGCGAAATATCTACTACATGCAGCAATAAATCGGCTTCACGAACCTCATCTAAGGTACTTTTAAACGAATCTACCAATTGTGTTGGCAGTTTTCGAATAAATCCAACCGTATCAGAAAGTAAAAAAGGAAGGTTTTTAATCACCACTTTTCTAACTGTAGTATCTAAAGTTGCAAACAATTTATTCTCTACAAAAACATCGCTTTTACCAATTGCATTCATCAAAGTCGATTTCCCAACATTGGTATATCCAACCAAAGCAACTCGAACCATTGCACCTCGATTGCTTCGTTGAATGCTCATTTGCTTGTCGATCGTTTTGATTTTATCTTTCAATAATGAAATTCGGTCACGCACAATACGTCTATCGGTTTCAATCTCTGTTTCTCCAGGTCCACGCATACCAATACCTCCTTTTTGACGCTCAAGGTGTGTCCATAAACCAGAAAGTCTCGGAAGCAAATATTGGCATTGCGCCAATTCTACCTGCGTTCTAGCGTATGAAGTTTCGGCTCTCTGCGCAAAAATGTCTAGAATTAAGTTGGTTCTGTCTAGAATTTTGCAGTCAATAATTCTTGAGATATTTTTTTGCTGTGATGGCGTTAGTTCATCATCAAAAATTACAGTCGATATTTTGTTTTCTTTTACAAAAAGATTGATGTCATCAATTTTTCCCGTCCCTACGAAAGTCTTAGGGTTAGGACGTTCCATTTTCTGCGAAAAGCGTTTTATAACTTCACCTCCTGCGGTAAAAGTTAAAAACTCCAATTCGTCTAAATATTCATTTAGCTTTTCTTCACTTTGATTCTGAGTAACGATACCTACAATTACTGTTCTCTCAAAATTTATAACTTCTTTTTCTAACATAGTCTTGAATAAGGTGCAAATTTAATCATTTGTCTGCTACAATCAATTATACAATTTTGTTTTTACATTTATATTAAGAGAATAGACTCCAAAAAAAAATGGAACCTGTCAAGATAAACTCAACAAGGTTCCACTTAATCAATAAATGGTCTAAGTTTAAAACTTTTATTCGTAAATAAAAGTTTTTTCCGTTTTCACAATTCCGTTTTCTTCTATTTGAGAGCAAGAAATTGGGTAATTTAATTTATTGTATTTGTATTTTCTGCTCACCGCAACTAAAGCTGTTGAGGATGGACTAAAATTCATTTCATTATTATAAGAAATCGATTCAAACTCAAATTCTTCTTCATGATACGAAATCATCGGAACAATTACTTTGTAATTATCTCCAAAAAGATTTTGAACGATTAACTGATCAACCGATTTTTTATCATCGTAAGTATATGATTTTGAGATTTTGTCTCCAACCAAACCTTTGTGTCTTGACACGTTATCGTTTACATAAACATATTCTAATTTTCCAATAATTGCCTTGTTTCTATCACGAGAAGTACGTCTTACAATAATTCCGTTTTCAACAAGATATTCAATATCATCTACTAAATTCTGATGATTAGTGCTCTTTTTCGTTGTTACTTTTACCCTCGCTCCTTCGTATACAAATGATACTACTTTTGTAATATAATTAGGCCCTTCCTGATATTTTTTTACAAATTTGGTAATGTTGTTATCAGCGTCATAAGTATAATTTATTACTTCTTTCCAGTCGCTTCCCACTTTATCTTTTACAGACATATCCAGCAAGCCATTTTTGTTATAGTAGAAATGCTGTACAACATCTGAAGTGGTAATCGTTTGAAGTTTACCATCTTTAAAGGCCATTGTTTTGTTAACAATTTCGCCGTCTTTAGAGTTTTGGTAATTTGTTTTTACAATGTTAATCTGCTTTAGTCTAACGTTGTCTTGACTGTGCATCAAGAAAGGAAACACCATCATTAAGATGGCAATAAAGTAGGTTTTCATGTGGTATTTGTATTTGATTTGGGATGACCAAAGTACGAAATTCAATTAGATTTTAACAATTTGAAATACAAAAACTACAAACTTTTCAATAACACATTAAAAATCAATAGTTTATTCTCGTTCTTTTAAATTATTTTTTATTTCTCTCCAAAAATCTTAATGTCATCTACCATAAAAGCACCATTTAATGTTTTGTCTTTTCCCGAACCGATGTATTTAAAAGCAATATTTATATTTCCAGAATAGGAAGAAAGATCAATTCCTCCAGAACTGATAAACTCACGAGAAGGTGTTGAAAGCGTTGGAACTTTTGCTTGCAATTTTGTCCATTTCGCTTTGGTCACGCTTGCACCATCAAAATTGGTTGAAATGTAAACTTCGAGTCTATTTAGCGGAGAATCGATTTTTAAATCGTGTTGCGCGCTTCTAAAAGAAAGCACTGCGTTTTTATACCCTGTTAGATTTATTTTAGGAGAAACAAGCCAAGCCACATTCTCGGCTGCGGTTGTACTTGTAGTATTAAATTCGGCATATCCATTTCCTCCATAGACGATGCTTTTCCATAGCTTTGTTGCTTTCTCAACAATATTACTCCAACCTGGAAGCACAAAATTGACATTGTTTTTAACCGATTGAAAATCTTCTGCAAAAAATGGGGTATTTCTTTTTCCGTTCATTATAATATCACTTTCGTAACGAACCATAAATTGATAATCCGTCCCAAATTTTGTTAGAATTCCTTTGACTTTTCCGCTTCCTTCTGGCACAGCATGATCTGCAAATTTTGCATAACTACTGGTTCTAAAAATAATCTGATTTCCTGTTTTATCTCTCAAATACCAGTTCGTCGAACCACCAACATTATTGGATTCTTCAAAATAATGGCGTCCTAATGCTGCTTCAGTAAACTCTACATCATTTAACTCTATCAAAGTATTTAACTTAGAATCTGAAAGCGCCTCTTCTACAGAAAGTGATTTAACCAACTGATTCTCATCAATATTTGTACATGAAGCGTTTAATACATTTTTGTAGTCATTTTGCGAAATTCTTCCAATTGTTGGATCACCGGCATTGCTTACATACAAACTTCCTATCCTTAATCCTCCATAATATAAATCTGTAAATTGGTTTTTAAGTTTTACAAACACTTTATTTCCCAAACGATAATCAATGTAAGTATTTGTTGCATCAACTGGAACACTAAAACCAATCGCAGGGATTCCATCAGTTTCTCTTGTCTGCAATGAAATCGTTTTAAAAAAATTGCCTCCCTCATCACTTGAAACTATATAAGCTTCTATAATATCATCGTACAAATATTGCTTCGCTGTTGTACCCGAAAGCTCATAGACTTTTTCTACGCTTTTATTTACAGTAAGGTTTGGTTGAGTGCAGGTTAATTCTGGAGTTTCAACATCTTTACTGCAACTGATTAAGGATAATGCAAAAAATAAAATTAATTTTTTCATGAGAAATAGCTTTCAGTTTATAAACCGATTGTGAGATTTAGAAAATAAGTTCGGCCATAGCCATAATAATATCTCGGACCAAAAGATGGTGTTCCACTTGAAGCATCTTGATTTAACGCTCTAAAATTGGCATTTCTTGCCTGTTCGAAACCACCTGTTTTATATATTAAATCCAAGACATTATTTACACTGGCAAAAAGTCCCACATACATTTTATGCATACGCCAAGATTTACCTCCACTTAAATTCAGCAATGTAATAGGCTTAAATTTTTCTTGTTTTAATAGTTCATTCCCTCTTTCTGAAGTTGCTTCAGGAAAAGGAAAACCATTGATTGGATTGATGTAAAATTGAGATGTTCTCGAAATTGGAGAAACATCTATATAACTTTCTGCCAAATAATTAATATTCCCCCCAATCCACCAAAACTTCGGATTGCGATATTCTAATCCAAATGAATAGGCTTGCTGTGGAGTTCCTGGCTGTTTGTAGTTCTTTAAATAAGCAGATCCAAAATCAAAAGTGGTTTGCACCCCATCCTTTTCTCTATTGGCATCGTTTGTAATCATCACATTCGGATTACTATTATAAATGTAATTTCCAAATGCTGCAGATAAAATTGTTTTTAAAGTTGGCCAAACCTGATACTCAAAACTCAATTCTGCTCCAGCATTTTTCTTATCCAAATTGGTTAGGGTCTGACTTACAAATGCATTTGTAGCATCATAACCAGAACCGTTATCAAAAATTCCTTCGGCATAGAAATATGAAGTTTTCGAAGTATTTTTAATGGCAGCATAATAAGCAGTTAAACGCAATTTAAGCTTCGCCAATCGGTATACGTAATTAACCTCAGCGCTGCTAATATTTTCACTTTCGATTCCGTCAACGACAGTATTATTTAAACGTGAATTTGAAAATGTATTTCGAAGCGAAGGTGCTCTAGTAAAATGTGCCGCATTAAAAAACAACAATTGTCTTCCTGATATTTTATAGGTGAAACCTCCTTTGAAACCAAAATTCTCAAAATTTACTTTCTCACTTTTACCTAACGAATTTGTTGGATATAATCCGTTTTGATATAATCCTTCTCTTTGATAATCTGACATAGAATACGATTGTGCCAAGAAGAATTCTGTTTTGTTATAACTAAATTTAAATTGTGCAAAAACATCTAAAGTATTGGCCAGTAAATTATAGTTATATCCGTAAATATCTCCTTTTACAACTTGACGATCTGGATGCTGTAAGTCAGATTGAGATAGGCTTCCTTTGTAAAACGAATCGATATCTTCGAAGTATGCTCCGCCAAGAAGATCTAATAAATACTGAAAATTATGCGATTTTAATTTCTTAAAAGTAAATCCGCCATCAAAAGAAATATTAGGAGTTATCTGTGTATTCAGATTTGAGTTTACGGCTAATGTCTGATCATCTGTTCTGTCTTCATAAAGCACATAATGACTTTTAGCCGGCTCATAACCATTCTGTTCTATTTTTTGATTAGCAAAATACATTTCGTCCCAATTGATTTGTGGATGTTCCAAAAAAGCTATTTTGTTTTTTTCTACATTTTCATAATCTGGAGTAAATTCACCTGAAAATTCTCCACGATCTTTAGCATAAAGCGAACTAAAATAACTTGGCATTTTCCTGTAATAAACAGGATCTGGACTGTCTGCATTTTGGTAATCAATATTGCTGTTTCCGACTTTTCCAAATTGATACATAATTGCAGAATTCAGATTGGTTTTATCATCAATTTTAAAATAGTGATTCAGGATAAAGAGTGGCTCTTCTACATTTTTCACTCTTGCATTTCTCTTTTCACCATTCTGAAATCCCCAGTACGAATTGTATTTTTCGCCCATTAAATCGGTAACCTCAGCTGTATTAGAAGAATTCTTCCCTCGAAAATTAGGCGTATAAAACCCTGTAAAATTGATTGAATTTCTGCTGTTTAGTTTCTTTTCGACACTAAGAAAAAATGACGCTGCGTCAAAATTTGTACCTTCAAAATAGCCTTCATCTGCCCAGCGTTTTCCTGCCGAAACCACAAAAGCCCAACCAGAAGCACTCATTCCCGAAGCATATGTTCCAATTGCCCGCCATAAATAAGTGGTATTACTTCCAGAAAACGTTAGTGATGTTCCTTTTCTATACAAAGAAGCTCGAGTAAAAATCTGTTGTGTGCCTAAAATTCCGCCAAATGTATAATTGGAAGCTGCTGTTCCGACTGAGAATTCCTGATTTCGAAGCACATTGTTTAAACCTCCCCAATTTCCCCATTGTGGCCTGCCATCGTAGATTTTATTCATTGGCATTCCGTTAAGCATCGTAATTGCATTTTCGCTGTCTAAACCACGCATACGAAACCGAGCCTGCCCCCAATTGAATGCCGATGCCTGCATAAAAGCATCTCTTGACGATTGCAACAGTCCGGATGTCATTTCTGACGAACTGTTATCATCTGAAAAATCATTATCCGAGAGTGTAATCAATGCTGCTGGCACTTCATCTGAATAAGTATCTTCTAATTGTAAAATGCCTAGATTGATATTCTGCTCTAAATTAGACTGTACTTTTAAAAGAAAATCTTTGTATCCCTGACTTCTGAGCAAAAGCAGCTGCTCTTTTTTGGGAAATATATGAAGTTCAAATTTCCCTGTTTTTGACGTAAGCTGCATTACAGCCGTATTCTGTATTGTCACCACTACACTTTCCAATGGATTCTGTGTTCGGGCATCAATAACAATTCCTGTTACTGTTATTTCTTTCTGCGAAAAAGCAAAATTAAAGAACCATAAAATAAAGAAGACAGCGTAATTTTTTATCATTAAAACCTATTATTAACTTTGAATATATTCTAGGATTAGAATCCTTAATTCAAAAGATAAAATTGGTTTTTGGAAAAAAGAAAATTTCAAATCTCAGTGCTTGGAGTTTGAAATTCAAAAATAAATAAAATATTTAATTATAAGTAAATTCTTTCAAATTTATTTTGATATAATGAAAGAATGGTCAAAATAAGGCATTTTTACAAAGGTCAATTATTATTGTTCTGTTCTAATTTTAGAAACCATAAAAGCGATTAGAACACCAAAAATTCCGATAAAGGCAAAAGAAAACTGAAGCCCGAAACTTTGTGCAATGTGCCCAATTACTGGAGGCCCCATTAAGAAACCAAGGAAGCTTACACTCGAAACAATAGTTAAAGCTTCTCCCGCAGGAACGGTCGGGTTTTTACCTGCAATACTATAAACAGTTGGTACAATTGTGGCAACGCCCAAACCTACAAACATAAAGGCTATGGTACATGGAATAATATAAGGAAGAAAAACAGCTGTAAAAAGTCCAGCCGAAATCATAACACCGCTAATCTGCATAACGCGTTCGCGTCCAAATTTATTGATTAATCCGTCGCCTAGAAATCTTCCGCTTGCCATCATAATCATAAAAGAAGTATAACCTAGAACTACCAAAGGTCCAGGTGCTTTTACAATATCTTTAAAATAAACCCCGCTCCAGTCAAACATAACGCCTTCGCTGGCCATGCTACAGAATCCGATAACCCCAAGCCAAAGCAAAGCTGTATCAGGTTTTACAAATAGTTTTTTGCCTTCTTCTTTCGGTTTCTTTTTTTCTTTGGCTCTAACCAAAAATTTGAAATTAAAAGCGACCATCAATAAAACAATTCCGGCTACAATAATAAAGTGATGCAACGGACTTAATTTTAAAGCCAGCATTCCTAAACCTACCAGCGCACCGGTAAATCCTGCAAAACTCCACATTCCGTGAAAAGAGGACATAATTGTTTTTTTAAACAAAACTTCGGTATAAACGCCTTGTGTGTTTACGGCAATATTGGCAAGATTTCCGAACACACCAAACAAAAATAATCCTAATGATAATTGTAAAGATGTTGTCGCCAATCCTAAATTGATTAAGCACAAAACATACATTATTAAAGAAAAAATTAGAATACGATGGCTTCCAAATTTGGTAACCATTTTACCCGAAAAAGGCATAATAATCAATTGCCCTACCGGAAGCGCAAAAAGTATTGAACCCAAATCGCCTTCAGTTAAATGCAAAGCGGTTTTAATATCTGGAATTCTGCTTGCCCAAGTGGCAAAACTTAAACCCATTCCGAAATAGAACATTCCGACAGCAAAACGAATTCGATTTAAATAAGACGCTTTGGCTTCTCTAAATACTTTTTTGATTTTGGCTTTGGTCTGAAAAAGCGATAATGGATTAATGTTTATCAGCATATTGAATTTTTATTGGAATGTTGTCAAAAATACTAAAAACGCTCGTCAAAGTGCATAAAGCCTAAGGTTATCCACAATATACAACGTTATTGTTTATAAATTCAAAGGTTTTTAATTGAATTTGGCTTATTAAAATTACGATTTTTCGGGTTTACTAGAATTATAATTTGTTTGATTTTTTTAAGAAAATAAAAAGGGATTATCTCAATTTTTGAGATAATCCCTTTTTATTTATATTTCATTGTTCCGTAGGAACATTTCATCGGTAGAAAAAAAATATCGTTGTCAATATTTTACGTTCCGTAGGAACGTTTGAGACATTAGATTATTAAAAAATAATGCGCAAAATCAAACGTTCCTACGGAACGTAAATGCGGATGAATATTATTATTTTCTACCAATGAGACATTCCTACGGAATGTGTTATGATATGCCTATTACTTTTTGCTGTGCATTACTCGCAATTGCGGCTTCTATAACCTGCATTACTACCGACGAGACATTCCTATGGAATGTGTTATGATATGCCTATTACTTTTTGCTGCGCATTACTCGCAATTGCGGCTTCTATAACCTGCGTTACTACCGACGAGACATTCCTACGGAATGTGTTATGATATACCTATTACTTTTTGCTGTGCATTACTCGCAATTGCAGCTTCTATAACCTGCATTACTTTTACACCCTCATCTGCAGTAACAGGTTCTTTTTTATCGTTTGCAATCGAGTCGTAAACACCATCGAAGAAACTAAAATAATTACCTTGAAGCGTCGGGATTTTTTCTCGTACAATTTTACCGTTTATTTCGGTGTGCAAAAGTCCTTGCAAGCTTTCATCTTCTGTTCCCCAAGAATCTAGATTTGGCTTTTTACCAACTTTCAATTCATCTTCCTGAACATCTCCTCGAGGCTTTAAGAAAGAGCCTTTTTTTCCGTGAAGAGTATATGCCGGATTGGCTTCTCTCACAAAAAATCCTGCTTTTAGACGAACTCTGAAATTAGAATAAAACAAAGTTAAATCGATCCAGTCGTCTACCACTGAATTTTCTCTAGTTACTCGAATATCTCCAAAAACTGCTTTTGGGCAACCAAACAAACTTACTGCCTGATCTATGATATGCGGGCCTAAATCTTTTAGAACTCCTGCACCATCATTGGCGGTTTCTTTATGTGCTTTTGGGCTCAATAACGGATTGTATCGGTCAAAATGAAATTCGGCTTCTACCAAATCTCCTAAAACGCCATCATCAATTACTTTTTTAACGGTTTTAAAATCACTGTCCCATCTTCTGTTTTGGAAAACAGCCAATTTCAAACCTTTTTCTTTTGCAATTTTTGCCAATTCTTTTGCTTCGGCTGCAGTTGTTGTAAATGCTTTTTCTACAACGGCATGTTTTCCTGCCAAAAGCACTTTTTTAGCATATTCGTAATGTGTTCCAACTGGTGTATTTACGATTACTAAATCTACATCGTCGGCTAAAAGTTCGTCAAGAGATGCGTAACTTTTTACGTATGGATAATCTTCTTGAATTAACTTTTTGCTTCTTTCCCAAGAACCTAATAATTCAAATCCTTCATGAATATCTAAAAACGGAGCATGGAAAACTTTTCCCGACATTCCGTATGATAATAGTGCTGTTTTTATTTTCTGCATATTGTTATGTTTTTTTGCCACAGATTAAATTGATTCTCACAGATTTTTTTTAGTTGCCACGACCCGAGCGATAGCAAAAAATATTTAAAAAAATCATTTTAATCTGTGCAATCTGTGGCTATAAAATTTTAAAGTTTAGCTCTCTCGTATTGTTTTGGCCATTGAATATCGTCGTTTAATGCAGCGGTAAAATCCAAAGGAAGATTTGGGTTTCTTAAAGATTCTCTTGCGAACAAAATTAAATCGGCTTGACCGTTATTTAAAATTTCTTCAGCTTGTTTGGCTTCTGTAATTAAACCAACTGCACCTGTTGAAATTTCCGCTTCTTTTTTCACTTTTTCTGCAAAAGGAACTTGATAACCTGGACCTAATGTAATTTTCTGATGTGAAACTAATCCGCCAGACGAAACATCGATTAAATCTACTCCTTTTTCTTTTAATATTTTAGAAAGCTGTACAGATTCTTCTGGGTTCCATCCGTTTTCTGCCCAATCAGTTGCCGAAATTCTAACAAACAAAGGCAAATCTGATGGCCATTCTGACTGAACCGCTTCTACAACTTCCAACGTAAAACGGATTCTGTTCTCAAAACTTCCGCCATATTCATCTGTTCTTACGTTTGTTAAAGGCGATAAAAACTGATGCAATAAATAGCCATGAGCCGCATGGATTTCTACAACCTGATACCCTGCTTCGACTACTCTTTTGGTTGCTGTTTTAAAATCCGAGATCACTTTCTGGATTCCGTTTCTGTCTAAAGCCTCTGGAAGAAATGGTTCGTTGTCATGATACGGAATCGCACTTGGCGCCACGGTTTGCCATCCGCCTTGAGCGAAATCTAATTTTTTATTTCCAAACCACGGAGCCGAAACACTCGCTTTTCTTCCTGCATGTGCTAATTGAATTCCTGGAATCGAATTCTGAGAAACTATAAAAGCATTAATCTGCTGTAATTTTTCCATGTGTTCGTCTTTCCAAATTCCTAAATCGGCAGGAGAAATTCTGGCTTCTGGAGAAACTGCTGTTGCTTCCTGAATAATAAGTCCGGCGCCACCGCTGGCACGGCTTCCTAAATGAACCAAATGCCAATCGTTTGCAAATCCGTCAACTGCAGAATACTGGCACATGGGCGAGATTGCAATTCTATTTTTTAAAGTGATATTTTTTATAGTAAGCGGAGAAAATAATTTCGTTGCCATATACTTGTAACTTTTAATGAGTTTATACTGCCAATGAGTAAGGCAGTGTTCGAAAAGTAAAGTTACGGCATCTTGTTAAAACGAGAAATCGAAATGTTTATTAATTAACAAACATTTAAATCACATCTCATTCATTTTAATCAATGAAATTATTTAGCCATTGCAATGCCAAGAATTTCTCCTTTATCAAATGCATAAGCCATTAATACCATAACTATAAAGGCTAAGACCAAAACATAAAACGAGTTGCTTTTGAAAAACTTCATATTATAATTTTTTAAAATTCATGATTTTTATTAACCTCATCAAAGGTTCTATCTATTTTAAGCAGAAAAGAATTTTCCAAAAATGTAACCCGCAAAATAGGCTGCAGCTATCAAAATAAAAGCAGTATACATAACCTTTAATGCTGTTGGCGTTTTTTCAAAAATATCTTCCATAATCATTTTTTTTATTGTTTGTAAATCAAATATAAGAAAATATCTTACAAATTTAATTTTGAAACATTAATTTAAAATTCCATTTTTTTTTGTAAAATCAACACTATTATATAGTAGGGCATTATGTTTGTAACATAATCTTCAAATAGGCTACTAATAAAATAACGTTTAATTGATTTGTAAAAACTTACCTTAATTATTAACAAACATTTAAAACCTTAAACACTATCTTGCACTCTTATATTAAAATAGAAAACGCTACTTTTGTGCGTTAAATACGAATTAAAAACAAAAAATGGATATAGTTATCAAACTCTCTCAATTTCTATTGAGTTTATCTTTACTTATTATTCTTCATGAATTAGGGCATTTTATCCCTGCTAAATTGTTTAAAACTAGAGTCGAAAAATTTTATTTATTTTTTGATGTTAAATATTCACTTTTCAAAAAGAAAATCGGAGAAACAGAATACGGTATCGGATGGCTTCCTCTTGGTGGTTATGTGAAAATTTCTGGAATGATTGACGAAAGTATGGACAAAGAGCAAATGGCGCTTCCGCCTCAGCCTTGGGAATTTCGTACTAAACCAGCTTGGCAGCGTTTAATTATTATGCTTGGTGGTGTTACTGTAAACTTTATCTTGGCTTTTATTATCTATATCGGAATGGCGTTTGCTTACGGAGATACTTATATTGCTAATGCTGATTTAAAAGATGGTGTTGCAATTGAAAATCCTGCAATGCTTAAAGCGGGTTTTAAAACTGGAGATAAAATTATTTCTATTGATGGTAAAGCTGTAGAAAATTTTGACAGCGATATGAACATGAATGTAATCATGGCAAAACACGTTTTGATTGAAAGAAACGGGCAACAGCAAACGATTACTATGCCGACAGATTTTGTTGATCAGCTTTCTAAAACAGAAAAAGGAATGCTTATTGATATCCGCAGACCTTTTGCAATTGGAAAAGTTGGCGAGGAATCTGCTAACCAAAATTTAAAAGCAAAAGATTTGATTCTTTCTCTTAACGGGCAAAAAGTTAAATACTTTGACGAGGCAAAAGCAATCTTAGCTGCTAATAAAGGAAAAGAAATTCCTGCAGTTGTTTTACGTGATTTGAAAGAAATGCCTCTTACTGTAAAAGTATCTCCAGAAGGAACTCTTGGTGTTTTTGCAGGCGGTTTAGACATGAAATCTTTAGAAAAACTAGGATACTATAAAATAAGCACAAAAGAATACGGTTTCTTCGAATCTATTCCGGTTGGTCTTCAAAAAGGAAAAGATCAATTGGTAGGTTACGGAAAACAATTGAAAATGATTTTTAATCCAGAAACAAAAGCTTACAAACAAGTGGGTGGTTTTGCGGCGATTTATAACATTTTTCCAAGTTCTTGGAGCTGGGAAGTATTTTGGTCAATCACAGCTTTATTGTCAATTATGCTTGGAGTTATGAATTTATTGCCAATTCCGGCACTTGATGGTGGTCACGTAATGTTTTTATTGTATGAAATTGTAAGTGGCAAAAAACCGAGCGATAAATTCCTAGAGAATGCGCAAATGGTTGGTTTTGTTTTACTTATTTCACTACTACTATTTGCTAATGGTAACGACATTTACAAAGCCATTGTAGGCAAGTAAAAAAAAGTCAAAAAAAGAGTGAAAATGTTTTTGAGAAACTAAAAATAGTTTTATATTTGCACTCGCTAAAAAGAGCAACACTTTCCTCCTTAGCTCAGTTGGTTAGAGCATCTGACTGTTAATCAGAGGGTCCTTGGTTCGAGCCCAAGAGGGGGAGCAACTTTTTTTAGCAAACATATTAACCTTTTAAGGTGATTCCTCCTTAGCTCAGTTGGTTAGAGCATCTGACTGTTAATCAGAGGGTCCTTGGTTCGAGCCCAAGAGGGGGAGCTTAAGAAATACCACTTACAAATGTAAGTGGTATTTTTTTTATCCCTATACCATGAATCATATTGTATATATTCTACACTCCCTAAAGCTTAATCGCTATTATATTGGCTATACAACTAATTTTGACTTAAGATTAGAATTTCACAAAAATTCACCTTCCAACAAATTTACAGCAAATGCAAATGACTGGACTTTGTTTCTTAGTTTTAACTGTACCAACAAAACCCAAGCACTTTCAATAGAAAAGCATATCAAAAAAATGAAGAGCAAAACTTATATTGAAAACTTAATCAAGTATCCCGATATTATTTTAAAACTGAAAGAAAAATACAAATAACCTGTTAATCAGAGCCCCGATAGCCATCGGGGTTGGTTCGAGCCCAAGAAGGGGAGCTTAAAAAAAAGACGATCAAATTTGATCGTCTTTTTTTTGTTCAAATTCCAAAGTTTAAAAATTCCAAATTCCAATAATAGGAGTGTTTATTTAACCGCAAAGAGCGCTAAGGTTTACGCAATCCCGATAGCTATCGGGAGCAAAGATTTAACGCAGAGGGCTCTAAGAGTTTTTTATCCGAGACTTAATAGGAATCTATAAAAGAGATCGCAAAGTCTGCCAATCTTTGTCGATACGCGAGTGTGATCCTTCGTTCCTCAGGATGACAAACTGTAGGTAAAACAAAAAAATTCGCAAAACTTTATACACATAAAAGTTTGCGAACTTAATCTTTAGATTTACCTCAAAATAATCTTAGCGTTCTTTGCGTAAACCTTAGCGCCCGATAGCTATCGGGATTGCGGTTAGAAAAACTTTCCATAAAACCTTAGCGCTCTCTGCGGTAAAAAAACTTCACATAATAAAGAAAGACAAACTGTAGGCAAAACAAAAAAAATTCGCAAAACTTTATAAACACAAAGCTTTGCGAACTTAATCTTTAGATTTAACTCAAAAAATAATCTTAGCGAACTTTGCGTTAAATCTTTGCGCTCTTTGCGGTTAAAAAAAACACACACAGAAAAAACCTTATTTCATTGTCAAAGTTTCGCTCTTGAACCTTTTCATTAAAGTATTTGCTTTTTCATTTTCATTTATTGCTTTTAAGGACTGAGCATATCTATAATAGTAAATAACCTCTAAATCTTTGGCTTCGTCAAATAATTGCGTGTAATAGCCCGCTGCAGCACTAAGATTGCCTTCAAAATAAAAGCGGTCTGCCACTTTTTTAAGCATATCGATAGATTTATACCCTTTATCAATCACTTTTTCGTAGGTGTCAACTACATTAACGCTTACAAATTTTGAGGATATAGTTGAAGGAGCCGTAACTTCTACCTTAACTGGTTCTAGAGAAGCAGACGAACTTGCAACAAGCGCTTTGGCTTCAATTTTATTTGGAGCTACTTTAGGTTTTCTTTTTACGTAATTCGGAATTACCGTTCTTGTATTATTTGGCCCAAGATCGTAAGTATCGACCATGTCCAGCTTTGAAACTTGGTAGGTAATAATTCTACCTCCAAAAAGCTTATTTATTCTTTCTTCGACATAATAAGATTGTATGACATAATCACCCGTAGAAAGACTATCCGTCAATAGTGTCGTTTTTCCTGTTGCTGGAGAAGCGGAGGCATGGTTGGTGCGCTGAGCAAAACAGCCGAGAGAAAATACGAACGCAAGTGTACATAAAATTGCTTCATACTTTTTCATGATTTTTAAATAAAATTAGATGCCCCAATTAAAAAACTCAGCCTAAAGTTACTGTTTTTCTTTTAGTTAGCTTTTGTTCTAACCATGAATTACGTAGAAAACCGATAAAATACTTCTTTTTATCCATTTATCATTTTAACGCAGGCTTTTTGTATTTCTTCGTCTGAAAATGGATGCAAAGCTTTTGCCAGCATAACACTTATTCTAATACAACTTAACATCTTTATTCTTAACGAGAGATCGTTTCCTTGTTCTGTTTCTAGAAGGTATTCGAAAATTTCGGTTAAGTATTCTGGATGTTTTCTAAATTCTCCGTCGAAACAAATATCTGATACCAATTTAGATACTGATCTTATCACTCTCTTTTGGTTTGCATTACTTTCGCTTTCTGTTTTCATGGCGTTTATTTATGGTTTTGGTTACAAATAATTATTGTACGAAAAATTGTATTTTTGTTTCGGCTAAATAAACGATAGAATACATTCTAACAAAACATCTGATTTGGTAATTCACCAAAAAAGATAGTCTTTCACCAATATCCTAATTTTTAAGGATTTTTAATATCTTTGAAGTATGAGCACAGCAACAAAACCAAAACATATCGGGAGAAACATAAGCCGCATTCGTGAGCTTAGAGGAATGAAACAAGAAGCACTTGCCATTGCTATTGGCATGAGCCAACAGACGATTTCTAATATTGAAGGAAGCGAAACAATAGACGACGAAAAACTAAATGTCATTGCAGAAGCTTTAGGAGTTTCCGTTGATTCAATAAAAAGCTTCTCAGATGAAGGTGTCGTTAATTATTTTAATAATGTATATGACAACGATATCACTGATAGTATTGTTAATGCAAATGCCCTAGAATGCACTTTCAACCCGATTGATAAAATTGTGGAACTTTATGAGCGTTTGGTTCAAGCTGAAAAGGATAAAGTGGAGTATTTGGAGAGGTTGATGAAAGGGAAATGATTCATAAATCTTATCAACGGTATAAAACTTAAAAATTATCATCCCATAATCTATTCATTTTTTTGGAAACAAAGCTTTCTCATTTTTTTTAGGATGAGTAATTTGATTATCCTTATTATTTACAGATTTACTTTTATCGTTTTTTACAGTTTCGGTTTTGCTTGTTTTTTGACTATTAATAGCGTATATACAAGACAGTATAATTAAAAGTAAAGCAAAAAAAGAAAAAATATAAATAGTATTTTTCCTAAACTCACTTACTCCTTTTCTAATTGAAAAAATAATCAACAAAAACATACCTAACGAGCCTGCAATCGATATAAAAAAGAGCAATGCTTTCCATATATTATCAATAAATGCAAGTGCAGGAATTGATGCCATAATAAAGGTTATTATAGCAGAGAAAACACCTATTACCTCTATAGATTTAAAATCATTATCTTTTAATGAATCTGTCGTTGTTTTAATTATTGAGAACTCTTTTGTTAAAGATGTAATAACCTTAATTGAGGTTGACAACTTATTGTATTTCATAATTAAATCATCAAAGTTATCTTGGCTTTCCACTCTTGACAAAGGCAAAACAAAAGACGAAGAATAGTAAACCTTTGGCAACTCAGGTATTATGCAATCTACCAAGCTTTCAGTATAGGGCAATTGAAACACACAATGATAATGATTTTTTGACCAATTTAAATTTTTGCTATATGCCTGAATTACCGTTTCAACTTTCTCAATTAATAAATTCGTTGAAGTAATACTATCTAAACCTTCTCTAGTATTATAGCTCAATTCAATCTTACGAAGTAGAAAATCAATGTATTTATATTCTACAAAAAAATTATCTATTTTTGTTTTACTCTGAAACGAATCAATTTTCTTTTTCAAATTAATTATATCATTTTCATCAACATCATCTTGAATTAAGAGTGATGAAAATTGATTGTTTAATGCATAAGCATAAATTTTATTGTAGGTATGCGTCTCCAATGTCACAGTTAACATACGCTTTTCTACCTCACTTACAATTTCTGAAAGATTTACGTAATTAGGATTTACATCTTTATAATATTTAATCAGCTTATGAATATCAAGAATAGAAACCTCAGAAAGGTTAACTCTATTTATATTATTTATATCTGTTTCTATTTTAGATTTCCACTCTCCTAGTTCATAATGTGATTCCAGATATTCTTGCCATTTTGACAGTGTAGTTTCTTGACTTCTATTTATTGCATTTTTATCAATAAAAGTTAATTCCCCATCAGTTAAATAGCTTTTCATATATATATGGTTTTTTTTACCATACAATGTTCTTTGTCTAATCTCCCATTTATATTTCAAATACTGCACCTTTTCTCTAAGTACTACTGAAAATTGATTTGGAGTTGATGGAGGTAGAGTTGCATTTTTGATATGAAGTTCGATTTCAATCAAATCTTGATAAAAACCAATATCATCCCTCAAAAAATGATCGTATCTTGTTAAACCAATAGTCAAATTAAAAAATTCAAGCTTCTCCTTTATTGTTATTTCTAGATTTGTATCATTGATTAGCTTAGATACTGTAGGATTTGAAACTGATATAATATCAATATTGGGATATTTAGAAAGAGTTTCTAAAAGTTTATAAAATGTTTTATAAAGATTAATTGCTATTTTAGTTGAGCCAACTAAATTATTTTTAATTTCAGAATCGAAAACGGCTTGAATTGTTTCATCTCCAAAATAACTGAAATTTCTATTTATGAAATCATCTAATTTCTGAAGCTCAGAACCAAATTCATTATTTGAAATATATTCACCACTTAATACGGAAATTATAAGTGAATCAAAAAAGAAGTCTATCGAATCATTAACAGCTTCTTTTAAACGATCCTTATCCACTTGTTGAACAACATTCCCAATAACACCTTCTCCTTCAGGAACAATAGTCTCGGGCAAAGTATTTTCAACTTCACTGATATATGTATCCGCCCAATTCTCTGGAAACTTTTCAGTTAATGCCTGCAGTATTTTATTAATTCTATGATTTTCCAATAAAGACAGTTATAAACTATAAATTTTTTCTTCAGATTTAATACACTCTTTATCTATTGGAAAACTTTTATTGAATGATTTTAAAGCTTTATTGTAAAAATATTGCCATGAATACCAACTATGGCTAAGATCAACCAAATTGAACGAAGAATATTTTATCAAATTAAAATTAGTATTTTTTAATTTAGTTACTGAATCATCTATTCTTTGTCTTAATTTAGCATCGACAGTTTCTGGATCGAAATCTCTTATTTCTGTCCTATAGTTATTGATGATAATGTTTTGAAGATCTCCTTTTTTAATAATAGAATACACTTCACTTTCTACATGACCATAAGGCATGGCTACAAAATTTTGAAAAACGTCATCTAATAAAGTGTCATTAGAATCCTTCGTAGCATTAACTGCAGAAACAAAAAAAAGAAGCTTCAAAGCTTTTAGCACACTAATATCATTATCATCATTAGATATAGCATAAGCGCTTTTATACCATTCAACTAACTTGTATAGTAAATATTCAAAAGCCTGTCTTTTAACTTCAGCTTGTGCCATTATTTTTTAATATTTTTAAAGGTGTGCAAATGTAGAAAATTTAAGTTGAGTAAATATAACTATTTTTCACTTATCCTAAAAAACTCAACACAGTAATCTTCAGCAGATTCAGTTAAAAACAATTAATATAGGTTTTGTAATTCAACTTAAATTATTTTTATAAATATACGAAAAATAACACATGTTTCACTCTTGCCTTAAAATTGTCAAATGCTATTTTAAAGTATAATCGTTTTCAATCAATTTACATATTAAAAAAGCGCCGCAATCTAAAGATTACGGCGCTTTTCTATTTTCTTTAAAAACTCTCAGGTCAATTAAACCCCTAATTTCTTAGCAATTTCAGCAGGAATTCCTCCTTTGTTTACTAGTAATGCAGTAGTTTTATATTTTACGAAGTTCTTAGTTACAAACAAGAAACCTTTGTAGTCGTTTGTTTCTCCCCAAGAATTTTTTACAATATAATATTCTTTTCCAGTTTGATCTTTTGCAAGACCAATAATGTGCATTCCGTGGTCGTCTGTTGTAGTGTAGTTATCAAACGCAGCCTGACGCATTTCTGGAGTAATTTCTGGCTCTGCTTTTGGTCCGTTAAACATGTCTGCTTTTTCTTCAGCCGTCATGTCGTCGAATTTTTTAGACGCTACATAAGCTACACCGTTTTTCCAGCTAAAGCTTTTCTCGCTAACATCTGTTGCCCAAGCTACAGTATATCCTTTTTTAAGTGCATTGTCGATAACGTCTGTCATATCGTTCAATTTTACGTTGTAAACTTGATCCAATGACCAGTTGTCTGGCACCATCATAGTTGTTTTCTGGTAGTATGGAGCATTTGTAAAAGATGACATTTCTACATACTCGTCTGGGTTAATTCCTACTACTTCTTTAGCAAAAGATTGTGGAGTATAGTTTTTTCCTTTGTATGTAAAGTTATCTGGCACTTTTCCTAAATAAGAATCAATAACAGCTGAATATGCTTTTTGCCAGTTTGGAGTCAATTCTCCGTTCGGGTTTTTAACCACTGCGGCAAGAACACCTTCTATAAGAGCGCCCATTTCAGCAAATTTGTTTTTGTCTGTTCCGTAGTTTAATCCTGTGTAAACTTCTCTAGGCACAGTTCCGTATTTTTTGTACATGTTAATTACATCGTGTAAAGCTCCTCCGTCTCCAAGTGTAATTGCTCCGTGCATACGAACATAGTTGATCCCTTTTTCTACATACACGTTTCTTGCAGAATAAATTTGAGATAGCTCAACAGGCTGTTTTCCTAAACGAATCATTTCTGACTCTAAGAATGAGTTTGTTGAGTAGCTCCAGCAAGTTCCAGATGATCCTTGAGATTTTACCGATGTTGTTCCTAGGTTGATTACTTCTGTAAATTTGAAGTTCTCTTTACTTTTGTCGCTTGCATTTAGTTTAAGTGAATTTACTAAGACGTCTTGCGCAAAACAGCCTGCAGTTCCAGCCAAAAAGATTGAAGCGGCAAACACTGATTTGAATGAAAATGTATTCATAAGTTATGTTTAAGATTTAACAAAATTAGTCTCCAATGTTTCCAATTTGTTACAAAACAATTAAATATTATACAATTTGTGTAATGTTTAATTGTTAATATTTTCTTAACGGCATAAATTATTAAGGTATTTAACACAAAAAAGCCTCAATAACACGTTATTAAGGCTTTTTAGGTTTATTATTTATAAATTAACTTCTTACAAGTTTTTTGCTTTTCTGGCTATCGCATCCAGTTACTTCCAAAAACGATATAGTACGCCCATTCTTCATTTCCTTTGGCCACATCGACTCCCATACGAAGTTTGAATTTTCTGGCAATGAGGTATCTAAAACCAGTTCCGTAGCTGTAAACAACGGGTTTTGCAAAGGCTTGATCCCAATCGTTAAAGGCGCTTGCGAGACCTCCAAATCCCATGAGGCTCCATCTTCGGTACAAATCCCATCTAAATTCGAGTTCAGATACAATGCTTGTTTTTCCCATATAACGGGCAGCAGGAATTCCTCGCATGTTAATTCCAGGCTGTAAATAAAAAGGCGGACTCCCCAACGCCTGCTCTCCTTCAATCCTTAGTCCGCCAATTAGAGTTTTCGCCAACGGATAATATCCAATTGCCGATAAATTGATACGCCATGCCTGATAATCGCTTCCCAGCGCCTTGTCTGACCAGAAAAAATCGGTCTGAAGCCTTATTCCTTTATCTGGCGTAAATATATTGTCACGTCCGTCAAACTGAACCGCGGCTCCAAGCTGACTTATGGTACTTTTAATATCTTTAGGATTTACAAATGGTGGCGGAAGATCTAAATCGGGCAGGTTTATTTTAGAATTTAAAAATAAATACTGCGGTCCTGCGCTCCATTTGGCATTATTAAATTGTTTGAGCCATTGCGTATAAAAAATAGTCGATTTAAAATTGAGCTTAAATTCTTCGTCTTTCTGGTTGGGCAGATTATTGGCATAAAAGGATAAATTCATATCGCCATAAGCCGCAAAAGCACGATAGAGAATTTTAGGTTTTACAAGTGTTGCAGAACGAAAAGCTCCTGCAAGCCAGCTTTTGTTGGCCGTATACATTCCGATTCCTCCTGTTATATCAGGATTTACAAATCGTTTTCTTCCGTCTGCTTCGATTACGGGAGCGCGTTTTTTTAGAAAAATTGGGGCAACTGCACCTCCAAATCCTCCTACGGCTGGTTCTGTAATAATGGTTGGCACGACTATGAATCCGTTGGCATAAATAAGAAAATCACTTAAATCGAAAGCTCCGTCTAAAGAATCTTTTAAAACAGTTTGATGCTTTTGTGCATTTAAAAAATTAAACGATACAATCATGCAAAGCAAAAACAGAACGCTTTTATTTGTTGTTTTTTTGTTTTTCATAGACTATTTATCGTTTTAGATTTAAATTTTTATTTCATCGCAAAAAAATCTTGAAATCTACTGAAATACAATTCAGAAATTATTTTTTATTAAAGTTGAAAACGTGTGCCAACGTTATAAAAAAGGTATTTCCCTGAAATCTGTTTACTGCATTTACTTCTCCAATCCATCTAAAACCAGCCGAAGTCATACTGCCTATGTGCAAATAATTAACCTCAGCTCCCAGTCCGCCCACTTTATCTTTGTCTGGTTCAATAACCAAAATACTTCCTACAGGAATTCTGTCGTTTGACACTTTATATTGCAGGTAATAAATCAAACCCGCATTGAATATGCCTTTTGGCGCGGTTTTTTCGGCATTCATGCAATAAAATGTTTTTCCTAAACCGCCTTCAATGCTTAAGATATCTCCTGTTTTAATATCGGTATCTTTCTTTCTTCCGTTGATTTCATAAGCAGCCAAAGCTGAAAAATGGAATGTTTTCTTGTCATTAAAATATAAAGTTGTTCCTGCCGAAAATTCATTCATAAACATTCCTAAACCACTATTATTACTAGCTCCCAATTCATATTTTCCTGTTGGAAGATACAATTGATAACCGAAAACAAAGTCGGCTCTTTTATTGTGCCAGCCTAACTGAACGGGCTGTATGTACATATCTGTAAAAGCAAAATCGCTTTTAGAATCAACATAACTTCCTTGAATAGTGTTAGACGCACCCGCCAGCAAAATTGTGGCTCCGTAATTGGCGCCCAAAATTTTAAAATCGGTTACATAATTAGCTCCAACACCTGTTATGAACATAGTAAGATCGGGATTTCCAATATTGTCTCCGTTGCCATTTCGCAAAGAAGATGCGGCATAAATATAACCTGGAATATAGACGCTCAAGGTTTTCTCTGGAGCCTGAGTTCCCGATTGCAATCCCATAGCACCAAGAATATGTCCTCCTTTTAATTGTGCATTACAATAAACAGAAATCAATACCATTATTACCGCAAAAACTGACTGCACTTTTCTTCCCGAATTATCAATTTCTAATTTCATGGCAGAATATTTTAAATTAAGATGATGCAATAGCCTTTACTAATTTTACTTGAAGTAATATGATCCTGTACGATCCGGATTTATTCTGATGGTTTTAAAATATTCGGAAGGAGATTTCCCAGTATGCTTTATAAATGCTCTAAAACAAGTTGTTCGGGATTTAAAACCAGAACCCCAAGCCATGCCTTCTAAAGATAAATCTTTCCATTCTGGATCGTTTATTTTATCTTTAAAATATTCAATCCTTTTAAGGTTTACATAATCCTGAAAATGAAGTCCGAATTCAGAATTAATCAAATTGGATAAATGGTGTACCGATATTCCTGTTTCGTCTGCCAAATCTCTGATTACAAAATCTTTCTTTAAAAACAGATTTTTAGAGTTTAAAACATAATCCAGTTTTAAAAGGTATTCTTCTCGTTTTTCTAACGTTAATTCGTTTGTTATTGGAAGTGTATTTTTGGTCTCTTTTGTTTTTACCACTACAGTATTGTCTACCACAAAATCGAATGTTTCTTCTTCGTCGTGAAAAATCTGAGGTCTGAAATAAAGCCATCCAACAGTAAAAAACAATACCGATGAAATCAAGAAATAACAAGAAAGGTCTACAACTCCAACTTTTCTTGATAAAAAATGATGCACAAAAAGTGCCGAGAAAAGAAACAAAATCATAAGGTTATAAACCCTAATCCAGTTGATTACTTTGGCTCGATGAAATTGGTTGCCTTTAAATTTTTTCAGATCATAGTTTAAAATCAACATGGTTTGAAAAAAGACATAGGAAAGCCAAATGGTCAAGGTTAAAATAGAAAACGGATTTCTGATTTTTGCTGCTATAAAATCGACGATTTTTAGATTAGTAAAACTTCCAATGTATACAAAAAGCGTTAAGGTGAAGTATACTGTAAAAGGAATAAAATGCATCCAGTCGTATTTTCTGAAACTTTTGTCTAACGTTAAAATATTTCGAACATATAAAAAAGAACAAGGTGCTGCCAGAAAAATAAAGGATTTTGTAATAATAAATAAATCTGGAAATTCTTTGAAGATATTGGCCGATAAATAAAAATTGTAGATACTCACTACCGCCAGACTCAGCAGAAACATTCCTAAAAAGAAACTTTTTGAGTAATTTTTTTTGGAAAATAAAACCATAATTGCAGTAGCAAGGCCAGCAATTGTGGCTATAAAAAAGAAAAGGGAAAGTAAAATATCGATCATTTTTTTAAGCTTAATTTGAGTAAATAATTATTTTTCTTAAAATCTTAAAAATAGAATACGATGGGGGCGTATGTAGGAAGAGAAACACTGTACTTGCCAAAGTATGGCAAGTACAAATGTTTTATTGCAATTATTTCTTAACTGCTCCTGGAGGGAAACCAGTTAATATTTTTTTGATTGCGTCGTTTATAAATTGTTCGGGATTATCTGGTCTGCTGTCAATCTCGGCATTTCCGATTCCTTGCCAAACCAGCTTGTCTGTTTTTGTAGATACGATATCTATAACCAAGGAACCATCAACATAATCGTAAGTATTAAATGTTGTATTGGCACCGCCCATCATAGCGCCGCCTCCCCAATATCCGTATGGACGATACATTCCGCCATAACCGTAAAAGTCTGTGTTAGCACTAACCGATGTTTTGTTTTTTAGGATAGAAACGGCATTCACTTTTAAGTCAGGATTACTAGATTCTGTAAATCCTTTTGCCAGCATTTCGTTTCGAATTGCTTTTGCAACACGATCAACATTTAACTGATTTACTTGGCCTTGCTGCGCTTTTAAGTCATAAACCGCAAAAGTTTTGTATTCGCTGAAGTTAGCAGAATGATCATAATCAGTTGTAACTTTTACAGTTGGAGAGCAGCTGTAAAATAAACCCAAAAATAAGACTGGGATTATACGAAGACTTGTTCTTTTAATATTCATGTTGTGGTATTTATTAAATTAATAATTAAATCAGTTTAACTCATGTATTAAAATCGTAAAAATCTTGAACGTGGGGCGGAACAGATGTCAATAATTGCTCGTATAACACAAACCATTACTAAACAATTACTTAGATCACTCTCAAAGATAAATCATTTTCTTTAATTAACAGTATTAAATAAATAAAATCTTACTTTGTGGTTTTCAAGCATATTTTGTTCAATATTTTAAGATTTTTTAAAGTTTTATTTACTTTGTACAGCTACATATCTGTTCTATTTCTTTTAATTATAAAGAATCAGATTTCTGCAGCTATTGGTAGTTTTCCATGCTTTATCGCTTCGAGCATTTTATTATAATCCGATTCGTTTTGATCGGCGTACAAAACCGAAAATTCTGAAATGGCATCGGCAAACTCGTTTGTATCTCCAATATAACCCGAAATTAAAGACGGATCTCCCGAACGTGCGTGAGCTCTTGCAAGCGCCCATCCGCAAGCTTTGGCATATTCTGCCATATTTTTGGACTTCATAACTTCTAGAACCGGTTTTACTTTGGCATCTCTTAGCTGACGGATGTAGAAGAATCTATCTTTGCTATCGTCTGTCCATCCTAAAAACATATCCGATGCAGACTGCATTAGCTTTTGTCCCATTACAATACGTTCGCCTTGATGGCTGTATTTTCCTTTTGCTTTTACATTTCCTTCCAAGACGCTTTTTCGGGCTTCTTTAAACTGTAAAAAAATAGGTTCTCCTGTTGCCGACATTAGCAGACTAATGCCACACAATGTTCCAACACTGCCAACACCCACTACTTTTATAACAATATCATGAAGCTTATATCTGCTTAATAAAACCTGTTTTTCTTCCGAGAGGGATTCCAAATATCTATTATGAATAATTTCGCCTTCTTTTGCCACTTGTTTTTCAAGTTCTCCTGTTGGGTGAAATATCAAGGGTGGATCGTCTTTTATACGTGCTCTAGCTCCGTCAAAATAGGTCATCTTTGCAAACTCCTTTTCGTGAGCGGTATACTCTGATGCCTTTTTAATTCTTTTCTGGTCAAATTCTTTAAATTCTTTATCTCGGCCTAATTCGATCAGTTCTGCTAAATCAATATCGGCATACCAGATTTGAAGTGCAGATAATTTACTATAATCCAACATATGCCTTTTATAGCTATCTGCAACATTCCAAGCAAATTCTTTACAGTTTTTATGGGAGAATTTTCGCCATCTTCCGGCAATAACAAAACTTGCAGCCAGTCTTTTTACATCCCACTCCCACGGTCCAGGAAAAGTTTCGTCAAAATCATTAATATCAAAAACCAATTTGCGTTCTGGAGTTGCAAATCCGCCAAAATTCATCAAGTGGCAATCACCGCAAAGCTGGAGATTTATTCCAGATACAGGAGTATGAGCCAAATCGGCAGCCATGATAGCAGCGGCGCCTCTGTAAAATGCAAAAGGAGATTCCATCATTCTTCTATACCGAATAGGCAACAGACTTTCAACTCTTCCTTCGCTGGTCTGAATCAAAATATCTACTGGATTTTTACGGTTTTTTAAAGAATTCCATTCCCTGTGTTTCTCCAAAGGAATTTTCTTTCTAATCGAAGCTCCTTTTTCATAACGTTCTGCCTTTGATGCAATCGGGTTAAATGGGGTTTCGGCTGTATGTTTTGAATCTTCGGTCATATCTAATGGTTTTATTTCACTTCTGTCAAATCGCCCATTTTCCAAGTTTTTTCAAAAAATCCTTTTTCTGGACCATAGAAACGAGCCAACAATTCAAATTTCCCTTTTGGATCTGTCGGAACCCAGTTTGACTCTTTTCCAGCAGGAGCTTTTGCACCAAAATAAATATCTACTGAACCATCGCTGTTTTTTTGAAGTCCAGGCGATGTTGAAGCACGACTGAAATATTTCATGTCTTTTATTAAAGCATGCGTTTCACGATCATAAGCCGTTACAGACCAATATAATTTTACAGGAACATTTGGAGGCAAGTGCAATTGATACAATTTTGAGCCATCAAATTCTTGTCCTTTATCGTCTTTTATCGACACTAAATAAAATTGTCCCGTTCCTAAATGTTTTGAGCTAAAATAGGCCATAGAATAAGCAACTGCTCTTTCTCCAACAGGATAAAAGTTTGGTATTGTATAATTTGAACCTATCGCTTTTACAAAATCGGGCGAAACTGGCAATGCCCAATTTGTGCCATCATAAAAAGGTGGTTTAAAAGCATTTTGATATTGCAAATCAATCCAAGTGTGGGCATCTTTTATTGCTGCGTTAAGAATTTCTTTTTTTCTAGCATCTGCTTCAAAAGGTTTTCCTTTTTCAATTCCAATTGATTTTAAATAATCAACCATTACTAAATCACGATTCAGCCATGGTTCACGTTGCACAAATTGATTTAAAAGCTCGAAAAAATGAAAATTATAAGGTATAACATTATTAAAAGGAGTATTTAATAAATCTAAAAACTGTGTTGCAGGCGGAGCACCTGCCTGAGAATAAGGATAAATTTTAATGCGTTTTCCATAATCGATTGCTCGTTTAAGATCTGCTGGACTTCCATCTGTAATATTGGAACGTAAAATTGCAAAACCAGTATAAGTTGAAGATGGCATCGGAATATATCCTGACGGTACTTTATCTTTATAATCTGGTGGCAAAATCAGGTATTTCCCTCCCTTTCCTTTGTCTACACCTGCTGGACCAATATCTTCTATTGCAGTCTGCCATCCGTCATCTAAACTTCCTGTGATTGATGAAGCGCCTTCGGCTGGCGGAATCTCTAATACAACTGGGCCTTTTCTGGTATCGTATAACGGATTGATGTACACCACATCTGGATTTGGTGTTAGTGTCTGATTTTTTGAATTTATAAGTCCCGACCAGTAAATTACTTGATTGAAATTGCCTTTTGCGCTAATTAAACTTTCATTTAACAATTCAAAATTAACCGCTGGTACTCCCCAAATTACAGTTTCTATTGCACGATTATAAATTACTTGTTCTTGTAGATTAGCTGGTTTGAAAGTACTTGAAGTAGATTCTGCAGAAGCCGTTTCTGTTTTTTCTGTCGAAGTTTTATTGCAAGAAATAAATAAAGCAATAAGAAAAAGTGAAAATATTTTAGTCTTCATTTTATATACGATTAAAAATTAAAATGATATTTTCTAAAAACTCTTGCGAAAGATTATTGTGGAAATATAAATGCTACGACCGCTCTTAATCCCCAATCTGGTTTTATAGACTGGTGTCCAACGATTGGTATTAAAGGCATAACAGCAAATTGCATCGTCTGACCTCCTAATTTTGTAATTGCACCAACGTTTGGACTAAGAGTTATAAGAGTTGTATTTCCTTGCCAGTTTTGCGTTATTTCTGAAGTAACACCTAGACTTGCGCCACTTTTATAGCTATGTGTTAGAAATATTTGGGTATAAAACTGATTGAAATCTGCTCTGTCGGCATTTCCTGCAACAGACCAAATTTGATTGGCCAAAAAACCTATAGAAAGCCCTTTGCCTTGATGCATGACCAAAACGCTTGGTCCAATTCCGAATTTTTCTGTTCCTAAAAATTTTTCTGTCGCAGTTGGCACTAAAAAAGCAGGACCAATTCCATAAATTAATTTTTTACTTTTTGGCGCAAAAAATGCTGTTACTGTTGCATCGCTTAAACCAAATTCATGAGTGTTTTCTCCTGTAACATCTTGCTGATCTACAACCGGAAGAATATAGCGAGTAATTAAATTTAAATTTTCACTCAGCTTAAAAGGAACAACAGGCTGTATATTAATCTGGTATTTTATTCCATTATAAGGACCAATTCCATAAGTAAGATTATTTTGCAACGGGACACTAATTAAACTTGCTACAGGATTTGCCATTTTATCGGCAAGTTCTTGTGCACTGTTTCCTGATTTTGCAGCTTCTTCCTGAGCCGAAATTGTAAAAGTTACAAGCATCAATGCTATTGCTAAAAAAGAATTTTTCATACGGCTTAAATTTATTTACTAAAAAAACTTCGACTCTTTAACCTTTATACGGCAAACTTTTTTATTTAATCTGCAAAAACTTTTTTCCAATCTTTCTGCATATCTACAACATGCCACTTGTTTTGAGCTGCAGCATTTAATGATGTATTATCCTTTTCTTGATATTTATATTCTCTTATAGAATCATTATGATTTACAAGCAATTGAAAAGAAGGATATTTATTTCCTTGAGAATATTTCAGCATCGCAATATCGCCTGCACCACCTTCGTTACCACAAGCAAAAACAGGTCGCTGTCCAATGTGCAACTGAATACCAACTGGTTTTCCTTCTTTATCATTAAAATGATCTAAAGCTGCTTCTCGCTGTACTGCATTTTTAGCTGCATCATATTTATATTTAAAAGAAGTTCCTACCACCTGATCTTTCGGAATTCCATAAAAATCTTGAGATATTGCTCGTACGACTTCGATTGTTCCGCCAGTAACGATATAGGTTTTGAATCCGTTAGCACGGAGATAGTTCAATAGCTCTAATTGAGGCTGATAACGCATTTGTTTTACTGGAACATTTTTACCCGGATATTGTGCCGTTTTAAAAAAGTCATTAACAGAAGCTTCAAATTCATCTTCGGTCATTCCAGTATGAGTTGCTGCAACGAGTTCTATAAGTGCTTTATCACCTCCTTTTTCGAAGAACGTTTTGTCTTTCTCTATAACTGCCTTAAAAGGCTGTTTTTGTGCCAATTCAGGTTTTGTTTCTACCATCTTTTTAACTCTATAAAAAGCAAAAAGTTCTTGAACGTATGGTTTTTCAGCCCATAAAGTCCCATCGTTATCAAAGGTCGCAATTCTGCTTTCTACCGGAATAAAATCTGGACTTCCTTCTTTGGTTACTTTTTCAACATAAGCAATAATATCTTTTTTTAACGCTCCATCATTCCAGCTTGGCAACGGATCACCATTTGTTGCAGTAGTTTCTGCTTGTTTATTTTCTGTTGGAGAAGTTACTGTATCCGATTTTTTACAGGAAAAGAAAAACAAAACCACCAACGACAATATATATATACTTTTTTTCATGATGTTTTTATGTTAGTAAAAGAGATTCAGATTTTTCAACCTGAATCTCTTTTTAGATTATTTATTTTTTCTTTTTTGAAGCTGTCTCTTCTTCTTTTACTTTAGGCAAAACATTTTTCTCTATATATTGTTTTGCTTTGATATCTTTCATAGCTTCTTCCATAATAGTATAAGCAGAGAAGCTTGGCGGAATTGATCTTGGAGGATATTCTTTGAATGTTTCTGCAAAAACAACTACATCTTGTATTGCTCCGTACATCATTTGCACATGATTTAATTGCCATTCCCAAAATGAATTTGAAGTTATATCGGCTCTTTCATAAGGATCTTGGTACAAATTAAATATCTTTTGCAGACGAAGTTTTGTAAACGGCTCTGCCCAAACTCCCATTGTACCTTCTAAGCGTTGCTCCGCAAAAACATATTTATAATCTCCTTCTCTCAAACCTACCAAAAGTCCGTCATCATCTGTATAAAAGAATTTATCTCTAGCACTTTTTGGAGTTTTACCTTCTAAAAATTTACTTTGATCAAAACCGTCCAAATGCACTTTGTATGTTTTTCCATTTGCGGAGTAACCTTTTAAAAGTTTATTGACAATATCTGGCTCTCCTGCAATTGAAGCGAATGTAGGAATCCAGTCATTATGGCTCATCAATTCAGTAGTTACAGTTCCTGGTTTGATATGCCCTGGCCAGCGTACAATACATGGTACACGGAAAGCTCCTTCCCAGTTAGTATTTTTTTCTGAACGATATGGTGTCATTGCTGCATCTGGCCATGTATTCATATGAGGACCATTATCTGTAGAATACACTACAATCGTATTATCAGCAATTCCTAAATCATCCAATGCTTTCAAGATGCTTCCAATAGTTTCATCATGTTCGATCATACCATCAATATATTCGCTATCTCCATGTGTATATCTTCCTCTATGCTCTTTTCTAACATGCGTACGCAGGTGCATACGAGTAGCGTTGAACCAGCAGAAAAATGGTTTTCCAGATGCACTTTGTCTCTTGATAAAATCGATTGCTGCTGCAGAAGTTTCATCATCAACGGTTTCCATTCTTTTTTTAGTAAGTGCTCCTGTGTCTTCAATTTTTTGTTTTCCTACTCTACCAAAACGAGGATCAGTTGTTGGATCATCAACATTTGTTGCTGTACATTTTAAAACCCCTCTAGGTCCAAATTTTTTCAAATATTCTGGATCTTTTGGATAATCTGGTAATTCTGGCTCTTCTTCCGCATTTAAGTGATACAGATTTCCAAAGAATTCATCAAAACCATTAACTGTTGGTAAACTTTCATTTCGGTCTCCTACGTGATTTTTACCAAATTGTCCCGTTACATATCCTAAGCTTTTCATAATTCCTCCTACAGATGGATCTAGCTGACTCATTCCCATGGGAGCTCCAGGAAAACCTACTTTTGTAAGACCAGTACGAAGACCATGCTGTCCCGTTAAAAATGCCGCACGTCCGGCAGTACAACTTTGCTCTCCATAATAATGTAAAAACCTTAGTCCCTCATTAGCCAAACGGTCAATATTAGGGGTTGTATATCCCATAACTCCATCACTATAGGCACTAATATTAGTCGTTCCAATATCATCACCCCAAAGCACCAGAATATTTGGTTTTTTGCTCTGTGCTGTAACAGAAACTCCCGAAAAAAACAGCAATGCCAATACCTTTAAAGTATCTGCAAATCCGCACTTAAATTTGACTTGTTTCATGATAATAAAAATTCGTTAATGATTCTTGTTATTTATATGAGCTTGAAAATCCAAAAAAACAAATGGGGAAAATGGTACGCTTTCAAAAAATACTCTCCACCAAGGTTGCATTTTTTTGATGTGTTTCAAATTCATTTTATTTTAAAATCTGAAACAGAATATTTTTAACTTTTTCTTAAGTATCTCAAATTAACTAATAAAAGAGCGAACAATCATGTTTATTCGGCATGAGCTTGTTTCATTTTATAAAATGAAACAAGATAATTGGAGAATTTGCACCAAAATGTTTCATTTTACAAAATGAAACATATCAAACTAACAGAAAATTAAGAAGTTATGTTTTTGGCTATAACAGAGTGGAAAGAGAGCAAAAAATAGCTTGAGGTGATTTTCTGTATAGATATTTTTTGAAATTTTAGTGAAATGAAACAAAAAAAATCTTTTTTTTCGTCTAAAATTTTATCAGATTATCAGAAAATTAAGTCATAAAATGACCCGGAAAAGACAAAATATCAAATTCGAAAAGTATTTTACTTTTATAAAACAAAAAGCCGCTTAAAAAATAAGCGGCTTTTTAAAATTATTTGAAGGATTGTTATTCGATTTCAGAAACTCTCATCGTGTTAACCATTCCTTTATCTTTAATTGGCATTGCAGCAAGGTTGATTAAATAATCTCCTTTTTGCGCATAACCTTTCTCGATTGCAATTTGATTTACATCTGTCACAGTATCGTCTGTACTTTCTTCATTATCATAGTAGAAAGATTTAACTCCCCATAATAAATTCAATTGTGTTAAGATTCTTCTGTTTGAAGTAAATACTAAAATATGAGCTGTTGATGGTCTCCAAGCCGAAATTTGGAACGCCGTATAACCGCTATTTGTCAAAGTACAAATTGCTTTAGCTTCGATTTCATTTGCTAATAAAGCTGCTTGGTGGCAAACTGTTTTAGTAACGAAACGTTTAGTTTTGATTTGTGGTGTATTTTGAGGAACTTGAATAAGCGGAGAATTTTCTACAGCTTCGCAAATTTGTGCCATTCTTTGAATTACTTGTACTGGATAGTTTCCTGTAGCAGTTTCTCCAGATAACATTACAGCATCTGCTCCGTCCATTACTGAGTTAGCAACGTCGTTTACCTCTGCTCTAGTTGGAGTTAAACTTGTAATCATTGTCTCCATCATTTGAGTCGCAACGATAACAGGAATTCTAGCCGTTTTAGCTCTTCTGATCAAATCTTTTTGCACCAACGGAACTTCGTGAGCTGGAAGCTCAACACCAAGATCTCCACGAGCAACCATTAAACCATCACAATATGCTACAATTTTATCCATGTTCTCAAGAGCTTCTGGCATTTCAATTTTAGCAACGATTGGAATTTTAACATCTGAATGTTTTGCGATTAATTCTTGTAAATCTTGTAAATCACGTGGTGTTTTCACAAATGAAAGTGCGATCCAGTCTACTTTTTGCTCAACGGCAAAAATCGCATCTGCAATATCTTTTTCAGTTAAAGCTGGTAAAGAAATTTTTGTGTTTGGAAGATTAACTCCTTTTTTAGATTTTAATTCTCCACCTTGAATAACTTTAGCAACAACCTCAGTTTTTTTATCTGTAGAAACAATTTCGAAAATAAGTTTACCATCATCAAGCAAGATACGCTCTCCTGGGTTCACATCATTTGGGAAATTTTGATATTTCATGAACACTCTTTTTGATGTTCCGATAATATCTTCAGCAGTTGTAAAAGTGATTTCGTCTCCATCATTTACAACAGTACCTTCTTCCATTACACCAACTCTAAGTTTTGGTCCTTGCAAATCCCCAAGGATAGCAGTTGTGTAACCAAACTCTTCGTTTAAGCCTCTAATGATATTGATTTTTTCTTTTACTCCTTCATAATCTGCATGCGAAAAATTGATTCTAAACACATTAACACCTGCATCGATCATATCTTTAATGATCTCTCTTGTACTACAAGCGGGGCCAAGTGTAGCAACAATTTTGGTTTTCTTGTTTGTTAACATTTTTTTTAAAAAATTAGATTGTTTTTTGATTTTATTTTATCAGTATCCACAGCATAAATAGCCGCAATACTTTCTATTGTGTTTAATTTTTGTTGAATTTCTGAAAAATTAAGCGCCTCTTCGCTATTATCAATTTTCAGGAAAAAATCGACTTTCTTGAATTCAGGAAGTAAATGAATTGTTGTAGAAACCTCACTTGTTTCATTAGAAAACAAATTCTGGAAATCATTTGTACTCACAGAAATGATTTCATTTTTATTCTGAATTAAATTCCAGGAAACAGCTTTTTCTTCATCATAATAATAGAATCTGGAAAAATTTGCTTCACCTTCCTTAGTTTGAGCATGGATCTCGTTTTTGCTCTTACTTAAGTTGATCGGAAGGATTTTATTGATAAAATAGGCCAATCTATAATCTTCTAATGAAGTATGAATTGCCATTAAATAATAATCAATTTCGTCAAATTCGTCTAAATCCAATTTATGAATAGCCATGTCTTGAAAAATCAAGTTGTAAATATACTATTTCTAAACGGAGCTTCAACAGTTATGACATGCTTGTTTTGTTAAATTATAAACGAAAACGTTGTAGCATTGTGATAGTTACAACATTTTTGCAGCTATTTCTTGTCAATTTTTTCTTGAAACGCAAAATAAGCTCTCTGAGAGGCTTTCTCTTCGGCTTTCTTTTTTGAAGTTGCTCTCGCTCTCGCAACAACTTTGTCATCAATACTTAATTTAACACCAAATAATCGCTGGCCGTCTATTCCGTTATCTTCAAAAATGTCATAATGAAAAACTCTTTTTTCTTTCTGGCACCATTCGATAACGAGACTTTTATAACTAATAACTTTTCCTTCTAGTCGCGCAATATCGACATAAGGAGTCACTACTCTTTTTTGAATAAATTTTTCGCAAAAAGAATAGCCTTTATCTAAATAAATAGCTCCTATAAGAGATTCAAAAATATTACCGTGAATGTTTTCTCCAAAATGCTGAATTGGCACTTTGCTTTCTACAAATTGCACTAAATTTAAATCTTTACCTAATTCATTCAAATGTTCACGGCTCACAATTTTAGAACGCATTTTGGTTAAATAACCTTCATCGCCATTTGGAGCTTTATTAAACAAATGCGCAGCAATGACAGCACTTAACATAGCATCTCCTAAAAATTCTAAACGCTCATAATTAATAGGATGCCCATTCTGATCTAATTTATTAGATGAACGATGTGTAAATGCACGTCTGTAAAAATCTATACTTGAAGGCTGAAAACCAAGAATTTTCTGAATAGTGTCAAAAAAAATCCCGTCTTCTAGAGAACGGGATTTAGAAAATATTTTTTTGATAATATTCATATACAGAAATTAGTCAACTAATTTTTTAAATAATACGCACGCATTGTGTCCACCAAAACCAAATGTATTACTCATAGCAACATTTACTTCTCTTTTTTGAGGTTTGTTTAGAGTAAGGTTTAAAGATGGATCAATATTTTCGTCAACAACTGTATGGTTAATCGTTGGAGGAACAATTCCGTGTTGCATGGCCAAAATCGAAGCAATTGCTTCAATAGCTCCAGCCGCACCCAATAAGTGTCCTGTCATTGATTTTGTAGAGTTGATGTTGATGTTTTTAGCGTGATCTCCAAAAACTTTGCTAATCGCTTTTAATTCAGCAACGTCTCCTAATGGAGTAGAAGTTCCGTGAGTATTGATATGATCCACTTGATCAGGAGTCATACCAGCATCTCTCAATGTGTTTTCCATTACTGCAATAACTCCAATTCCTTCTGGATGTGGCGCAGTTAAGTGGTAAGCATCAGATGACATACCTCCACCACCAATTTCGCAGTAGATTTTTGCACCTCTGGCTTTAGCATGTTCGTAATCTTCAAGAACTAAAGCTCCTGCTCCCTCTCCTAAAACGAAACCATCTCTGGTTGCATCAAAAGGTCTTGAAGCTGTTTCTGGACTTTCGTTTCTTGTTGATAAAGCGTGCATTGAGCTAAATCCTCCCATACCAGCAATTGTAACAGCAGCTTCAGAACCACCAGAAACAATAACATCGCACATTCCTAAACGAATGTAGTTGAAAGCATCGATTAATGCGTTTGCAGAAGATGCACAAGCAGAAACCGTAGTATAATTTGGTCCCATATACCCATTACGCATAGAAATATGTGCAGGAGCAATATCGGCAATCATTTTAGGGATAAAGAAAGGGTTGAACTTTGGAGTTCCATCACCTTTTGCATAATAAAGCACTTCATCTTGGAAAGTTTCTAAACCTCCAATTCCAGCTCCCCAGATAACACCAACTCTTTGTTTGTTTACGTTATCATTTGTGATTCCTGCATCTTTAATAGCTTCATCACTGGCAGCAATTGCATATTGTGCAAATTTATCTAATCGACGAGATTCCTTACGATCCATGTAATCTTCAATATTGAAGTTTTTTACTTCGCAGGCAAATTTCGTTTTATGCTTTTCTGTATCATAATATGTTATAGGAGCCGCTCCGCTAACCCCATTCACAAGTGCGTTCCAATATTCTTGGATATTATTCCCGATAGGAGTAAGTGCACCTAATCCTGTTACAACAACTCGCCTTAATGCCATAAATATGTGTTTTGTACTTTAAACAAATAAAACCCACGCTTTCTTAACTTATTGTTACTTAAGAGCCATGGGAATTACAATATAAATATATCTTTTTGATTGAAAACCAATCGAAATTTAAATTTTAAAAAAATAATAACACCCGATCCTTAAAAATTTCAAAAATCAAAAATCAAAATCCAACCTGGAATTTGGAATCTCAAAAATTGGGACTTTTAGAAATCGGGTGTGGTATTATTATTTTTTTGCTTCTTCGATATAAGAAATAGCTTGACCAACAGTAGCAATGTTTTCTGCTTGATCGTCCGGAATTTGAATATCAAATTCTTTTTCGAATTCCATAATAAGCTCAACAGTGTCTAATGAGTCAGCTCCTAAATCATTAGTGAAGCTTGCTTCTGTTACAACTTCGTTTTCGTCAACACCTAATTTGTCTACGATAATCGCTTTTACTCTTGATGCAATGTCTGACATAATCTTTAATTTTAGAATTTAATTTGTTGGCAAAAATAAAAAACTTTATTTTAAAACAACTATTTAGTTTATAAATGTGACACTAATTTATAAAATTAATTTCAAGAAAGGTCTTTTAAAGCTATTTATTTTCAATTTTTATTCCGTTTTTTGCAGTCTTAAAACACGCAGCTTTATGAAAAAAATTATCGTTTTTGCCTCAGGATCAGGAACTAACGCAGAGAACATTATAAAATATTTTTCGAACACCGAAATTGCAAAGGTCGTTTCGGTCTTTACAAATAATGCTTCGGCAAAAGTGATTGAAAGAGCAAAAAATCATCAAATTCCAGTCGAAATCTTCTCAAAAAACGAACTTTTAGAGAGAAATGTATTACAAAAAGTACAGGAAATCGACCCAGATTTGATAATTCTGGCTGGTTTTTTATTGAAGTTTCCCGAAAACATCATCGAACAATATCCAAACAAAATAATAAACATACATCCGGCACTTTTACCTAATTATGGTGGAAAAGGAATGTACGGAATGCACATACATAGAGCTATAGTTAATAATAAGGAAAAAGAAACCGGAATCTCAATTCATTACGTTAATGAAAATTATGACGAAGGCGCTATTATATTTCAAGCAAATGTGGCCTTAACAGACCAAGACACTCCAGAAACCGTTGCAGAAAAGATTCATGAACTGGAACAAAAACATTTCCCAGAGATTATTCATAAAATATTAGAACAATAAATTGTTTAGATTGTTAGACTTCTTAGACATAAGACTTCTTAGCTTTTATATTTTTCGAATAAAACTTAAGACCCTCTTTTATCTGAAATTCTAATAATTCAACAATCTAAGAAGTCTAATAATCTAAAATTCTAAGAAGTCTAAAATAAATGAATCACGAAGTACATATATATACAGATGGCGCGGCAAAAGGAAATCCTGGCAATGGCGGTTACGGCGTGGTAATGGAATTGGTTGGCACTCCTCATAAAAAAGAATTTTACGAAGGTTTTCGTCTTACTACAAATAATAGAATGGAACTTCTGGCTGTAATTGTGGGATTAGAAAAATTAAAAAAGCCAAATATGAAAGTTTTGGTCATTTCTGATTCAAAATACGTTGTAGATTCTGTTGAAAAAAAATGGGTTTTTGGCTGGGAGAAAAAAGGCTATAAGGATAAAAAAAATCCAGATTTATGGAAACGTTTTCTAATTGTCTACCGCAAACACCAAGTCGATTTTAAATGGATTAAAGGTCACAACAATCATCCGCAAAATGAGCGCTGCGATCAATTGGCCGTTATGGCATCCATGCAACCTAAACTTTCGGTTGACGTATATTACGAAACCATCGGGTCTAAACAATAAAAAAACGCATCAATTACTTGATGCGTTTTTTGTACTAACTTTATTTCTTATTTATTCTTTATCTAAATCTTTAGCAGTTTTAAAACCCGTCAAAAGTCCAATTCCTGCCATGATGAAAATAATTGAAGGATAAACGGCACCATCATCTAGAGACGTATAAGTTGTAATTAATAACGCTAGAAAAATTCCAACACCCGATCCTATTAATAGGAAAGCTATATTTACAACAAACACTTTCCAGGCCGGAACCCCGTTTCCTTTTCCTTGTAAAAAGATACTTGCATCTACTCCTTTTTCTATAAGAGCCAAACGCTCTCTGTTTCTTGTTGAATAAATTAAATAAACAATCCCGAAGATCATTAAGAAAAGACTGATTGGAATTAAAATTTTTTCGTCCATGATATTTTATGTTTTTAATTGATTGATATACCTCATATGACGAGACTTTTTAAAATGAGGTTACAACTTTTGGTGAAAAATTTCAATTTTTAAATCCAAAATTCCAAAACTAACTGATTATCAATTAATTTTGAATAAAAATCAATTGATCACCGCAACTTTGACAAAGTTTAAAACTTTGACAAAGTTCAACTCCTATACTTTATTATATATTAAAGATTGAAATTTGGACCCGAGCGATAGCGAACGGGCGAAGCAATTTAAAAAGTTTGGAATTTATTTTCCAATTTCTTGTAACCTAAACAAGCAAACTATCGTCCTATATAATATGAGCACAATACATGATCAACATTATATCGATAAAATTTTGCAAGGCGAGACCAATGCATTTGCCGTTCTTGTGGATCGATATAAAGATATGATCTTTACTTTAGCTCTTAAAATGGTTAAAAATCGTGAAGAAGCAGAAGAAATAGCTCAAGACACTTTTATAAAAATTTATAATTCATTGACAAAATTTAAAGGCGAATCTAAATTTTCGACCTGGATTTACAAAATTGCTTATAATACCTGTCTGGATCGTTTGAAGAAAAACAAGAAAGAAGATTTGAATATTTCTATTGATGATTTTTCTTCTCATTTAATTAAAACAATGGACAACGCTTTGAGTGCTTTAGAAGAAAAAGAACGAAAGTATACCATTCAGAAATGTTTAAATTTATTACCGAGTGATGAAAACTTCCTTTTGACCTTATTTTATTTTGATGATCAAAATTTAGAAGAAATTGGAAAAATCATGAATATATCGGCCAACAATGCCAAAGTAAAGTTATTTAGGAGCCGTCAGAAATTAGCTGTAATTTTGAGACAGCAGTTAGAACCAGAAATAATAGAATGTTATGAAAGAGAGCGATAAAAATATAGAACAACTTATTGAGAAAATGATGGCGGAAGACAAACTGCAGTCTCCATCAATAGATTTTACTTCTAAAATAATGGCAGATATTCATCTTTTAGAAGAGAAAAAACTCAAAACATACAAACCTTTAATTTCTAAACCAATCTGGATTTCAATTGGCTTAGCTGTCGCAGCTTTAATAATTTATGTTTCTCTATTCTCGGTTTCAGAAACTGATTTCAAAATTGACGAAGTCGGGAAATTATATTCTGACCGAATCTCAACAGCATTTTCTGGAGTTCATTTTTCTAAAAATATCTTGTATGCCATTCTGATTGTTCCAATTATGATTTTGGTTCAAGTTGGAATTTTGAAGAATTATTTTGACAAAAAATATCAATTATAGATTTAAAGATGAAAAATAAAACAACGGTTTTTAAACACCCTCTAAGAACAAAAAAAACATACACACATTCTATTATAATGTTGTTGTTATTTATTACAAATTATGCGTCAGCAATTCCATCAAACTTTACCACTAAAGAAATAAAATTTGTTAGCGAAGGAGTTTCACTTGCTGGAACTCTTTTTATACCCAACAATGCAGAAGCAGCCGTTGTAATTGTTCATGGATCTGGACAAGAAAAAAGAATGATAGACTTTGCTACAACTTTAGCCAACAATGGAGTTGCAGTTTTAACGTATGACAAACGTGGAGTTGGAGAATCTGGCGGCATATATGCTGGACCAGAAGTAGGAACAAACAATGTTGATTTTTCAAATCTAAATCTTTTGTCTTTAGATGTAAGTGCCGCTGTAAATACTTTATCTAAATCCTTATCAAATAATAAAATATCAATCGGTTTAATCGGAGGCAGTCAAGCTGGATGGATAATTCCATTGGCCGCAGAGAAAAATAAGAAAGTTAAATTTATGACCATCTTTAGTGGCGCTCTTATATCGGTTAAAGAACAATTGAGATTCCAATTCTATACAAATGGAGATAAAAATTTTTGGGACACACATTCAGAGGAAGAGGCAAGAAAACATGTATTCAATGACCCAGATAAATACGAATTTGTTGACACAGACCCTAAAGGTATTCTTGCTAAATTATCAATTCCAGGAATATGGATTTTTGGAGGTAAAGATATTCAAGTCCCTGCGAATCTATCAATCGAATATCTTGATGCATTAAAATCTAAAGGGAAACCTTATGACTATAAATTATTTCCAAACTTGGGTCACAATACAGCTTTTTCAAAGTCTGAAGAGCCAATGAACGATGCAATCAATTGGATTAAAAATATAAAATAAATTAAAAATCATTTTTCGTGTTTTAATCGAAAACAAGAAAATTCTCTTCATTTAAAAAAATAAGATGGAAGAATCAGGTGTAAATTATTCGCAATTATTTTCAAAAAAGTTGCATCTTAAATTCAAAAAACCTATTATAAACACTGCGAAAAATCAATTTTAATCCATTCATTTACAATAGTTTTACTTCAAAAACACCTTCATTTTTTTAAGAAAATTTTGAGACCCTAAACCGTTGCAAGATTGTAACTTATGAAGTATCTTTGCACCCTAATTCGAAATTCATAAAATGAATAAACTATTGATTGTTGGAACAGTTGCTTTCGACGCGATTGAAACTCCTTTCGGAAAAACAGATAAAATATTAGGTGGTGCTGCAACGTATATTGGTTTATCAGCTTCATTTTTTAACTTGCAATCGGCCATTGTTTCTGTAGTTGGCGACGATTTCCCTCAAGAACATTTAGATCTTTTAACTTCAAAAAATATTGATATCTCTGGTATCGAAATTGTAAAAGGTGGAAAGACTTTTTTCTGGAGCGGTTTATACCACAACGATTTAAATTCTAGAGACACTCTCGTAACAGAATTGAACGTTTTAGCTGATTTTCAGCCAAAAGTTCCTCAAAACTACAAAGATGCTGATGTTGTGATGCTAGGAAACTTACATCCATTAGTTCAAAGCAGTGTTTTAGATCAGATGGAGAAAAAACCAAAATTAGTAGTTTTAGATACTATGAACTTTTGGATGGATTGCGCTCTTCCAGAATTATTAGACGTTATTAAACGTGTAGATGTTATTACAATCAATGACGAAGAAGCTAGACAGCTTTCTGGCGAATATTCATTAGTAAAAGCAGCTTCTAAAATCCAAGACATGGGACCAAAATATGTGGTGATCAAAAAAGGAGAACACGGAGCACTTTTATTCCATAACAGAGAAGTTTTCTTTGCACCAGCTTTACCATTAGAAGATGTTTTTGATCCAACTGGAGCAGGTGACACTTTTGCAGGTGGTTTCTCTGGATTTATTGCACAGAGCGAAAACATTTCATTCAACAACATGAAGAATGCAATTATTTACGGTTCAAATTTAGCTTCGTTCTGCGTTGAAAAATTTGGAACCGAAAGGATGGAATCATTAAGCAAAGCCGAAGTAGCGATTCGATTACAGCAATTTAAGTCGTTAACTCAGTTTGACATAGAAATATAATGCCTAAGAGCCTCGATAAAACGGGGCTTTTTTTATTACGTTAATACACACAACTTACAACAACACACAAATAACAAAAAACAATGAGCGACGCTTTAAAACACGAATGTGGTATAGCCTTAGTTAGACTACTAAAACCGCTTGAATATTATAAAGAAAAATACGGAACTGCTTTTTACGGAATTCAGAAGATGTATTTAATGATGGAAAAACAGCACAACCGCGGACAAGACGGAGCTGGTTTTGCTAGCATTAAATTTGATGTAGAACCTGGACAGCGCTACATTAGCCGAGTTCGTTCTAATCATTCGCAACCTATACAAGATGTTTTCAAACAAATCAATGAGCGCGTTAGCGAAGAACTAAAAGCGCATCCAGAACTTGGAGACGATATGAAAGAGCTAAAAGCAAATATTCCTTATGTTGGAGAATTGTTTTTAGGTCACGTTCGTTACGGAACTTTTGGAAAAAACAGCATCGAAAGCGTTCACCCATTTTTGCGTCAAAGCAACTGGATGCACCGTAACTTAATTTTGGCCGGAAACTTTAATATGACTAATGTTAAAGAACTTTTCGAAAATCTAGTTGAATTAGGACAGCATCCAAAAGAAATGGCTGATACTGTTACTGTAATGGAAAAAATTGGTCACTTCTTAGACAAAGAAGTAATGCAATTATATCAGGACTGTAAAGCTGAAGGATATTCTAAAAGAGATGCTTCGCCAGTAATTGCAGAACGTTTAGATATTGCTAAAATCTTAGCTCGTTCTGCTAAAAACTTAGACGGAGGTTATGCTATGGCAGGTTTATTAGGTCATGGTGATGCATTTGTTTTTAGAGATCCAGCAGGAATTCGTCCAGCTTATTTTTATCAAGATGACGAAGTTGTCGTTGTAGCTTCTGAAAGACCGGTTATTCAAACTGTATTTAATGTTCCTTTTGAAAGCGTTCAGGAAATTGATCCTGGTCATGCTTTGATCATCAAGAAAAACGGAAATGTTTCTATGAATCAAATCTTGGAACCAACAATCAAAAAAGCTTGTTCGTTCGAAAGAATCTATTTCTCAAGAGGAAGTGATGCTGAAATCTATCAAGAGCGTAAAGATTTAGGAAAATTAATTTTACCTGCTGTTCTTAAAGCGATTGATAGCGATACAGACAACACTGTTTTCTCTTATATTCCAAATACAGCCGAAACATCATTTTATGGTTTAGTTGAAGCTGCTCAGGATTTCTTAAATCAGAGAAAAAACAATTATATTCTTGAAAATAGAAATACATTAACAACAGAAACCCTTCAGGAACTTTTAGCTGTAAAGATTCGTACAGAGAAAGTCGCGATTAAAGATGCTAAACTTAGAACTTTTATTACTGAAGATAGCAGCCGTGATGATTTAGTAGCGCACGTTTACGATGTTACTTATGGTGTAATTAAACCAGAAGATAATTTGGTTATTATCGACGATAGTATTGTTCGTGGTACTACATTGAAAATGAGCATCATTAAAATGATGGATCGTTTAAAACCAAAACGTATCGTAATCGTTTCATCTGCTCCGCAAATTCGTTATCCGGATTGTTACGGAATTGATATGGCAAAACTAGAAGGTTTAGTTGCTTTTAGAGCAGCACTTGCTTTATTAAAAGAAAGAAACCTTTATCATATTGTAGATGAAGTTTATGCAAAATGTAAAGCTCAAGAAAATTTCCTTGATAAAGATGTTGTAAACTATGTAACAGCAATTTATGACCAATTTACAGACGAGGAGATTTCAGATAAAATTGCAGAAATGTTAAGCTCGCCAGAAATTAATGCTGAAGTAAAAATCATCTTCCAAACAGTTGACGATTTGCACAAAGCATGTCCTAAAAATTTAGGTGATTGGTATTTCACAGGAGATTATCCTACTCCAGGTGGAAATCGAGTTGTAAATCGTGCTTTCATGAATTTTTACGAAGGAAAAGACGCTAGAGCGTATTAATAAAATACTAATAAAAGGTTAAATTGTGCATTTCATCGGTTTTTTTTGCCGTTCATCCTATTTCTTTGGTGAAGTTGAAAAGCTATGATACTTTTGAAATACCATAACATTAGTAGGTTAAGTTTATGGTAGATTTGGGGCAAAAAGGGTGGAAGCAATTCCACCTTTTTTATTGGAATAAACTCAAACTATTTATAAACAGCCGATTATATCTCTTCATCGGATTTACTTACCTTTTATCTGAAAATTTTTCTTCACAAGAATAACTACCATACATTTACTAGACCATAACATTAGTAGGTTAGTTTATGGTAGATTTGGGGCAAAAAAGGCGGAGTAACTTCCGCCTTTTTTATTTTTTAATTGTAATTGACTGAAAAACAGCTGATTAAATACTTTTCATCGAGTATAATTGCTTTTCATCTAAAAATTTTTCTTTATAAAAATTACTGCCATACATTTACTAAACCATAACATTAGTAGGTTAGTTTATGGTAGATTTGGGGCAAAAAAGGTGGAAGAAATTCCGCCTTTTTTATTGAAATAAATCTAGAAAATTTTAAAAACTAGCAACACAGGTCTTTTATCGGATATACTTGCCTTTTATCTGAAATGTTTCATTCAAAAAAATATCTGCCATACTTTTACAGAACCATAACATTAGTAGGTTAAGTTTATGGTAGATTTGGGGCAAAAAAGGTGGAAGAAGTTCCACCTTTTTTATTTTCTTTTTTTTTCAGAAAAAAAGAAAATAGAGTGCAGAATAAAGACTTTTAAAAATTGAGCATAAAAAAAAGACGAACCTATGGCTCGTCTTTTTTCTATATTCTATGCTCTATTTTCTTATTTATCTAAAGCAAATCTTCTAGCAACTTCTGTCCAGTTAATTACACTGAAAAAAGCTTCAATATAATCTGGCCTTCTGTTTTGGTAGTTTAAGTAGTAAGCGTGCTCCCAAACATCCATTCCTAAGATTGGAGTTCCACCGTGACCAGCAACTTCTGGCATTAATGGATTATCTTGATTTGGAGTACCTACAACTTCTAATTTTCCTCCTTTTTGAACTGTTAACCAAGCCCATCCAGAACCAAATTGCGTTGCTCCAGCTTTAGCAAATTTTGCTTTAAATTCTTCGAAAGATCCAAAAGAAGCTTCAATTGCAGCCAATAAATCTCCTGTTGGTAATCCACCTCCGTTTGGAGACATTACAGTCCAGAATAAATTGTGGTTGTAGAAACCTCCACCATTGTTACGAACTGCAGCGTTAGATTTATCTAAGTTGATTAAGATGTTTTCGATTGTTTTTCCTTCTAAATCTGTTCCAGCGATAGCCGCATTAAGATTTGTAGTATAGGCGTTGTGGTGCTTTGTATGATGGATTTCCATTGTACGTGCATCAATATGTGGTTCTAATGCATCGTATGCATAAGGTAATTGTGGTAATTCAAAAGCCATGATATTCTAATTTTTATGGTTTATAATAATTTATTCCAAATTTAGACATTTAACTTTGGAATTGAAAATACTATTTCGTTATAATTGAATTAAATTCATTGATAATTTACATTTTTACAACATAAACATCTGAAAATCTTTATTTACCATTAAATGTTGTCATTGTGTTTTCTAAACCAGCTGTTCCAAAAGTTCTAATAATTTCTGCTGAAGTTTCTAAGCGTTCTGGAAGTTTTGCTTCTTCTTCAGCGGTCCACTCTCCTAAAACATAATCTACTTGCTGTCCTTTTTTGAATTCGTCACTGATACCAAATCTGTAGCGTGTATAATTTTGAGTATTTAAAACTAAATTAATATTTTTCAAGCCATTATGACCACCGTCGCTACCTTTTGGCTTTATTCTAATAGTTCCGAATGACAGGTTTAAATCGTCTGTAATGACCAAAATATTCTCCAATGGAATGTTTTCCTTATCCATCCAATATTTCACCGCCTTACCACTTAAATTCATGTAAGTATTTGGTTTTAAAAGAAAAAAAGTTCTTCCTTTAAATTTGTATTCAGCCATTGAACCTAATTTTACGGTTTCAAAAGAAAGTCCTTCTTTTTTGGCCAAAAAGTCTAAGACTTTAAATCCGATATTATGCCTGGTGTTTACGTATTCTGCTCCGATATTTCCTAATCCTACGATTAAATATTTTTTACTCACGTTTTTTATATTGTTTTTTTGGTGTTCGTGAACCTCCGGTTTCATATTGTCTTCTATGTTCTCTTCTTTTGATAGTGATGAAAACAGTTTTGTTATCCATTTTATCATGATCGCAAAAGTAAGATTAATTAGAGAATGTGGCAATTGGATAATTAGATAATTTGAAAATGCGACAATTAGATAATTTTTTATTGGCCGTGGTTTAACCGCAAAGTACGCGAAGGATTTACGCAAAGTGCGCGAAGAAATAGTTTCTATCTAGATGTGCAAAGAACACAAAGACTTCGATTTCGCTGAGCTTGATAATGACTAAAAAACTTAGTCTCTCAGAATGTTAGCAACTTAGGATCTTATAAAAAAGATATTTTCCTGCTAGCCCTGACAGAAGTGGCATCCTTTTTCCTGCTCCTTTAGCAGGGAAAAGATATAGCGGATGGCAGGAACGTCACGTCTTGCAAAAACGAAGATTTTCTGCTTCTAAAAAAATAATCATAAAAAAGAGCTTCGACTTCGTCCCAGCCTGAAATTGAGAAAAAAACTTAGCATCTCAGTCTCTTAGAAACTTAAAAAGAAAAGCCCCAATCGTAAGATTGAGGCTTTTGTATTGATTTGAAAAAAATTATTTTTTCTTTCCTTTTGCAGGAGCTTTTGCAGCTTTTGCAGCCTCTTGAGCAGCTTTCATAGCAGCACGAGAGATTCTTACTTGACAAACAACAGTGTTGTCTGGGTGCATAATTTTGTACTCTGGTTTTCCAACTTTAGTAACGTATAATTTATTACCCATTTCAAGTGGAGTGATGTCTGCTTCAACAAAATCAGGAAGATTTGCTGGTAAAGCTTTAACTTTTAATTTACGTTGGTTTAAACGTAAAACACCTCCCGCAAGAACACCTTTAGATGTACCAACGATTTTTACAGGAACTTCCATTGTGATTTCTTTATCATCAAATAATTGGAAGAAGTCAATGTGTAAAATTTTGTCAGATACTGGGTGAACTTGGATATCTTGCAAAATTGCATTGAATGATTTTCCTTTTCCAAGTTCGATCACAACAGTGTGAGCGTTTGGAGTGTAAACCAAGTTTTTGAATGCAGTAACGTCTGCTGAGAAGTGTACTGCCTGGTTTCCTCCGTATAAAACGCAAGGTACCTGTCCAGCATTACGTAAGGCTTTAGTTGACACTTTGCCCACGCTTTCTCTTTCTGATCCTTTAATTGTAATCGATTTCATTGTAAAAAAATATAGTTATTAATAAAATATTCTATTTTGCTGTAAGCTTTAAGCAATATGCTTTAGGCTTTTTATGCAAAGTATATAAGCTTACGGCCTAAAGCCTACAGCTTACTGCTTTTACATAATAAATTTTCCACTGATGGAATTGTTGTGGTGAACCATCTGCATAACCTCAGCAAATAGAGGTGCACAGCTTACCACTTTTATCTTTTTCGACTCTTTCTTTAACGGAATAGAATCTGTTACGATTAATTCTGTCAGTTTCGAGTTTTCAATTTTCTCGTATGCTCCACCAGATAAAATAGCGTGCGTACAAATTGCTCTTACACTTAGCGCTCCTTTTTCGATCATAAGGTCTGCTGCTTTCGCTAAAGTTCCTCCTGTATCGATCATGTCGTCTACTAAGATTACGTTACGTCCTTTTACTTCACCAATTAGTTCCATAGTATCGATAACGTTGGCTGCTTTTCTTTGTTTGTAACAGATTACTACATCTGATTCTAAAAACTTAGAGTAAGCATATGCTCTTTTTGAACCTCCCATATCTGGAGATGCAATTGTTAGATTTTCTAACTTTAAACTTTCTACGTATGGTAAAAAGATTGTAGACGCAAATAAATGATCTACTGGTTTTTCGAAGAATCCTTGAATCTGGTCTGCGTGCAAATCCATTGTCATGATTCTTGTTGCTCCTGCAGCTGTTAGTAGATTTGCTACTAATTTAGCTCCAATTGGAACTCTTGGTTTGTCTTTTCTATCTTGTCTTGCCCAACCAAAATAAGGCATAACAGCTGTAATATGTCTTGCTGATGCGCGTTTTGCCGCATCAATCATTAACAACAATTCCATCAGATTATCTGCACTTGGAAAAGTTGAACATACGATAAATACTCGTAAACCTCTTATTGATTCTTCGTAAGATGGCTGAAATTCTCCATCACTATACGTTGACATCGTTACTTTTCCTAACGGAATTCCGTAATCTTTTGCAATTTTTTCTGCAAGATAAACACTTTGTGAACAAGCAAAAATTTTAGCTTCTGGTTCTAGGTGCGACATTGTAATTTGTTGTTTTATCCCGTTACTTTTAAAAAAATTCAACTTTATATTTCAATAAAGCAGAATGTGTATAAATGTCTCGGATGTAGTTAGTTGTGTGTGCTTCGTTTTAACGAGCTGCAAATTTATAAAATTTATTGAACACTGAAAGCAAAAATTTAAGTATTTTTAGTAGTTCGTTTAAAATTATTTTTTACATTTGCACCGTGTTAAAGGAATGACGCCATTTATGACTTCATTCTATTGCGTTAAAATAATTGATTTATCATTTATTTTTTCGTCTGCTACGCCCGGATGGCGGAATTGGTAGACGCGCTGGTCTCAAACACCTGTGGGAAACCGTGCCGGTTCGACTCCGGCTCCGGGTACATAAAAACCTCTTCTTAACGGAAGAGGTTTTTTCTTTTATACTACTTCACAACTTGCATTATGCAAAACAGGAAAATTGCAGGAATTAGCAATAAAACACAATTGATTTGCTTTTTTATGAAGTTCTAAAGCTAATCCGATTTGGTCTGGATTTGAGATTTTTACTTTCGGATATAATCTTGCTTCTACAAAACGACCGCTTCCGTCTGGATTTACTTCTAATGTTGCTTCTGCGTTGTCTGAATACTCCAAAACTTCTATTCCGTTTTGTGAGCAAACATATAAATACGACATCATGTGACAGGAAACTAAACTGCTTAACAATAAATCTTCTGGATTATATAATGAAGGATCTCCTTTAAAAGCTTTTGCTGCCGAAACAGGTAAAATTGGTTTTCCTTCAATTTTAATTTGATGACTTTTACTATAGAATCTTTTGGAAGAATCTATTGGGTCTTTTTTGGAAGTCCAATTTACTTCAGCTTTGAATAGGTGTTTGAAAGTCATTTTTTTGTTTTTTAGCCACGAATTACATAAAGTTGAAATTCATGGCTAAAATAATACAATTCTCTTGATCTAATTTTATTTACCCCATTTAGTAAAATCTGAATCTGGTCTTTTAAAAGGTTCTGATAAAAACTTATTTGCTATTGCATTAAATACTTCCGGACTTGAAGCCGGCGCAAAATGAGTTTCTCCAGGCATAATGCATAACTGTGCTTTTGGTATATTTTCGAAAATTTCAACTGTATGCTCATTTCTGATTACGTCTCTATCTCCTGCTATTACAAGCACTTTTGCTTTAATTTTTGATAAATCTTTTGCTACAATATTAGGCTGATCTGCTAAAAGTCCAGAAATTTGTTTCAATAGATTCCAGTTCTCGCTAGTGTCTTTTTCTTTAATTTTTGCACTAAACAGTTTTCTCTCGTTCTGAAGACCTTTTACCGCCCATGAATAAATAGCAGTAGAATCAGGTCGTAAATTGGCACCCATCGCTACAATTTTTTTTATTTTTGACTTCCCTGAAATACCCATTTGCAATCCAACAATTCCTCCATCACTCCATCCAATAATACTTATTGAATCCAGTTTTAAGTGATTAACTAATGCTTCAGTATCTTTTGTCATTTGGACAAATGTTAAAGAATCCGTTTTCAACTCTGATTTGCCATGTCCTCTACTATCGGCAGCAATGACTCTGTATTTATTTTTAAAATAATCAATCTGATTTCCCATTGTCTCAATACTTCCACTATTTCCATGAATCAATAACAAAGGTTCGCCTTTTCCGTATTCTTCATAGTAGATTTTAGCACCATTGAGTTCAACAAATTTTCCGACAGTGGAATTTTTACCATAAGGCGTATCAAATTTAAAATTCATCTGAACCTGAGCGTTTGCTATTACACATACAGAATAAGCTAATACGGCCATTAGCAATTTGACTGGTTTCTTCATAAGTAAGTTCTTTTTAGGATAGTTATTTCTCAAATGTAAGAAAGATTCTAAAAAATTAACAAAATACTTATCGAAAGCATTCACTCTAATATTTACAAAAAAAAAACCTCGAAAGCACAAGCTTTCGAGGTTTTTAGAGAATTACTAAACTAATTAACAGATTCTAAAACTATTTTTTTACTGAGAATTTAAAAGTAGTTTTAGTTTTATAATTTTCTCCCGGGTTTAAAACCGTTGTTGGGAAATTTTTCTGGTTTGGAGAATCTGGATAATGTTCTGTTTCTAGACATAATCCTGTTCTGTGTGCAAAAGTCCCTCCATTTGGCATTGGCAAAGTTCCGTCAAGGAAATTTCCAGAGTAGAACTGAATTCCAGGCTCGTCTGTTGTCATTTCCATAACTCTTCCGCTTGCTGCGTGGTATACTTTTGCAATAATTGTTTTTCCTTTTTCAGGGTTATTCAACACCCAGCAGTGATCATAACCTTTTCCTTTTTCTAATTGGTCATTTTTAGCATTGATGTCTTTTCCAATTAATTTTGGAGTTCTGAAATCGAAAGGCGTACCCGCAACATCTTCTAATTTTCCTGTCGGAATCAAATCTGCATCTACTGGAACTAATTTATCTGCATTTAATGTCAATTCGTGATCTAAGATCGTTTTAGTAAAATCTCCAGATAAATTGAAATATGAATGCTGTGTTAAGTTAACAACCGTTTTTTTGTCTGTTGTTGCCTCGTACAAAACTTCTAATTGATTATCATTTGTTAATGTATAAGTCACAAAAACTTTTAGGTTTCCTGGGTATCCTTCTTCCATATCTTTACTTACATAAGATAATTTTAGAGAAGCGTTTTCGCCAGATTTAACCTCATCTGCTTTCCAAACCACATTAAAAAATCCTTGCGGACCACCATGTAAAGCATTTGGTGCATTGTTAATTGCCAATTGATATTCTTTTCCATCTAATAAAAATTTCCCTTTTGCAATACGGTTTCCGTATCTTCCAATTAATGCTCCAAAAAACGGATTTTCTTTTTCGTATTGCGCCAAAGAATTAAATCCGATTACTACATTTTCTGAAACACCTTCTTTATTTGGTACTTTCAAATCTGTAATTCTACCGCCAAAAGTGATGATGTCAACTTCCATCCCGTTTTGGTTTTTCAGTTTATAACTTTCGACTTTTTCTCCTTTTGCAGTAGTTCCGTATTCTGATTTTTCAATTGTAACTAAATCTTTTCCTTCAGTGGCAACTTTTTCTGTATCAGCTTTTTTATCGCTTTTACATTGAACTAAAACAATAGCAGTTCCAAGCAAGCTTAGTATGAAAAGAGAGCGTTTTAATACATTCATAAATGATATTTTTTGGTTTGTAAAAAGTTAAATGTTAGATGTAAAATGTTAGACGTGAAATTTAATCATTTTAAAAATGTAAAAATTACCTTTTTAAGTTTTTTCACATTTTACATCTTACAAATTACGTTTTACCGCCTTACAGGCCGTGTTGAAATAAATGAAAATATGCTTCGTTGGCGTTGATTTTATCTTTGAATTCTCTTACAGTTGTTTTCTCATCAATTACCAATAATTCGATTCCAGCGATGTCTGCGAAATCTTCCATATATTCTGTTGTGATAGACTGGCTGTAAACCGTATGGTGCGCTCCACCAGCCAAAATCCAGGCTGTTGCTGCAACTTCTAAATTTGGTTTACAATCCCAAAGAACACGTGCAACTGGCAATTTTGGTAATTCTGCCATTGGCTTAACCGCTTCAACTTCATTTACAATTAAACGGAAACGAGTTCCCATATCAACCAAAGAAACATTAATTGCATCTCCTGCAGGTGAATTAAACACCAAACGTGCTGGATCTTCTTTTCCTCCAATTCCTAAAGGATGCACTTCACAAGAAGGTTTTCCGTCAGCAATAGATGGGCAGATTTCCAACATATGAGATCCTAAAACGTATGATTTTTGTGGTGTGAAATGGTAGGTGTAATCTTCCATGAAAGAAGTTCCACCTTCTAAACCAACACACATTACTTTTAATGCTCTAACCATTGCAGCTGTTTTCCAATCTCCTTCTCCACCAAAACCATAACCATCAGCCATTAATCTTTGTGTCGCGATTCCTGGTAATTGTTTCCAAACTCCAAGGTTTTCAAATGTATCTGTGAAAGCGCCGAATCCTCCTTCTTCAAGGAAAGCTCTTAATCCTAATTCGATTTTAGCAGCTTCAACTAATGAACTTCTTTGTGCTCCGCCTTCTTTTAAAGAATCTGTTAAGTTATAAGAAGACTCATAAACTGCCAATAAATCAGCTAATTGTTTGTCTGTTACTTTCTCGATATGTTTTGTAACATCTGAAGAATCATATCCGTTTACAGACATTCCGAAACGAATTTGAGCCTCCACTTTATCTCCTTCCGTAACCGCAACTTCACGCATGTTGTCTCCAATACGAGCTACTTTTAGGTTTTGAAGTTCGTCCCAACCTAAAACCACTCTTGACCAGATTCCTAATTGTTTTTGAACTCTTTGATCTTCCCAGTGTCCAACCACAACTTTACGTTTTTTGCGCAATCTAGACATGATGAAACCAAATTCACGATCTCCGTGAGCCGATTGGTTCAAGTTCATGAAATCCATGTCAATGCTCCCCCACGGAATTTCAGCGTTGTATTGTGTATGCAAATGGCACAATGGTTTTTTAAGGATATTTAACCCGCCAATCCACATTTTTGCTGGAGAGAAAGTATGCATCCAAGCAATAATTCCGATACAGTTTTTAGCTGAGTTTGCTGCTAAACAAACATCTAAAATCTGCGAAGGCGATTTCACCACATCTTTATAAACTACTTTTACAGGAATTGAAGATGAAGCATCTAATCCTTTTGCAATAATTTGCGAATGTTCTGCTACTTTTCTAAGTGTTTCTTCACCATATAATTCCTGGCTTCCTACTACAAACCATACTTCTTTTTGAGATATATCAATCATTTTGTTATTTTTTGTTTCAAGTTTCAGGTTTGCTTCGCCTGTTCGAGCATAGCTCTCGAGTCAAGTTGTTGGAATCTGAAAACTCGATTTGTTATTTTATTGTTTTTTTGTTTGTTTCAGGTTTCAGGTTTCACGTTCCAACAACTTGAAACAAAAAAAACCTGAAACTTGAAACAAAATTTCTATTGTCCGTAATACGAGTCTTTTCCGTGTTTACGGTTGTAATGTTTCTTTATTAATGAATCTTTTAATCTTGGCGCGTTCGGATTTATTTGCAAAGTCAGATATGCCATTTCTGCCACAACTTCTAAAACTTTACTGTTATAAACTGCTTTTGCAGCATTTTTTCCCCACGCAAACGGACCGTGATTTCCAATTAAAATCATTTCTACTTCTTCGTATGAAAGATTTTTTTCTTTGAAACAATCTAGAATCTGAATTCCAGTATTGTGTTCGTAGTTTCCTTCAATTAAAGAATCTGCCATTGGCGGTGCACACGGAATATCAGCTGTTAAATGATCGGCATGCGTTGTCCCAAAAATTGGGATATCTTGCTGCGATTGTGCCCAAGCCACAGAATAAGTTGCGTGTGTATGCGCAACACCTCCAATATTTGGCCAGTTTTTATATAAATAAGCATGCGTTTTAGTATCAGATGACGGGCGCATGGTTCCTTCGATAACATTATTGTCAAAATCGACAATTACAATATCTTCAGGTTTTAAATCTTCGTAAGGAACTCCGCTTGGCTTAATGGCAAAAACACCATTTTTTCTGTCCACGGCGCTTACATTTCCAAATGTATACACCACCAAATTCAATGCATTTAACTGCATATTGGCTTCGTAACATTCTTGTTTTAAATCTTTATATTGAGAGCTCATGTTTCGATATTTTAAGGTTTGGATCTGCAAAAGCACTTAATTTTTCATATCCTAAAAGAAGCTTATGATACGCTTCAACTTTATCTGTCTGAGGGAAATATTCTCCATCAAAATCACTTCCGATTTTTTGGCTTGCTTCGATTACGTTTGGATAAATTCCTGCTGCAACAGCTGCGTAAATTGCCGCACCTAAAGCTGGAGTTTGGTCTGAAGCCGCAATTTTAATTGGCTTGTTTAAAACGTTAGCCAAAGTCTGCATGATAAAAGGAGATTTTCTCGCCACACCGCCAATTCCGATTACGCTGTCGATTTTTACACCTTCTTCCTCAAAACGGTCTACAATTTTCTTCGCTCCAAAGCAGATTGCGTTTACTAAAGCTTTAAAAATATGAGGCGCTTTTGTTCCTAAAGAAAGATTCGAAATCGCGCTTTTTAATTCCTGATTTGCATCTGGAGTTCTACGTCCGTTAATCCAGTCTAAAGCAATTGGGAGACTTTCTGAAACTGGAATTTTCTCTGCCTCTTTCGTTAATTCTACAATTAATTTATCGCTGAATTCTTCTCTTAATTGTTCTTTTTGAGCATCATTTAAAAGTGACGTAGCACCTAATAAATGTTCCGTTGGCCACATTAAAAGTTCTTTGTACCAAGCCAACAAATCACCAAAAGCAGATTGTCCTGCTTCTAAACCAATAAATCCTGGAATAACAGAACCATCAACTTGTCCGCAGATTCCGCGAACGGTTTTTGTTCCCACCTCATCATAAGAACCCACTAGAATATCACAAGTTGAAGTTCCCATTACACGAACCAAAGTATTTTCTTCGATTTTAGCTCCAACTGCACCAGAATGCGCATCGAAAGTTCCAACAGCTACAACTGTTTCTGTTGAAAGTCCTAAACGATCTGCCCATTCTTTGCTTAAATTTCCAGCAACTAAATCAGACGTATAAGTTTCATCATATAAATTGCTACGAAGCTGCGCTAAATACGGATGTAATTTTTCTAAGAATTCAACTGGCGGTAATCCGTTCCAGTCTGTGTGCCACATTGCTTTGTGACCTGCTGCACAACGGCTTCTTTTGAAGGTTTTTAAATCTTTATCTTCAATTAACAAATACGTCATTAAATCGCAATGCTCCATCCAAGTGTGTGCCGCATTTCGAACGGCTTCGTCTTGTCTTGCGATATGAAGAATTTTTGCCCAAAACCACTCAGAAGAATAAATTCCTCCAACATATTTGGTAACATCTTCTCCGCCCCAGCTAACTGCTAGTTCGTTGATTTCGTTTGCTTCATTAATTGATGTATGATCTTTCCATAAAACCATCATGGCATTTGGATTCTCTTCAAAACCTTTTGTTAATGCTAATGGCGTTCCGTCTTTTGTAACTGGAACCGGAGAAGATCCAGTTGTATCGATACAAATTCCTTTTACTAATGAAGGATCTACTTTACTTTCTTTAACAACATTCTGAATTGTAATTTCCAATCCTTCAATATGATCCAAAGGATGTTGACGAAACTGGTTTATAGAAGCGTCACAATATTGTTTGTTTTTCCATCTTTTGTAATGAGAAACATTGGATGCCAATTCTTGTCCATTTTCAGCGTCTATCAGCACCGCGCGAACAGAATCTGTTCCGTAGTCCAATCCTATTACATAATTTTTCATTCTATTTTATTTTTAAAATATTGACAAATATAGATATAATTATTTTATAAGTGTATAAAAAACACTTAACTTAAATTGTATGATTCATTTTTGCTATAAATGCATTAAAACAGCATTTTAGCTTTCAAACAAAAAATAAATGTTAGCAATACATTTATAACGTTGCGATTATTTCAACTTAATCTTTAAATCGTTAATAAATCGTGCTTTAAAATTGTACTGAATTTTATTTTTTTTGCCACAGATTGAAAGAATTTAAATGATTTTTTATTCCTTTTAATCTGCAAAATATGTGACTCTAGAATTTTTATTGATTCTTATAATTCAACCAAACTTTCATTTTTCCAACTCCTCGATTCGACCAAGAATAATACGGAATCGCCTTCAATTTTGAGTTCTCAATTACATTTACTCCTTGCAATAAATTGGCTTCTTTTTTTACTTTGAAAGTATCAGAAGCGTTTACATCAATTTTATCGAAATTGTTTTTGTTATCAATTTCTTCAACTGCATAAACTATTGGTCCGTATTCCAGAGAAACTTTGTTTGTATTGATTGCTGCTTTTGGATTTGTTATTACTTCTTGAACTTCCATTGGAAAATTGAGATTAATTCTGTCTCCTTTTTTCCAATTTCTAGTGATTGTGAAATATCCATTTTCTGGCTGAATTGCTAGAGTTTCTCCATTTAAACTTATTGTCGTCTTTTGATCTGAAGCCTTTTTATAACTGTATAAATCTCCTGGCAAAACCTCATTTCTAGACCAACCCGGAACGCGAAGTTTGATTGTAAAATGACTCTCTTTTTTTGGATTAACCGAAATTGCAATTTTTCCGTTCCACGGATAAGAAGTCTGCTGCGAAATCTGTAAATCTGTTTTTCCTAATTGAAAAGACGCATTGTTTGAAGCATATAAATTGACATACAAAACATCTTTTGTTTTTGAATAAATCAATCCTGGAATTGACGGAATAAAACGAATTAAATTAGTTGGACAGCAAGAACAGTCAAACCAGCCTTGCCTTGTACAAGAGCCACGATTCGATTTATAAACTCCGTCTGCTTCTAAGGCATTTGGATAAAAAAATTGTTTTCCGTCAAGCGAAATACCCGATATTAATCCGTTGTACATTGTTCTTTCGATGACATCAAAATATTTTGATTCTCCATATAAATTATGCAATCTATGATTCCAGTATACATCGCCAATTGCGGCACAAGTTTCATTATAAGCTGTTAAATTCGGAAGTTCATAATTTGCTCCGAAAGCTTCTCCATCATGTCTTGACCCTATTCCGCCGGTGATATACATTTTCTTGTTCACCATATTGTCCCATAGATTATTTACAGCATTTTCATAAGCTTTATCTTTTGTCAATGCCGCAATATCTGTCATTCCTGCATACATATATACCGCTCTTACTGCGTGACCTACAACTTCTTTTTGCTGTACAACAGGTATATGATCTTGGGCATTTTCTCCATATAATTTATGATTATTCGGATTGCCTCGATTGTCCAAATAATATTTTGCCAGTTTAAGATAATCTTTGTTTCCAGTAATTTGATACAATTTCAGCAATCCTGTTTCTACAATCTGATGTCCCGGAACACCTTTTACCTGTCCTGGGTTATCGCCAAAAGTTCGAACCAGCATATCGGCAGCTTTTATGGCAATTTCAAGAAAATTGGTTTTGCCTGTTGCTTCATAATGCACAATCGCGGCTTCAATTAAATGTCCCGGATTGTATAATTCATGACTAATCTGCAACGATTCCCAGCGTTTCCCTTCAATAACAGGAACCCAGCTCGCGGGTGGTTTTGCCGGATTTATAGTTCGCCATGTCGTAATATACCCATCTGGTTCCTGACCAACTTTTACAATAGCAATCATCGAATCCAGAACTCTTTCTAATTTCGGATTTGGCGCGCTGATTAAAGTATTTGATGCTCCTTCTATAATTTTATAAACATCGGTATCATCAAAGGGCATTTCTCCTCTTGTTGTACCGCTTTTTTGTTTTCCTGCAATTGAGAAATTCTCAAAACGGCCTTCTTCATCTCATTTTTTAATGGCATATTCTATAGTTATTTCCTGAACCCTCTTGATAATCGGAAGCCAAAAAGAGTCTGTCAGTTTTACATTTTGAATGTTTACTGGTTCTATTTTATAGCCTCCTTTTAACACAGAAGTTTTATCATTTTGTACAATTTGACTTTTGGTTTCTTTACAGGAAATCAGAAGCAATAGACAAATACTCAATAAATAAAATTGATATTTTTTCATTTTTCTACATTATTTCCCTTCCAAAACCAATACTGAGTAAGGCGGTAATGTTATTTCCAATTTTCCTTTTTTATTTTCGAATCCTTTAAAAGCCACAGGAACAATTTTGTTCGGATTTTCAAAAGAGTTATAGTCTTGTAGTTTTGAAGCTGTAATAATACTTGCTGTAAAGTTTTTTACACCCAGATCTTTTACATCAATTTCTATTTTGTTCTTATTTACAGCATCAATATTTACAAGAGAAATATGAACCGATCCGCCTTGATCTTTTGATGCAGAAGCCGAAACTGCAGGAATTGTTTGTCCGTTAAAAGTATAAGATGGAGATTTAAAATCTATTGGAAGTAATTTCGCGTCTTGATGCACGCTATACATTTTCATTACATGATAGGTTGGCGTTGTAATCATTTTGGCTTTGTCTGTTAAGATTACAGCCTGAAGCACATTAACGCATTGTGCTAAATTTGCCATACGAACACGATCTGCATGATTGTTGAAAATATTTAAAGTTGCACCCGCTAAAACTGCATCGCGCATAGTATTCTGCTGATATAAAAAACCAGGATTTGTCCCTTTTTGCACATCATACCAGCCGCCCCACTCATCTACAATCATAGCAACTTTTTTTTCTGGATCGTATTTATCCATAACAGCAGCATGTTTGGTCACTAATTCCTCCATTTTTAAGGCCGACTGCATGGTTAAGAAATACTCTCTTTCAGTAAAATCAACATCAGAGCCTTTTTTATTCCAATTGATTACAGCATAATGATGAACGCCAACACCACCAAGCATGCTTAACGGAATGTTTTTCATTAAAACTTCTGTCCAATTGTAATCAGAACTGTTTGCTCCAGACGCAATTCTTGTAATTCCACCTGTATTTCCCCAATCAGACATAAAAGTGGCAAACTTTTTATATTCGTTTGCATAATAATCTGCCGTCATATTACCGCCGCAACCCCAAGCTTCATTTCCAATTCCCCAATATTTCACCTTCCATGGCTCTGTTCTACCGTTTTTTTTACGCAAATCACTCATTGGACTTTTCCCTGCGAAATTTGTGTACTGAACCCAATCGGCTAGTTCTTGAACGGTTCCGCTTCCAACATTTCCAGACAAATACGGTTCCGCGCCAAGCAATTCACACATATTCAAAAAGTCGTGCGTTCCAAAACTATTGTCTTCTGTAACTCCTCCCCACCATTGGTTTACAATTGTCGGACGCTGTTCTTTTGGACCAATTCCGTCTTTCCAATGATACGTATCGGCAAAACATCCGCCCGGCCATCTCAAATTTGGAATTTTTAAATCTTTTAATGCTTTTATAATATCATTACGAACTCCTTTTGTATTTGGAATTTTAGAAGTATCTCCAACAAAAAATCCGCCATAAATACAGTGTCCCAAATGTTCTGCAAAATGACCGTAAATGTTCTTGCTAATAGTGGGTGAATCGTTGTTATTTTTTATCGAAATTGTAGTAACCTGAGAAAATGCAAACTGATAAAACAGTGCCATCATCAAAAGGAAAAGTGGTTTTTTCATAATGTGGTTTTTAATAGTAAGTAAGGTTTTCTATAAGGAAATTTGATTTTTTTTTAAGGTTAAAAAAAGATTCAAACAATAGTTAAGTGTGTTTTAAACATTTGTAAATGTAGTTAAAAAAATGACTAATAGTCAATTTAACCATAATTAAAAGCATAATTCTAAACAATTCCTTTAAAATAATTAGAAAGCAATATTTAGAAAATCTCTTCTAATAAAAAACTTTGCACTAAATTTGGTCACTTCTAAGCCGAGCAAAATTTTATCCGCAATCCCCCATAATTACAAAACAAAAAACACTTATTTCGTAACAAATCATAATTAAGTGTAAATCTCACATTAATAATTATGAAACCTTTTAAGAAGTTTATATATTTACCCATCCAAATTAATTATATATGCTAAATAGTTATAGCTCTGCTGATAAAGTTTTACTGGCGGTAGACTGCATCATTTTCGGTTTTGATAATGATGGTCTGAAAATCCTTTTAATTAAAAGAGATTTTGAACCTGAAAAAGGAAAATGGTCCTTGATTGGAGGGTTTTTAAAGCGTGATGAAGTTTTAGATGCTGCCGCAACCAGAATCTTAAATACGTATACAGGTTTGAACGATATTTATATGGAACAGCTGTATGCTTACAGCGAAATTGATCGTGACCCTGTAGAAAGAACCATTTCGGTTTCTTATTTTGCTTTAATTAATATCGAGAACCACAATGCTGAATTGATTAAAAATTACCATGCAGAATGGTTTCCAATTAACGACGCTCCAAACTTAATTTTTGACCATAACGAAATGGTTCAAAATGCTATAAAGAGACTTCGTTACAAAACTTCTGTAAAACCAATTGGTTTTGAATTGCTTCCTGAAAAATTCACCATGCGCCAGCTTTTAGAATTGTACGAAGCTATTCTAAGCAAAGAATTGGACAAGCGAAATTTCATCAGCAAAATTAATTCGCTTGATATTTTAAACAAACTTGACGAAAAAGACATGCAATCTTCTCGAAAAGGCTCTTATTTATATACCTTTAATAAGGAGAAATACGAAGAGAAACTGCAAAACAACTTTGCACTCAATTTATAAGAGTTTTATTTATTCTCTTGCAGATTTAATGGATTTGGCTGATCAATTTTCAAAAAAAATCTGCTAAATCTGCGGGAGAAATTTATAAAGAATTCCTCAATATAAGAGCAGATTTATTTTCGATCTGCTCTTTTATTCCTTTCAAAACCATATCGGCTAGAATTTTTCCCATCAATTCAAAATTGGTCGAAATCGTCGTGATTCCGTTTGCAGCGATTTTTTTCAGTGGAGTTTCATTATAAGATATAATACCAAAATCTTCCCCTAATTTTAAGTTTCTGCCCATCGCATTTTCTATAACCAAAAGCAAATCTCGATCATGAGGAATAATATATAAGTCTCCAAAATCAATAGACTGGTTGCTGAAATCTGAGATAATTTCATAATCGAAACTATAGGCTTGGCAAAATGATTCAAAACCTAATTTCATTCCAGCAGGTTCTCTAAAACCGGGAAAAATCAATATTAGTTTCTTGTATTTAGACAATCGGGATTTGCCTTTCATTAAGCCTTCATAAATATCTTTTTGGTGATTTTGATAAATTGCCGGAAACATTTTTAACTCCGGATTGGTCTGGTCCAAGATAATTACGTCGCTTACTGGTAGGGTTTTTATCGAATCGACGATATCGTTTAAGTTCGTCGGCATGATAATATATTTTGTATAATTTCCGTTGCTATCATTTATCAGTTTTTTAAAAACCTGAACATTAAAATGATGAAAGAAAATATCAACCTGCACATTTTTTCCAATGTTTTTTAAAAACGAATTATAAATATCTTCTTTAAAAATATTCAACTCATCAAAAAGTAAAAAAATCTTCTGAGTTATAGTGATTTCAACACTTTTAACATAATAACCCTTGCCCGGAATAGCATAAATAATCCCTCTTTTCTTCAATTCATCATAAGCCAATAAGACCGTATCTCGAGATAAAGAAAAAGCTAGGCAAACTTTATTGACTGACGGAAGTCGATCACCTTTAGTTAAATTCCCCTCTTCAATCGCTTTTTCGATTGAAAGAATTATCTGCCTATATTTTGGCAACCCAATATTATTTTGAATTGAAATCATGATTATGATAAAGTCATTTTGACTATTATAATTAAAAACTGGTAGGTACTGGTATGCAAATATAGAAAATGTTTCTATTTTTGGATTTCATTTTTGCTAAAAATTATATGGAAATAAAACACATATCGCATTTAAAAGAGACTCACAATTGCAAATTGTTTGGTTTAATGCCCAATAAGGAAGAAATTTATTCTTTTGATTTAGTTAATAAAAATGGAATGAAAGTTCAAGTCATCAATTATGGCGCAACGGTAACTTCGATCCAAATTCCAGTAGACAGAAAGTTAATCGATGTTGTATTAGGGTTTGATAATTTAGAATCGTATTTAGAATCCTATAATTTACCAAGCGCTCCTTATTTTGGAACAACGGTTGGCCGTTATGCCGGTCGTATTCATAATGCTACTTTCAGTCTTGACGATAAAAAGTTTCAGCTAGACGGAAACAATAACGGCAACACACTTCACGGAGGAGTAATGGGATTTGGAAGAAAAGCATGGAGTGTTGTTAATGCAACTTCTGGCGAAAATCCGTCAATTACTTTTGGTCTTTTGAGTGCACATTTAGACGAAAATTTCCCTGGCGAAATGACGGTTTATTTGACTTATACGTTAACTGAAGAAAATGAATTGAAGTTAGAATACAAAGCAACCTCAACAGAAGATACTGTTATCAATTTGACGCATCATAGCTATTTTAACCTTGATGGACACGATGGAAATGTGTTGGAACAGCAGATGTTTATCAAATCGGCTAAAATGCTGGAAACAAATCCAGACAATATTCCAACCGGAAATTATACCGATTTGAACAATCATGATTTTGATTTTAGAACACCTAAAAACTGTCCGTTTCCAATTGACAATTCTTTTGTGGTAAATTCTAAAACTGAAATCGTAGCACAGTTAATCAGTTTAAAAAACAAATTGAGAATGAATGTCTACACCGATCAGCCAAGCGTACATATATATGTTGGCGGAAACTGTTTCGGAAAATTGAAGGGAAAAGAAAATGTAGATTACAATGCTCAAAGCGGTATTTGTTTTGAAACGCAGAATTTTCCAGATGCTCCAAATCAAAATCATTTTCCAAATGCTGTTTTGAGAAAAGGAGAAGAATACACCCAAAAAACGCTCTACAAATTTGAAACCTTAAACTAACTATACAATACCACAATTACGCAACTATAATGAATGATATTTTAATACAAAATACCGTTGCTTTTTTTGAGAAATCTTTCGGATCTACTCCTCAGAAAACGGTACTTTCTCCAGGCAGAATCAACATTATTGGAGAACATATTGACTACAATGACGGTTATGTTTTACCTGCTGCAATTGACAAAGTGATTTGCTTTACTTTTGAAAAAAACAACACTAAAACTTCCAAAATAATCGCTATCGATTTAAACGAAGAATTTGAAATCGATTTGACTCAAGAAGTAAAACTGAGCGATGTGGTTTGGACAAATTATATTCGAGGCGTTATTAAACAATTGCAGGACAACGGATTTTCGTTTGATGGTTTCAACTGTGCTTTCAGCAGTAATATTCCGGTTGGTTCCGGATTATCTTCTTCTGCGGCTTTAGAATGCGGGATGATTTTCGGAATTAAATCTCTTTTTGATTTAAAAATTGAAAAAAAAGACATTTCGTTATTAGGACAAAAAGCAGAACACTGGGTTGGTATCAACTGCGGAATTATGGATCAATTTTCAAGTGTTCATGGTCTTGAAAACAAAGTAATTCAACTAGACTGCAATACTTTAGATTTTGAATATCATAATGCCGACTTTAAAGATTATTCTCTGATTTTATTTGATTCTAATGTAAAGCACTCTCTTTTTACATCAGAATACAATACCAGAAGAATTGAATGCGAAGAAGGTTTATCTATTATAAAAAACCATTTTCCAGAAGTAAAAACTTTTAGAAATGCTACAGAAGAACAGGTTTTGAGCCTTAAAGATAAAATGACTGAAAAAGTGTTCAGCAGAGTTCATTTTGTGGTAAAAGAAATCAATCGTGTTATCAAAGCGTGCGAAGCTTTAGATCAAGGAAATATTGAACAGTTAGGAAAATTACTTTTTGAAACTCATTACGGATTATCAAAAGAATATGAAGTAAGCTGCGAAGAATTAGACATGCTTGTTGATACAGCAAAAGAAGACAATGCCATTATTGGTTCTCGACTTATGGGAGGCGGTTTTGGCGGCTGCACCATCAATTTAGTTAAAAAAGGACATGAAAATGAGGTTAAGCGTAAGTTTTCGAAGCTTTATTTAGATACATTTGGAATTGAATTAAAATTCTATGATGTAAAAATCTCTAACGGAACAACGCTACTTTAAAACCACACACAGTACAATGAAAAATTTTGACATTAACGAAGATCCGCACAGACGCTTCAATCCATTAATTAACGAATGGGTATTGGTTTCACCTCATCGTGCAAAACGCCCTTGGCAAGGACAAAATGAAACTATTTCTACAGAAGAACTTCCTAAATACGACCCAACTTGTTATTTGTGTCCTGGAAATGTTCGTGCCAATGGAGTGAATAATCCACAATACGAAAGCAGTTTTGTTTTTGAAAATGATTTTGCTGCCATGAAGCAGGACGAAATTATTTTTGAAGACGATATTAAACATACTTTTTTCAAAGCAAAACCAGAACAGGGTATCTCAAGAGTGGTTTGTTTTTCACCAAGACACGATTTGACTTTGCCAGAAATGGAAATTGCTGATATTGAAAACATCATCAAAACTTGGCAGAAAGAATATACCGATTTAGGAAGCATCAAATACATTAACCACGTTCAGATTTTTGAAAACAAAGGGAGTGTAATGGGCTGCAGCAACCCGCATCCGCACGGGCAAATTTGGGCGCAGTCTTCATTACCGACTCAGGTTGAAAAAACACAAAACAGCTTAAAATCATATTACGATAAAAACGAAAGAACATTATTGGAAGATTATGTTAAAGCTGAATTGAAAGCTGGTGAACGTATCGTAATCGAGAATGATCATTTTGTTGCACTAGTTCCGTTTTGGGCAATCTGGCCATACGAAACGATGATTGTAAGCAAAAGAGCCGTAAACAAAATCACCAGTTTTACTGCCGAAGAAAGCACCGCTTTCGCGAAAATATTAAAACAGTTAACAACGAAGTACGACAATTTGTTTAATACTTCATTTCCATATTCTTCAGGAATTCACCAATCGCCAACAGATGGTTTACTGCATCCAGAATGGCATTTCCACATGCATTTTTATCCGCCGTTGTTAAGATCTGCAACTGTAAAGAAATTTATGGTAGGATACGAAATGTTGGGCGAATCGCAACGTGATATTACACCTGAAAAAAGTGCCGAAATTTTAAGACAGCTTTCAGACGTACATTACAAAAGTCTAGTAAAAGCCCAATAACTTGTTTTTGAATAAAGCATAAAACTAAAAAAATTTAACACAATTTCAATCAGATAAATGTAAAAAACACATTTACTGATGGTTGATTTATAAATTTTTATTTTACATTTGGCTTCTGCTTTTTTTTCGCAAAAAAATAACAGAAATAAAACACATCTTGCATATTTAACAAGATTACACAACACAAAAACTTATTTAGAACCAAATAAACAAACAACCCTATAATAATTTTTTAAAATACTACTAACAATGAACCAAAACCTCGCTTTCGCAGATTATGCGGTTTTTATTATTTATTTTATCGTAGTCTCTGTCTACGGTTACACCGTTTATCGCAAACGTAAACAAGACGAACAAGATGCTAAAGCTTACTTTTTGGCTGAAGGAAATTTAACTTGGTGGGCAATTGGAGCTTCTCTTATTGCTTCTAATATCTCTGCAGAACAATTCATAGGAATGAGTGGTGAAGGTTTCTTTTTAGGAATCGCAGTTGCTGCTTACGAATGGCTTGCTGCTGTAGCCCTTATTATCGTGGCCGTATGGTTTATTCCTGTTTATCTTAAAAACAAGATCTACACGATGCCACAGTTCTTAAAAACGCGTTACAACGAGTCTACTGCTTTGATTATGGCTGTTTTCTGGCTATTTTTATATGTTTTTGTAAACTTGACTTCTATTCTATATTTGGGAGCTGTTGCTATTAACGGTCTTGCGGGAGGAGAATACCTTCACGCTATTATGATCGGATTAGCTGTTTTTGCTTTATTTATTTCGCTTGGGGGAATGAAAGTTGTGGCTTATACAGACGTTATTCAGGTTGCGGTATTAATCATTGGAGGTTTGGTGACTTCTTATATTGCTTTAACAACTGTTGGACAATATTTTGGAGTGGGCGAAAATGCAATCGCTGGTTTCAAGGTTTTAATGAGAGAAGCTCCTGAGCATTTCAAAATGATTATCCCAAAACCGACTGCGGCATCTTCTCAGCTGGAAATCGATAAATATTTAACTTTCCCTGGATTGCTATCTTACGCTGCTGGTATCTGGATCATCAACTTAAATTACTGGGGATGTAACCAATACATTACGCAAAGAGCCCTTGGTGCTGACTTACAAACAGCTCGTACAGGTATTTTATTTGCTGGTATGTTAAAATTATTAATGCCACTTATCGTAATGCTTCCTGGTATTGCTGCTTATGTTTTATATACAAACGGACATTTACCTCAATTAGTTGGAGGAAAAGATGGAGCTTATTCTGCTGTATTAACCTTCCTTCCAACTGGATTAAAAGGACTTTCTGTAGCTGCCTTAACAGCTGCGATCGTAGCCTCTTTAGCTGGAAAAGTAAATAGTATTTCTACAATCTATACCTTAGATATTCATAAAAAATACATTCAAAAAGAAGCTGGCGAAAAACAACAGGTAAATATTGGTAGACTTGCCGTTTTTGCAGCAATGCTTTTAGCTGTTTTATTTACTTGGAATGACGTTCTAGGAATTGGTGGTGTTGGAGGATTTACATACATCCAAAAATATACTGGATTCATCAGCCCTGGAGTTTTTGCTATGTTCTTCTTAGGTATGTTCTGGAAAAGAACTACTGGAACAGCTGCAATCGTGGGAGTAATTCTAGGATTCTTATTATCTGTTTTATTCAACGAATACGCTCCAGCTTTATTTGGAAACGACACACTTTTATACACAGCATACTCTAATGGAAAAGGAGCTTTTGAAATTCCGTTCCACATCTGTATGGGATTATCATTCTTATTTACAATGATTGCCATGATTCTGATAAGTTTCGCTGGACCAAAAGTAAACCCTAAAGCATTCGAGACAGAACCTGGAATGTTTAAAGTTAAACCGCAAACAACAGTCTTAATCGTAATTACATTATTGATTATTGTTGCGCTTTATGTTAAGTTCTGGTAATAAATTATCAGTTCTATTCTCTCTATTTTTACAGCTGTTGTTTGTCATGAACAACAGCTGTAAATTTTTAAAAAATATTCTAACACATGGAAACATAGATTTTTTTAATCTATAAAAAGGCCAAAAAACAAATCTAGATTTGAACACATAGTTTATGTGAATTTAGATAAATGAAATGCTTTTTTTAGACAAAGATGAGCCATGATTCTATGTGTTTAAAAATATATTAGCAATAAATTATAATAAATAAAAATCATGCAGTTATCATTAACCAAAAAAATCATTATCGTTACGGGAGGTGCAAAAGGAATCGGTTTAGGAATCGTTAAGGTTTTAGCCGAAGAAAATGCTATTCCGTTTATCGTTGGACGTAACGAAAATGACAACATCAAAGCCGTAGAAGAATTAAAAGCCAGTGGAAAAGAAGCGCACCAAGTTGCCGCCGATTTAACAAAACCAGAAGACTGCAAAAAAGCCGTTGAAGCCGTAATCGCAAAATTCGGCCGCATTGACGGACTTGTAAACAATGCCGGAGTTAATGACGGTGTTGGATTAGAAAACGGAAATTATGAAGATTTCACTGCTTCTCTTCACAAAAATTTAGTGCACTATTATTTAATGGCACAACACGCACTTCCGTATTTAAAAGAATCAAAGGGAGCAATTGTAAACATTGGTTCTAAAACTGCCGAAACGGGTCAAGGCGGAACCTCAGCTTACGCCGCTTCAAACGGAGGTAGAAACGCTTTAACCAGAGAATGGGCGGTTGAATTATTAAAATACAGCATTCGTGTAAACGCAGTAATTGTAGCTGAATGTTACACTCCTCTTTACGAAACCTGGATTAATACTTTTGAAAATAAAGAAGAAAAACTAGCTGCAATTACCAAAAATATTCCGTTAGAAAACAGAATGACAACAGCAGAAGAAATTGCAAATATGGTAGTTTTCTTATTGTCTGAAAAATCAAGCCATACCACAGGACAGATTATTTATGTTGATGGTGGTTACACCCATTTAGACCGATCTATTTAATTTTTTTAGTTTGCCACGAATTACACTAATTTCCACTAATTTATATTTCTAAACAAAAAATTCGGGTTAATTTGTGTAATTCGTGGCAACTTATTTATTTCTCACGCAGATTTGGCAGATCAAGCAGATTTGTATAAAAATCCTTTTAATCTTTATTCCCGATAGCTATCGGGAGTGGCAAAACTAACCTTCGCATTATTCTTAAAATCGGTCGGCGTAATTCCTTTAACTTTTTTGAAAAGCTTATTAAAGTTCGAAGCTGCTTTATAACCGCATTCATATGCAATTTCAGACATGCTTTTATCGGTTTCTAATAACAATTTGCAGGCATTCGAAATTCTAATTTCGTGCAGATAATCTATAAAATTCTTTTTCGTTTTTACCCTGAACATTCTACAGAAAGACGTTCTTGTCATATTTGCGACAGCGGCAATTTCTTCTAAGGAAATATTCTTTTTATAATTTTTGTTGACGTATTGAAAAACCTCCGAAAGACGATCTACTTTCGAATCCTTCTGCATCAACGAATAAATTTCATCATTAATGTAAATCGTATCCTGACTTTCAGAAAGAATAGATAAAATCTCAAAAAGTCCAACAATAACTTCAAAGTCCTTTTTAGAAACTAATTTCTCCAGTTTTTTCGCAATCTGTTTGTTGGTTTTTCCAATAATCGAAATTCCTTTTCCTGCCTGAAAAAAAAGTTCATTGATTTTTTGAGTTTCTTTTAATTCGTAAAAAGTCGGTCCAAAAATATCTTTATGAAAATATACGACAATCGAATTGGCTTTTAAATCCTCAATTCCCTGATAATATTTTTCATCATTCAGCCAAACATGAGGAATATCAGAACCTAAAAAAACCATATCGCCAGGCGCAAAAGGCATAACCGAATTTCCAATAATTCGCTTGCCATAACTCTCTTTTACATACACCAATTCCAATTCTGGATGCGAATGAAACGGCGCTTGAAAAAAAGGTTCAATACGATTTAAGACCGAAACTTTCGTGTTGAGATAAGACGCTATTTTCGTTTGTTCCAATTTCATACTGCAAAGATAATTAAAGATTAGATACGGATAATATTAGACTATTAACCAATGTGTAAAAAAGCTAATTTTATTTTTCGTTAACTGCCCGAATTCTATACAAAATCAAAGGATTAAATTGTTTTAAAACGAAAGCGGTGACATCAAAAAAAGAAAAAAACAACAACACAATGTCTGACAATAACACAAAAAAACTGGTTGTAAAACTGCATCCAGACGATAATGTATTGGTTGCCTTAACCGATCTTCAAAAAGGCGAAACCATTCATTTTGAAAACGAAACTTACGTTTTACAAGACCTCATCAAAGCCAAACATAAATTCTACATGCAGGACATGAAGCAGGGAGAAGAAGTAAATATGTATGGTGTTTTGGTTGGAAAAGTGCAAAACGATTTGGCAAAAGGAAGCCTAATGACAACCGAAAACCTTAAACATGCTGCAGATCCGTACGCTTATAGAAATGCTTCTTACGAATGGAATGCGCCTGATGTTTCAAAATTCGAAAACAGAACTTTCAAAGGTTACAAAAGAAAAGACGGACGAGTTGGAACAGCAAATTACTGGCTTTTTATCCCAACTGTTTTTTGTGAAAATAGAAATTTGGACGTAATCAAAGAAGCTTTGCACAAACAATTGGGTTATGCTGTAACGGACAAATACAATCAATTTACGCACGAATTGCTAGAAGGTTATTTGAACGGAAACGACATTAACGATATCAACATTGAATTAAATCCGACTCCAAGAAACAAACGTGTTTTTGAAAATGTGGACGGAATTAAATTCTTAAATCACCAAGGCGGTTGTGGCGGAACTCGTCAAGATGCTTCTACTTTGAGCGCTTTATTGGCTTCTTATGCCAATCATCCAAATGTGGGCGGAATCACGCTTTTGAGTTTAGGATGCCAGCATTTACAAGTTCAAGATTTTGTAAACGATGTAAAAAGACAGAATCCAGAATTTGATAAACCATTGTTTATTTTTGAACAGCAGCAGACAGAAAGCGAAGAAGTTTTGATTACCAATGCCATCAAAAAAACGTTTGAAGGTTTAATTGAAATCAATAAATACGAAAGAACCGATGCCCCTTTGAGCGATTTATGCATTGGTGTAAAATGTGGCGGAAGTGACGGCTTCAGCGGTGTTTCTGCAAATCCTGCTGTGGGTTATACTTCAGATTTAGTCGTAGCTTTAGGCGGAAAAATTCTTTTGGCTGAATTCCCAGAATTATGCGGTGCCGAGCAAAATTTAATCGACAGATGTGTTACTGAAGATAACGCTAAAAAATTCATCGACTTAATGGAATCTTATGATGAACTGGCTCATAAAGTGGGTTCTGGTTTTCATATGAATCCTTCTCCAGGAAATATCAAAGACGGATTAATTACGGACGCCATCAAAAGTGCTGGAGCAGCCAAAAAAGGCGGAACGTCTCCCGTAGTTGATGTTTTAGATTATACCGAATTGGTTACAAAACCAGGTTTAAGTTTGGTTTGTACGCCAGGAAATGACGTTGAAGCAACAACTGGAAAAGCCGCTTCTGGAGCAACTTTAATTTTGTTTACAACTGGATTGGGAACTCCGACAGGAAACCCAGTTTGTCCTGTAATTAAAGTGGCAACAAATTCTGTTCTAGCAACCAGAATGAAAGATATTATCGATATTGACTGCGGACCAATCATTAGTGGCGAAAAATCTATTGAGGAAATGGGCGAGGAAATTTTAGAATATTGCATCAAAGCGGCAAGCGGCGAAATTATTCCGAAAGCAGTTCAATTAAACCAAGACGATTTTATTCCGTGGAAACGCGGCGTATCTTTGTAAAAGACTATTAAAAACAACTCATAAAAATTTATATCAAATGTTTTCATTACAAAATAAAAAAGCAATTATCACTGGCGGTGGAAGCGGAATTGGAAGAGCTATTTCGGTTTTATTTGCTAAACAAGGATCTGAAGTTCATATTTTAGAATTGACGGAAGAAAGCGCAAAAGAAACTGTTGAAGAAATTAAATCGGCTGGCGGAAATGTTTTTGCTCACGCTTGCGACGTTTCAAACCACGAACAAGTAAATTCAACTTTCCAAAAAATCGGAAATATCAATATTCTAGTAAACAACGCGGGAATTGCCCACGTTGGAAAAGTAGATACAACTTCAGAATCTGATTTTGACCGTATTATGAATGTAAACGTAAAAGGAGTTTACAACTGTCTTCATGCTTCGATTCCGGCACTAAGAAATTCTGGCGGAGGTGTAATTTTAAACTTAGCTTCAATCGCTTGCTGGGTTGGAATTCCTGATCGTTTTGCTTATTCTACTGCTAAAGGCGCTGTAATGGCTATGACTTTATCGGTTGCAAAAGATTATTTGAATGATAAAATCAGATGTAATTCTATTTCTCCGGCGAGAGTTCACACACCTTTCGTAGACGGATTTATTGCTAAAAATTATCCTGGAAAAGAAGAAGAGATTTTCGAAAAATTATCACAATCACAGCCAATTGGCCGTATGGGAAAACCAGACGAAATCGCAACTTTAGCATTATTCTTATGCAGCGACGAATCGTCTTTCATCACAGGTTCAGATTACCCAATTGATGGAGGTTTTATTAAATTGAATAACTAAAAATTATTTAGCCACAGACTTAAAAGATTAAAACTACTCGATCTGCTAAATCTGCGAGCAAAAAAATAAAGCCACAGATTTAAAGGATTAAAAAGATTTTTATTTCCTGCTTTTGTCAGGCTGAGCGAAGTCGAAGCCCACGTCCAATTGGAACGCCCTTCGACTTCGCTCAGGGTGACAATCTAAAAGAAATCATTCTAATCCTTTAAATCTGTGGCAAAAAAATAAACACATTACTAAAAAAATTAAAATATGAAACTTATAAGATTCGGAGAAGAAGGAAAGGAAAAACCAGGAGTTTTACTAAATGAAAAAAGATACGATGTTTCGTCTATTGTAACAGATTACAACGAAGCTTTTTTTGAAAATGACGGTTTAGCGAAATTAGAAGAAGCTTTAAAAAATAATCCTTCATTGCCAGAAGTAAGCGATTCAGTACGTTTAGGTTCGCCAGTGGCACGTCCTTCAAAAATTATCTGCATCGGATTAAATTATGTGGATCACTGCGAAGAAACTGGCGCTGCAATTCCAGAAGAACCAATTATTTTCTTTAAATCTACAACTTCTTTATGCGGACCAAATGACAATTTGATCATTCCAAAAAACAGCGAAAAAACAGACTGGGAAGTAGAATTAGCATTTGTTGTAGGTAAAAAAGCAAGCTATGTTTCTGAAGAAGATGCACCAAACTACATTGCAGGATATTGCCTTTTGAATGATTACAGCGAAAGAGCATTCCAAATCGAAAGAGGCGGACAATGGGCAAAAGGAAAAGGTTCTGATACCTTCGCTCCTCTTGGGCCAATTATGGCAACTCCAGACGAAGTTGGCGATGTAAATAATCTTAAAATGTGGCTTACGGTAAACGGAAAAACGTTCCAAAACAGTAATACATCAAACTTGATTTTTAAAATTCCATTTTTAGTACATTACTTAAGTCAGTTTATGACCTTGCTTCCTGGCGATGTTATTAGTACGGGAACACCTCCGGGAGTTGGATTAGGAATTAAACCAGATCCAATTTACATTAAAGCGGGTGACGTAATCGAATTAGGAATTGAAGGTTTAGGCACAAGCAAGCAAACTGCTGTAGCTTACCAAGGATAAATTTTAGATTATGGCAACACAAAAATTCTATCTGGCTTTAGACCTAAAAGATGATGCAGACTTAATTGCAGAATATAAAGAACTGCATGAAAATGTATGGCCAGAAATTAAAAAAAGCATTCAAGATTCTGGAATCGAAGTTCTTGATATCTACTGCACCGGAAACCGATTGTTCATGATCATTGAAGCCGATGCCGATTTTACTTTCGAAAAGAAAGATGCGGCTGATGCTGCAAACGAAAAAGTTCAGGAATGGGAAACTTTAATGTGGAAATTCCAGCATGCTTTACCTTGGGCAAAGCCTGGGCAAAAATGGATTTTAATGGATAAGATTTTTGGATTGTAACATTAACATTCAATAAATTTTTAAAAGACTGTCAATTGTGGCAGTCTTTTTTTTAAAACAATATCCAAGAAAAAGATTACTTTTTTAATGCTTGCAATTTAAATCCTTTTAATTATTTTAGCCCACAAAAAAACTAATCAATTAACCAAAAAAATGAAAAAACTAATTATTGCATGCTTCTTTATTTCAGGAGCGATGTTTGCTCAGGACATTAATATTGTTCAAGGCAATTTTGACTTTTTAAAAGATCAAAAAGAAATCAATACCGTATTTGATTATAGTAATTTTACTATGATGAAGGAGAAAAAGTCTGAAGCGCAATACGTAAAAGAGCACAAAGCAGATTTAGATGAAAAGGCAAAAGGAAATGGAAATCTTTGGGAAAAAAGATGGATCGTGGCAAAAGATCAAATATGGACCCCAAAATTCTTAGAAATTGCAAACGTTGTTTTGACTAAGGAAAAGAAAGAATTAAACTTTCAAGAAGGATTAAATACTCCTTATACTTTAATTGTACAGGCAGTTTGGATTTATCCAGGTTGGGATGCTGGAATCATGAAACAGCCAGCAAAAGTAACAACCAATTTAAAGTTTGTTGAAACGGCTAACAAATCAAATGTCTTGTTAGAAATTAACAGTGAGGAGGCTCCTGGAGATCAATGGGGAAGCAATTTTAATAATGAAACTCGAATTGGCGAAGGATTTGCAAAAACTGCAAAAACAATGTCTAAACTTATTGTAAAAAAAGCATATAAATAAAAACATATTCCTACATAGTGAATTGTTTTTCAATAAAAAAAGCCCTGATTATTCAGGGCTTTGTTCTTTTTGCATATTTAATAAATACGCCATATTAGCAATTACGTGATCATGTTTCTTGACAAACGAATTTTCTTCGTTCCAAACATAACCTGCTAAAACCGCACATATTTTTTCTTTTACTTCTGGATTTTCAGGCTGGTGAAAAAACAAAGTCTGAAGATTTCCTGTGTACCATTCTTGTACATAAGTCGTGAAAACGGCAATTCCACGTTTCATGTATTGCGTGAATTCCACTTCCCAATCAACCGGAATTCCTTGCGATTCCTTTAAATATAATTTTGCTGCCAGCATTCCAGATTCGGTTGCAAAAGCAACTCCCGAAGAGAAAACTGGATCTAAGAATTCTGAACTGTTTCCTGTCAAAGCAAAACCATCGCCATACATTCTTTTTACCGCTCTTGAGTAATTTTCTAATTTAACAGGCTCAAATAAAAACTCTGTTCCAGCAAATCTTTTAATATAATAATCAGACTTCTGAATGGCGTTTCTCAAAGCCTCTGCATTGTCTTTATTTTCAGAAAGAGAATTGATAAAATCCGTCGGACCAACAACGCCTAAACTTGTATTTCCGTTAGAAAACGGAATCACCCATAGCCAAACTTCGGTTTCCAGAATATCAAAAGAAATTTGAGTTCCCTCTACTCCTTCTTCTCTATTAATATCTTTAACATGCGTAAAAATCGAAGAATGCGGATCTAGTTTTGAAGGCGTATCCAAATCTAAAAGTCTCGGCAAAACGCGTCCGTATCCGCTCGAGTCAATGATAAATTTAGCGTGAATTTCTTTTAGGTTTCCGTCTTTGTCTTTTACGATAGTTTTTGAATTTTTTCCTTCAAAAGAAACTTCCAAAACTTCAGTTTCAAATTCTAAATCAATTCCTTTTCTTATGACTTCTTGAGCCATTGTATTATCAAAATCAGCTCTTGGAACTTGCCAAGTCCAATCCCAGCCTTCGCCAAATTTTACACTAAAATCAAAATTGCAGATTTCTTCTCCTCTGATAAAACGAGCTCCTAATTTCTTTTCAAAGTTCATTGCATCTAGAGCTTCAAACAATTCTGCCTCAGCAAAATGATCCATTACACGCGGAATAAGGCTTTCGCCTACTACAAGTCTTGGAAACTTTGTTTTTTCTACAACTTTAACCTTTACATTGTTTTTATAAAGATAAGATGCCGAAACACATCCAGATGGTCCTGCACCAATCACTAAAACATCAACAAACTCCTTTGTCATATTAGAATTATTATCATTAATTAACCTACATTTGCCATCATCAAAATAACTACATTTATTTTGATAAATAAAATTAAATTAGCGCAATCAAAATCGATTTAATGAATACAATAAATGAATATTTAAGTTTAGCAGAATTTGAAGCTATAATCTTTGGAAAAAGCAAAGTTGCCATAAGCGATGTGGTTTTAAATCGAGTAAACGAAAGTTTTAATTTCTTAAAAGAATTCTCAGGAAACAAAGTAATTTACGGCGTAAATACAGGGTTTGGACCAATGGCTCAATACAGAATTAAAGAGTCTGACCAAATCCAGCTGCAATATAATTTAATTAGAAGCCACTCTTCTGGAACAGGAAAACCATTAAATGCAGAGTGCGCAAAAGCGGCAATTCTAGCTCGATTAAATACACTTTCTTTAGGAAATTCGGGAGTTCATTCTTCTGTAATTCATTTAATGGCAGAATTAATCAACAGAGATATTACGCCTTTAATTTTCGAACACGGCGGTGTTGGTGCCAGTGGAGATTTAGTACAATTATCACACTTAGCTTTAGTCTTAATTGGCGAAGGTGAAGTTTTTTATAAAGGAGAAAGACGCGCAACTGCAGGAGTTTTCGAAATCGAAGGCTTAAAACCAATTCAGGTAGAAATTCGCGAAGGTTTGGCGTTAATTAACGGAACTTCTGTAATGACAGGGATTGGAGTTGTAAATGTTCATTATGCGAAAAAATTATTAGACTGGTCGTTAAAAGCTTCTTGTGCAATTAACGAATTGGTTCAAGCTTATGACGATCATTTCTCAGAAGAATTAAACCAAACTAAACGTCATAAAGGACAACAGGAAGTTGCAGAAAGAATGAGACAAAATCTTTCTGACAGTACTTTAATCCGTAAAAGAGAAGACCATTTATATTCTGGCGAAAATACCGAAGAAATCTTCAAAGAAAAAGTTCAGGAATATTACTCATTACGTTGTGTTCCTCAAATTTTAGGACCAGTTTTAGAAACTATAAATAATGTAGCTTCTATTCTAGAAGACGAATTTAACTCGGCAAACGATAACCCAATTATAGACGTAAAAAACAAACATGTTTACCATGGCGGAAATTTCCACGGAGATTATATTTCGCTTGAAATGGATAAACTGAAAATCGTTATTACGAAATTAACGATGCTGGCAGAACGTCAATTGAATTATCTTTTGAACTCTAAAATCAACGAAATTCTTCCTCCATTCGTAAACTTAGGAACATTAGGATTTAATTTCGGAATGCAGGGCGTTCAGTTCGTAGCGACTTCAACAACGGCAGAAAGCCAAATGTTGTCTAACCCAATGTACGTACATAGTATCCCAAACAACAATGATAATCAAGACATTGTAAGTATGGGAACCAATGCTGCGGTCATTACATCAAAAGTTATTGAAAACTCATTTGAAGTTTTGGCAATCGAATTAATCACAATTGTTCAGGCAATCGATTATTTAAAACAAAAAGATCAAATTTCGTCTACAACAAAAAAATGGTACGACGATATCAGAAATATAATTCCAGAATTTAAGGAGGACCAAGTGATGTATCCTTTTGTTCAAAAAGTAAAAGATTATTTGATAAACAGTTAAAAATCTTTAATTTACAGTATTAATATTGAATCTTAAAATCATGAAAAAGTCTCTTGTTTTTTTATTGCTAAGCTGCATTCAATTTGTTAATAGTCAAGAATTAGCATTAGTTAAGAAAAATTCTAAAATTGGATATCTGTCTAAAGACGGATCTTTTAAAATCGAACCTCAATATAAGTCTGCTAAAAGTTTTTCTGAAGGATTGGCTGCTGTAGAAAATGGCGGAAAATGGGGATTTATAGACGCAAAAGGAACTTGGGTAATCCCTGCTGATTTTAAAGACGCTAAAGATTTTAACAGCGGAATTGCAGTTGTACAAAAAGACAAAGACTGGGTTTACATTAATACAAAGGGAGAAATTCAAAAAGGACCAACTACTGACAAAGTATTTGATTTTAATGACGGCGTTGCTTTCTTCAGACAAAATAATAAAGTGGGGTTAATCAACAACAAAATGAATGTTGTTTTAGAACCAAAATACGATCAGATCAAACCTTTTGAAAATGGTTATGCCAGAGTGGAACTGAACAAAAACTGGGGAATTATTGATACTAACGGAAAAGAATTGGTTGAACCAGTTTATGCCGAAGTTGGAAATTATTTTAAAGGAACAACTTGGGCAAGAAAAGACAAAACTTTCGGTCTTGTAAGCGGCGGAAAATTTGTTCCTGTTGACGGAGCTGAAAAAATCTGGGATTTTGAAACTCAAGATTTGACTTTCGCTAAAAAGAACGGAAAAATCGGTTACATCGATTTAAAAGGAAATTGGGCAATTCTTCCTATTTATGATAAAGGAAAAGCGTTCTCAAAAAATTTAGCTCCAGTTCTAGTTGGAAAAAAATGGGGATTCATTAATCCAGAGGGAAAATTTGTGATTGAACCAACTTACAACGATGCAGAAGTTTTTAGCACAAACGGTTTAGCTCCAGTAAAAGAAAGCAATTGGGGATTTATCAATGAATCTGGAAAACTGGTAATTCCAACTCAATACGGCATTACTGCAAATGCTATAATTGCAATGTTTGTACAACAAGACAAAGGATTTATTGATGGCGTTGCTCGAGTAAAAAACGAAGGAAAATGGGGATTTTTAAGACCTGACGGAACTGTATTGGCCAACCAATGGTTTGAAAATGCTGAATTGTTTTCTAAAAGTGCCGAAAAACCACAACCAGTAGCTGCTCCTGCTGAAAAACCAAAACAGGAAACTAAACCTGCGGCAAAACCAGCACCAAAAAAAAAGAAATAATATTTATCTCCAAATAAATTAGACATTTGCATTAATGAAATCGCATGCTATAAAGCGGTTTCATTTATGGCGAATAAAAAATAAACCCTACATCAATGAAGTGTGTATTAGTAACAGGCGGTTCGAGAGGAATTGGAAGTGCGATTTGTAAAAAACTGGCCGTAGAATCCGATTATCATATTCTGATTAATTATCATTCGAATAAAACAGCTGCCGAAGAAACATTACAAGAAGTACAAAAATTAGGCGCAACAGGCGAAATCTTGGGATTTGATGTTTCTAATTTTGAAGAAGTACAAAATGTTTTAACTGCTTGGCAGGAAGCAAATCCTGAAAAATTGGTTGAAGCAATTGTAAACAATGCCGGAATCACAAAAGATGGTCTTTTTATGTGGATGACACCAGAAGACTGGAATGGCGTTATGAATACAAGCGTAAACGGTTTCTTTAATGTTACGCAGTTTTTTATTCAAAAAATGTTACGTAATAAATACGGCCGAATCGTAAATATGGTTTCTGTTTCTGGAGTAAAAGGAACTGCAGGACAAACCAATTATTCGGCTGCAAAAGGTGCCATTGTAGCAGCGACCAAAGCTTTGGCTCAAGAAGTTGCCAAAAGAAATATTACTGTAAATGCTGTCGCTCCAGGTTTCATTAGAACCGATATGACAAGTCAACTGGACGAAAAAGAATTACTAAAACTTATTCCGGTTAACCGTTTTGGAGAAGCCGAAGAAGTAGCAGATTTGGTAAGCTTTTTGATTTCTAAAAAAGCAAGCTATATTACAGGAGAAATTATCAACATAAATGGCGGAATATATTCTTAAAGAATACTATGTTTGCGAGATTATTTTAAGATTTTTATACATAGAAAATTGCTCGCAAAGACACCGAGTCGCAAAGTTTAAGCAAAAAGACTTTAAAAAAACTTAGTGCCTTAGTGCCTTTGCGGCAAGATTAAAAAATTACACTTTAAGGATAAAAAATTACTTTTGAAAGACGATGAATAGACGAGTTGTAATTACTGGAATGGGAATTTATTCTTGTATCGGAACTTCTTTAGACGAAGTAAAAGATTCGTTATACGAAGGAAAATCTGGTATTCAGTTTGATTCTGAACGTAAAGAATTTGGTTTCCAGTCGGCCTTAACAGGAATGGTTCCGAAAGCCGATCTTAAAAATTTATTGACGCGAAGACAACGTATGAGCATCGGTGAAGAAACCGAGTATGCTTATATGGCAACTATAGAAGCATTAAAAAATGCGAACATTGATGATGCCTTTTTTGACGAACACGAAGTAGGCATCATGTACGGAAACGACAGTGTTTCTAAAGCAATCATTGACGCAACAGACATTGTACGCGAGAAAAAAGACACTGCCTTAATTGGTTCTGGTGCTATTTTTAAGTCGATGAATTCTACGGTAACGATGAATCTTTCGACGATTTTTAAACTTCGCGGAATCAATCTTACTGTGAGTGCGGCTTGTGCCAGCGGTTCTCACTCTATTGGTTTGGCTTATTTTTTAATTAAAAGCGGTTTCCAAGATATTGTCATTACTGGCGGCGCTCAGGAAATTAATAAATATGCCATGAGCAGTTTTGATGGATTAGGTGTTTTTTCTAACCGAGAAGGCGATCCGACAAAAGCTTCAAGACCTTTTGATATTGGTCGCGACGGATTAATTCCGAGTGGTGGTGGCGCAACTTTAATTTTGGAAAGTTACGAATCTGCAATTGCTCGCGGTGCCAATATCATTGCAGAAATTGGCGGTTACGGATTTTCTTCAAACGGAGGGCACATTTCAACTCCAAACGTTGAAGGACCTGCAACAGCTATGAAACGTGCACTTGATGATGCCAAATTAAAAGCTTCAGATATTGAATATATAAATGCTCATGCAACCTCAACACCTGTTGGAGATGCTAATGAAGCCAAAGCTATTTTTGAAGTTTTTGGAGAAAAAAATCCTCCGGTAAGTTCTACAAAATCCATGACAGGCCACGAATGCTGGATGGCGGGAGCAAGCGAAATCATTTATTCTATCCTCATGATGCAGCACGATTTTATCGCGCCAAACATCAATTTGGAAAACCCAGATGAAGATGCGTCAAAATTAAATTTAGTTAAAACTACGTTAAACAAAAAATTTGACATATTTTTGTCCAATTCTTTCGGTTTCGGAGGAACCAACTCTGCGTTGGTGGTTAAAAAGTTTAAATTGAACAATGAATAAAGAAGAGATTATAGCAAAAATTAATGGTTTTTTAGTTGATGAATTTGAAGTTGATAATGACGACATTGAACCAAATGCTAATTTAAAAGATACACTTGGGTTAGACAGTCTGGATTATGTTGACTTAGTCGTTTCAATAGAGGCAAACTTTGGTGTAAAACTAGTTGAAGCAGATTTTGTTGGAATTTCTGATTTTCAAAGTTTTTATGACTTAATCGAAACTAAAATAAAAGCCAAATCAGCTTAAATGAGTCAATGGGATGGTAAATCCAAAGGAACTGTTTTAGGTTATAAAATATTCGTTTTTTTAATTCAAAAAGCGGGTGTGAAAGCTGCTTATGTCTTACTTTATTTTGTTGCTTCTTATTATTTTTTATTTCTAAGAAAAAGCAACAAAGCCATTTTCTATTATTTTAAAGAAAGACTTCAATACTCCTATTTCAAATCCAAAAAAATGGTTTTCAAAAGCTATTATACTTTTGGACAGACCATTATTGATAAAGTTTCTATTTCGGCAGGAATGCGAAACAAATTTACCTATGAATTTGATGGAATAGAAACACTAAAAAAATTACTTGCCGAGAAAAAAGGCGGTGTTTTAATTAGCGCTCATGTTGGTAATTTTGAAATTGCAGAACATTTTCTAGGAGACATTGACCTTAATTTCCAAATTAATCTTGTTACAACAGATTTAGAACATTCTGCTATTAAGAATTATCTAGAAAGTGTTTCTCAAAAACCAACCGTAAAATTTATCATCATTAAAGAAGATCTCTCTCATATTTTTGAGATCAATGCCGCTTTGGCCAATAATGAATTAATCTGCTTTACTGGCGACCGTTATTTTGAAGGAACAAAATCACTTTCTGAAAACCTTTTGGGCAAAGAAGCCAATTTTCCTGCGGGTCCGTTTTTAATTGCTTCAAGATTAAAAGTCCCAGTAGTTTTTGTTTACGTAATGAAAGAACCAAACCTTCATTATCATTTGTACGCAAGAGAAGCCGAAGTAAAACATCGTGACGAAAAAGCGCTTTTGAAAGAATATGTAAAAAGCGTAGAAAGCATTTTGAATCGTTACCCTTTACAATGGTTCAATTATTTTGATTTTTGGAACCAGTTAGAAAACAAAAATTCATTGCCAAAATAACACCGAATAAACTCTTTTAACTTCATTTTTTTTGAATAAATCAAAAATTTAGGAATTCTAGGCCATTCGTAGGAATAAGAAAATTCGTTTAAATAAATTTACTTATTTTTGCTGACCACCAAAGCCAAAAAACCTAAATGAAAAATGTTCTCGTAATTTATTATACCCAATCTGGACAGTTGGAATCTATTGCAAAAAATATTGCAAAACCATTCTTAAATTCAGACGAAATAAACCTTACATTTCACGAAATACAATTAGAAAAACCGTTTCCGTTTCCATGGAACAAAGAATCATTTTTTGATGCCTTTCCAGAATCTTTTTTACAGATTCCAACCGCATTAAAACCTGTTCCTGAGGAAATTTTAAATACAAAATTTGACTTGGTATTATTTCATTATCAAGTTTGGTATTTATCACCTTCTATTCCGATCAATTCATTTTTGAAAAGTGATGATGCCAAGAAAATTTTGAACAATACACCTGTTATTACCATTAGCGGTTCCAGAAACATGTGGATTATGGCTCAGGAAAAAATCAAAGTTTTGCTGCGAAAAGCAAATGGCAAATTGGTTGGAAATGTAGCTTTGGTAGATCGTGTTGGAAATCTAATCAGCGTTATTACAATTGTAGAATGGATGTTTTCTGGGGTTAAGAAAAAATATTTAGGTATTTTTCCGCTTCCTGGAGTTTCAGAAAAAGATATTCAAGAATCAAGTCAGTTTGGAGAAATCATGCTTGATTCTTTACAGCAAAATAATTTAGCCCAATTACAGCCAAAATTGGTAGATGCTGGGGCTGTAAAAATAAGTTCATATCTGGTAACGGTTGACAAAACAGCCAATAAAATTTTTAATAAATGGTCAAATATCATTTATAAAAATCAAAAAAACCGAAAACAGCTGCTTAAAGTATTTAATGTTTATTTATTCCTTGCGATATGGTTAATCTCACCAATAGTGTATATATTGCACCTTATTACCTATCCGCTTAAGTTAAAATCTATAAAAAAGGAAACTCAATATTATCAGGGAGTTTAGAAGACGAAATTTAAATTATGTTTGAAGTATATATTACAAAAGCTGCAAAATATTTGCCAAACGAAGCCGTTTCAAATGACGAAATGGAAGCCTACTTAGGCCTTATCAATGATACTGCTTCTAAAGCAAGACGCATTATTTTGCGCAATAATAAAATTACAAGCCGATATTACGCTGTTGACAAAGAAGGAAAAAGCACTCACAGCAATGCTGAATTAACCAAAAATGCTATTTTACCATTATTTGACGAAAACTTTACGCCACAAGATTTAGAAGTACTTTCATGCGGGACCTCAACTCCTGACATTTTTCTGCCTTCGCATGCTGCGATGGTTCACGGTCTTTTAAAAAATAAATCGGTAGAATTAAACTCTTCAACAGGAGTTTGCTGTGCTGGAATGAACTCTCTTAAATTTGGTTTTCTTTCTATTAAATCTGGAAATTCACAAAATGCAATCTGCACAGGATCAGAAAAAGTTTCTACTTGGCTGAATGCTCAAAAATACAATCACGAGGCCGATAATTTAAAAAGCCTTGAAGAACAACCAATTATTGCTTTCAAAAAAGATTTCTTACGTTGGATGCTGTCAGATGGCGCAGGAGCTTTTCTTTTGGAAAACCAACCAAGAGGACCAATTTCACTTAAAATCGAATGGATGGAAGCTTTTTCGTATGCATACGAATTAGAAACTTGCATGTATGCCGGAGGTGATAAATTGGAAAATGGAGAAATTAAAGGCTGGAGCGATTATTCTCCAGAACAATGGTTGAATGAATCTGTTTTTTCAATTAAACAAGACGTTAAATTATTAGACGAATTTATCCTGTCAAAAGGTGCTGAAAGCATGAAAGACGCCATGGATAAAAACAATATTAAATCGGAAGATATTACGTATTTCATTCCTCACGTTTCTTCTAACTTTTTTGTTGAAGGACTGAAAAAAGGATTAAATGAAAAAGGTATCGGAATGAGCGATGACAAATGGTTCATGAATCTTTCTCGAGTTGGAAATGTAGGCTCTGCCTCTATTTATTTGGCTCTTGAAGAATTGATGAGTTCAGGGAATTTGAAAAAAGGAGATAAAATTTTATTATCTGTTCCAGAAAGCGGAAGATTTTCTTTTGCTTATGCCTATTTAACTGTTTGTTAATGGAAACAATGCTTTTAGAAAAAGAAATGGTCGAAAATTTACTGCCACAAAAGTTTCCTTTTGTGATGGTAGATGCTATGCATTCTTATTCTGAAACTTCTTTGGTTTCTGGTTTAGAAATTCAGCGCGAAAATATTTTTGTCTCAGACGATATTTTTCTTGAAGCTGGATTAATAGAACATATGGCACAATCTGTCGCATTACATACAGGATATCAATATTTTTTGAAAAACGAAGTTGCTCCAACAGGCTATATTGGTTCTATTAAAGAAATTGAAATTAAGAAACTTCCAAAGCTTAGCGATACTATTCAATCTGAAGTTACAATTCTGCAAGAATTTGCAGGAATTACTTTGGTTGATATTGTTACGACGTTAAATAATGAAGAGATTGCCAGAGGACAAATGAAAACCGTTTTGGCAAAATAAAAGCAATCGATGAAAACTAGTTCTGCAGTTGACATACAAAATTATTTACCGCACCGAGCGCCAATGCTTATGGTGGATTTGATTTTGGATATAGATGCCAACTTTGTAGAAACCATCTTTTTGATAAAAGAAGACAATATTTTTGTTCAGAATACTATTTTTATCGAAGCAGGTTTAATCGAAAATACAGCACAGACTTGTTCTGCAATTGTTGGAAAAAAATATTTTTTTGACGACAACGGAATCGAAAATGAAAACGTAAATGTAATTGGATTTATCAGCGCTTTAAAAAGTGTAAAAATTCATGCATTGCCAAAAGTTGGCGATACGATTATAACAAAAGCCAATCTGGTTTCTAAATTTGCGGGCGACGATTATACTTTGTGCACAATGAGCTGCAAAAGCTTACTCGAAGACCAGATACTCTTAGAATGCGAAATCAATCTATTTATTCAGAAGACGGTTTCGGTTTCGTAATAATTCCACTTGAAAATAATAAAACTAGGTAATGGAAAAAGATCAAGTACCTCAGGATCAAAGTAACTTAACTAAGAATAATGTAAAAGAGCTTTTATACGCAACTGATGAAAATGGCAATTATACCACAACATTAAGTACAGGCTGGGAACCTAAAACAATAGCACTTTCAAATTCTATTGATGAAATAAACGAACGAATTGCCGATGCCAAACAACAGGTTTTAAATGGCGAAGCAAGTCCGATTGTATATTTTATGGAAGCCAATAAAATGGATCTTAACATATTATCAAGTTATGTTGGGTTTTGGAAATGGCGCGTAAAAAGACATTTTAAGCCTAGTGTTTTTGCCAAACTAAACGATAAAATCCTGAAAAAATATGCCGATACTTTTGGAGTATCAATCGAAGAATTAAAAAACAGCATTACCAAATAAATGGAATTAACTTTCACACATCATCAGTCTGCTCATTGCGAGAATGGAGTAGCGTCGAATCTGCTAAAAAATAGCGGACTAAACATTAGCGAACCGATGGTTTTTGGTATTGGCTCTGGATTGTTTTTTGTATATCTGCCTTTTATAAAAGTGAATCATGCACCAGCAATCAGTTATAGAACTTTGCCTGGACAGATTTTCAATAAAGTGGCCAACCGATTAAATTTAAAAATAAAAAGACAAAAATTTTCTTCTATAGCAAATGCCAATAAAGCATTAGACGAAAATTTAAAAAACAATATTCCAACAGGATTACAAGTTGGCGTTTACAATTTAAGTTATTTCCCAGACGAATATCGTTTTCATTTCAACGCGCACAATTTAGTCGTTTACGGAAAAACTGAAACCGAGTATTTAGTGAGCGATCCAGTAATGGAAACCGTTACGACCTTAACTTATGAAGACATGAATAAAGTACGTTTTGCCAAAGGAGCTTTTGCACCTCGCGGACAAATGTACTATCCTATTCAGATTCCAAAAGATGTTGATTTAAAAAGCGCCATCATAAAAGGAATCAAAAATACGTGCAGAGATATGCTCGCGCCAATGCCAATTGTTGGTGTTCGCGGCGTCAAAATGGTTTCTCGCCAGATTCGTAAATGGCCTGCAAAACATGGCGTTAGAAAAGCCAATCATTACTTGGCGCAAATGGTTCGCATGCAGGAAGAAATTGGAACTGGTGGTGGTGGTTTCCGTTTTATTTATGCGGCATTTTTACAGGAAGCTTCGGTTATTTTGGTTAACGAAGAACTGAAAGTACTTTCTAAAGAAATGACACAAATTGGAGATTCATGGCGTGATTTTGCTGTTGAAGCTTCAAGAATTTACAAAAACAGAAGTGCCAAAGAAGACGCCTACAACACTATTGCCGATGAACTTTTGGACATTGCCAATAGAGAAGAAATCTTTTTCAAAAAACTAAAAAAAGCGATCAGCTAAAACACTATTTTGCAATCTATCATTCAAATAGAATCCCTTTCTAAAAAGTACAAAAATGCAGAAATGTATTCTTTGAACAACGTTTCGCTAAATATAAATGAAGGTCAGATTTTTGGCTTGCTTGGTCCAAACGGTGCAGGGAAAACCACTTTGATTTCCATGCTATGCGGATTGGTAAAACCAACTTCGGGACATTTTACAATTGATGGTTTAGACTATCAGCATCATGCTTCAAAAATTAAAAAAATCATAGGCGTTGTTCCTCAAGAATATGCTTTGTATCCAACTTTGACGGCAAGAGAAAATCTGCTTTATTTTGGAAGTATGTATGGTTTAAAAGGTTCTGATTTAAAAGATAAAGTAATCGAAACGCTAGATCTTTTAGGTTTATTGAAATTTGCCGATAAACAAGTTCAGACTTTTTCTGGCGGAATGAAACGCCGTGTCAACCTGATTGCAGGAATCCTTCATAATCCGAAAGTTTTGTTTTTGGATGAACCAACAGTTGGTGTCGATGTGCATTCTAAAACTGCTATTATCGATTATTTGAAAGTGTTGAACCAAAACGGAACGACCATTATTTATACTTCGCATCATTTGGCCGAAGCCGAAGATTTTTGTTCTCAAATTGCGATTTTAGATCAAGGACAGATTTACGCACAAGCAACTCCGTCGGCATTAATTGAGTCTACAAAAGATGCTCGAAATCTCGAAGATGTTTTTATTTCATTAACTGGTAAAGCGTTGAGAGATGATATATAAAATTTGGATGTCGGTAGTAAAAGAATTCCTTTTGCTAAAAAGAGATTTAGGCGGATTGATTATTTTATTTATCATGCCTTTGGTTTTGGTAATTGCCGTAACCTTAATTCAAGACAGTACTTTTAAAGCCGTAACCGATTCTAAACTTCAGATTCTTTTGGTCGATAAAGACCACGGATCTGTTTCTAAAACGGTTTTTGAAAATTTAGAAAAAAGCAAATATTTTACCGTTGTAACCCAAATTGACAATAAACCAATTACCGAAGAAATTGCCAAAGAAAATGTCTACAAAGGAAAATTTCAACTAGCGATTGTAATTCCAAAAAACCTAAGTTCAGATTTGCAGGAAAAAGTAAATCAGAATGTAGAGAAAATCGTGAGCAATTTAGGTTTGACCGATAGTACAACGGCTGCCGAACCTCAGCTCGTTATTAAAGAAAAAGAAGTAAAACTATATTTTGATCCAGCGGTGCAGATGAGTTTCAAAAATGCCGTGATGAGTTCGATCGACAAAATGATTTCGCAGATTGAAACCAAATCAATTTACAGCACTTTTCAAAAACAATTAGGAGAAGAAACCATCGATTTTGAACAAAAGAACTTTATTACTTTCAAAGAAATAATTCCAAGAATCAACAACAAAGAAGTTCGTCCCAATTCGGTTCAACATAACGTGCCGGCTTGGACACTTTTTGCGATATTTTTTATTGTCATTCCGTTATCTATCAATATTGTAAAAGAAAAATCGCAAGGAACTTTTGTCCGATTAAGAACTAATCCTGTTTCTAATCTGGTTGTTATTATTGGAAAAACCATCACCTACTCTATCATTTGTATGATTCAGTTTTATATGATGGTTGCTGTTGCGGTATTCTTATTTCCATCCATCGGATTGCCTTCTTTAAATATCGAAGGTCATTTCTTGCTGACAAGTGTAGTGGCATTATTTTCAGGTTTTGCAGCAATCGGCTTCGGAATTTTATTAGGAACTGTGGCGAGCACGCAAGAACAATCTGCTCCATTTGGTGCTACAAGTGTGATCATTCTAGCAGCAATTGGCGGTGTTTGGGTTCCTGTTTTTGCCATGCCAAAAATCATGCAATATATCGCAAAATCATCTCCAATGAACTGGGGATTAGAAGCTTTTTACGATGTATTGCTTCGAAACGTTTCTTTCGTCGAAATCATACCAAGAATAAGTTTATTATTTTTGTTTTTCATTATTACCACTTCCATCGCATTATTTTATGATAAAAAGAAAAGAGCAGTTTAAAGAAGCTACAGATCTAACCGTTTCGCACGAAATTAGGATTCGTTTTAACGAAACAGATCCGCTTGGAATTGTTTGGCATGGCAATTACATTACGTATTTCGAAGATGGACGTGAAGCATTTGGGCGCCAGCACGGACTTACGTATCTGGATATTGCCAAAACGGGTTATACAACGCCAATTGTAAAATCGACTTGCGAACATAAATTGTCTTTGCGTTATGGTGATGTGGTAACAATTGAAACCACTGTTGTTGACACTCCCGCAGCCAAAATGATTTACCGTTTTAAAATTATTGACGACAAAGGAGAAGTGGCCTGCACTGGCGAAACGACTCAGGTTTTTTTAGATACAGCAGGAAATTTAATGCTGACTAATCCTCCTTTTTATGAGGAATGGAAACGAAAAGTTGGGTTGTTGAAGTAGCCACGAATTTCACAAATTTTCACGAATTAAAAATTGTAAAATCGGAATCTGCTTAATCTGCCAAATCTGCGAGCAAAAATTTCACGAAATTAAAATCATAAAATGTCAAGAGAAATATACATCACCGAAACGAATTGCATCACGCCTTTAGGTTTTGATGTTGAATCTAATATCAGCGCCATTCTTCGCGGTGAATCTGGAATTCAGCTTCATAACGATGTTTCTTTGATGACGAATCCGTTTTATGCTTCGATTATTTCTGATGAAAAAATAAACAATGCTTTTGCAAAAATTAGCACTGAAACAAAATATTCCCGTTTAGAGAAAATGATGATTTTAGCTTTAGAGCCGATTATCAAAAAATCAGGAGTTGAGTTAAACTCAAAAACGGCTTTTATACTTTCTACCACAAAAGGAAATGTTACCGCTTTGGCAAATGATTCTGAGGAAAGTTTCAACAACGCACATTTAGATGTTTTAGCAAAAAACATTGCCGATTTCTTCAAGTTTCAAACTCAGCCAATTGTGGTTTCGAATGCTTGCGTTTCTGGAATTTTAGCCGTTTCTGTTGCCAAAAGAATGATTCAATCTGAACTTTACGATACTATTTTTCTAGTGGCTGGAGATGAAGTTTCAGAATTTGTTTTGTCTGGTTTTAATGCATTTCAAGCTATGAGCGAGCAACCTTGCAAACCATATTCTAAAAACAGAACCGGAGTAAGTTTAGGCGAAGCGACAGCGGCAGTTTTAATTTCGGCGGAAGCCAAAAATGCTAAAATAAAAGTAATTGGCGACAGTTCGATAAACGATGCGAATCATATTTCTGGACCTTCAAGAACAGGTGAAGGTTTGTTCAGAAGTATTCAGAATGCTTTGAAAGAAGCTCAAATTGAAGCCAACAAATTAGATTATATCTCAGCACACGGAACCGCAACTCCTTACAACGACGAAATGGAAGCAATTGCTCTAACTCGTTTAGATTTACAAAATGTTCCTGTAAATAGTTTAAAAGGATTTTACGGCCATACACTTGGCGCTTCGGGATTATTGGAAACGGTAATTGCCATAGAATCTGCCAACCAAAATAAACTTTTTGAATCGAAAGGTTTTGATGAAATTGGGGTTAGTGAAGCTATCAATGTTATTGAGAAAAACGAAGAAAAGAAAATTGATTATTTTCTGAAAACAGCTTCTGGATTTGGAGGTTGTAATACGGCGGTGGTTTTTGAGAAAGTAAAACACAAATTGCACTAATTTTCACGAATTAATTAGTGTCATTTAAACCCAATCAAAATCTGTGTTAATTCGTGAAATTAGTGTTTAAATTAAAACAATGACTCAAAACAAAACCTACATACAATCCTATATCACAATTCAAAACAACGAAATTGTTTTGAACGGAACTTCTATTTTCAAAATTGAACCGACTGATTTTGCTGATTTCTCGAAACAAGCCTATCGTAATTTTGAAATGCAATATCCAAAGTTTTTCAAAATGGATGCTTTAAGTAAGCTGGCTTTTTTAGGATCAGAATTGCTTTTGAGTCCGATAACCTCAACAGAGCAGGAAAATAATATTGCTTTGGTTTTGGCTAATAAATCGTCGAGTTTAGATACCGATGTAAAGTATCAAGAATCTATTTCAGACAAAGAAAACTATTATCCGAGTCCGGCGGTCTTTGTTTATACGCTGCCAAATATTTGTTTGGGCGAAATAAGTATCCGTCATCAGCTGAAAAGTGAAAATTCTTTCTTTATATTTGACACCTTTAACACCGAATTTATGTCGAATTATTCGAATATTCTTCTGAATACAAATAAAGCAGATGTGGTTTTGTGCGGTTGGGTAGAATATTTTAACGACAATTATCAAGCTTTTTTATGTACAATTAGTACAGAAGAAAATGCAAAATATACAAACGAGACTATCAATACATTATACAATAAATAATCATGGAAGCATTAAAAGAAGAATTAAAAAATAAAATCATAACAACTTTAAACCTTGAAGATATTGCAGTAGAAGATATTGCTGATAACGATCCTTTGTTTGGAGATGGTTTAGGTTTAGACTCGATTGATGCACTTGAATTGATCGTGATTTTAGATAAAGATTACGGAATTAAATTAGTAGATCCGAAAGAAGGAAAATCTATTTTCCAGTCTATCGAAACTATGGCAGCGTACATTAGCGCGAACAGAACAAAGTAAGACTGCTTAGACTGGCTTAGATTTTTAGACTTCTTAGACAAGAATTAAAAAGTCCAACAATCTAAGAAGTCTGGAATCTAAGCAAGTCTAAAATTCTAACAATCTAAGAAGTCCAAAAATGAAAGGTGTTGCAATAACGGGAATGGGAATTATCTCTGCGATTGGTAATTCGGTTGAGGAAAATTATATTTCCTTGATTGAAAACAAAATCGGTGTTTCTCGTATTCAAAATATTTCGACTGTTCATGCAGATGTTATCAAAGTTGGCGAAATCAAAAAAACCAACGAAGATCTTGTTGATGAACTGAAATTAAATGAGGATAATAATTTCTCCAGAACCGCTATGATTGGCACTTTGGCAGCAAAGCAAGCTGTTGAAAATGCTGGCATTACCGATATAAATGAATTTAGAACGGGACTTATTTCGGCTACAAGCGTGGGCGGAATGGACATGACGGAAAGACATTATTACGATTATTTCGAAAAACCAGAATTGACCAAGTACATTACTTGCCACGATGGCGGCGATGTTGCCGAAAAAATTGCTGAAGAATTAGGTTTAAAAGGAATGGTTACAACTATTTCTACGGCTTGTTCATCTGCAGCAAATTCAATTATGCTGGGTGCGAGATTAATCAAAACGGGAAAATTGGATCGCGTAATTGTGGGCGGAGCCGATGCTTTGGCAAAATTCACCATCAACGGATTTAAGACTTTGATGATTTTGTCTGACGATTACAACAAACCTTTTGACAACACCAGAAAAGGATTGAATCTTGGAGAAGCTGCCGCTTTTTTAGTTTTAGAATCGGATGAAATTGTAGCCAAACAAAATAAAAAAGTGCTCGCAAGAGTTTCAGGTTACGGAAATGCTAATGACGCTTATCACCAAACTGCTTCTTCAGAAAATGGAGACGGCGCTTATTTGGCCATGAAAAAAGCGTTTGAAGTTTCAGGTTTAAAACCTTCTGAAATTGATTACATCAACGTTCACGGAACTGCAACTCCAAACAACGATTTGTCTGAGGGAAGAGCTTTGCTTCGAATTTATGAAAATGAAAAAGTTCCAGATTTCAGTTCTACAAAACCTTTTACGGGACATACATTAGCGGCTGCAGCTGCGATTGAGGCCGTTTATAGTATTTTGGCAATTCAGAATAATGTAGTTTATCCAAATTTGAATTTTGAAGTTCCGATGGAAGAATTTGATTTGAAACCGCAGACAACTTTAAAAAATAAAACTATCGAGCACGTTTTATCCAACTCTTTTGGTTTTGGAGGAAACTGTTCAACCCTTATATTTTCAAAAAGCTAATGACGAAGACATATATAAATGGAGTAGGCTGTATTTCGACTCAAAAAACATTTGATACTGTTTTTTTGGAAGAAGCTGTTGTAAATCATGAAGAAAATGTACTGGCAATTGTTCCGCCAGTATACAAAGAATATATTTCTCCTGCTGCCAGCCGACGCATGGCAAAAGGTGTAAAAAACGGAATCGTAGCTTCGGCTTTGGCTATGAAAGACGCCAATATTGAAAAAGTCGATGCGATTATTACTGGAACTGGTTTAGGTTGCATCGAAGATTCTGAAAAATTCCTGAAAAGTATTTTAGATAATAACGAAGAGTTTTTGACTCCGACTTCTTTCATTCAATCTACTCACAATACCGTTGGTGCACAGATTGCACTTTTGCAGCAATGTAAAGGTTATAATTTTACGTATGTCAATGGTGCGGTTTCTTTTGAATCGGCTCTTATTGATGCTAAAATGCAGATTGAAGAAGCTGAAGCCAATTCAATTTTAGTAGGCGGTGTTGATGAAAATGGAGAATATACCACTTCGCTTTTTAAACTAAACGGTCGTATTAAAGCTGATAATACTGCTCCGTACGGCGTTTTAAATTCTACAACAAGCGGTGCTGTTTATGGCGAAGGTGCTAGTTTTTTTGTTTTAGAAAATGAAAGAAAAGAAAACACTTATGCAGAACTTCTAGATGTTTCTATTGTAAATACTCTGGAAGAAAATGAACTTGAAGCAGCAATTGTTTCGTTCTTAAAATCAAATAATTTAGAAATTTCGGCTATAGATGCCGTAGTTTTAGGTTTTGACGGAAATGTCGATTTTGAGAATTATTATAGAAATCTTGCTGAAAATACATTTGCTCAAACTCCGATTTTATATTACAAACATTTGAGCGGCGAATACGATACGGCTTCTGCTTTTGCTTTTTGGATGGCTTCTAAAATTTTGAAAACTCAGGAAATTCCTGAAATCGTAAAAGTAAATGCGGTCGAAAAATCAAGCTACAAAACGATTTTATTATACAACCAATTAAACGGAAAAAATCATAGTTTTACGTTACTGTCAAAATGATAACGCATAAAAACATATCATTGTTTTTTATTTTTTTATTGGTTCTGATAAATGTTCTAAACTTTTATTTGACAATAAATTTTCTGTGGTTTTTGGGAATAATTATAATCTGGATTGGAATAAATGCTTTTGGCTCTTCCAGAATTTCATCCAATTATCATGTAAAAGCTTTCTGCAATAATCCGTTAGAAACAGAAAAAAAAATCGCTTTAACTTTTGATGACGGACCAAGTGAATTTACTTTGGAAGTTTTAGAGCTTCTGAAAAAATACAATGCCAAAGCGACTTTTTTCTGCATTGGAAAAAACATCGAAACACATCCTGAAATTCTCCAAAAAGTGATTGATGAAGGGCACTTGGTTGGAAATCATTCCTACTCGCATTCTAAGTTTTTCGATTTTTATAATGCTGATAAAATAAGAGAGGAAATTCAGAAGACAGATAGGCTTCTGGAAAAATTCACTTCCAGAAAAATCAACTTTTTTCGTCCGCCTTACGGAGTTACAACGCCTTCTATCCGAAGAGCTTTAAAAGTAACCGGACATAAAACGATTGGCTGGAATATTCGTTCGCTTGATGGAGGAACCAAAAATCAAGACTTAATTTTCAATCGACTCATTAAACATATTTCTCCCGGAGGAATTGTACTTTTGCATGATACTAGAAAACATTCTGTTTTGGTACTGGAACAGTTTTTGCAATTTTTACAGCAAAATAATTATGACGTGATTTCTGTTGAAGAATTACTGAAACTTAATGCTTATGAAATTGAACGCGGATAAAACAGATTCGCTTGCGCGAAAACGCGGATAAAAACGGATTTTTAATTTAAATTTTAACATATAGAACCATAGATTTAGGATGCTTAAAAAAAGGCGTTTCACTTATTTAAATACACATAGGGCTATGTGTTAGAAACCTGTTTCTTTTTTATATTCTTTTACACATAAAAACCTATGTCTCTATGTGTTTGATAAAATTTACAAGTATTCAATAAATAGTAATCTGTGGAAATCATTTTAATCTGTGGCAAAAAAATTAAAGCACATTTTTGAAAAAATATGAAAACTAAAATAGCACTACTCATTCTATTTATTTCAGGCAATTTGTTCGCGCAGGAACAAAAAATGACCGATGCCGAAATTGCATCTTTTAAACAAGATGTAAATGTGGTAGCCAAAAAAATCAAAACCTTAAGTACCGATTTTGTTCAGTACAAACATTTAGATTTTTTATCGAAAGACATTGAAACTTCTGGAAAAATGGTTTTTAAGGAACCAGCTTTGCTTCAATGGCAATATAAAAAACCATACAATTATAGCATTACTTTCAAAAACGGAAAAATCCTGATTAACGACGAAGGAAAGAAAAGTGCTGTTGATATTGGAAACAGTAAAATCTTTGCCCGAATTAATAAATTAATTGTGGGTAGCGTAAGCGGAAATATGTTTGACGATAAAGAATTTACGATTTCGTATTTTAAATTGAAAGGTCAGAATCTGGCAAAATTTATTCCGAAAGATGCGACGCTGAAAAAATACATCAAACAAATTGAACTGACTTTTGACAAAGAAGAAGCAACAGTTGTTCAGGTAAAATTGTTAGAATCATCTGAAGATTATACTCGAATTGTACTTAAAAATAAAGTGATCAATGCAAAAATCGACGATTCAGTTTTTACTAATTAATTGCTTTCTGGTAATTGTTTTAATTTCTTGTGGCTCGATCACAAAAAATTATATGCCTAAAAAATTAGACAAAACGTCTTATACCGTTCCGTATTTTTCAGACTCAAAAACCGATTATGTTTATAAAACCAACATCAGTGTTTACGGAAATGAATTGTCTGGAATTTTCATTGCCAAGAAAATAAATGACACTACGCATCGAATAGTTTTTACAACCGAATTCGGAAATAAATTAATGGATTTTGAAATCTCAGATACCGATTTTAAAGTCAATTCTATTGTATCAGAATTAGATCGAAAAATCTTGATTAATACTTTAAAAGAAGATTTTAGATTGCTTTTAAAGAAAGAATATTTGATTCAAGAGCAATTCGAAAATGAATCGGCAGACATATATAAATCGGCAGATGGCAAACGTGACAATTATATTTTCATCTCCAAAAAAGATCAGAAATTAGAAAAGATCGTTCATGCTTCTCAAACAAAAGAAAAATTTACACTGTTTTTCAGTTCAGAAAACAATATTTTTGCCGAAAAGATTCAGATAATTCATCAGAATATTAAATTGAAAATTGAGCTGAATTATTTCAAATCAGAATAAAAACTTAAACTAATCCTAAACTTAAACCAAGCCCAAAATGAGAAAATTTGTTTTAATTGCATTTGTTTTATTAATCGGAATGCAAACAGAAGCGCAAGTAAAAGTTAGTCCAGGACTAAGAGGTGGTTTGAATGTATCAACACTAACAAATATTGATGACAATAGTTCTAAAACAGATTTCTATGTTGGTGGATTGGTAAATATTAAATTCAATAAATTTTTCTCGGTTCAACCAGAGCTAAATTATTCAAGACAAGGTGATGAAGGAAGATATTTTGAAAACGGCCGTTATTATTCTGAAAAGTATGAGTTGAATTATATAACACTGGGTGCAGTTGCAAAATTTAACTTTGGAGGTGGAGGTTTTCATCTATTGGCTGGACCTTCTCTAGATTTAAAAGTTAGTGATAATTATGTAAATACTAACCCAGAAGATTTTGATCTTTCATTTGTTGGAGGTGTTGGTTATACTTTGCCAAATGGTTTAACTTTTGAAGCTCGACTTAAACAAGGATTAATTGATATTTATGGTTATAATGGATATGATTATGACGATAATGGATATTACTATAATGATGTAATCTTAAATCAAGTTTTCCAAATCGGAATTAGTTATACATTTAAAACAAAATAAAAATGAATAAAAGAATATTCTTCTTTATTGCTGTTTTTTTCTTGGTTTTAAATATACAAGCCCAAGTAAGTGTAAAGCCAGGTTTAAGAGCTGGATTTAGTTTTTCGACGATTTCTGAAATGCACGCCGATTATAAAACCGATTTTTATGCTGGTGGTTTTACAGAAATTAAGATAACCAAAATTTACGCTCTTCAGCCTGAGATTAATTACACCAGACAAGGTTCTAATAATGTTGCGCGAAATTATTTTGATGAAAATACACAGACCAATAAAGTGGAGCATTTAGATCTGGACATAAACTATTTGTCTCTTTCTATGATAAATAAGTTTACGCTGCCACAAGGAATTCAGTTTCAAGCAGGACCAACATTAGATATTTTACTAAATGATAATCTTGCAGTTAGAAAAGCACAAAATGATCTTGGTTTGGTTTTAGGAGTTGCTTATGCCTTGCCTTCTGGTTTAACATTTGAAGCACGATTCAAAAAAGGATTGCTTGATATTTTAAGCAGCGATTATTATCAAAATGACTCCAATAATTATTATTTATTTGGAGATTATAACACGAATATTAATTTTCAATTAGGGGTTTCCTATTCATTTGGAAAATAAAAAATATGATTTTACAAGATTTTTATAAAATACTATCAGAAGAAAAAGTATCTGATTCGAAATATACGATTACAATTTTAGTCAATGAGAAACATGAGGTTTTTAAAGGGCATTTCCCTGGAAATCCTATTATGCCTGGTGTTTGCATGATTCAGATTATCAAAGAACTTACAGAATCGATTACCAAAAGTTCGCTGATGATTCAGTCTTTAGCAAATGTAAAATTCATGGCGCTGATTAATCCGGAAGTTACTCCAGAATTACGATTGGAACTGGATGTTACCACAACGGAAGACGATTTAGTAAAAGTGAAAAACACGACTTACTTTAACGACACAACTGCTCTTAAATTGAGCACGGTGTACAAAAAAATATAATTATGAAACTGTTACTGACATTACTTTTATGGGTGAATTTTGCTGGAACGCCAGATTTGGCTTCAATCCGAAAAATGTATTCTGATGTAGCAAAATCAGAAAGCAATGCCAAAGAGTTTGTAGCCAAACTTGCAGGTGTTTCAAGCAATGATGATAAAATTTTGGTAGCGTACAAAGCCGCTTCTATTTTATTGGATTCTAAATTTGAAAAAAAATTAACCCAGAAAATGGATCGTTTCAAAGAAGGTGCAAAATTACTTGAGGCAACAATAAAAAGTGATCCAAGCAATATTGAAATGCGAATGATCCGATTGAGTGTTCAGGAAGATGTTCCTGGTATTACAGGCTATAAGAAAAACATTAAAGAAGATAAAAAATTCATAACGACCTATTATGCTTCGCAAAGCGCGGCTTTGAAAGATTATCTTAAAGACTTTGTTTTACAATCTAAAAGTTTCTCCGAAAAAGAGAAGCAATTTGTAAAGTAAGCTCAAAAAACTCCTCATGAAATCACAGCAAGAATTACTCAGTTCGACTAACTTTTGCGTTATTGTACCCACTTACAATAACCAAAAAACACTGAAAAAAGTACTGGATTCTATTTTAGATTTCACCACAAATATCATTATTGTCAATGACGGTTCAACCGATTCTACGAGCGAAATTTTAAAATCATATTCGCAGCTGACTCAAATTCATCATCCTAAAAATTTAGGAAAAGGACGGGCGCTTAGAAACGGATTTAGAAAAGCATTGGAATTTGATTTTGAATACGCCATTACAATCGATTCTGACGGTCAGCATTTTGCTGCAGATATTCCTGTTTTTTTGGAAGCAATTCAAGATGAGCCTAACACTCTTTTGATTGGAAGCCGAAATATGACTCAGGAAAATGTGCCGAAGAAAAGCAGTTTTGGAAACAAATTTTCTAATTTCTGGTTCAAGTTTGAAACTGGAATCAAGTTAGACGACACACAATCCGGATTTAGATTGTATCCTTTACGTTTACTTCCAAAACGTTTTTATACCAATAAATTTGAGTTTGAAATCGAAGTTATCGTGCGTGCGGCATGGAAAGGAATTGTGGTGAAAAATATTCCGATTCAGGTTTTATACGATCCTGCCGAAAGGGTTTCGCATTTTCGACCGTTTCAAGATTTTACCCGAATCAGTATTTTAAATACGGTTTTGGTGACCAATGCATTGCTGTATATAAAGCCGAGAGATTTTTTTAGAAGAGCTAAAAAAAAAGGTTTTAAAAAATTCTTTCTAGAAGATATTTTAGAAAGCAACGATTCTAATTTTAAAAAATCAGCCGCCATTGCTCTAGGTATTTTTATCGGACTTTCACCTTTTTGGGGATTTCAGACTATATTACTTTTTACCTTTGCTGCTTTGTTTAGACTCAACAAAGTCATTGCTTATCTTACTTCAAATGTAAGTTTTCCGCCTTTTATTCCGTTTATTATTTATGCTTCGCTTCAAGTTGGAAGTGTTTTCGTGTCCAGTGATGCGCCGTTAGTTTTAGACAGTTCGATTACACTTGACGATATTCAAAAAAATGCTACACAATATATCGTAGGAAGTCTTATTTTAGCAACCGTTTCAGCGCTATCAGTTGGTCTTATAAGTTATTTGCTTTTAACGGCTTTTACCAAGAAACGCATCGAATAAAAATCTATTTATTTTCGCCACGAATTTCACCAATTAACACAAATTAATTCGTGGAAATTTGTGAAATTCGTGGCAAAAAACTTTATAAAACAATCATGCATCAATACTTCTACGCCATTCATTTATTTGTAAACCGAAGAAAATCTCTTTCGGTTTTTTTGGCTGTTTTGATGCTTCTAGTTTTTGGATTTTTCGCTTCAAGATTAAAATTTGAAGAAGACATTACCAAACTTATTCCAACAAACGACAAAACCGATGTTACTGCCAAAGTCTTAAAACAATTAAACTTTGCCGATAAAACCACCGTAATTTTTAGCTTGGATAAAAATGGTTCTGCCGAGGATTTGAAAGAAATGGCAACTATATTTTCAGACAGCGTTTCTAAATCCTGTAAACCTTACATAACCGGAATTCAAGGAAAAATTGATGAAGAAAACATTCAGGAAACTATCGATTTTGTTTACAATAATCTGCCGCTTTTTCTAGATGATAAAGATTATTTGGCTATTGAGAAGAAACTTCAAAAAGACAGTATTGCAGCAACCGTTCAAGGAAATTACAAATCGATTATTTCTCCTTCGGGATTTATAACCAAAGATTTTATTCTGCAAGATCCATTTGGGATTTCTTTTATTGCTCTAAAAAAATTACAGCAATTAAATATTGGTGATGATTTTACGCTCGAAAATGGTTTTGTAATGACAAAGGATAAAAAGAAATTACTGCTTTTTATCACTTCAAATATTCCGTCAAGCGAAACAGAAAAAAATACCATTTTTGCTGAAAAACTGAAATCGATTCAGGAAAATCTAAATACACAATTTAAAGGAAAAACGTCTATCAGTTATTTTGGTTCTGCTTTAATTGCCGTTGCTAATGCCAATCAGATTAAAGGAGATATTATTTTGACGACATCCATTGCGATGTTTACTTTAATGCTGATTCTTATTTTATTTTATCGCAAAGTCTTAATTCCGCTTATTATTTTTCTGCCAACCATTTATGGAGGTCTATTTGCGGTTGCCTTTTTATATTTTGTAAGAGAACAAATCTCAGCAATTTCATTAGGAATTGGTTCTATTTTATTGGGAATTACAATTGATTATTCTATCCATATTCTCACACACTACAAACATAATAGCGATGTAAAAACGTTGTACAAAGACATTACGATGCCTGTCATCATGAGTAGTTCTACAACCGCTGTTGCTTTTTTATGTCTGCTTTTTGTAAAATCGGATGCACTGAATGACCTCGGAATTTTTGCTGCTGTTATCGTTATGGCAACTGGCGTTTTCTCGCTTTTAATTGTTCCGCATTTGTATAAACCAAAAGAAAATCCGGCAGAACACAAAAAGAATGTGATCGATAAAATGGCTCATTTTTCTTTTCACAATAATAAAATCTTAATCGGACTTTGTGTTATCATTACCATTATCTGCTGTTTTACTTACAATGATGTTGGTTTCAATAACGATTTATCTCAGCTGAATTTTATTCCGAAAGAAATCAAAGCTGCCGAAAAACAGCTGGAAGAAAGTACAAGTTTAACTTCCAAAACGATTTATGTCGCTTCTTACGGAAAAACCATGGAAGAAGCTTTACAGCACAATAGTAAACTTTTTGATGATTTATCTAAGGAGAAAAACCAGGATAAAATTTTAAATTTCAGTTCAGTTGGCGGAATTGTTCTTTCGCAACAAGCTCAAATTGAAAAAATTAAAAAATGGAATTCATTCTGGACTTCACAAAAAAAAGAATTCATAAAATCAGAATTAATTGCTGAAGGTTCAAAGCTTGGCTTTAAACCCACAACATACAATCTGTTTTTTGATCATTTAGATTTCAATTTCAAACCTGTTTCTGCAGCTGAATTTCTAAAAATTAAAGCGCTCCAGTTACAAGAATTCATAACCGAAAAAAATGGTTTTTATACTATTTCAACTTTAGTAAAAGTATCGCCTGAGCAACGAGATGTTTTTGTAAAATCGGCTTCCGCAAAAGAAAACATAATTGCGATTGATCGTCAGCAGATGAACGAAACGTTTTTTAGCACTTTAAAAACCGATTTTAATTCGCTGGTAAATTATTCATTTGTTGCTGTAATTTTAATTCTATTTTTCTTTTTCCGAAGAATCGAATTAGTAATCATAAGCTGTATTCCAATTGCATTAACGGGAATTGTGACCGCTGGAATTATGGGCATTTTTGGCATTCAAATGAATATTTTCAGTATGATTGTCTGCACCTTGATTTTTGGTCACGGAGTCGATTTCAGTATCTTCATGACTAGTGCCTTGCAAAAAGAATATACCAATGGCGTTAACGAAATTGCCATTTATAGAACATCAATTATTCTAGCAGTTATCACTACAATCTTAGGAATCGGTGCAATGATTTTTGCCAAACATCCTGCTCTTACTTCCATTTCGCTGGTTTCATTAATCGGGGTTTTTGCTGCGCTGATTATTACATTTATTTTCTATCCGATTTTATTCAAACTGTTTTTATCGAATCGCCCGAAAAAAGGAAATCCGCCTTTTCAGTTAAGAACTTTTATTCATGGTGTAATTTCATTTGCTTATTATGGTTTGGGCGGCATCGTCATGTCGATTTTCAGTTTCACCATTATGCCGATTTTGCCTTTCAGCAAAAAATCAAAAATGAAAGCTTTTCGATATGTGATTTCAAAATTTATGAAATCGGTATTGTATTCAAACCCATTTATTCGCAAAAAAGTCGTTAATAATTTCAATGAAACATTCGAGAAACCAGCCGTAATTATCGCTAATCACTCTTCGTTTTTAGACATTTTAGCAATCGGAATGCTGAGTCCGAAAATCATTTTCTTAGTGAGCGACTGGGTTTACAACTCTCCTATTTTTGGTGGTGTTGTGAGAAAAGCAGGTTTTTACCCAGTTTCTGAAGGTCTTGAAGGTGGTGTTGAACATTTGCGAAAAAAAATAGAACAAGGCTATTCGCTAATGGTTTTCCCAGAAGGAACACGCTCAGAAAGTAATGTTATAAAAAGATTCCATAAAGGTGCTTTTTTCCTTGCCGAAGAATTTAAAATTGACATTATTCCGGTTGTTATTCACGGTGCTTCAGAACTAATTCCAAAAGGTGATTTTGTCATTCACCACGGAAAATTGACGGTTACGATTTTAGAAAGAATTGCTCCAGATGATCTATCGTTCGGAAATAATTATGCCGAAAGAACCAAGCAAATCAGTTCGTTTTTTAAATCAGAATATCGCAAAATTAGACAAGAACTTGAAGGTCCAGATTATTTCAAAACAATGTTAATCAACAGTTATGATTACAAAGAAATTGAAATTGGACAAAGCGTAAAAAAAGATTTGAAACAGAATCTCGAAACATATTACAGCTTAAATAAACACATTCAGACAAAAGCAAAAATACTCCATTTAGGAAGCGATTACGGGCAATTGGATGTTTTATTGGCTTTGCAGGAACCACAGCGAAAAATATTTTCTTTTATAAATGATGAAGAAAAATTATTAGTAGCAAAAACGAATTATATTGTTTCAAAGAGAAAAATAGTTTACCTCGATCAATTAGATTCAGCAACTGAAAATCATTACGATATTCTTTTAGTTTCTGACGAAAGCTATCACGATGAAATCGAAAAATTAATTCAAAACGTTTCTTTTATAATTTTAGTCAATTGTTCTCGTTTAAAAAGTGAGTTTGAGAATTTTGAAATTGTTTCTGAAGAAAATGCTTTACTAGTTTTAAAGAAAAAAGGATGAAAAAACAATACGATGTAGTTATAATTGGCAGCGGTTTAGGCGGATTAGTTTCTGCTGTTATTCTGGCAAAAGAAGGCTACAGCGTTTGTGTACTCGAAAAAAACAATCAATATGGCGGAAATCTTCAGACTTTCGTAAGAGATAAAACCATTTTTGATACAGGAATTCATTATATCGGAGGTTTAGACGAAGGCCAAAATCTTCATCAATATTTCAAATATATTGGAATAATGGATCATTTGAATCTGAAAAAATTGGACGAAAATGGTTTTGATATTATTTCTTTTGATGATGATAAAACCGAATATCCGCATGCACAGGGTTTCGAAAATTTCATTCAGCAACTGACAAAATACTTTCCTGAAGAAAAAGAAAATCTCGAACAATACTGCCAGAAAATAAAAACGGTCTGCAAAGCATTTCCGCTTTATAATCTAGAATCAGAAGGAAAATATGACGATGAAATTTTAGCGCTTAACGCGAAAGAAACTATTGATTCGTTTATTGAAAATGAAAAACTGAAAGCGGTTTTAGCTGGTTCTAATTTTCTTTATGCCGGGATTCCAGATAAATCTCCTTTTTACGTTCATGCGCTTGTAATCAATTCATACATCGAAAGTTCATGGCGTTGCGTAAATGGTGGAAGTCAGATTACAAAACAATTGCTAAAACAGCTTAAAAAATATGGTGGAGAGTTTTTCAAACATAAAGAAGTCACTAAAATTGAAGTCGAAAACCAAAAGGTAAATTCGGTACAAATGAAAGACGGAACCGAAGTTTCTGGAACGTATTTTATTTCGAACATCGAACCAAAAACGACTTTGAAAATGGCGGGTCAGGAAAATTTCAGAAAACCATTTTTCAATAGAATTCAAAATCTAGAAAACGTACTTTCTGCTTTCAGTCTGTATATCGTTTTTAGACCCAAAACTTTCAAATACATCAATCACAATTATTATCATTTTAAAAGTGCCGAAGATGTTTGGACCGCCTATGATTATGACGAAAATTCATGGCCAAAAACTTTTATGGCTTCTATGAATCCTTCAAAAAAAGACGAAGAATGGGCAGACGGAATGACGTTTTTGACTTATATGAAATATGATGATGTTAAAGCTTGGGAAAACACTTTCAATACCACTTTTGAAGAAAATGATCGAGGGGAAAGTTATGAGAATTTCAAAGCTAAAAAAGCAACCCAATTTTTAGAAGAAATAGAGAAAAAGTTTCCTGGGATAAAAGATTGCATTAAATCGGTTCATACCTCTACACCACTTTCTTATCGTGATTATATTGGCGGAAACGGCGGAAATATGTACGGATATGTTAAAGATTCTAATAATCCAATGAAAACTTTAATTCCGACTAAAACTAAGGTAGAAAATCTTTATCTTACAGGCCAAAGTATTAACATGCATGGTGTCTTAGGAGTTACGGTTGGAGCGGTTATAACCTGCTCAGAAATTGTAGGAAAAGAATATTTGCTGGAAAAAATTAAAAAAGCATCTGAATAATTGAATCATGAAAAGCCGAATTTTTTATTTCTTACTTATCGGTTTTTTAAGCTTGATGACTTCCTGCGGTACTTCAAAATCAAAAAAACATATTCCAGATATCGCTGCTTTTAATTCGACAAAACCTGTTGTTGAAAAAATATCAGACAGTATTTTTCTCTCTGGAAAAAATTCGCTTTTAAAAAACAAACAAGGCCTTTGGGAATTATATGTAGAAGGCGATCCGCTCGAAATCGGACTTTCGACTGGTGCTTTGACAGATTCACTTTTACACAAACAGCAACGCATTTTTTTCTCGAAAATAACCGATTTAATTCCGTCAAAATTCCAGCAGAAAATGCTTCGTCAGTTTTTAAAATGGTACAATCGAAAATTGTATCTGAATGTTCCTGACGAATATCAGACTGAAATTTATGGCGTTTCTCAATATACTTCGAACGACTTTGATAATATCGCACCGCAATATCAGCGCGGTTTGTACTTACATGCTGCACACGATATTGGACACGCTTTACAGGATTTAGCATTGGTTGGCTGTTCTTCTTTTGCGGCTTGGAACGAAAAGTCGGAGGATGGAAATTTAATTTTGGCTCGAAATTTTGATTTTTATGTGAATGACGCTTTCGCGGAAAACAAAATCGCAGCCTTTATTAAACCAAAAGAAGGATATCCGTTTATGATGGTCACTTGGCCAGGAATGATTGGCGCTGTTTCTGGAATGAATTACGAAGGATTGACTGTAACCATAAATGCATCAAAATCTAAAATTCCGTTGAGTGCTAAAACTCCGATTTCTATTTTAACTCGCGAAATTTTACAGCATGCCAAAAATCTTGACGAAGCCATCGCTATTGCAAAAAAAAGAAAAGTCTTTGTTTCTGAATCAATTATGGTTGGAAGCGCCAATGACAACAAAGCCATTTTAATTGAAGTTTCTCCAGATAAAATGGACGTTTATGATGTTCCAAACAGCGATCAATTAATTTGTTCCAATCATTTTCAAGGAGAAGCTTTCAAAGAAGACAAACGAAATCTGGAACAAATTGCCAATAGTCATTCTGAATATCGTTACGAAAGAATGCAGGAATTGCTGTCTGAAAATCCGAAAGTAAATCCTGAGATTGCATCAGAAATTCTTCGAAATAAAGACGGTTTAAAAAACATTTCTTTAGGATATGGAAATGAAAAAGCACTCAATCAATTGCTAGCGCATCACGGAATTATCTTTAAACCAAAAGAAAAATTAGTCTGGGTTTCGGCAAATCCGTTTCAATTAGGCGAATTTGTCTGTTATGATTTAGATTCAATTTTTGGTGGAAATCAGAATCACATAAAATCTTTCCAAAAAGAAAATCTGAATATTGCCAAAGATCCTTTCTTAAAAACAACTGCCTTTGAGAATTTTAAAAAATTTAAAATCGAAGATCACAAAATAGATTCGATTATAAATAAGAAAGAAACTGTTTCTTCAGAATTTCTTCAGCATTATCAAGCATTAAACCCAGATTATTGGGTTGTATATTATAAGACAGGATTGTACTTTTACCAAAAAAAGGAATTTCTTCAGGCAAAGCTTAATTTTGAAAAAGCTTTGAGTCACGAAATCACTACAGTTCCTCAAAAAGAAGAGATTGAAAAATATTTAAAAAAAGTCAAAAGAAAATTACAATGATTCCAGCAATAGAAAAAGATTCTTTAGAAGAAATTAAAATTTTTCAAGAAAAAAAATTAGCCGAACTTTTATCTTACATCAGTGAGAATTCTCCTTTTTATAAAAGACTTTTTGCAGGACAGAATATTGATATTTCGAAAGTTAAAACACTGGAAGATTTACAGCATTTGCCTGTTACCACCAAAGAAGATTTACAGCAATATAATGATGATTTTTTGTGTGTTCCGCAACATAAAATTATAGATTATGCTTCGACGTCTGGAACTTTAGGAGATCCCGTTACTTTTGGTTTAACCGATTCTGACTTGGATCGATTGGCTTATAATGAAGCCATTTCGTTTGCCTGCGCTGGAATTGCAGAAGGCGATGTAGTGCAATTGATGACGACAATTGACCGAAAATTTATGGCTGGTTTGGCTTATTTTTTAGGTCTTAGAAAATTGAAAGTTGGCGTAATTCGAGTTGGTGCAGGAATTCCAGAAATGCAATGGGATTCTATTCTAAAATACAATCCGAGTTATTTAATTACAGTTCCCTCTTTTCTTTTGAAATTAATTGAATATGCCGAAATGCATGGAATCGATTATAATAATTCGAGCATAAAAGGTGCTATTTGTATTGGAGAATCTTTGAGAGAACAGGATTTTTCAATGAATATTCTATCGAAAAAGATTACCGATAAATGGAATATCAAGTTGTTTTCGACTTATGCTTCTACCGAAATGAGCACTGCTTTTACAGAATGCGAACACGGAAAAGGCGGACACCATCATCCAGAATTGATCATTGTAGAAGTTTTAGACGAAAATAATCAGCCAGTAAAAAATGGAGAAACTGGAGAGCTGACTTTTACTACTTTAGGAATTGAAGCTATGCCTTTATTACGTTTTAAAACGGGCGACATGGTTCAGTTTCATGATGAGCCTTGTGCTTGCGGAAGAAACACTTTACGTGTTGGTCCAGTTGTTGGCCGTAAAAAGCAAATGATCAAATATAAAGGAACAACGCTTTATCCGCCTGCGATGAACGATGTTTTGAGCAGTTTTGATAATATCGAAAATCACCTTATCGAAATCTCTACCAATGATTTAGGAACAGATGAAATCTTGATTAAAATTGCCGTTAAAAATCAAACTCCAGAATTTTTACAAGAAATAAAAGATCATTTTAGAGCCAAATTAAGAGTGACTCCAAAAATAGAATTTGCCTCAAAAGAAGTTTTGAATCCGTTGGTTTTTAATCCAATGAGCCGAAAACCAATTCGATTTTTTGATTATAGAACTTCGTTCTAAGTTGCTAAGATACTGAGAATCTAAGACTCTAAGTTTTTCTTTTTAAAAAATTAAACAAGAATAAAAAACTCAGAACCTTAGCATCTTAGAAGCTTAGAATCTTTTTAATTGAACTAAATGTTGTAATTTTGCAAAAAATTACGAAGATGGTCAAGATTGGCAACATAGAATTACCCGAATTTCCTTTATTACTCGCACCGATGGAAGACGTTAGTGATCCGCCGTTTCGCAGATTATGCAAAACGCATGGCGCTGACATGATGTATTCTGAATTTATTTCGTCGGAAGGATTAATTCGTGACGCTATAAAAAGCCGCATGAAGCTGGATATTTTTGATTACGAACGCCCTGTTGGAATTCAGATTTTTGGTGGTGATGAAGAAGCAATGGAAATGTCATCTAAAATCGTTTCAACGGTAAAACCAGATTTAGTGGATATCAATTTTGGATGTCCAGTAAAAAAGGTAGTTTGCCGTGGTGCAGGTGCAGGAGTTTTAAAAGATGTTGATTTGATGGTTCGTTTAACGAAAGCGGTTATCAAAGGAACTGATTTGCCTGTTACGGTAAAAACACGTTTAGGCTGGGATGATAACTCAATTAATATTGATGAAGTTGCTGAAAGACTTCAGGATATTGGTGTTCAAGCTTTAACTATTCACGCGAGAACTCGTGCTCAAATGTATAAAGGCCATTCTGACTGGTCGCATATTGCGCGTGTAAAAAATAATCCAAGAATTACAATGCCTATTTTCGGAAACGGAGATATTGACAGCCCAGAAAAAGCATTAAAATATAAAAACGAATACGGAATTGACGGGATCATGATTGGCCGTGCCGCGATTGGTTATCCGTGGATTTTTAATGAAATCAAACACTATTTCAAGACGGGTGAACACTTACCTGCTCCAACGGTTATTGATCGTGTTGAAGCCGCTAGAAATCATTTAATGTGGTCTATGGAATGGAAAGGCGAGCGTTTAGGAATTGTTGAAATGCGACGTCATTATACCAATTATTTCAAAGGAATCCATTCTTTCAAAGAGTTCAAACAAAAACTGGTTACGACTGATGCTCCCGAAGATTTATTCGCTATTATGAAAGAGATTGAAGAGGTTTATGCTGGTTATGAGTTTGTTTAAAATATAATTCTGTGTCAAGGTTTTGAAGCTCTGGCAGAGGAATTGAAAAAGCCCTTCAAAAAATTGAAGGGCTTTTTTAGTTTATATAGTCTAAAATTATTTTAAATGTTTGTTAGAGAATTTCTTTTGGCCAAATCTATAGCTGATTTTAACTCTGAAAAGAATAATTCTGCTTCTTTTTCATTTCGAATTGATTTAGTCAAATTATCAATATTAGTTGATTCTTTAGAATCTCTGCATTCTATAATACTCTTTTCAGAAGCAGATGCTAAAGCAATTTCCTGAATTTTATTAATCTTATTTTGAATAGAATCTTTCATAAAGCAAATTTAAACATTATTGATTTAAATTAAACATATAATATCTATAAAGATCATTCGTTTTTCTTTGAAAATCAAAAGGTTATGGTTTTGGCTTAAAAAATGCCAACCCATTATTATCTAATTCAATTGTTCCATTTCGAAGTAGTCTAACATACCAATCTACTCCGATAATCACTAAAAAATCTTTCAAATTTTTATAATTATATCTAAACATTCTATGATATAGATTTGCTCGTAAATCATCTGAACCATCAATACCAATTGAAATATGAGGATTGTTTTTTAAGAAAGTTATCGAAAACAAAATGATTGTCGAAAACACTTTATTACTATCCTTATGTTTAAGATTTATTGAATCATTTATTTTCCCGTTTACATTATTAAATGGACCAAATGCCAAATTATAAACATTCGGCAATAAAGATTCTGCTATGTTTGTAAACTTAACCTTAAGTTGAATTATTGTATCATTCTTTAATAAAGATTCAAAAATATATTGATCAAAATTGGGGCTTACATAAGTAGCTTCAAATGTATCTTCTAAATTAATTTTAATCATAAAATATTAAATTTGGTCAAAATATAAAAAAACAAATTTAATATAATTTTCTTACAAATTGTTTGGTTTTAATATTGAAGCAAAATTATTTTTAAACCTGCACTCTCTTCCATTTTCCTCTCTTATAGAAAACAATTCCAGTTAATGTAATTGCGGTTTCTGCAACTGGAATAGCAATAAAAACTCCTGTTGGCCCCATATTAAAATGCTTTGCTAATATATAAGCAAGCGGAATTTGGAATAGCCAAAATCCGAAAAAGTTAATTCCTGTTGGTGTCCAAGTATCTCCTGCTCCATTGAAAGTATTGATTAAAACCATTCCGATTCCGTAGAAAATAAATCCGATGCTCATAATCTGTAAAGCTTCAATTGCAATGGTTTTGACTTGCTGATCATTCGTGAAAAACGAAATAATATATTGTCCAAAAACTAATGTAATAATCATAATCGTAGCCATGAAAATCACATTGTATCGTGCAGTTGTATAAACTGATTTTTCGGCGCGTTCAATTTGTTTCGCTCCTAAGTTTTGCCCAACCAAAGTAGCTGCAGCATTACTCAATCCCCAAGCTGGAAGTATGAAAAACATCATAATTCTCAAAGCGGTTTGATATCCTGCAGAACCGTGATCGCCACCAGTTGTCGCTACTAATTGGGCTAAGAAAATCCAACTGCAAGAAGCGATTACAAATTGCAGAATTCCAGGCGCTGCAATTTTTACTAAAGCTCGTATTTGTTTAAAATCGGGAGCAAAATAAGGAATCTTAATTTTTAAAATGCCGTTTCCAAAAAACAAATGGTAGACTTGATACAAAACTCCAATACTTCTTCCGATAGTGGTTGCTAAAGCCGCGCCAACTAGTCCGAAAGCAGGAATTGGCCCGAAGCCATTAATTAAAATCGGACATAAAATAATATTACAAATATTAGCAATCCAAAGACTTTTCATAGCAATAGCGGCATTTCCTGCACCGCGGAAGATTCCGTTTATTAAGAACAAAAGCATAATACACAAACTAGAACCAATCATAATTTGAGTAAAACGGAAACCATGTTCGGCTGATTCTACAGAAGAACCCATTAAAATTAAAATATCTTTTGCGTATATAATTCCCAAAATGCTCATTATGCTATTGATTGCAAATGCAATTATAATGGCTTGCATTCCAGCTTTGGCTGCAGCGACAGGATCTTTTTCCCCAATTCTTCGTGCAACTACTGCGGTTGCGGCCATACTCATTCCGATTGCAAGAGAATAAATTACGGTCAGCACAGATTCGGTCAAACCAACGGTCTGAATAGCAAAACTGCTGTGTTCCAAATGTCCTACGAAATATAAATCGACCAGAGCAAAAACCGATTCCATCATCATTTCCAAAACCATTGGAATAGCCAATAGAATTACAGCTTTTTTTATACTTCCAGAAGTATAATCAAAAGATTCGTCGCCTTTTAAAGCTTGTTTTAGTGTGGTAAAAATTTTGGAAATAAAACTTTCCTTTATAGATGTTTCTGTCATGATATTTTAGGATAATAAGTGATAAAATGGTTCAGATTTATAAATCTGAACTGAAAAAGTAAAAACGTAAGTATCCTAATTATTCTAAAAAATAAAATAGGATTAGGCAGAAACAATCATACGCTGTAGATTTTCAAGGCAGTAAATATAAGTAATATTTCTAAAGAAGAAATTAATCGAGTAATTTTTTACTTACTCGACTGCTTGCAATTAATGATGCAACAAACCCTAATGAAATTATTGTAGCCATCACGATTAGAACATTTTCTACTGTAAAAACAACTGGATAAGCCAAAGTAGGCGTGATCATAATAAGTTCAAATTTCTGCTGCAAAATAACAAGGATTATCCCTAAAGCAAGTCCAATTAAACCTCCAAAAACACTTAATAAAGTTCCTTGTAATAGAAATATTTTTCGAAGATCACCAATATCTGATCCTAAATTGAAAAGGGTTTTAAGATTTCCTTTCTTTTCCAAAATCATCATAATCAATGCACCAATCAGATTAAAAAGCGCTACAATGATTACTAGGGTAAATATGAGGTAAACAGCAATGTTTTCAGTATTGAGCATTTTATACAAAGACTCATTTAACTGTGCTCTATTTTTTAAAGTGATTTTATTTTTAAAAATAGAATTTAGCTGTGTCTTTATTGCTTCTTCGTCTGCGTTTTCTTTTAATTTAAATTCTAATCCTGAGATTTGATTGTGCTTGTACATTAACAATTCCTGCACTAATCCTAAATCTGCAAATACATATTTTGAATCTAAATCTTCGCTGATAGAGTAAATTCCAACGGGTAGAACATCGGTTTTATTGAAAGCTTCATCTGGATTTTCGATTCCGCCTTTTCCTGGTTTGGGAGCAAAAACCTGTAAGGGATTTTCAAAATCTAAAATCCCCATGGAAAAATTTTGAGCTAAACCATACCCAATTACAACCTGATAACTATCTGGTTTCAGCCATTGACCATTAAAAAGTTTTTTCTTGATATCGTTGACAACTGGATATAAACTGTCAACTCCTTTCAAATACGTAACCTGCTGTTTGTCTTTGAACAAAAACAGCACACGCTCTTCTATAATTTTGGTGTACGAAGCAACACCATTGATTTTTTTAATCTGATTTTCTTGATCAGGTGTAAATGAAAAAGACTTTCCATAGGTACCTGTCAATTTTAAATCCGGATCAATTTCGTTTGTAAACGAAAGACTAAAAACTTTTAATCCGCTAAAAACAGACAAAACCACAAACAAAGCCATCGTTCCAACAATGATTCCCATGCTGGCAATACGATTGATGATATTGATAGCATTGTTTTTACTGCTGCTAAAAATATAACGTTTGGCTATGTATAAGGGGAAATTCAAATTATGATTTTCTTCTTTTTTCTAAAAGATCTCTGTTTTCAATTGGGTTTTCTTTTCCTGCAAGTGCATTGTCGATTTTCTCGATATAATCTAATGAGTCGTCTATGAAGAATACTAAATTCGGAACACGGCGCAATTGCAAACGAACACGCTGCGATAAATCATGCTTGATTAATGTAGTATTGGTTTTAATTGCTTCTAATGTTTCTTTGGCTTTTTCTTGGGGAAAAATACTTAGATAAACTGTTGCCACAGACAAATCTGTAGTGACACTTACTTTGGATACAGAAATTACCAAGTTTGTAATTCCATTTTTTCTCACTTCACCTTGCAAGATGTCAACCAGATCTTTCTGAATAACACCGCCTATTTTTTTCTGTCTATTTGTTTCCATACTGCAAAAATACTAAAATTTAGTCGTATTACATGTTCTTTTAATTGTTTTAAAAGCTGATAAAGATCATAGCGTTTGAGAGAATTATTCTACATATTTGATATAAATATAAAACTAATCTATCATGAAAAAAAGAGAACCAATTAGTCATATTATGACTAAAACCGTAGTGACTGCAAACGAAAAAGATGATCTTAAAACAGTGGTCGAAAAATTAAAAGCAAATACGATTCGCCACATTCCGATTGTAAGAGGCAAAGAAGTAATTGGAATTATCAGTCGAACAGATATTAACCGATTGACTTTCGGAGCTTTGTTTGAAGGTCAGGACAATGCAGATGAAGCTATACTAGAAATGCTGACTGTTCCTCAGGTAATGACTTCGAAGCCAAAAACAGTTTCGTCTGATACCATAATCAGGGACTTAGCAGAAATTTTTGTGAAAGAAGATTTTCATGCTCTTCCTGTTGTTGACAATGGAGAACTTAAAGGAATTGTAACCACAACAGATGTTGTGAGGTACTTCTTAGAACAATATGATTAAAAAAAGGGAGCTAATGCTCCCTTAAATTTTTATCTGCTTTGCAACCATCCTTCCGGATTATTGTTTGATGTGTTTTGAAGAATCAAGAATTTTATAATAGTTTTTCCTGTATCTCCACTTGTTCTAACTCTTCCGATAGTCTGTTTAGTTGTCACTTTATCTCCCTGACTTACCGAAACCGAACTTAAGTTTTGATATACTGTAAAGTAATCTCCATGCTGAATTACAACTGCTTTATTTACTGGTGATAATACAATAACCTTAGAAACTTCTCCCGCAAATACCGCTCTAGCACTTGCACCATCTTCTGTGGTAATTTCAACTCCAGAGTTATGAACTGTAATTGACGGATGCAATGGGTGTGGCTGATCTCCATAACCAAGAGAAATAAATCCTTTTTCTACTGGCCAAGGCAATCTTCCTCTATTTGCTTTAAAGTCAGCAGCTAGAATTTTATCTTCTGGTGTCAAAGCAATTTTAGAAGAAGAAACTGGTGCTTTTGCTTCACTAGAACCTGGATTTGCTTTTGCTCTTTCTGCAGCCGCTTTTCTATTGGCTTCTGCAATAGCTTCACGAATTAAACGGTCAATTTGTTTGTCAATACGTTTAGATTCGTTTTGTTTTGATCGAATATCGGCAGCAATTTTATTTTTATCTTTTTTAAGAGCATTAACCAATTTTTGCTGCTCTTTTTTCTCTGCTTCCAGAGTAACTTTCTCTTTTTGGTTTTCAGCAATTATCTTCTTTTTTACCTGTCTTTGTCCGTCAAGTTTTGCATTAAAATCAACTAATTGTGCTGTTTTTGACTGAATTTCAAGACCTTGATTTTTTCTAAAAGTGGTATATTGCTTTAAATATTGTGCTCTTTTGTAGGCTTGCAAAAAACTTTCAGAAGATAAAATGAACATCGCTCGGCTTTGCTCAGAACGGCTTTTGTACGATTTTAAAATCATTTCAGCATAATCTTCCTTTAGGACTTTTAGTTCTTTCTTAAGTTTATTTACCTGAACTTGATTAATATACATATCATTACTAATCAGTTTTTCCTGTTTTGCTGTAGTATTAATTAATTTCTCTTTTAGCTTAATTTTATTTGCCTGAATTAAATATTCACTCACAGCAGATTTCTCTTTTTTTCGAACAGACTGTAACATCTTTTCGTTATCTCTGATTTCCTGCTGAATTTGAGCTTTACGCTGCTCTAGTTTTTCTTGCTGCGAATCCTGCGCCCATACAAATGTAGTGGCACAAACTAAAACTAGACTTAGAAGAAATTTTGGCATGTTTATGTTTTTATTTTTGCAAATTTACTTAATTGTAACTTTTTTATAACCGCTAGGAACACTATACGGAAAAGAAAGTTCTTCATTAAATGAAATATTGTTGTAATTCAAATTAATACTTGTTTTGCCTTTTGGCTGCACCGCATTGATTTCTATACTTGTCGGTAATATTCCTTGATCAAAATTTTTAGTGTCTGAGTAGGCGATTTGTAATGTTCTATTTTCAGACGGTTGCGAAATCTCTTCCTTCTGAATTAAATATTTCTCTCCATCTAAGAAAAAAGTCTTTTTTAAATTGGCGTCTTTTTCTTCGTCAAGTCTAAATAGATTATCTACAATTGTCTGTGTATATTTTCCTTTTCTTAAATCATCAAAAGCTTCTCCAACCAATAAATTTTGAACTTTAGAATAATCTAAATCTGTTCCAAGCCATTTGCTTAAACTTGTAAAATCTCCTTCGTAATAAGTCCCATTCATTTTTTCATAATAACTTACTGCAGAAGGTGTTATTAAAGCTTTCGCCATTGTAATTCCTAAGAAACGTACGCTTATTAAAATCTGTTTGTCTTTTTCGATTCTAATTTCGGCAGTAACATTTTGGCTTTGTTTTTCATCAGCATATCTCGCGCTCGCTTTTATGTACAAAGTCGAAAAATCCAACTTGTTGTCGTAATGTTTTTCGATTACTTTTTTGTCTTCTTTCTCTACAATTGTCTGGCTTGTATTTCCTTGCACTGCTACTGCTTTCGATTTACATGAAATTACAGCAATAGACAATACTAGTATTGATATATATTTTTTCATCTGAATTCTCTTTTTATTTTTTCTTTTTTAATACTTCATTTGCCTTCAAAAAGTATTCCTCTTTTTTCTTTGCATCTCCCAATCCATTGTATGCCTCTCCTAATTGAATATTAAAATTTGATTCTAATTTTACGTCATCCACTACATAATCAAGACCCATTTCTAAGACAGTTTTTGCATTTTTAAATTGTTTCTGCTGATTGCTCCCTAAACCAGCATAGTAGTAAAACTGAGCCTGACTCGGATAAACTTCAATCAGCATCATGGCTCTTTTGGTCATTGGCTCGTATTGTTTTGCCTGCACATACGCTTCCAGCAATAACATATTGGTCCCAAGATTGGTATCTGAATTTGCCTTTAAATCTTTTTCATAATATTTAATGGCATTTTCAAATTGTCCTTTACTATGATAAAATTTTCCAATTTCTTTGGCAACGTCAACATCTTTGTCATTATCAAAATAAGAAATGGCTTTTTCTAAATCGGGAGAGTACTGTGGATTTTTATTTACATAAATCAAAAATTCATTCAAAGTTCTATGTTTGATTTTTGAATCGATTTTTGAACTCGCTAAAATCACATTCATCGATTTTATAGCTTTATCTGCCTGATTGGCATCCAAGTAAGTTTTAAACAAACTCACTTGCCCCCATTCTGAATTTGGAATTTCTTTAGCCAGCTGTTTTGCTACTTCAAGTGATTTCTCATTTTCATTATTCTTTGAATATAAGAGAATGAGGTTCAAATAATTTGATTCTTCCTTTGGATCTTTTTTGATTTGCTCAATCAAATTATCAATTTCTGCATTCTGATATTTTCCTTGCGATAAAATCTGAGCTTTATAAATTTCGCGATCAGACGATTTTCCGAACTTATCGTTCATTTCATTAATCGCAATTAATGCTTTGTCATACTGATTGGTAATCATGTACAACGAAATCAAATCGTCTTTGTACTCTTCGTCAAAAACAATTATTTTTTGAATAATCTCAATTGCAAGAGGATAATTTTTTGTCTCGTAACTTACATCGTAAATTCCAAGCCAAAACCATTTGTTTTTTGGATCAAGCTGTGTGGCTTTTTCAAAAGCTGTCTGTGCATTTTGATATTCTTTAAGCGCAAAATAGTTTTTTCCTAATTCAAAATAAGCAACTGCATCATTGGGTTTAAGTTTAATACATTTCTCCAATGATACAATCGCTTTATCATAATTTTCAATTCCTTTTTGTTTTAACGATTCATAAAATGAGTTTTGATATTCGTCTGTTGCCATAGCAATATCTTCGGGTTCTGTCTGAGCAAAAACCGAAAATGATGTGCTGAATAAAGCAAAAACCAATATTGTAAAAACTCCTTTTTTAATCATTTCTAAAAATTACATTTTAAACAAAACGAAACTTTGCTAATTTTTATTTTATTCTAAAACAGCGTAATCTCCAATGCTGATACTGGTAAATTTACCGTCGTAACTTACATGGTTTCCGATCATTGCATTATCTAAAGCAGCATTTTTAATTTGAGAATAAGTCTGAATCAAACTATTTTTGATTGTACTATCTGTAACGTGGCATCCATTTCCAAGAGAAACGTTTGGTCCGATTGTCGTATTTTTCAAAACCACATTTTGTCCAATATAGCAAGGAGGAATAATAGTTGAATTTTCTAACGTCACACCATAATCTACTAAATGTTCTCCATCATTATGAAGAAAACCAAGCATTCTTGTATTGGTTTCAACCGTAACATCTTTGTTACCGCAATCCATCCACTCGTCTACACTTCCAGTTTTGAAAACTTTTCCGTTTGCCATCATCGCTTTGATACCATCATTAATCTGGTATTCTCCGCCATTCTGAATATTATTATCTAAAACATTTTGAAGTTCATTTCTTAAAATTCCAACTTCTTTAAAGTAATAAATTCCGATAACAGCTAAGTCACTAACAAACTCTTTAGGTTTCTCAACCAACTCTATAATTTCATTATTCTGGTTCAGTTTTACCACACCAAAAGCTTCTGGCTGCTCTACTTGTTTCACCCAAATTACAGCATCTGCTTCTGGATCTAATTCGAAATCTGCTCTAATTAAAGTATCTGCGTAAGCAATTACAGCAGGTCCAGAAAGAGAATCTTTCGCACACATTATAGCGTGTCCAGTTCCTAAAGGCTGATCTTGACGATAGATTGAAGCTTTAGCTCCTAATCCTTTAGCCAATTCTTCTAAACTTGCTACAACATCATCTCCAAAGAACGCTTCGTCTCCTAAAATAAAGGCAACTTCTTCAATTGGTTCTTTTAATATTTTGGCAATATCTTCAACTAAACGGTGTACAATCGATTTTCCGGCAACTGGAATTAACGGTTTCGGAACAGTTAATGTATGAGGCCTTAATCTTGATCCGCGGCCTGCCATTGGCACAATTATTTTCATTCTTTAATTTGATTTTATGAGAAGATTTAAAATCTTCATAGGGTTTGGTCTTTGTTTTTCTATTATTTTACTCCAGTGCTTCCAAAGCCTCCTTCACCTCTTGATGTTTCAGTAAGTGTTTCAACTTCAATCCATTCAGCTCTTTCGTGTTTTGCAATAATCAGCTGTGCAATTCGCTCTCCATTTTCGATTATAAAATCGTCATTAGATAAATTTACTAAAATTACTCCGATTTCTCCTCTGTAATCTGCATCAACAGTTCCTGGCGAATTCAAAACTGTTACTCCTTTTTTAGCGGCCAGACCACTTCTTGGTCTTACTTGCGCTTCGTAACCAATTGGCAATTCAATAAAAAGTCCTGTTTTTACAATTGTTCTTTCTAAAGGCTTTAACGTAATTGGTTCTATAATATTGGCACGCAGATCCATTCCTGCAGAAGCAATTGTTTCGTAGTTTGGTAAATCGTGCTGTGATTTATTGATAATTTGAATTTTCATTTTTAAATATAAATTTTCTTAAAACGTCTTATTTTCTCCTCATTATTCCTTTTATAGTATCTTTTTCAAAATGATAAACCATATACATAAAGATTAAAAGAAGCGGAATTCCAACATAATATTTTTCCCTAAATCCGTAAAATGAAATAATTGAAAATACTATGGAAACGCCTAAATAAGCACCAATCTTGTTCATGTCATAAGGAATCGGATAGTACTTATTTCCTAAAACATAAGAAATAAGCATCATGCTACCGTAAGCAGAAATGGTTGCAATTGCAGAACCATAATAGCTGTACTTCGGAATTAAAAGATAATTTAAAATCAAGGTTACAATTGCACCAACAATAGAAATGTAAGCCCCAATTTTTGTTTTGTCAGTAAGTTTATACCAGACTGATAAGTTGTTGTAAATTCCTAAAAAGAAATTTGCCAAAATAATTAATGGCACAACTTTCATAGCTTCCCAATACGATTTGTTGTCTAATAATAGGTATTTTAAAACATCTGCAAAAACAATTACACCTAATAAAATCAACGATCCTAAAATCACGAAATATTTGGTAATAACAGCATAAGTCTGCGGTGCGTTTTCATTTTTTGCATGACTAAAAAAGAATGGCTCAATTCCTAATCTAAAAGCTGTTGCAAAAAGAACCATAAACAATCCTAATTTATAACAAGCAGAATAAGCTCCAACTTCAGATTTTGCTAAATTTTCTGGAAGCAAATATCCTAATAGAATTTTATCAAAATGTTCATTTACGGCAAAAGCCAATCCAGCTACCAAAATAGGAAGTCCGTATTTCATCATTTTCTTCCAAAGTACAGGATCGAATTTTCGTCCAAGCGAAAGGTAGTTTGGAGAAAGTACAATAAAGGTTGCCAAACTTGCCAAAAGGTTTGCGATGAAAATATAAGCAATCTGGAAGTTTTGAACATATAAATTATCCCAAATAGAATTTGGATTTGCTTCTGCCAATTTTGGAAGATACATCAGGAAAAATATATTCAGCAATAAGTTTATCACTACGTTTCCAATCTTAATTGCCGCATAAACCATAGGCCTCTGATTGGCTCTAAGTTTAGAAAATGGTATTAAAACCAGTGCATCTAAAACTAAAATCCATACTGTGTAAGTAATGTATTGAACATCTACTTCTGCTAGATTCGCTAGTGTATTCCTAAAAATTAATCCAGCGAAAAGAAAAAGTATTGAAGTCCAAAATATAGAAATGGTAGAAGTTGCGATTACATTTTTCTTATCCTCTTCGGCACTGTAAAATCTAAAAAAAGCAGTCTCCATTCCGTAAGAAAGAACCACGTTAAAGAAAACCATCCAAGACAATACGATTGAAACTTCACCATACTCAGCTGTAGGCAAAATTCCTGTATATAATCTCACTAATAAAAAACTTAGCATTCTCGGTAAAACTGTTGCCAGTCCGTAAATTGCAGTTTGCTTGAATAGATTTTTATATAATCCCAAAATATAATTCTAATAATGTTTGTAAGACAAAAATAACCATTTCTTTTGTTTAATGGAGATTTTGTTGTTGCAATAAAAAAAACTTCTAATTGTTTTTAAACCGTTAATTTCTTTTCATCTAAAATTTTGACAAAATGAAATCCCTTTGGAGCATAACCTTGATTATAATAAAATCGATGCGCTCCAAAATTTCCTGTAAACGCATCCAAAACAATGCTGCTGCAATTTAGTTGTATTGCCTTTTTCTCTACATAATCTGTAAGCAATTTTCCAATTCCTTTAGATCGATATTCTGGATTAACGACAAAATTGTCAATCTCAAGATATTTACCTGTCCAAAGTTTTGTTGCCGACCAACAGCCAGTCAGACCAAGACAAATCTCATCTTCAAATACCGCAATCTGAATGTAATTATGCGGAAGCATTTCGAAAAGAAATGCTTTATATTTTTCAAGAGATATATTTGGATATAAAAATCGTATCGTATTTATCTGAGCTGCCATTTCTTCAATGGTTGTAAGCTCTTGTATATGTAAAGCCATTGTTTAAAAGTGAAATAGAATTCAAAAATACTCAAAATATAATCATGAAAGAATCTGTATCGATTACATATTCATATCTTCCATATGTATTTAACTAATTTAACGGTCGTTAATTATAACTACGCAAAATAAATTCAGATTTTATACGTTTTAAACATAAACACTTGCTTTAACAACTTCTTGATGACAGACTAAAACTGAGGAATGTCTGGGCAAAACTACAGAAACAGCAGTAATGTTTCACTAAATTACTTACCTACAGATAATTATACGATTTTTTAACATAACATGTGAAATATATAAAATACACATGAAAATTATGTAACATTTTTTTAACAGTCTTTTTTTAAATTTGTTTCAAAGGGATTGGGAAAGCTATATACAACCCTTCAAAAAAAGAAAGCACTGGGACTAATAAAGCTTGTTTGTTCCCATAAAAGACAAAGCATAAGGGATTGATTCAGCTGTAGTAACCCTAATAAAAACAGAGCACTGGGACTAATAAAGCTTGTTTGTTCCCATAAAAGACAAAGCACAAGGGATTGATTCTGCTGTATTGTAACCCTTAAAAAAACAGAGCATTGGGATTAATAAAGCTAGTTTGTTCCCATGAAAGACAAAGCACGCAGAGTTATCTGTCTATTTTTATAAAATGGTAGTGATTCTCAATTTAACTGTAATTTGAGAATCACCATTTTATAAAAGTTATTTTTAAAAAAGAATAAAACTTCCAATAAAAAGAAAAGCCAGCGTTAGCTGGCTCTTCTTTTATATAGTAATGGAATTACGATTATCCATTTAAAGCTTCTGCTCCACCAACAATTTCCAAAATCTCACTTGTAATCGCAGCCTGACGAGCTTTGTTATAAGTTAATTTCAATTGGTTTCTTAATTCAGTTGCGTTATCTGTTGCTTTGTGCATTGCAGTCATACGTGCTCCATGCTCAGAAGCAAATGAATCACGGATTCCTTTATACAATTGTGTTTTTAAAGACTTAGGTATTAAAGTCAACACAATTTCTTCTTTTCCTGGTTCAAAAATGTAATCTCCAGAAGAAGCTGCTACACCAGTACTAATAGGAGCTAACGGTAAAAACTGTTCTACTTGAACAATTTGAGTTGCAGCATTTTTAAACTGATTGTAAACTAACTCAATTCTATCGTATTCTCCAGTTAAAAACTTTTGCGTCAAATCATCAGCAATTCCAGCAACATTTTCAAAAGTCAAATGATCAAAAATTGCATTATGATGACCGTGAACTTTATGAGTTTTGCTTAAAGCGTCGTTTCCTTTTTTACCAATAGCAAAAACATCAACTTGCTTTCCAGCATAAAAATCAGTACGGTTTTTAATCTCTTTAATAATATTTGAATTGAAAGCACCACATAAACCTCTATTTGAAGTTATAGCTACTAACAATACTTTCTTTACTTCACGTTGTGTAGTGTAATCTCCTCCTACTTCACCTTCAAGTGTAGCCGAAAGATCTTGCAATAACTCCGTTAATTTCTCGGCATAAGGACGCATTGCAGTGATTGCATCTTGTGCTTTCTTCAGCTTTGCAGCAGAAACCATTTTCATAGCCGATGTAATCTGCATCGTCGATGAAACGGAAGTAATTCTATTACGGATTTCCTTTAAATTTGCCATCTATTAATTAGAAAATGTGACAATTTTAAAATTAGATAATTAGAATAATGATGAAACATTTTCTAATTATCTAATTTACCAATTATCTAATTAGTTATATTTTGCTGAAATTTCTTTTGCTGCTTTTTCGATAACGTCTGTAATAGCATCATCTAATTTACCAGCTTTCAACGCGTTAAGCGTATCTTTATGTTTACTATTTAAGTAAGCGATAAAATCAGCTTCAAATTCTTTTACTTTATTTACAGGAACGTTTCTTAATAAGTTTTTAGATCCAGCGTAAATAATTGCAACTTGGTTTTCAACAGGATAAGGATCATTTAAACCTTGTTTCAAGATTTCAACGTTTCTTTTTCCTTTTTCAATTACGTTTAAAGTAACAGAATCCAAGTCAGAACCAAATTTAGCGAAAGCTTCTAATTCACGGAATTGAGCTTGGTCTAATTTTAAAGTTCCAGAAACTTTTTTCATTGATTTAATTTGAGCATTACCTCCAACACGAGATACAGAGATACCTACGTTAATAGCAGGACGAACCCCAGAGTTGAACAAATCTCCATCAAGGAAAATCTGACCATCTGTAATAGAGATTACGTTTGTTGGGATATATGCAGAAACGTCACCAGCTTGAGTTTCGATAATTGGTAAAGCAGTTAAAGAACCACCACCTTTTACGATAGATTTGATAGAATCTGGTAAATCGTTCATGTTTTTAGCGATACCATCATCAGCGATTACTTTACAAGCACGCTCTAATAAACGAGAGTGTAAGTAGAAAACGTCTCCAGGGTAAGCCTCACGTCCCGGTGGTCTTCTTAATAAAAGAGAAACCTCACGGTAAGCAACAGCTTGTTTAGACAAGTCATCATAAACAATAAGAGCTGGACGACCAGAATCTCTGAAGTACTCTCCAATTGCTGCACCAGCGAATGGAGCATAAACTTGCATTGGAGCTGGGTCAGAAGCATTAGCAGCAACGATAACTGTATAAGCCATTGCTCCTTTTTCTTCTAACATTTTTGCGATTCCTGCTACAGTTGAAGCTTTTTGTCCAATTGCAACATATATACAGAATACAGGTTTTCCTGCATCGTAAAATTCTTTTTGATTTAAGATTGTATCGATACAAACAGTAGATTTTCCTGTTTGACGGTCACCGATTACAAGCTCACGCTGTCCACGACCAACTGGGATCATAGCATCAACTGCTTTTACTCCTGTTTGTAATGGCTCAGTTACTGGCTGACGGAAGATAACACCAGGTGCTTTTCTTTCCAATGGCATTTCATATAAGTCTCCACCGATTGGTCCTTTTCCATCAATTGGAAAACCAAGCGTGTTAACAACACGTCCTACCATTTGCTCACCTACTTTAAGAGAAGCAATACGTTGAGTTCTTTTTGCAGTAGATCCTTCTTTAAGTCCAGTTGATGGTCCTAACAATACAACCCCAACATTATCCTCTTCAAGATTCAATACGATACCTTCCATACCGTTATCAAATTCCACTAACTCTCCATATTGTACATTAGACAGCCCGTAAACACGAGCAATACCGTCTCCAACTTGAAGTACTGTTCCTACTTCCTCTAGCGTAGCACCAGATTCAAAACCTTCTACTTGCTTTCTTAATATTGCTGAAATTTCAGCAGGTTTGATTTCCGCCATCTTAATTTATAATTTAGACACTTTTTGTGTTATAAAAACTAATTACTTAACTCTCTTTTTAATACTTGTAATCTGTTTGCAACAGAAGCGTTGTATTGATTATCTCCTATTCTCAGAATAAATCCACCAATGATTGAAGGATCTACTATATTTTCAATTGTAATTTTTTTATCTGATAAAGTTGCAACTTTTGCTAAAACTTTAGCTTCTAAAGCCGCATCCATTGGAATCGCTGTTGTAACTTTCGCTACTTCAACACCATTATTTTCATCAAATAACTTATTGTATTCTAGTGCAATTGCATCTAGAATTTCAAATCTTTTGTTTTCGAATAATAAACGGAATAATCCTTTTGTTACTCCATTTGCATCTGCAAAAACTTCTAAAAGAGCACCTTCTTTAACTTCAACTTTTGTTGTTGGGTTTTGAATAAATGTACTCAATTCTTCATTAGTCCCAATTGCATGTGCAATTGATTTCATATCGTTATTGACAACTTCGGCAACACCTTTAGAGTTTGCTAAGTCTAGAATTGCTTTTGCATAACGAATTGCTGCTCTTGTACTTGCCATAATCTTAGTTTAACTTTACGTCACCTAACAATTTCTCTACCAATTTAGTTTGAGATTCTTTGTTAGATAATTCTTCTTTCAATAATTTTTCAGCAATACTCAAAGATAGAGTTGAAACTTGAGATTTCAATTCTGCCATTGCAGCATTCTTTTCACTTTCGATAGCAGCTTTTGCTTGATCAATCATTTTTTGACCAGCTTCTTGAGCTTCGTTTTTAGAATCAGCAATCATTTTCTCTTTCATTTCGCGAGCTTCTTTCAACATCGCGTCACGTTCAGCACGAGCTTCATTCAAAATTCTTTGATTGTCAGCTTGTAAATTTTCCATTTCTCTCTTTGCATTTTCAGCAGAAAGTAATGCATTTTTAATACCTTCTTCTCTTGCAGTAATAGACTCCATAATTGGTTTCCAAGCAAATTTTACCAAAAGTAAAATTAATATTACCAAGATTAAAGCTTGCCAGAAGAATAATCCGAATGAAAAATCGTTAATTAACTTATCCATTTTATATAACTATATTAAATATTTAATTTCTGTTTTTAAAGTAACAACATCTTTAACCAACCGTTAAAGATGCTGTTATTTTTTTCTTTATTATTTTCCTAAGATTAAAGCAGCGAATGCTAAACCTTCTAATAAAGCAGCGATAATGATCATCGCAGTTTGGATTTTACCAGCAGCTTCTGGCTGACGAGCAATAGCGTCCATAGCAGATCCACCGATTTTACCTAAACCTAAACCTGCACCGATTACTACTAAACCAGCACCTACTAAAGTTGGAATTGTTCCCATAAGTATTTATATATATAAAATTAAACTTCTAAAATTAAATAATCGCTGTTTCGTCTTCATGGTGGTGAGCGTGATCATGATCCTGAACAGCCATACCAATAAACAATGATGATAACATTGTGAAGATAAACGCTTGTAAAAATGCAACTAGAATTTCAATAACAGAGATAAACAATGTCAATCCTAATGAGATTGGCAAATCTGCTGCTAAATTCTTTCCAACAAAAATCATTGCAATCAAACTCATAATTACTACGTGACCTGCAGTAATATTTGCGTACAAACGAATTAATAATGCGAATGGTTTTGTTAATGTTCCTAAAATCTCAATTGGAGCTAAGATAATTTTCATTGGAACTGGTACTCCTGGCATCCAGAAGATGTGTCCCCAATAATCTTTGTTTGCACTAAATTGAGTAATAATAAATGTAAAGGCTGCTAAACAAACTGTAATAGCAATGTTTCCTGTTACGTTGATTCCTAGCGGAGTCATTCCTAATAAGTTTAAGATCCAAACAAAGAAAAATACAGTTAATAGGTAACCCATATATTTACGGTATTTTTTCTCTCCAATATTTGGAACAGCAATTTCGTCTCTGATGAAAATTACTAATGGTTCTAAAACTCTACCAAATCCTGTTGGGATTGGTCCTTTTTTATATGATTTTGCTAATCCAGTAAACATTAATAATAATAATACTGATACGAAAAGCATTGAAACAACATTTTTAGTAATTGAAAAATCTAATGGTTTTTCATTTTCTGGATGACCGTGCTCATTAAAAGTAATTGTTCCGGCTGCATCTGTTTTGTAAATTTTACCGTGAACTAATTTGTAGAAGTTTCCGTCAACTTCTGCAACTGTTTCTCCGAAGTGGAATTTTGAAGAAGAGAAAACTTTTAAACCACCATCAATTAAAATAACTGGTAATGGAAAACCGTAGTGTTTGTTTTCTTTCTCATCTTGGAAGAAAACAAAGTCATGAGAATCTTGTAAGTGGTGATCAATAAATGCATCCACTTTTGCCTTTGGATCAAGAGCAACATGCTCTCCTTCTTCGTGAGCATTATGTGAAACTACTTTCTCTTCATGAGCAGTTTCAGTTTGTACATGCGTCGAGTCATTCTCTGGATTTGCAAAACCCATAATCGGTAGAGAAGCTACAAAAGCAGCAAGAATAAAGCTGAGTGGTTTGTTTGAAATCACCATATCTTGGAAAATCTTATTTTTTTACGTTTCTAAAATTTGGTGCAAAGGTACATTTTTTATTAATATTCAAAAGGATATGAAAAATTATTTTTAAACCTTGTTTTAAAGAATTGTTATTTTAAGGCTTTTCATTTAATAATCGGATAGTTAAAAGCGTCTGAAATAACAAAAACAGCACAAATGTTATAAAAAAACTGACTTTTTCAACATTGGTTTCTCCAATTTGATTTTTTAAAATTGGCTGCAAAACTAAATAGGCTAATAACATTTGTGTAAAAGTTCCGAAAAGAAACGTCATTCCGACGATTTCAAAATTTTTCTTTTTTACTATTAACAATATAAAGTATAATAAAGATGAGATCGCAAAGAAAGATAAATACAGCAATTCTAAACTGTAATGAAAATGCTGCGTATTAATTTCACTAAATAAAAAAACAGCTTTATGGATAATATAAGTTCCTAAAGCAAGACATAATAAGTAAAAAAGTGGTTTGTAATTTTTTGAAAGCATTTGAAATAATTTTAGTGCAAAGATGCAATTTTTATCTCAAGCGATTTTTATTTGCAAACTACTTTGTTTTATTGATATCATTTACTTGTCGGATTACATTATACAATGCAACTCCAACACCCACCAGCACAAAAATAGTGTTGTAATAAACTTTTGGACTTGGATGTTTCTCATCGAGCCAAGTTCCGAAATAGGAGAATACAAAAATGATTACTCCCATTTGAAAGGGAATGTTAATAAATGCCAGCCATTTATTTCTCCTATTATTGTTCGGCTCCTTTTCCATCTTCTAGCATGATTACAGGATTTGAATGGGCAAGCATTGTACAGGTTGCTGTGAAGTCAGCTCCTGGTTCTATCGAAAGTTTTCCTACTGCCACTTCTCCGTGTATTTGGGCAGTAGATTTAATATTAAGAGTTTCAAGAACTTTTATTTTACCATGAAATTCTCCTTCTATATCAGCATTGTTACAAATTATTTCTCCTTTAACAGCTCCTTTGGCCCCAATCACGATTTTACCTTGTGAAGTAAAGTTTCCAATCAATTCGCCGTCTAATCTAAAATCGGCTTTCGAGACTATGTCTCCTACTATTGATGTTCCTTCTACAATTCTATTTGTTCTTCCTAATTGTTCAGTTCCATTTTTCTTTACTTTTTCAAACATGGCGGTTAAGATTTTTAAGGGGTTTTGGGGGTCAAATATGCGTCTAAATTCTTTTTGATTTGGACGATTTTGTAATTATCATTTGATATTATTATTGCTTGATCTGGAATTTTATATTTCTTATCTTCTCTGAAAACTCCAGCAATATCATTTGCGTAAGCCTCAGATTTTAAACCATGAATAACTACAAAACTTTCTGTTTTATTGTATTTATCCAAAGATGTTGTCAATCTTTCGTAATTTTCTACTAATAAAAATACTCTTATTGCTTCTTCAATTCTTTTAACTGCTTTTGTATCGCTGTTAGAAATACGATACAATATTTTCCAGTTTTTAGTGTCGGTTGTTGTAAAACTAAGCTTCTCTAAAACAGGAACTTGCTTTTCTAGAATTTCTCTAGCATTTCTACCTTCTTCACTATTAGGGTAATTATCTGCTACGTTTTCAAGTCCTTTCTTATATGCTTCCAATCCATTTACTTTTCCTAAAGTATTAGCTTTTAGCAATTCGTATTTCGATACAATATCATCCCCCGAATATTGGTTGATCAAATTGTCAATATTGGCTAAGACTTCATCGAATTTTTCCTGCTCAAAAAGTTTATACCATTTTTGATATTCTTTGTCGGGACTTGAATTTGGATCTTCTTCTTTATTATTTAAAATATGGGCATATCTCGAATCTGGATATTTCGAAGAAATCTCTGACTTAATAGCTTCTGCTCTTGCTGGATTTGTAATTTGATAAATTTTGTACAAATTATACATAGAAGGCAGCACCAGTTTTTCTTCTGGATTATTTTTAAGTAACTGTTCTAATTTATCACTAGCCAGATTATATTCTTTAAACTTCTCCTTATATATAAGTCCTAATTGATAGTATGAAAAATTACGTTCTTTACCAATACTATCCATAGCCGCTTGCGAAGTTGGAAGTTGTTCTACATAATAGGCTACAGTATATTTTTCAGGAACAATGGTATCTTTCAGTGCGTTGGCAACTTCTTTAGTATTAATAGTATCATTCAAAGCTGCATCGTTTGCAGATCGAACTCCTGCCAATCTCCAATTTCCGCCCAATGTTCTGCTTCCCCACATTTTTCTAAATTGTAGTTTTCCGTAAGCAACCGTTGTTGGGTTATAAAAGTAAAATGTACTTGCATTATCGTTACTGCCTGGAGGCATGCCATTTCCTTCTGGTTCTACTGGTTTACCTAAAGAATTAGGATTAACGGCTCCGTTTCCTGAAAACTCTGCTTGGGAATTTCGATCAATATTGGCTAATCGCTCTTTTTCTTTTTCTTCTAAAAGGCGTTTTGCTTCATCTTTCTTTTTAAGTTCAGCTATATAGTTTTCAAAATAATCTTTCTTTTCGTTCGGCGGTAAATTGTATACCTTAATAATACTATCATTACGTTTTGCAATCGCTTCGTATTTAATTACATCATCAAGATTTTTTCTGTTTTTTTCTATATAAGCGAATTCCCTGGTTTTTGGATCCAGTTTTACCAAAGTACTGTCATAATACTTGGCTGCCATTGAGTAATCTGTATTTTTAAAATACATATTTCCAATATTTCTATATGCAGAAGCCATTAAATATGGATCTTTTGATTTTCTGCCTAATGATTTATTGTAAAATAAAAGTGCGTTTTCCTGATCTTTATTTTTATCAAAGAAAACTCCCATTTCATAAAATAAGATATCATAGTAAGGACGGTTTTCTCGATTTTCTACCAGCTTATTATAAGCTTCAATAAACAAATCCTGATTACCATTTTCATAATCAAACATCTGTGCTTTTTTTGCGTAAGCATGCATCATATACTTACGATCTGCCTTTCTGTTTAAATCAATAACGGCGTCGTAGAAATAAATCGCGCTGTCACGTTTTCCTTCTGCCTGATACATTTGGCCAAGAATAAAACGATATCTTGCTCGTTCTTCGTTACTTTTTGTAAATTGTTCTGCAACCCTAAGTCTAGATACAGCACTGTCTTTTTGCTCCAGATTTAAAAAAGCTTCCGCCAAAAGAGCATTGGCATCTGCATAAGTCTGTTTGTCTAAATCTGTTTTTTTAAGTAAAATTTTAATATTCTTAAGCGCGATTGCATCGTTGCCTAAACGCATATTGGTTTTTTCTCGCCAGATTTTTGCGGTATAAATATTATTGCTTTCTGGATATTTGTATAAAATATAATTGAATGCTTCAATTGCCGGAATAAAACGCTGATCATAATATCTAGCTTTTCCAAGCATAAGGTACGCTTCATCCATCTGCCAGTTTCTTTCCCTCCCGCCAATATTCATGGAGTGTTTTTGAATGGCTTTTGTAGCTTTAGTTTCAGCCTTTTCAAAATCAGGATTTTTTGCCTTTTCACCTTCAGAAAAATTTTCATCAAACTGCATTTTTTCTATTGGCAGCTGTTTCCAAAAATTATCTTCGTTATTGGCCTGAATAGACTTTAAACCTTTATCAAGGCCAATTCCGCCGTTATAAAGGATGTTATATTTTGTCCCAATCGAGTGAGAACTTCGAGCCAAAAAGGTGTTTTTTTTGGTAGAACAAGCTATCAAAAAAAATAAAAAAACGAGAATAAAACTATATTTGAGAGTATTCTTTTTCAATAGAAAAGAGTTTAAAACACATAACTACTAAAAACCAATTTTAGTATAATCACTTGTAAAAATACGCTTCTTTTTGAAATATAGAAATTCTTACACAGCAAAAAATAATTCTAATTCTTGTAAGGTCTCTTTTGAGGTCTGAATGTCTTTGACTATCTCGCCTTTATTAAGGGCAACAATTCTATCGCAAACCTCTACAGTGTGCTGTAAATCATGGCTTGAAACCAAAACTGTTACATTCGGATTATCGGCTAATTCTCTAATTATTTTTTTTAATCGGCTAACTGTTGTTGGATCCAAATTTGCAAACGGCTCGTCTAAAATTACAACTTCTGGGTTTCCGATAAGCGTTGCAATGATTCCTACTTTTTTCTGATTTCCTTTAGACAAATCACGAAGATATTTTTTGTTCTTTAAAATTTCACCGTTAAAAAACTCTTCATGTTTCACCAACAATGCATCAATATCTGCTTTGTTCTGATTTCTTAAATCTCCAATAAAATAGAAATATTCTTCTGGCGTTAAATAGCCAATAAGGAAATTTTCATCTAAAAAAGAACCTGTAAACGATTTCCAGTTTTCACTTGTATTCACTTGAATATCATTACTTTTTATATATCCAGTAGAAGGCTGAATAAGATCTAGAAGTAAGCTGAAGAAAGTTGTTTTTCCTGCTCCATTATTTCCTACCAAACCAAAACTTTGTCCTTTAGGAATTTCTAAATTGCTAATGTTTAAAACTGTTGTTCCGTTATATATTTTTGAAAGCTGATTTACTTGTATCATAATAATTTTTAGATTGTTGATTTCAGATTTTAGATTTAAAATAGAGATAATTATCTCATTTTCTAATTGGTAAATTATCTAATTAACCCTTTTGTTTATAAGCACTTATTGTACTGTACTTTTCTATTTTATATCTCTTTTCGATTATTGAAAATACTTTTTCTTTAAGTATAAAACCCAAGATACCAGCTCCTGCAACCAAGCTCAATGCTACAGTCTTATTTCCATAATGTAATCCAAGCCAATATAATAGCAATGGTAAAAAAACTTTAGGAAGCGAAAGGAGCATTGCATTTACGTTAAATGCTTTTTTATCTCCAAAAGCACCGCCAACACTACTTAAATCAATAGGCGTTTTTGTAAATGCACCTCCTAAAAGTACTAAATGTGAGTTTACACCAATATTATAGATTGCTCCAATTATAATAGTTAAGTAAGATTCCCATCCAAAAAGGAGATAAAAAGAAGCCAGTATAGTCGAGATAAAAGTTGCAATAACAATAAGCCACCATTTGGCTGTAATATAACCTCTATACGGAACATTTTGTGTCATCATTAATTGATAATACGAACTATCCCAGCTTGGAACAAATTGCCCAAAAACAAACAGAAATCCTCCTGAAACAAATATTCCTGCAAAGATTTGCATGGCCTGTGGCTGGTGTGTATTTCCAAAAAAAATCAATCCATAGAATAAAAATATCACGCTCATTACAATAGTGGTTTTGGATCTTTTATTTCTTTTAATGAGTTTGATATCGTTTTTAAGAAAAGTCCCTAAAGTCCCAAACTGATTTAGCCAAGAAAGATTTTCTGTAGAAGCTTCATCTTGTTTTACAGAAAGCCCAGCATCAAGATATAAATTTCTTTCGAAGTATTTAAAAGTAAAAATATGCAATACAATTAATACTAGGACAGGAATCAAAAATAGGCCGTCTATGTCGTAAAAACTTTGAAAAAATGGAGTCGTAAATAAGGTAATATTAAATAATTGATAATACTGCGCCAATCCTAAAGCCACAATAAGTACCAAAAACAAAGTAAATAGTTTGTCAATATTGCTTAAAATAATATTTAGAAAATTGTTGATGTAGATTATTGACATTACTCCCAAATGCCAAAAAATAATTTGAACAACATCGTATCCGTTTAAAATTAAGACAACTGTAAACGGAATAAAAAATAATGCATGTATCCAGTTAAAGAAAGATAAAATCGTTTTGCCTAAAGAAAAATGAACTATCGTTGTTTTTTTTAAAGGAAGAACCAATAATGGCTTAATATTCAGAACTGGAATTGACTGCAATAGCAACCTAATTACTAAATCGGATAAAAAATAGTAAATCAGAAATTTGTTTACGGTTACCAATGGTTCCAATTTCATTTCTTTGAGCAAATAAAATGCTCCAACTCCCATACTAATAAAAATTAATGAAAAATAGATCATTAAAAAACCTATTATAATTTTCATTGTCAGATTTTTACCGAAAGATGCCGATCTAATAAAAGCTTTCCATTCGAGATAAATAAACTTCTTAATCATGGTTTATGGTTTAGTATTTTTGTAGTAAGAGACCAAATGTAGGAAAACGTTACAAAAAAAGTTAAAAAAAATAATTTCGTGCTAAAATTTTAATAGTGGTTTGCTACTTTTGCATAAAAATTCTATCATGCCTTCATTCTTAAAACTTATTATTAAAGAGGTTAAAAGAGAAACTGCAGATGCTGTTTCTATTCTTTTTAATGTTCCTGAAGAACTAAAATCTGACTATAAATTTATAGCTGGTCAATATATCAACTTAAAATTAACTCTTGATAACCAAGAAATTAGACGTGCTTATTCTATTTGCTCTGCACCTGATAGCGGCGAATTAAGAATTGCTGTAAAGGCTGTAAAAAATGGTCTTTTTTCTCAGTTTGCTAATACAAAACTGAAAGCAGGAGATGTTCTTGAAGTAGGTCAGCCAGAAGGTAAATTTACTTTTGAACCTGATGCCGAAAGACAAAAAAATTATGTAGCATTTGCTGCAGGAAGCGGAATTACTCCTGTTCTTTCTATCATAAAATCTGTTCTTAAAAATGAACCTAAGAGTTCATTTGTATTGGTTTACGGAAACAAAACTCCTGAAAGTACAATCTTTCATCAAGAACTTCATGATCTGCAATTACAATATGTAGGCAGATTTTTTGTGCATTATGTATACAGCCAAGCAAAAGCTGAAAATGCTTTATTTGGAAGAATTGAAAAATCGGCTGTAAATTATGTTTTAAACAACAAACACAAAGAACTTCAATTTGATAAGTTTTTCCTTTGCGGACCAGAAGAAATGATTAATACTGTTTCTAATGTTTTGAAAGAGAAAAATGTAAAAGAGTCTGCTATCAAATTTGAATTATTTACCTCTTCTTCTGAAGAACATGCAATTCAAGGTTCTCAAGAAGGGCATACAAAAATTACTGTTTTGGTAGACGATGAGGAAACTACTTTCGAAATGTCTAAAAAACAAACTATTCTTGATGCAGCTCTAAAACAAGGTGTTGATGCTCCTTATTCTTGCCAAGGCGGAATTTGCAGCAGCTGTCTAGGGCGTGTTACCGCAGGAAGTGCGGAAATGACGAAAAATTCTATTTTAACAGATAGTGAAATTGCTGAAGGTTTAATTTTAACTTGCCAAGCACACCCAACATCAGAAACTATCTATGTTGATTACGACGACGTCTAGTCTTATCAAACTCCAATATCAAAAATTCCAAATTCCAATCTTTCAATTGGGATTTGGAATTTTTTTGTTTAATTGCGTTTCTACTCTTTGTCAAAGTTTAAAACTTTGACAAAGATGTAACTTGGAATTTGGAATTTAAAAAATTGAAAATTAATTGTTTATGAAATCGGTACGAGAAATTTTTAGAAACAAAGAATATCTTCTAGATGAACCAGAAGTTATTAAGCTAGTTGATTATTGTGAAGAACTTCAGGATGATATTGTTGAACTTAAATTTCAAAAAACCGACAATAAAGAACTTGCTTTACTCGACATGATCAAAGAAGTTATAAAAGGATGTGATGCCATTGAAAGAGAACAAATGGAACATGAACGTTACGGTTATGATGCGCCAAATTACCAAGAAACCATTGCAAATCTAAAAAGTTATATCTACCGTCGCTGTCGCGATGAGAAGATTTGGCTCTAATTGAAATAAAAGCAAAATTTTATCAAAATATTGCCAAATTTTCATTAAATTAGAGGTATAATTATGGCAATCTCAATCTCGTGGTTTGAGTATTTTCAGAGCTAAATCAAATTTGTCAAACATTTAAACATGAAATATCATGACAGCTCACGTACAACACTTTCATCTATATCTATTTATTATGCTGGTTGTAACTGCTTCGCTATGCGTTCTGGCAGTTATTATAAAAATGAAAAACAAAAAAGGTCCAAAGTTGCTTGAAAGAGAAAAATACAATTCAACCTTGACCGAAAAAATGGTAGAAGTTAAAAAGACCGATTCGAATATTTTTAATATCTGGCCTTATGTAAGCAAACTTAAATCGGCTAAAGTCTTATCTAAAAAAATTAAAGATCACGACTTAATTTATAAAATTTATAGAGATCCATCCAATAAATTTGAACATATTCTATTGTCAACCGAAGACAAAAATAATTTTGTCTCCATCATAGTAAACAAAAAAAGAAGAAAAACGATAGGATATTCTTTCCTAGATTCTAATGAAAGATATGATTTAAGCAAAAATATTGCTTAAAATATTGTTCATAACAAATACCGTATCGAGGTAAAACATTTATAGAATCACAATAAAACAAAAGAAAAAAGCTCCAGCGGAGCGACATGTTTTTTTATAATATGTCGCTCCGCTGGAGCTTTTACTTTGTGGATACATTCTTTGCTATAAATATTTTGCTTCTCCGAAGCTACAAAAAAGCTCTTTTTTAGTCTTTTATGAAAGCTGCTCTACAACTTTGTCAACAACCCTTTGCGGTAAAATTGTCCTCATCGCATTTTCATATCCATCAACAACTTTATTGCCATAAACTGACGTTGGTAATTTTGGATATTGATTTCGGTCTGAAGTCAATGCATTTTCTAAACTTTGATTGAATGGCAAAAATCCAGCGTATGGATGCGTCGCACCCCAAAGCGTGATAACTTTTACACCCAACATTGCTGCAATATGTGCGTTTCCAGAATCCATGGAAAGCATTACATCAAGATTGCTTATTAATTGTAACTCTTGCTGAAATTTAATTTTTCCAGCCATATTAATTACATTTTCAAAAGATTCTGAGAGTGAATCTAAAATTTCAATTTCTTTCTTTCCTCCTCCAAAAAGTAAAATTTTGTACGCTGAGTTTTCGGCCAATTTTGCGATTACTTCCTTCATTAAATCTAAAGGATAAACTTTAGAATCGTACTGAGCAAAAGGCGCAATTCCAATAAGTTTTTGATTTTCATTTCCGATAATTTGCAAAATATCAGAACCTAAAACTGCTTTTTCAGGAAATATTGGTTTCGATAAATCCAAAGGAAAACCTAATTCTTCAAACACTTTTACATGTCTTTCAAACATGGTTGGCAATTGTTTGAAAATTTTGTTTTCTTCTCGCGTCAATTCTTTTTTTCCTTCGCGTCCTTTATCTACAGTTGCTCTTTTTTTTCCGCTTAAAGCGAAAAGCAAACTCACAATCTTAGATCGTAAAACATTGTGAAGATCGGCAAAAGCATCGATTTTCAATTTTTTCACATCTTTATACAAGCGTATAAGACCTAAAAAACCTTTGTTTCTTTCCTTTTCATCAAAAGCAAAAAATTCAAGATTCGGAATTCCGTCAAAAAAAGGTTTGAAAAATGGACGAGAAATAACGGTTAGTTTTACCGTTGGATATTGTTTTACAAAAGCTCGTAAAACAGGAACCGTCATGGCGACATCTCCCATTGCGGATAGTCTCATGACGGCTATATGCTTAATTTTGCTAGACAAGTCTGCCAAATTATTATTTTTTATTTTGATATAAAATAGGATTCAATTCATCGTCGTTGTACATTTTCATTTGTTTGTACACTTTCATGAATTTGTCTCCATTTTCAATGTCGGTCAATAAATCATCGATTGCAGTTGATAAATCACTTCTTTGTTCTAAAAGTACATTTAACTTTTCTTGACATTTATCTCTGTGTTCTTGAGAAGCTTCTGCACGATTTGCTTCTTCATGCATATGATAAATTTTTAAAGCCAAAATTGACAATCTGTCAAAAGCCCAAGCTGGACTTTCAGAATTAATTTTTGCTCCATCTTTTACTTTTACATCTCTGTATTTTTGCAAAAAATAACTATCTATATATTCCACCATATCAGTACGTTCCTGATTTGATGCATCAATTCTTCTTTTTAAAGTCAATGCTGCAACTGGATCAATTTGTGGGTCACGAATAATATCTTCAAAATGCCATTGAACGGTGTCAATCCAATTTTTTAAATATAACAAATGCTCGAACTTATCTTTTGGATAAGGATTATTGATCGGCTGATCTACATTATCAAATTGGTGATAATCTTTGATGCTTTGCTCGAAAACAGAATATGCTAATTTTGAAAACATGTTTTTATTTTTTTTATAAAACAAAGATACTTTTTATACTTTTATACTTTGAAAAAAAACATCAATTTTTCAATTATTCTTAAAAAACAATTGCTCTTCTAAAAAAATAGTATGAAAATCCATTATATCTCTGAGAACAACAGCGTATTAAATCATTTTTTAGGCCAGATCCGAAATGTAAATGTTCAAAATGACAGCATGCGTTTTCGTAGAAATATTGAACGCATTGGAGAAATTATGGCTTATGAACTAAGCAAAATTTTACCTTATAAAAATGTAGATATTCAAACCCCACTTGGAATCAAAAAAACAACCGAAATTGACACTGACTTAGTGCTATGTCCTATTCTACGGGCTGGATTACCATTACACAATGGTTTTTTAAATTATTTTGATCATGCCGAAAACAGTTTTGTTTCTGCCTGCAGATTTCACCCAAACAATGATGATGAATTTGAAATTCGAGTTGAATATCAGGCAATTTCAGACTTAAACAATAAAACTGTCTTGCTTCTCGACCCAATGCTGGCTACAGGGCAATCAATTGTAGCTGTTCATAAAAAACTAATCGAGAATGCTTCTCCAACAGAACTGCACATTATCGTTGTTATCGCTGCTCCAGAAGGAATAGCCTATCTTGAGGAAAATCTTCCTGAAAACTGTCATTTATGGGTAGCTTCTCTAGACGAAAAACTAAATGAGAAAAACTACATTGTTCCTGGCCTTGGCGATGCTGGCGATCTTGCTTACGGAAGTAAATTATAATTGAGAGAAAAACGTAAATAAACTACACACAATCAGCGTGTAATAAACAATTTCGTTATTCAGTTTCTGCTGCATATATTCTATATGACTTGTTGCCATAACGGTTAACGGAGCAATACTGAACAATAATAAATCGTTACTTTTATTTGGTGAAACGATGTAAACAAAAGCCGCTATAAAAAAGCAAGCTACAATTTTCTTATACGAAGAATGTACAATTTGCGGTCTGTTTGACAATGTCATTAACATCGAAGTAACAAAAAACAAAGCTACAGCGGTATATATTGAAAGTGCTGCATTTTCATAATTATTCTTAAAATAATCAATTCTAAAATCGATAACAGCTCTTTCCTGAATGAAGGCTACAGCATCAAAATTGAAAATTAATGATGTCATGTAAAATAAAATCGCAACGGCCAAAAATGCTATAAATGGAAGAACCCAGTTTCTATAATCTCTTGAAACGTGAAAAATAATGGATATATAAACCAATATTAAGAAGAGAACGCTCCAAAATTGAAATAAAGAAGCTACAAAAATCCAAAATGCAGCATCAAATATTTTTTCTTTTGATGCTTTCAGAGATTGCAGCGAAATCAATCTTCGAAGTGCCAATAAAATAAAAAAATTGGCATAGATAACATTTGAATCATTAAATATTGTTGGAAAAAATAAAATAAACAATAAATAAAAAAGTATCGCGTAACCATTGTCTTTACTGAGTCCGTTCTTTTTTACAATGAAATTAATCATAAAAAAAGAAGCCAAAATAAAGCATACCAAACTCACTTTTTGAAAAGCCAAAAAATAAGAAGTAACCCAAGAAGGGTCTTTAATTTGGAACATAAAAAAGAAAACCAGTATTAAAATTACAACCAATGAATAATTTAATGGCGTAGATTTTTTAAAAACACTTGTTATCATAAGGATATTTTATACTTTTGTGATTGTAAAGATAATACTTGTTTGAAAGGAAAACAGAACAAGTTGAAAAAAGATTCGTTTAAAAGAATTTTATCTTCAAAGCATTACACAACAATAAATAACATATAATTTTAAAGAATTATGACAGCTTTTTTTGAAGGAATACAATACTTATTCGTTAACATTTTGTTTGCTCCTCTTGACTTTTTACGTCGTTTGGAATTAATTACATGGTTTGGTGCAAACACTATTAACTGGATTTTCATGATCATCTGTGCATGCGCAATCGTTTATTGGATTAAACAATTACGTATTTTTGATGACGCTGGAACAGAAAACCAAGATACAACGGCTCATTCATTTTTAAAATAAAAAATCAAACCCTTTAATTAAAAAGGGCTTGTGAATTTTATTTTTAGATTAAATCAAAACCGATATCTTTTCTAAAATACATCTTATCAAAGCTTAGTTTATCTATGTTTTGATAAGATTTTTTTATGGCCTCTTGGAAATTGTCTCCATAAGATGTTACAGCAATTACACGTCCTCCATTAGTAACGACATTTTCGTTATCCAATTTTGTTCCTGCGTGAAAAACTATCGAATCTGTCACATTTTCTAATCCAGAAATTACTTTTCCTTTTTCAAAATCCTCAGGATATCCGCCAGAAACGACCATTACAGTTGTTGCACTTCTTGGATCAACTTCTAAATTAAAGTCTCCTAATTTCTGATCTGCAACAGACAAAAACAATTCAACTAAATCAGATTTTAATCTCGGAACCACAACTTCAGTTTCAGGATCTCCCATTCTCACATTGTATTCAATAACAATTGGCTCTCCTTTTACATTGATTAAACCAATGAACACAAATCCCTTGTATTCAATTCCATCTTTCTGAAAACCTTCGATAGTTGGTTTTACAATGCGCGTTTCGATTTTTTCCATCAAAACAGCATCAACATAAGGAACTGGAGAAACCGCTCCCATTCCACCTGTATTTAAACCAGTATCGCCTTCGCCAATTCGTTTGTAATCTTTAGCTGTTGGAAGAATTTTATAGCTTTTCCCATCAGTTAAAACGAAACAGCTTAATTCGATTCCGTCCAAAAATTCTTCAATAACCACTTTTGCACTTGCTGTTCCAAATTTAGCATGAACCAGCATATTGCGTAATTCTGTTTTTGCTTCTTCAAGATCTTGAATAATCAAAACACCTTTTCCAGCCGCTAATCCATCTGCTTTTAAAACGAAAGGAGGCTGTAAGGTTTCAAGGAATTTACATCCTTCTTCGACTGTTTCAGCAGTAAAACTGTCATAGGCTGCAGTTGGAATATTATGTTTCATCAAGAATTCTTTTGCAAATTCTTTACTTCCCTCTAATTGTGCACCTAATTTTGATGGTCCAATAACTGGGATATTTTTTAAACTTTCGTCGTTTTTAAAATAATCATAAATACCTTTTACTAACGGATCTTCTGGCCCTACGACTACTAAACTTATATTTTCTTTAAGTACTAATGCTTTTACAGCTTCAAAATCAGTTGCAGATATTGCAACGTTTTCAGCGATTGCAGCAGTTCCTGCATTTCCAGGCACTACAAAAAGTTTTTCGCAAAGCGGACTTTGAGTCATTTTCCATGCAAATGCATGCTCTCTTCCGCCTGATCCCAATAGTAAAATTGTCATGGTGTTGTTATATTTAGTTGTGGTGCAAAAATAATTGCTTTTGAACGTAAAAAATAATTAAATCTCTAAAAAGTTGTTGGTTCTATACTGTTACTAATTCCTAAACATTATTTTTGACAAAAATCTGACGATGAAGCATTACGTAAAAACATATATTTTCAAGGCTCTTAGTACTCTTCCACATTCGCTGGGTTCAAAAATCTATCATCAATTACAAAATGTATCTGAAAATAAAAATATTGAAGGAAAATTAAAAAGTACAGAAAACACGCTAAATTCTTTAGATTCAATTTTTTCAAATTTAAAAATTGATCCGCAAAACAAATCTGCAATTGAAATAGGATCAGGATGGTTACCAATATCACCATATATTCTAATTCACAAGTATAAACTAAAAAACGTCTACACTTTTGATATAAACAAGCATTATCAAACAAAAAATATACTGAGGTTTAATTCTTTATTTTCAAAAATATATAATTGCGATATAACTGTAAGCAATAATCAATATTCGTTACCTGAAAATGTTCATTATTTTCCATTTCAAAATATAATAGATGCCGAAATTCCTAAAGCAGATATTGTTTTTTCAAGATTTGTTCTAGAGCACGTAACTCCTATGGATATAAAAGAAATGCATAAAAAATTTAAGAACTCTTTACCAAAAGGATCTTATATTGTACATTTTATTTCTCCAAGTGATCACAGGGCATATTCTGATAAATCTTTGTCTCTTCAAGAATTTTTGAAATATAGTTCTGAAGAATGGAATAGTATCCAAACAAGATTTGATTATCATAATAGATTAAGGCTTCCTCAATATCTAGATATTTTCAATTCTTTAGATTTAGAAATTGTTTATATTTCTCATGACAATCCAATGCCAAACTCTCCTCAAGAACAAAAATTTAAAAGTTTAAAATTACATGAAGATTTCTTGAAATATTCAGAAAAAGAGTTGACGGCCGGAAGTATAAATATTGTTTTAAAAATATCATGATTCACCTTTTTGATCTTTCACTAAAATTAAATGGTTTTCCTATAAAGAAAGCAAAAAGCGAATTGTGTGAAATTGTTCGTTTTTCTGAAGAAGAATACGTCACATTTCTTGAAAATAAAAAGAAAGAAATTGTTGATTTTCATTTAAATAACAATTCTTTTTATTGCGATTTGGTGGAAAACAAAAAGATTAAAAATTGGAATGATCTTCCTGTCTTAAATAAGCAAAATCTTCAAAAAACACTCGAAGAAAGGCTTTCTAAAGGTTATTCAAAAAAAAACATTTACCTCAACAAAACATCGGGATCAAGCGGAACTCCTTTTGTTTTTGCTAAAGATAAATATTGCCATGCCTTGACTTGGGCTTCGAATATTATGCGCTTTGGTTGGTTCGGAATCGATTTTAATCATTCCTATCAAGCACGTTTTTACGGAATTCCAATGGATCTTATTGGTTATCAAAAAGAGCGTCTCAAAGACTTTTTAACACATCGTTATCGTTTTCCTGTTTTTGATTTGTCTGATGATGTTTTAGAAAAATTTCTACAGAAATTCAGAATTAAAAAATTTGATTATATCAATGGTTACACGAGTTCGATTGTTTTATTTGCTAAATATTTAGCACAGAAAAACATCATTTTAAAAGAAGTCTGTCCAACTTTAAAAGCTTGTTTTGTTACGTCAGAAATGCTTTTTGAAATGGATAAAAAATTACTAGAAAAACAATTCGGAATTCCAATTATTAGTGAATACGGCGCATCTGAATTGGATTTAATTGCTTTTGAAAACCCTCAAGGAGAATGGCAAATAAATTCAGAAACCCTCTTTGTAGAAATTTTAGACGAGAACAACAATCCTCTTCCACATGGAACGGAAGGAAAAATTGTAATTACTTCGCTCTTCAATAAAGCAACCCCTTTTATAAGATATGAAATTGGTGACATTGGAATTCTGGACGAAAAAAGTACTCCTCAAAAACCAATTTTAAAAAAACTAATTGGCCGAACAAATGATCTTGCGATTTTACCAAGCGGAAAAAAATCACCAGGTTTGACATTTTATTATGTAACCAAAAGCATAATTGAAGACGATGGAAACGTAAAAGAATTCATTATCAAACAAACCAAAATTGATACTTTTGAAATTGAATATATTGCTGAAAAAGAATTAGTTTCAGAACAAATTCAAAAAATAAAAGAAGCTATCGATTTGTATTTAGAACCCAATTTAAACTTCACTTTTACTAGAAAAACGGTTTTAGAAAGAACCAACCGCGGGAAACTAAAACAGTTTAAATCGTATTTATAAATATAAATAAAACCTTACATTTGTTTTTCTAATTAAAAACTTATGGAAGAGCAATCTTTACTTTCTGAAGAAACAATTTCAAATAAAATATATTTTATCCGCGGTCAAAAAGTGATGCTTGATCGTGATTTGGCAATTCTGTATGGAATAGAAACTAAAGTTCTTAAACAATCTGTAAAAAGGAATTTGTCTAGATTTCCCGAAGATTTCATGTTTGAACTAGATAAATCAGAATTTGAGAATTGGAGGTCACAATTTGTGACCTCCAATTCTGATAAGATTGGTTTGCGATATGCACCAATGGCTTTTACTGAACATGGCGTTATGATGCTTTCAAGCATTTTAAAAAGCGACAAAGCAATTCAAACCAATATTCAAATTATGAGGATTTTTACGAAAGTGAGACAAATGCTTTTGGATACAACCGAAATTAAAGTTGATATTCTTCAGATTCAGAAGAAGTTAGAAAATCACGATAAAAATATTGAATTGGTCTTTTCTTATTTAGATGAATTGACTGAAAAAAAAGAAAATGAATCTGAAAGAGTAAAGATTGGCTATAAAAAATAATTCTTTAAGGTCACAAATTGTGACCTTGAAAAAAGTTAAATCTTAAGATTTATTAATATACTTTGGTTTGATTATCAACTGAGTAAACAAAAACCTCATCATCAACAAAATAGAAAAAACGAGATTGTATCCGTGAAATTCTCTGTAAACACCAAAATTGTGTTTAATCAATTTAAATTTGGATGAAGAAACAGAATCTTTTCTAATTCTATAAAATGCCAAAGGTTCTGGAACTGGTTTGGCTATTTTAATTTCTTTTAAAATCGTAAGCCATATTCTCCAATCTTGGCGTTTTTGTGAAGTTTCAAGAATAATTTTTCCGAAATAATCGACATCATAAATAGCCGTCAAATTACCTACATAATTACAGAAAAATAATTCTTTATAAGTTAATGGATTTGGAGACTCAACCCTTCTATTCAAATTATTTCCCTCTTCATCGATAGAATCATAATAACTAAAAGTAAAGTACAAATTATTTGCTTTTAAAAATTGTATTTGCTTTTCTAATTTAGTAGGAAACCATAAATCATCAGCATCTAAATAGGCGATATATTTTCCTGTAGCTTTCTCTAAAGCTGCATTTCTAGCAAAACCATTTCCTCTATTTTCTGATAATTTAAAAAGTTTAACACGGCTGTCTTGCACAGCAAAAACTTCAATTATTAAAGGCGTATTATCTGTTGAAGCATCATCGACCAAAATCATCTCCCAGTTTGCATAAGTTTGATTTTGAACTGACTCAATTGTCGATTTAATGAACTTTTCGGTATTATATGTTGGTACAATAATAGAAACTAATTCGTTCATTGATGCTAATTGTTTTTGGGGAAGTTTATTTAAAAAATAGCCCGAATTTAATTAAAATTCGAGCTATGCTTAGTATTATTTAATATAACTTGAAAAATCTTTGTGTTCTTCTTTAGCCAATTCTTCAGGAGATAATGATTTGAAATACTCATAAGTTATTTTCATTCCTTCTGCTCTGTTAACTTTTGCTTCCCAGCCTAATAACTCTTTTGCCTTTGTTGTGTCTGGCTGACGCTGTAACGGATCGTTTATCGGCAGTGGATGATACACCACTTTCTGGTTCGTTCCTGTCAGTTTTATAATTTCTTCTGCAAAATCTTTAATAGTGATTTCATCTGGATTTCCAATATTTACTGGATAAACGTAATCTGAATGCAATAATCTGTAAATACCTTCAACTTGATCGTCTACATAACAGAACGAACGCGTCTGCATTCCGTCACCAAAAATCGTTAAATCTTCTCCACGCAAAGCTTGTCCAATAAAAGCAGGAATTACACGTCCGTCGTTCAGTCGCATTCTTGGTCCGTATGTATTAAAAATACGTACAATTCTGGTCTCTACTCCGTGAAACGTATGATATGCCATTGTAATTGATTCCTGAAAACGTTTTGCTTCATCATAAACGCCTCGAGGACCAATTGTATTTACGTTTCCGTAATATTCTTCTGTCTGAGGATGAACCAACGGATCTCCATAAACTTCTGAAGTAGACGCAATCAAAATCCTTGCTTTTTTTACTCTTGCCAATCCTAATAAATTGTGTGTTCCCAAAGATCCTACCTTAAGAGTTTGAATCGGAATTTTTAAATAATCAATCGGACTTGCTGGCGAAGCAAAATGCAATATATAATCTAAATCGCCTGGAACATGAACAAATTTGGTGATATCATGATGATAAAACTCAAAGTTTTCTAATTTGAATAAATGTTCAATATTTTTAAGATCTCCCGTAATCAGATTATCCATTCCGATTACAAAGTAACCTTCTTTGATAAATCTGTCACATAAGTGTGATCCTAAAAATCCTGCCGCTCCAGTGATAAGTATTCTTTTCATGATAAATTTTAAAGATGCACAAATATCTGCCTTTTAAATTAGATATAAAACCATCCAATAAAAGAAGTTTTGGTATTTCAGACTACAGTTCATATCAATTTATCTATTTTTACCAAGAATTAAATCAATTTGCATTGAAAGTTGTACATATCATAGAAGCCCTTGGCGGAGGCGTTTATACTTATTTTAATGATTTATCAACTTATTTTGGTGAGGATGAAATAAAAAGTCGCATTGATACTACAATAATTTACAGTGCAAATCGTAAAGAAATAGACAGAGAAAAAATTAAATCTGAACTTTCTAGCAACATTAATTTAGTAGAAATTAATATGCTGCGAAGTTTTTCTCCTCTTCAAGATCTAAAATCTGTAATTCGGTTAACTAAAGAGCTGAAAAAAATAAATCCAGACATTATTCACCTTCATTCATCAAAAGCAGGTGTTTTAGGCAGGATTGCCTATTTCTTTCTATTTAAGAAAAAGAAACTTTATTATTCTCCACACGGTTATTCTTTTCTTAGAACAGATATTTCAAAACCCATTCGAAAAATATATTGGTTTATAGAAAAAAGTATCCAAGCTATATTTGGAGGTATAACTATTGCCTGTGGCGATACTGAGTTTGAAATTGCCAAAAAAATCGGTAAGTCAAAATTGGTTCGCAATGGTGTTGATATTGAGAATATACGTGAAAGTTTTGTTGAAAATAAAAATGATAAGCTTACTGTAGGGATTTTAGGCAGAATAACATATCAAAAAAATCCACCTCTTTTTAATTCGATAGCCCTCAATTTTCCAGATTTTAATTTTGTATGGATTGGAGATGGTGAGTTAAATTCTTTACTTACAGCTTCTAATATAAAAATTACAGGATGGTTTTTTGATCGCGAAAGTATTCTGAAAGAATTAAATAGCATTGATGTTTATTTACAAACTTCATTATGGGAAGGGCTGCCAATTGCCGTTTTAGAAGCAATGGCTTTAGAAAAACCTGTTATTGTCAGTAATGTAATTGGTAATAAAGATATTGTCATCCATAATGAAACTGGATTTCTGTTTGATGAAATCTCAGAATTAAAACCTTATTTTGAAACTCTTAGCTATGCAGAAAATCGAAATCTTTTTGCTAAAAAAGCTTTTGAAAGATGCTCAGAGTTATTCGATAAAAATAAAAACTTTGAAGAACTAGTTGCAATTTACAAGAGCTGATTTTTGCTGCAGCCAATAACTTGAAAAAATGGATAACCAAAACCCGCTGAAAGCAATTCCATCAAAACGAAGTAAAAAATCATCCATTAGATTTGAGGTAAAAAAGATTACGAAAAACGAAATTACAATAGGATTCTTTAAATCAAATCCCAGATATCCAATTATAGAAATATAAAATAATACTACCAAAGGCCCAAGAATTCCAAACTTCAACAAAAAATCAAGAAACTGATTGTGAGTAGGGAATTCATACTTTGCCAAAAACTTCTGATTGGTTGCTGCATAGTATTTGTTTAATTCGTTTTTTCCATCTGAAGCTCCCACACCAAAAGGCAGATTTTTCAATGACAATTCCCAGGCAGATTTCCATATAGATACTCTGGTAACCAAAGAGTTAAAAACCTTAACCTCTGGATGATCAATCTCATCAAGCTTTCCCACTTTGTCCATATAAGCAAAACTAACACTTGAATATTTTTCTTTCATGTATGGGTCTTTTTGAACAAATAAGAATAAAACAGCAATTAGTAAAACTAATAAAGGCAGCCCTCTTAACGCTATTTTTCTAAAATTATCCTGCTTAACGGCATAAAAAAGAACAATTAAAAATCCGATAAAAACATTTACCAAAGCCATTCTCGTATTAACAAACAACACAAAGAAAAAAGAAAGAATAAAGACTATTATTCTCACTACTTTGAGTTTAGATTTTTCATGATCTTTAAAACTCTTAATCACAAAATAAAAAGCAGAAATGGTAACAAAAGCCAAATGCATATTTAATGCTGGAGCATGAATCCCTATACTATTTCCAAATTGATATCCCATTTCCCATAAATGTATGCCGTTTAAGTATTTATGCATCAAATCTTGATACAAAACATTAAATCGAATAAAGAAAAAAAGTAAAATCAAAGTTGTTCCGAAAACATAGGTTTGAACTAATTTCAAAAAATTTATCCTCTGAAAATTTCCAATTATAAATAATGGAAAAATTATTAAAGAAGTACTTTTTTCTATCGCTTTTAATCCTTTTGCTAAAGAATCATTATTCCAGAAAAGCAACAATTCAAGGATTACCGGAGAAGCAATACAAGTCATCAAAATCAGTATGATTTTTGTGTAATGCAATTTCTTGAAAAAAACTAAATTAAATGCAGCAAATACTACAATCAATATTGAGCATGGCTTTCTAAAGATCATCAAAATGGCAATCAAACACAAAAAAACATGGAAGATTTTATTGAAGTTCTTTTCGGAAATGTTCATGATATAATGCAAAATAAATTAACGGAAAAATGCCTATTTTATGTCTCATCGCCGAACCTAAATCGGGCTCGAAAACTCCTTGGGTAATAAAAAACGAAAACAATATAAAAAAAATGAAAAGTTCATATTTATAATATTTTCTGTGTTTTATACATTTAGCAAAGCGAACTATTAAAATGTAAAAAAGCAAAAGCTGCCAAATTACAAATAAAACAATTTGAGGTGATAAAATATGTTTTAAACCATTTAATGGAATATTAACGGTAAAAAATCCGTAAAAAATAGCAACCATTTCTCCATACCAAGTATCTGGTTTTAAAGGCGGAGTAATCATCGAATTTGCATCTGGAGAACCTATACGTTCTTTATTGACCACTTCACGGCTCATTTCAGAAAAGTATTCTCCTTTTAAAATTCCATAACTCAACGATAAAAAAAAGACAATCAATAATCCGTAAAAAATCGTTGATACGGTTTTGTTTTTAAAATTGATAAAACTTATCAAATACATTCCTCCAGCAATTATAGGAATCAGAGCAAAATAAGGCCTATATAAAGCTCCAAAAAGTATAAAAAGAAATACGGATAAAAGAACAGTTTTTTGAAAGGAATAAGGTTTGTTTTTACACAGAAATATAATTGCAGAAATGAATAAAAAAGTAATAAACTCTTTTGAAGGCATTGCAATAAAAATAGCAATCATAAAAAATCCTAAATAAACGATCGCATTTTTTACATTTATTTTTTCAAAAGAATCTGGAATTCCTATTTTATACAGAACATACATCAGAATAGGGAATTGTATAAGTGCAATTACTGGAAATGGAAGATAGCGGAGACCTGTAACTTTATAAAACAAAATAGTCAATGGATAACTACCAAAATAGCCTATTTCATTGTATTTATCATAAACAATTACAGCAGCGTCATAGAAAAACTTTGGAGGTAAAACAAAAAAAGACAGCATTGCAACAAATAAATTTGCTACTACAATCACAAAAAATGCGACTCTACTTTTTTTGACTAAAAATTGCATCCTTCTATAACTGTTTTATATAATTTTATATGTTTCTCTACCATTACTTCGATATCAAATTGTTTCGCTTTTAACTGACAAGCATTAATAACATTTATACGAAAACCATCATCTTCGATCAATTTTTTAATACTATCTGCTAATTCCTGTTCATTCCTTTTTTCAAACAAAATTCCCGATCCTTTTACTAAACTTGATAATCCTATAACATTTGAACCAATAAAAGGTTTCCCTGAAGCCATACTTTCTATTGCCACCAAACCAAAACCTTCTCCATTTGAGCTTAGAATAGAAATGTCTGCCGTTTTTAAAAGACGATCAACATCAATTCTTTCGCCCAAAAATATAACTCTACCCTCTAATCCCAATTTTTGAACTCTTTTTTCGCATTCTTCTTTCAAATTACCATCACCAACAAAAATTAATTTAAAATTATCTGGTAGTAATCTCATTGCTCTAATTACTGTTTCAGGATCTTTATGTTTACTAAATCTTGCTACTTGAATTAATAAAGTGTCTTGTTCATTCAATAACTCTGAAATTTCTTTTTTAAAGTAAGGTTTCGCATTGTAAATTACTTTCAAATTAATTCCGTTCTCAATGACTTTAAATTTGTTCTTAGGCAATTTTGTATGATATTGTATTATTTCGTAAACCTCATCCGTAATACAAATTATTTTATTATAAAATCGATACATGAATCGATCAATTTTACTGAAAAAAAAACTTTTAATACGAGGATTGGAAGAGCTATGTTCTGTTACAATAATTTTTATTTTTGAGAAAGAAATAATTTTTGACAATACAATCCAATATTGAGACGGAAATAAATGGACATGAGCTATGTGGTATTTTTTCAAAAAAGATATCATTCTAAAAATCTGAATTGGATTATATACCGAATATGAGCCTAAAGAATAAATATTACAACAATTTTGAGCTTTTAAAGCTTTTAAAAAAGGTAAATTTTTTCCGTTTAGTAACAAAAGATCAACATGAATTCCCTTGGCATTATAAAGAGGAATGGTTTCCAGTAGCAACTTTTCAGCGCCTCCCGAATCAAACCTGTTTATAATTTGTATTATTTTCATAATTGTACTTTAATGCAAAAAAATTTTTATTTTATCCTTTTTGTAGATAAAAACTGTTGACACAAAATTCCAGAAAAAAGAACTAGAAACAAATGCAATTGCGGCTCCAGTCATTCCATACATCGGAATTAAAAATCGATTTAAAATAAAGTTAATTACAACTGCTATAATTAAAATGATCTGAAATATATGTTGCCTTCCGGTCATATTTAAATAAACCGGAGCAGATCCAAATACAGAACAAATTCCCTGACCTATAATAAGAATTAAAAAAGGCACTTGTGCAGCAATATATTGATGTCCAAAAAAAGACAAAATATATTCTGAAAAAACACACATCAAAAGAATAACCGGAAACGTTATTCCAAAGATTAATCGAACGCTTTTTCTAACTACTTTTTTTAATTCTACTATGTTTTTACTTGCAAAAAACTCTGAAATTTTTGAAGAAACAGTAATGTTAATGGTTACAATTATAACTGAAACAATTGTCATTAGTTTAACCCCAACAGAATAAAAAGCAACTGTTTCATCGTTTTTGTATTTCTTTAAAAACATGATATCAAAACACATCAATAGGAACAATGCCATTCCACTTATTGCTATGGGATATGATTTTGTAAAAATCTCTTTTGAAGTAAAAACCTCTTCTGTTACCTTCTCCGTTTTATTAAAGTAAATGAATATTAAAACAGAGCTTATAATTGCCAAAAAAACAAAACCAATTAAAAAAACATCTACCAAATACGTTTCTAAATGCCAAAAAAACAAAACAACAGAGCCAATTATTAGCGGAATATATTTGATAATATTTCGAAACAATTCAGCAACATACAATTTGTCCATCGCTCTGAAAACTTCAGTATTTAAAAGCGACAATCCATGAAAAAATAATATAACAGAACTTTTTAAAAGAATAGAATAAACCTCATCATCAAGAAAATAAGTATTGATTCTCTTTTTATCGATAAGAAGAAAAACAATTAGAATTAATATTGAAGTTAAAAATAGCATATTCACCATTTTTAAATATACTTTTTTTAATTGTCTAAGCTCATTCTGACTTGCCAGTCTTCCTTTAAAATATAAAATAGACTGATCGAAACCTAATAAACAAATACTTCCAACTGCCAAAAGATAAGAACGCACAAAATCATACTGCCCGACCAATTTTGGACTGTATGATTTTGTTAAAAACACCGTGAAACCAAATAACAAAAGAACTCCGAAAATTCGCAAAGCCAAAGTTCCTAAACTCTGTTTTATGAAGGAGTTTTTTGAAATTCTTTCAAAGATCTTAAGCGTTTTCAATCCTAATATTATTTAACCTGAGCTTTCAAAAGCTGGCTGCGATAAAACTTTAGAAATAAATGAATTAAAACAAAGAGAAAAAGAAAAAATATCGGAAGCATAAGTTTAAAATTCCCGTTCGTAATTTTAGTATTATTGATATTTAAAATCGCATTTATTTCCTTAATCGTTTTATCATAATTCATAAGTTTTAATCTGTTTTTTCCCTGATCAATAATCAAATACTGCTTTGTTTTAATGATGTCATTAAGCTGCGTATTTTCATTATAATACACTAATTTATCGTTTCTTGAACTGTTTTTTACCGTATTCGAAAATCCGTTTAAAACTTGGTCAATTTGAGCAATAATAGTATCGTTTTGAACAATTTGTTGCTGTAAGTTTTTGTATCCAATTTTTTGAAGCTCCTTAAAATATTCAGAACTGTTTAAGTATTTTAACAACGGCTTTACGATATCTTTTTCTTCCGTAATTTTGTTGGTTACAAAAGATATTGAATGAAAAGTGTAGTTTTTACTTGTTACGTTGTCTTCTAGAACTTTTTTGACTTCGCCAACCTCAGCCATTAATTTAATCAGCTCGAAATTCTGCTCTTTGTCTTCAATAAACTTATAAACATCGGCAATAGGCTTAATTTCGATTTTTTTTATTGATTTTGGATTTTGAATTCCAACTACGTTTTTTAAGAAAGCAGTATCTCCTGCAATAATTTTAGATTCGATCAAATCTATTTTAGAATAAAGATAATCTACGCTTCCAAAATTTGGAGTTACAATAACCTGATTTTCAAATGATTTTTTATTTGCATCTAAATACCAGCCAATTCCAAAACCTGCAACAGCCAAAATTAAAACGATAATCCAATTGCGAACAAAGAAATGAATAGATTTAAAAATCATGGCATTAATTCGATCAAAAAAACTGCCAATGCTTTTAGAAAGCTGAAAAATATCAATCTCCTGTTCTGAATTATCCTGCGGTACTTTTGTACTCATTTATGATTTTTATTTGATGTTGAAAATCTGCTCTAGAATCTTAATTGTAATTAAATACGTTGGTTTTACTCCTGTTGTTCCCAATCCGCCTGAGGCCAATGTACTTCCTGTTTCCAGCGGATTATCTGAAGCATAATAAGCATAGCGAACTTTAATATCGTGTGGAACGCTTTTTCTAATTTTAGATGCTGACTGAATGGCTTTTTGATAATAAGATCCTTCCATTTCAAGGCCAATTACGCCCCAAGTCGATTCATGGAAAAACTTTAATAAATCTCTATTTTGTAGTGAAGTTCCAAGAACGGTTACCATTGCTCCTTCATAAATATCTATATCATTTCCTTCAAACATTGCACCTGTCAATTCATTTTCGAAGAAATAATTATCTGCCGTTCCTTCGTTGATATGCGCAGACGGAATCATGATATCTCCTTTTCCGCCTTCTAGAATTCCGGCTTTACCCATAATAGAAACCGATTTTACATTTAGTAAAGTTTCTTTTTTAAATGGTTTCAAAAGCTCGTCAATAGTTTCGTAAGCCTGCTCTCCAAAAGCATAATCCATCACGATAATAACAGGTTTATCTTCGCCTACATTAGCATGCGAAAAAGCTGTTTTTGACCAATCAATTTTAGCTGTGTCAAAAATTTGAACATCGATATTCGTTCCTGAACAATCTGGCAACGAGATCATTCCATTTTTTAAAGCCAATTCTTCTACTTGACCTCTAATTTCTTTTGATCCTGAACTGCTTAATTCTTCATAAATAAAGAAATCTGTTTTTCCTTTATATTTTGTTTTCAGCAAAGGTGTCGCAAAAATCGAATTCATGACACTGTGCATATTGGCACTAATTACGTGAATTGGTCTTTTCAGCAAATCGTTTGCTTTTAAAACTTCTTTAATATTTGTTGCCCAGATTTCTCCATGAATATGGTGTCCTAATCTTTCACGTAAAACTGGACTAAAAGTGATCGTACGTTTGTTGTTTTCAACAATCTCTTCTATCGCTAATTTTCCTAACCAATAAATAACGTGTAGGAAACGATCTGGTGCATTTTCTGAACCAAAAGCATCGTAAATATCTAAAACTTCCTCAAAAGTTCTTGCTAAAATATTGGCAACGTGAGAAATTGCTTTTTCTTTTTCAACTTGAGAAAGCTTTTTAGTCTGCATAACGGCTTGCTCTAATTTCTGCCAATCACGCGAAACTTCTCCTCCATCATCTATTAAAACTCTATTTTTAATTTTATGCGATTCGATAAAAATGAAAGTCAAATGCGTCAAAATATCGTAAATGTCTGAACGTCCACGAGTGATTTCAACATTCATCTGTTCTTCGTCAATTCTGTAGCAGTTTCTTCTTCTTTTTGGAGGAACAATCGGCTGAAAATGCGATTTAGAGTATCCTTCGTCTGAAGTTAAATTGATAAATCGGCATTGTTCAATTCCGATTGGAAGACGTTCAATAACGTACAAAAGCCCGTTTAACTCTACTTTTTCTTCGGCGATATTTCCATAAATTTCTGGACGTAAAGCCAATAATGATTCACGTAAGCTATCGCCAGAAACTCCCATTGGTTTATAAAAACCACGGTTGAATAAATGACGCATTGTAATGTACATTTTTTCTATCGCAGCAGAAGATTCCTGCGCTCTAGATCTTGATATATGTTTAGTTTCTTTCATGTCTTTTTATTTTTAAAAATCATCTTCATTTGTAAAGAAGACGTGAATATTTCAATAAACGAAAGTAGGAATTATATATATAACTTTAATGAATTTCCATTTAACAAATTGTTAGACGGTTATTTTAAAAAAGCTACATCCTACTTCAAATTATCAGCAATATTTCTATCATTCGATAATCTCGGAATTTTATTCTGTCCGCCCAATTTTCCTTGCGATTTCATGTAATCTTGAAATCCGTTTTTAGAAACTTTAGTGATCACTACTTTTCTTAAGACATTTCCGGTAATTAAATCGTCATAATAAATATTCTGCTTACGCATTGAATTGTCAATAGTTTCGGCAAAAACTTCCATGTTTTCGGGTTCTTTCTCAAATTCTATCAACCACTCGTGATACGGAAGTCCGTTTGATGGATTTATCTGAGGCGCCACAGTAAACTCATTGATTACGATATTAGTCGAATTTACGGCTTCTTTCATCGCATTTTCGACTTCATTGGCGATAACGTGTTCTCCAAAAGCCGAAATATAATGTTTAATACGTCCAGAAACTATAACACGATATGGAGCCAAAGAAGTGAATTGAACGGTATCTCCGATATTATAACGCCACAGCCCTGCATTGGTAGAAATTATCAAAACATAGTTCACTCCTACTTCAACCTCTCCAATTGTCAACACTTTTGGATTTTCTTCAAAGAACTCATCCGCTTTTATAAACTCATAGAAAATACCTGAATTCAATAGCAACAGCATCCCTTTTTCTTTTTGTGAATCCTGATAAGCAAAAAATCCTTCAGAGGCAGGAAACAATTCTATACTGTCAACTTTTCTGCCGATCATGTTTTCAAATTTGGCACGATACGGTTCGTAATTAACACCTCCGTAAATAAACAAATTGAAATTTTTGAATATTTCGCCAATCTTTTTTCCGCCGCTTTTATGTTCCAAACGTTCGAAATACATCTGAACCCAAGACGGAATTCCAGAGATAACCGACATATCTTCTTTTATAGTCTCATCGACAATAGCATCTACCTTGGTTTCCCAATCTTCAATGCAATTGGTTTCCCAAGATGGCATTCGGTTTTTCTGCAGATATTTAGGAACAAAATGCGCTACAATTCCAGAAAGTCGTCCAAATTTAATTCCGTACTTCTCTGTCAGAATTGGACTTCCTTGCAAAAAAATCATTTTTCCATCGACAAAATCAGCATTTCCTGTTTCATGAATATAATGCAGAATTGCATTTCGAGCTGCTTCAATATGATAAGGCATCGATTCTTTGGTAAGCGGGATAAATTTTGCGCCAGAAGTTGTTCCAGAAGTTTTAGCAAAATATAAAGGTTTTCCTTTCCAGAGAATATCCGCTTCTCCTTTTACTATCTTTTCTATGTAAGATTTTAAATCTTCATAATCTCTAACAGGAACGTGTTTCTGAAAATCTTCAAAACTTTTTATTTGTTCAAAATGATGGTCTTTTCCAAATTTGGTATTTTGAGCATTTTCAATCAAACTTTTAAAAACTTTTTGTTGTGTTTCAACAGGTTTATTGGCCCATTTAAGTGTCTGATTGTATATATTTTTGGCAAATATTTTTGCCGAAATTGACTTAATTGACATTTTCAGTGGTATTATTTTTTATCACTTTTCTTTTTGTCCTGAGATTTTGCCTTCAGCTCTTTTTCAGTTTCAGCTACATCTTCTCTCAGTTTTATTTCAGCGTCAGATGCTTTTATATTTACATCTGAAGCATCCTCAACCGATTCTGCTAATATAGAATCTTTATTAAATTTTGAATATTCCAATTCTCCCTTCAAAACTTTCTGAATTCCTTTTATATAAATTTCATTCTGTTTTAAAGCCGTTTCTAAAGAATCCGATTTTATTGCTAGTCTTGTAGCATTTCTTTTCAATTCTGTCGAAGAATATCCAGGAATAAATTCGCGAAGGGGTGTAAAAGCAATGATAAAAGTAGTAACCAAAATTAGAAATATTCCTCCCAAAGTAAACGTTACAAAGACATTCATTAAAGTAAGCCTAAAAGAAAATATCTCTTCAAAAGTGTCTTCATTTAAAATTACTAATCGGTTTTTAATGAACAGTTTTTTTCTAAAATTCTTTTTCTTTTTTTTATTCATTATCCTTCTTTATGCTAGCAAATATAATAATTAATCATCATGATATTTATTCAATAAATTTCATGATGAGCTATAATTTACGATTTTATAAAATATTTAACGCGGTCTGATACAAATATTTTAAACTAAAAATACTTCTATTTCGTATATTTCTATATACCTTTGCGGAATAATTAAGAAAAACAATTTGCTTCGGCATTAAATATATTAGTCATGGGAAGATTAGGTCTTACAGAAATCCTTGTTATCGTAGGTATTGTGATATTACTTTTTGGAGGTAAAAAAATTCCAGAATTAATGAAAGGTTTAGGAAGTGGAATTAAGGAATTTAAAAACGCTGCTAAAGACGATCAACCTGCTGCTTCTAAAAAACAAGAAGAAGAAACAAAATAAGAAATTCGAAAAAATTATTAAGTCCCAAATTACAATTGTAGTTTGGGATTTTTTTATATCGAAAAATTCCTATTTGTAGAATCCCAAATTTTAGATATGAAAAACTTGCTTTTCGTGATGCCTTTTCGTATTGGATATTTTTACAAAATAAATGCCTCTTGACCTATTGGCTACATTTATTTTGGTGTTTTCAGAAATTGTTTTTTAAAATAAAAACTCCCAAATTACGAATTGTAGTTTGGGAGTTTCTATTTATTATTATTTGCATTTAACTTTTTCGAAAATTGTAACCAATTGTTCTAACAAAGTTTGAAGTTTAAAATCTTCTTTTGCAATCGCCTCTATAAGCTTTGGACAATCTGAAAAAGCTTCTCTTGACATTTTTCTTAAAAGCGATTCTGTTCCTATTGCTCCCACGGTATTGGCAGTTGTAAAATATCCAAAAACCAAAGCATCACTGTTTTTATTTCCAAAAAAATACGAACTACTCGATGAACTTACAATTGTACTGGTTCCTCCAGCATTTGGCCTTATAGTTCCCGCATCACGAATAACGCCGATTTTAACATCCTTGTTATAAATAACATTAAACCATAATTTCTTTTTAGATTTCGAAAATTTTCCTGTCAAAATGTTTGCTGTCGTTGCATACAATGCTTCTACTGTTGTGATGCATTCTTCTTCATCAAAATATTCTATTTTCTTTACTTCTATGCTTGCTATTTTTTCTTTTTTAGCGCTTTCATCTGTTTTGAAAGTTATTTTAGAGTCTTCGCTCTTTACCAATTCAGCAAGACCTGTTTTTTTTGTTCCATCTTCCATGTACAAAATAACTTTGTAAAAATTGGCGTGGCCGATAGAGGAGAATAAAAGGGTAATTAAAATTAAAATACTTTTTTTCATAACTTGGGGTTTAAAATTTCCTACAAATATATTATTTCGCAAGTATTAATATCAGTAAAATAGAAATAAAAAACTCACAAATTGCAGATCACAATTTGTGAGTTTTTTTTATCTAAAAATTCCAGAATTTAGAATTTCAAAAATTAGAAATTTTCTTAAAGCACCATCGTCAGCTGAATTCTCTTTCTATCTTCATCAACCTCAGTTACTTTCACATCAACATGCTGATGTAATTTTACCACTTCGTTTACGTCGCTTACAAAACCAGCTTTTAACTGCGAAATATGCACTAAACCGCTTTCTTTGATTCCGATGTCAACAAAACAGCCAAAATTGGTAATGTTGTTTACAATTCCTGGTAATATCATTCCAGTTTTCACATCTTTAATTGATTTTACGTTTGCATCAAATTCAAAAACCTTAGCCGACTTTCTAGGATCTAATCCCGGCTTTTCAAGCTCTTTAATGATATCTTTCAGCGTAAGCAAACCAATTTCTGGTGTTACATACTTTTCAGCTTTAATAAGTGCCGTTTTCTCTTTATTTGCAATTAATTCATTCAAGGAAATATTCAGATCCTTCGCCATCTTTTCAACAACTGGATAAGCCTCTGGATGCACCGCCGAATTATCCAGCGGATTTTTAGCATTTGTAATTCTAATAAATGCCGCTCCCTGCTGATAAGCCTTGTCTCCTAAACGGGGAACTTTTTTAAGCTGTTTTCTATCTTCAAAAGGTCCGTTTTCAGAACGGTATTGTACAATGTTTTCAGCCAGCTTCTCCCCGATTCCACTCACGTAACTTAGTAAATGTTTGCTTGCTGTATTGATGTTAATTCCAACCGAGTTTACGCAACGAATTACAGTGCTGTCCAATTCTTCTTTAAGTTTCGTTTGGTCAACATCGTGTTGATACTGCCCTACTCCAATCGCTTTCGGATCGATTTTTACCAATTCGGCCAACGGATCTGAAAGTCGTCGCCCAATAGAAACAGAACCACGAACCGTTACATCATAATTCGGAAATTCTTCTCTCGCAATTTTTGATGCCGAATAAACCGAAGCTCCTGCTTCTGAAACAATAAAAACTTGTACTGGTTTATCGAACGCGATTTTTTTGATGAAAAATTCAGTTTCGCGAGAAGCAGTTCCGTTTCCGATAGAAATGGCATCAATTTGATACGCATTTACCATCGAACGGATTTTTTTTATCGCCATTGATTCCTCATTTTGAGGTGCGTGCGGATAAATGGTCTCGTTGTATAGTAAATCGCCTTTTTCGTCCAGACAAACTACTTTACAACCGCTTCTAAATCCAGGATCAATTGCCAAAATACGTTTTTCTCCCAACGGCGGAGCTAATAACAATTGACCTAAATTGTTTGCAAAAACCTGGATTGAATTCGCATCTGCTTTTGCTTTTGCTTCCTGCAGAGTTTCATTTCCAATTGCTGGATTCAATAAACGTTTGTAACTATCTTCAATTGCTAATTGCAAATGAGCTGTAGTATTATTTTGTTTTTTAATAATGATTTCGTCAATAACGTCGTAAGCATCATCAATATCAACATCGATTTTCATTTTGATAAAACCTTCATTTTCTGCGCGTAACATTGCCAATAAACGGTGCGCCGGCGCTTTTGTTAAAGGCTCTTCCCAATCAAAATATTGGTTAAATTTTTGTGCGCCTTCTTCTTCGGCTTTCTTTTTAACCACTTTTGTAGTGATCGTTGCTTTGCGTTGAAACAATCTTCTTAATTGTTTACGAACGTAGATGTTTTCGTTAATCCATTCTGCTACAATATCTCTTGCGCCTTGAATAGCAGCTTCTTCGTTAATAACATTTTCATTAATGTACTGTGTAGAAAGAAAATCGATATCAGCATCACTTTCAGATATAATCAGTTTTGCTAGTGGTTCTAAACCAAATTCGCGAGCAACATCGGCTTTTGTTTTTTTCTTCTTTTTGTATGGAAGATAAAAATCTTCGATTTCCTGTAAATCAAAACTATCTTCAATTTTTTTCTTCAAATCTGGCGTAAGCGCCTTTTGCTCTTCAATCGATTTTAAAACTGCTTCTTTACGCTTTATAAGGGTATCGTAATCTTTTTGAAGTTTTGCAATCTGCTCAATTACAGTTTCATCAAGATTTCCGGTAGCGTCTTTTCGGTAACGCGAAATAAACGGAATCGTACAATCTTCTTCTAATAATTTTACTGTGTTTTGAATGCTGACAGCGGGTGCCTGAACAGACTTGGCAATGAATTGAATATTAGTCATTTTATTTTGTTTTTTTTAAAAGATGTAAAAATTGCGAGATTTATCGAGAATCTCGCAATTTTTACAATTTATAAGATTTTAAAATTTTATTAAACTGTTTAGATTTAATAAAATTGTGTTTTATTTTATTAACTTGAATCTTTTCTAAAAATCCTAAATTTTCAAGATTATTTAAATCTGTTCTGGCTGTAAAATTTGAAATTCCAAATCTATTTTCTATTTCTTTACTGCTCAAAACTCTATCTGAATCTTCATTTAAAATTTTTAAAATTTGTGCTTGTCGTTCATTAACATTTGGTATTTTAATAAATTTTGCAGCTTGAATTACTTCATTTTGTTTTCTACCAATATATTCCTTCAAAGCTGTAAATGCTTTCTCCATTGTTTTTATATGATAAGTAATAAAGTAAGTAAGATCATTTTGATCAATTTCTGAATACAAAAAAGCTTTTTCATATTGTCCTTTTGTATCCTTAATAATTGTTGAAATTGTTAAATACTCTGTGAGCCAATAGCCATTTTTTAGCATATACCAATAAAATAAAGCACGTGCTGTTCTGCCATTTCCATCAGAAAAAGGATGTATCCAGCCTACCATAAAATGAATTATAATTCCTTTAATAATAGGATGTATAAAAGTTTTTTGCTCTTCATTAAAAAACAAACATAAATCGCTAATTAGTTTTTGTATCTCTTCATTTTTTGGAGGTGTGTGTACGACTTCACTATTTGAATAATTTACGACGTAAATATCATCATTTTCTCTATATTTACCTTCGTCTTCGGCATCTTCTAATGTATTGTTAGATATAAGTTTATGAATATATAGAAGATTTTCTGGTGTTAAACGATCATTTTTATGTTGAACAATATATCTCATTGTGAAATAATTATTCATAATCATTTGCTCTGATTTATTTTTTGGTTTGCGTTCTTTTTGAATCATTTCTTTAGCAGCCTTTCTGGTGGTAATTGCTCCTTCCATTTGACTACTCGAAATCGCTTCTTCCATTATTGAACTTATCAGAAATTTATTTTTATCTGTATCAGTTATACCTATATTACTTCCCAAATTTCCTCCAATATGCAAATCAAAATGATGCAAAAGTCTAAGAATATAATCTGTTACATTGAAATTAAAAGAATATGTTCCGAATGAAATATTTTGTCTATTTAATGATCGCGACAATTTAACAGCATTCCAATATTGTTCAGGATCAATAGATTTTGTTTTATATTTAATTTTATCCCAATATAAATATTCATCATTGATTTCCTTCAATTCACCCGACAATGTGAGCTGAGTAAGCAGGTTTATAGTATTATTGTCATATTTCGTTATAGGTGGATTTTCTAACATATAACTTTTTTATGCTAAATTAGTAAAAAACGCGAGATTCTCTCAAAATCTCGCATTTTTTACTAATTTAAAAGCTTTCTTCAATATCACTGCTTATATTCATTGACACTAAAAGAATATCTTTGTTTCTAATTTTAAGCCTATGAAAATTTTTTTACTCTATTTTTTAATTGTTAACATACTTGTTTTTATTCTCGCTGGTTATGATAAAAATAGGGCTAGAAAAAATAAAAGACGAATTCCCGAAAATACGTTATTCTTTCTGCAACTTATCGGCGGAACTCCAGGGTTATTAACAGCAATGTTATTATTTAAACATAAAACGAGCAAAACTTCTTTTATTGTAAAGTTTGTTCTGATTTTGATAATTCAAGTAGCGCTTATAATTGCCTTATTAAATTACAAAAAGTAGATATTAACATTGTTGATAACTCGAAAACTACTGTTTTTATACAAACTTAAATAACTGAATTACAGAAATTTAAATAAAAAACCGGACAAATTTAAAAATCGGCCCGGTGTGTTTTATTTATAATAGGTGCGAAGCACCGAATTTTTTTTGACTTTTTAAGAACAAGCAATTTTGTTCACTCTATTTTGATGCCTTCCGCCTTCAAACGCTGTATCAAGGAAAGTTTCAACGATTTCAACAGCTTGATGAATAGATGTAAATCTCGCTGGAATACTCACAATATTGGCATCATTGTGTAAACGTGTTAAATACGCAATTTCTTTAGTCCAGCATAATCCAGCTCTCACTTTCGGGTGTTTATTAACAGTCATTGCAATTCCGTTACCACTTCCGCAGATTACGATTCCAAAATCTGCTTTTCCTTCAGATACATCATTGGCAACTGGATGCCCGAAATCTGGATAATCTACAGAAGCATCAGTATCTGTTCCGTAATTCGTTACCTCATATCCTCTAGCTTTAAGCATTTCAACAATTGCTTTTTTATATTTTGGTCCTGCGTGGTCGTTTCCTATCGAAATTTTCATTTTTCTATACTATTAAGTTGTGTTATGCAAATTTACTTAATAAATAGATGTTCGCCACGAATTAGGCTAATTTTCACAAATTTTTTTCTTTATAGATACTATATCAACAAACCAATTTATAATTAATATACATTCATAAATTCGTTACGAAAACTCTCATTTTACAACTATCTTACTGTCAAAACCTTATCAGTTATTAACAATTTTAATAAGTCTATAACTATCTCACAATCAATGAAGAATAAACAGAATATTTGTTAAAATTTTGAGGTGTTAATAGCAGTTTGTAATTGCTTGATATTCAATTAACTTTAAGTTAACAGAAAATGTTAATAAGTTCGAAAAGAAAATTAGAAGTTTTTTTTGGTTGTTTCGAAAAAATGCTTAATCCAAAACTGGATTTAAATATGCAAGAAAAGTTTCGTGAATTTTTGGAAAAGTTATCAATATCAAAAATACCATTTTCAACAGAAATCAACATATCAACTTATCTACAAAATGAATTCAATTTTGGTTGTCAACCGTTGTTAATTAAAATACAAAAAGTCTTATAAATAAGTATTTTAACTAAAAATAACTATGTTGATAACTCAGAATAACTAAGAGAAACTTCATTTCAATACTTTTAAAAATAAATTTATTCGACATATTAACACACTATAATAACCAACAAATTTTTTTAAATTTTTAAAAATCTTTTTTGTTGTATTTAATATATGTTGAAAACTAAAAAAGGTTGAAAAGGAAAAAAAAAATTTAATTTGAATTTTACTCTTGATTTGAATTTGTTTTTGAATTTTGTTTCAGACGATTTTGAGAGGATTGTTGAGATTGTCCAGAATTTGCTGAACTTCCTCGAAATCGTTTGGATGCACTTTGAGTTTGATTCCGCCCAGTGCAGCTGAGTATAAAGGAACGACAGAAAGTGTCATTTCGTTTTCAAAAAAATAAGGGATTCCTTCTTGTTCCAGTAAGTGTTTGAGAACCACTGTTTCGTGCTGAGAATTGAATACGGCGATGGTTTGAAAGCTTTCCATAAAGGCTGTTTTTGTAAATGTACGAAAAGTTATAATTTTAATAATTCTAATTGTTAAAATCTATAATCTGATTTCTTATTTGTAATTTTAAACCTTATAAGAAAAGATATATGAGTAAGAAAATTAGAAAGCCGATAAAAAAAGAGAAAGATTTCTCTGGAAAAATACTTAAGATTTTATCGCAAAATGCTAATAAACCATTCAATTATAAACAGATAGGAGCAAAGCTTGAATTAGACGATACTAAAAGCAGAAACCAGATTATAAAAGATTTAAAAATACTGGCAGCTCAAAAAAAGATTATAGAAACTGAACCTGGAAAATACTTAGTAAAAGCAATAAGCCAGGATTACTACGAAGGAACGATAGATATGACGAGCAGAAAAACGGCATATTTTATTTGTGATGAATTTGAAGAAGATGTTTTTATTCCGACCAATAATTTGAATCGTGCGTTAGATAAAGATAAAGTTAAAGTCTACGTTTATAATAGAAGAAAAGGAAAAAGACCTGAAGGTGAAGTAATTGAAGTTATAGAAAGAGATAAAACAGAGTTTGTAGGTGTAATTGATATGCAACCCAACTTTGCTTTTGTTTCGACTGCAAACCCTAAAATGTATACCGATATTTTTATCCCTAAAGATAAAATTGGTGAAGCAGAAAACGGTGATGTTGTTTTGGTTAAGATTGAAGACTGGCCAAAAAGAGCCGATAGTCCGTTTGGATCTGTAATTCGAGTTTTAGGAAAACCTGGAGAACATAATACTGAAATTCATGCTATTTTAGCAGAATACGGATTGCCAGCAGATTTTCCTGTTGAAGTAGAAGTTTTTGCACAAAAACTAGATACTTCGATTCAGGAATCTGAGATTGCAAAGCGTCGTGATATGCGTGATACGCTAACGTTTACGATAGATCCAAAAGATGCAAAAGATTTTGATGATGCCTTGTCTTTCAAAAAGTTAGAAAATGGAAATTTCGAAATAGGAATTCATATTGCCGATGTTTCGTATTATCTAGAAGAAGGAACAATCTTGGATGATGAAGCATATCAAAGAGCTACTTCAGTTTATTTAGTAGATAGAGTAGTGCCAATGCTTCCAGAAGTATTGTCTAACTTTGCGTGTTCGTTACGTCCAAATGAAGAGAAATATACTTTTTCTGCTGTATTTGAAGTTTCTCCAACTGCACAAGTTATTAACCAATGGTTTGGAAGAACGGTAATTTATTCAGATCAGCGTTTTGCTTACGAAGAGGCTCAGCATATTATTGAAACAAAAGGAAATAATACAATTCCAGTTGATATTTCTATTACTGGAGAATCTTATGTGGTTTCAGATGAAATTGTGGAAGCAACCTTAAAACTAGATGAATTAGCTAAGATTTTAAGAAAGAAAAGAATGCAACAAGGCGCTATTTCTTTTGATAAAGTTGAAGTGAAATTTAATCTTAACGAAGAAGGAGAACCAGAAGGCGTTTATTTTAAAATATCAAAAGATGCGAATCATTTGATTGAAGAATTTATGCTTTTGGCTAACAGAAAAGTAGCAGAATATATTGGTAAGCAAAAGAAAACGTTTGTTTACCGTATTCACGACGAACCAAATGAAGATAAACTGGTTGCAATGCAAACTGTAATTGCTAAGTTTGGTTATAAGATTGATTTTAGAACAAAAGGTGATATAGCAAAATCAATAAACGCTTTGATGGAAGAAGTAAACGGTAAGAAAGAACAAAATCTTATTGATACTCTTGCTATTAGAAGTATGAGCAAAGCCAAATATTCGACTGATAATATTGGTCATTATGGTTTAGCTTTTGATTATTATAGCCATTTCACTTCGCCAATTCGTCGTTATCCAGACGTTATGGTACACCGTTTGCTGCAGTATTATTTGGACGGAGGAGCTTCTGTAGACGAAGAAACTTATGAAACGAAATGTCTGCATTGTTCAAACATGGAAAACTTAGCAACAAATGCTGAGCGAGATAGTATTAAATACATGCAGGTTAAATACATGCAGGATCATCAGTACGAAGAATTCCTTGGTGTTATTTCTGGTGTTACCGAATGGGGAATTTATGTTGAAATCGTTTCTAATAAATGCGAAGGAATGGTAAGAATCAGAGAAATAAAAGAAGATTACTATACTTTTGATGAAAGACAATATGCTTTGGTTGGAGCTACTTCAAACCGTTTATTGCAATTGGGAGATGAAATTTATGTAAAAGTAAAAAATGCTGACTTAGTGAAAAAACAACTTGATTTTCACTTTTTAAGAAGAGCAGAATAAATATTAATTTAAAAATAAAAGTATGAAAAAGCTAATTATAGGAGCAGCAATTTTATTTGTACAAATGTCTTTTGGTCAAGTTACCAAAGCGTTAGGAGATTTTGATACCGTAAAAGTATTTGATAAATTAAGCGTAAAATTAGTTCAGTCATCTGAAAATAAAATTGTTATAAAAGGAACAAGAGAAGCAGAGGTAGAGGCTGTAAATAAAAACGGAATTTTAAAATTAAGAATGCCTTTTCCAAAACTTCTTTCTGGAAATGATCTTGATATAACACTATATTACAAACATATAGAATTGATTGATGTCAATGAAGGAGCAGAAGTGAAGAGTGATGAAGCCATTAAAGCAACTTCTTTTAAAGTTAGCGCTCAGGAAGGCGGTCTTATTAATGTTGATCTCGATGTTGATAAACTAAAAGTAAGCTCTGTTTCTGGAGGTAAAATTACATTAACTGGAAAAGCTGCAAATCAAGATGCGAGTCTAGGAGCTGGTGGCTATTTACTAGCAAGTAAATTAGAGACATCTCAGACTACTGTAAGCGTTTCTGCGGGCGGAAAAGCAGATGTTAATGCTTCTACCCTTGTCGATGCAAAAGTGAGCGCTGGAGGCTCTATTTACATTTATGGAAAACCAAAGCAAATAAACCAAAAAACTGTTTTTGGTGGTAAAATAGAAGAAGTAAAATAACAAGTTGTAATTGATGATTAACGATATTCTAGCGGGACTTCCTTGGGGACTTGTTCTTAGTTTTATGGTAGGTCCGGTATTTTTTGTTTTATTAGAAACCAGTATAACAAAAGGATTTAGAGCCGCAATTGTATTTGATTTAGGCGTAGTATTGGGCGATATTTTCTTTATTGCGATCGCTTATCTTGGAAGTTATAGACTGATTTCTAGTTTAAAAGACGATCCAGCGCTTTTTATTTTTGGAGGAATAATTATGCTTACTTACGGTATTATATCGTTTGTAAAGCTAAAGAAAGAAGAGAAAATAAACGATGAAGAAATCGACCGTGACATTCTGAAAAGAAACTATGGCAGTTTGTTTGTAAAGGGTTTTTTATTAAACGTTATAAACATTGGTGTTCTTGGTTTTTGGCTTGCAGTTATTATTTCTGTCGGACCAAAATTAGATATGCAGACTTCAAGAATGATGACATTTTTTACTGCTGTAATTATCACTTACTTATTAATTGATTGCGCTAAGATTTTACTAGCCAAACAGTTAAAATCAAAAATGACTCCAACTAATATTCTTAAAATCAAAAAAGGAATTAGCGTTGTTTTAATGATCTTCGGATTTGCATTAGTAGTTCAAGGTTGGTTTCCAAAAGAAAAGGAAATGGTTAAAAATGCTTTCGAAAGAATAGAGAAGAAGTAGTTGTTAATAACTCAAAAGTATAAAATTAAACCTCTGAATTTCAGAGGTTTTTTTGTGTTTATAACTGTTAGTTTTGAACTTTGTCAAAGTTTCAAACTTTGACAAAGTTGACAACAGTTTGTTATTTCGACGAAGGAGAAATCTCCGCAAGTAACTCCGCAACAATTATCCAATCTTTGTAGAGCTTCTCGTGGAGATTTCTCCTTCGCCGAAATGACAAAATTGTGTATAATCTTCATAAAGTAACAAACCCGACAGGTTTTTAAAACCTGTCGGGTTTACTTGTAAAATTTAAAAATTAAACATAAAAAAAACTTCAAATTGCTTTGAAGATTTTAAGGTATCGTCTGGATTCGAACATAAATCTTTATCTAATTTTTTCTAAAAATTAAACATAAAAAAAACCTTCAAATTGCTTTGAAGGTTTTGAGGCATCGTCCGGATTCGAACCGGAGTAGGAGCTTTTGCAGAGCCCAGCCTAGCCGCTCGGCCACGACGCCATTACTTGAACGGTTGGCAAAAGTAACTAAAATCTTTAAATTTCAAAAGTTTCATAGTAACTATTTTAAAATTTTAGGATTTTAATTTTAAAGATTACTTTCTAATTTCCGTCATTTTTATAGTAACTGACTCAACATCACCACCAATAGGCGGATTTATTTTAGAAACCCAAACTGTTGTTTTTTCTACCATTTCTATCTCTGCCAGTACACGAATATTGATTCTTTTGGCCACATGTTCTAATAAATGCGAACGAATTGCCATTTCTTCAGCTACAATTTTGTTCAAATGAACATAATCAACAGTGTCTAAAAGATGATCTGTTTCTGCCGATTTCTGTAAATTGGTTTTAATTTTTAGATCAACAGTATAATCAGATCCAATTTTTCCTTCTTCAATTAAACATCCGTGGTAAGAAAAAGTACGGATATTTTTCAATTTTATAACTCCCATTTTTGTATTGTTTCACGTTTAAAGTTTCAGGTTTTATGCCAGTTAGATAACTTTAAACCTGAAACCTGAAACCTTTTTTTTATCTTTGCTAAAATTACTATAAAATAATGGCATCAGAAGAGAAATCACTCAATTTTATTGAACAAATCATAGAGGAAGACGTAAAATCAGGTCTTTCAAATACTAAACTTCGCTTTCGTTTTCCACCAGAACCTAATGGTTATTTACATATTGGGCACGCGAGTTCTATTGCGTTAAATTTTGGTTTAGGAATTGATTATCAATCTCCTGTGAATTTACGTTTTGATGATACAAACCCTGAAAAAGAAGAACAGGAATTTGTTGATGCTATTAAAAAAGATGTGGAATGGTTAGGATATACTTGGGCTGAAGAATGTTACGCATCTGATTATTTCCAACAATTATACGATTGGGCAGTTTTATTAATTAAGAAAGATAAAGCCTATGTTGACAGTCAATCTTCTGAAGAAATGGCAATCCAGAAAGGAACTCCAACAACTCCAGGAACTGATAGCCCATACAGAAATCGTTCTGTTGAAGAAAATTTAGATTTATTCGAAAGAATGAAAAATGGTGAATTTGAGGCTGGTACTCATATTCTTCGTGCAAAAATTGACATGAAATCAACAAACATGTTAATGCGTGATCCTATCATGTATAGAATTTTACACAAACATCACCATAGAACGGGAGATGCTTGGAAAATCTATCCAATGTACGATTGGGCACACGGACAAAGTGATTATTTAGAGCAAATTTCTCACTCATTTTGTACACTAGAATTCTTGCCTCACCGTGAATTATACGATTGGTTTTTAGATCAAATTTTAGATGAAAATAAACTGCGTCCAAAGCAAAGAGAATTTGCTAGACGTAATTTATCACATACTGTTGTTAGTAAAAGAAAATTACAGCAACTAGTTAAAGAAAAGCATGTTAACGGTTGGGATGATCCAAGAATGTCAACCATTTCTGGATTAAGAAGACGTGGTTATACAGCTGCTTCATTACGTAATTTTGCTAATACAATTGGTATTGCAAAACGCGATAATTTGATCAATGTATCGGTTTTAGAATTCTGTATTCGTGAAGATTTGAACAAAATTGCACCTCGTGTAATGGCTGTTTTAGATCCTGTAAAATTGGTAATTACCAATTATCCAGAAGGAAAAGAAGAGTGGTTAGAAGCCGAAAATAATCAGGAAGATGAAAATGCTGGTTTCAGAAAAGTACCTTTTTCTCGTGAATTATACATTGAAAGGGAAGACTTTTTGGAAGAAGCTCCAGCTAAGTTTTTCCGTTTGACTTTAGGAAAAGAAGTTCGTCTTAAAAATGCTTATATCATTAAAGGTGAGTCTGTTATAAAAGATGAAAACGGAAATATTACAGAAATTCATGTAACGTATGATACTGATTCTTTAAGCGGAAGTGGGACAGAAGCAAGCCAAAGAAAAGTATCGGGAACATTACATTGGGTTTCTATTCAACATGCATTAGAAGCAGAAGTTCGTTTGTACGATCGTTTGTTTACAGATGAAGCTCCAGACAGTTATAAAGAAAAGAATTTCTTAGATTTTGTGAATCCAAATTCATTAGAAATTGTAACTGGATATGTTGAGCCAAGTTTATCAACGGCTCAAAATGAAGATAAATTTCAGTTTCAACGTTTAGGATATTTTACTGTTGATAAAGATTCAACTTCCTCAAAATTAGTGTTTAACAAAACTGTAGGATTGAAAGATGCTTGGGAAGAAAAAGGAAAAAAAGAGGAAAACAGCATCAATAATTCTTTGAAAGATATCAACAAATATTTTAAAGTTGAGACTAAACCAGAAAGAATTGCAATTGAAAGTGCAATAGGGGAGAACCTCAAAAATATCTCTACTTTTTCTCTTTTACAGAATTCTTTGAAGAAGAATATCAACAATAATAAGGCTTCGCTGTTGTTTTCTCAGTTTATTTTGAAATATTCAAACTGGAAATCAACAGATTTTGAAGAAGAAGATATTAAGAAATTATATTCAATGTCTCTAAAAAGTGAATCGACTTATGTTAGATCAAAAGCACTTTTAAATTTAAGAGATATTGAAAGTGAAAGTTTCAAAAATCAATTTGATGATGAAATTTTGAAATTATATTCAAATCCACCAAAAAATGCTTCTGAAAGAGAAATTGAAATTCTTTCTGAAATGGTGAAGAAGTAATATCAGATAAATTTATTAAAAGCGCTTTTATAAGCGCTTTTTTTTATTATATAGATTAACTATTAAAAAGTAAAATATTATAATTTTTATAGATTAAAACTGACTTTCATAAATTTAATTTAATCGAAAATAAAATTTTATTGGATAAGGAATTCATTTTTTTATTTTAAATCTATTAAAAAGCTTTATTTTGATTTTGTACTTTTTTTATGTCTAATTTTTGTTTTAAATCCTTAATAATAAAATTTAATTATTTAAAATGTGCGATTTTTAATATTTTATCTATTATTAGTAAAATCTATTAATTTTAATATTTTTATTTATTTTATATATTAAAAGTAACTTTCATAATTTAATTTTAAAGAAGAATAAAAAATAGTCGAGTAGAGAAGACCTTTTTTTACTTTTCATTCATTAAAACTCTTTATTTTATTTTTTACTTTTTTGCTTCCAGTTTTCTTCTAAAAAAACTAAAATTAAGGTTTTTTCTTATTTTTTATATTTTTGACTTTAATTTTTATAACCATAAGTTTTGATTATTAGTATTGTCTAAAATTTAGTTTGTATTTATTATTTATAAAACTAACTAAATGATATTATATAATAGTTTTTAATTATTTACAAAGCCTTTATTTTAGTTTTTCTATTTATAAATTTTTATTATAGATTTTTTAAAAGTTTAGTTTTTAATTATTATTTATAAAAATGATTGAATTATTAAATATAATAGTTTTTATATATTAATTTTAACCTTCATAAATTAATTTTAAGGCATTTTTTAAACGTGTTTGATAGATAACTCGTTTTTGTGATAATCGTTTATTTAAGAGCTTTATTTTAGTTTTTACTGTTATTTTAGTCAGTTTAACGGGTTGTTAACACACAATTGTTTATAAAACTGCTATTTTTAACTCAATACCAAAAGTCAGAGATGATTTTTGTAAAAAATTAAAATTTGCCGAAAAGAATCTAAGTTGAAATTTATTGTTTTTAGAAACTCGTAATTTTTATTACAATAGGTTTTCAAAACTGATTTCCTAAAAAGACAATTTTATGTTCTCATTTTTATTATGATGTAATTTTGATAATATTTCCCGTAAAAGATATTTTTTCAAATTGTATCATAATGTACAAAATTCCATAATGTTGAATTTGAGTGAAAGTTTAGTTTTTAAATTTCAGGTCTGACAATTTTTAATTTAAATCTAATTATCATGAAAATTTTATATTTCACACTAGCATTATTATTTGCAAATGTTGCAATTTCTCAAACACATCAAATTACAAAACACAACGGAGAACAGCTTGATGTAAATTTTATTAAATCTGAAAATAGTTTTGTTTACTATTCTTTGAACGGAAGTTCTGAAGAAATCAAAATCAGTAAATATGCAGTTTCATCTATTACAAATAAAGAAACAAAACAAACTCAAAAAGTTTCTGATAAAATAATAGTTGATTCAAAAGATGATTACAAAATGGTAACTGTTCTTCCGCAAGACAAAACAATAGGGCTGAAACAAGCAGCTAGTTTTACAGGAGTCTCAACAAGGACAAAAGGTGAACCGCCAATTGCAAATCAGAACCAGACTGCTATGAGAATCAAATCTAAATCGGCTTCAAATGGTTATCCTTTTGTTAGCATTGTTGAAAAAGCAGATGGTAAGTACGAAGCAGTGGCTTATGTGTATTAATAGGATTGTTAATTTTTTGTAAATTGCAATTAATCAAAGTTTTATCATTTTAAAAAAGAGTATCTTTATTAATAATTTTAAATTGTAACTATCATGTCTAAGAATTTAAATACAGCAGCAGCAATTTTGGCTGCAGCGGCTGCAGGAGCGGCAATTGGAATTTTATTTGCTCCAGATAAAGGATCAAAAACAAGAGCAAAAATTAAGGAAGGTATCGATGATGCTAAACATAATCTGAAAGATTCTTTTGATGCGAGCTCTGAAGTTCTTCGTGAAAAATTTACGAGTGCTACTCATAATCTTGACGGAACTTTGAATGAGTTACTTTCTAATGTCAGCCATAAAACTGAAGAAGTAATTACTTTTTTAGAAACTAAATTGGCTGAGTTAAAAGCTCAAAACGCTAAACTTCAGAAATAATATTTTTATAAAGCACATTACTTGCTTATTTTTATAAGAAAGTTTTGTGCTTTTTTTTATCTAAAATTTTAAATATGGCTTTTGAAGAATTAAAAGAAAACACCGAAAAAGTTCAAGATCAGGCTAAAGAATATATTGATAGTCACTTAGCTTATTATAAACTTTGGGGTTTTAAAGTTGCAATGAAATCAACAACTTTGATCTTTAAGTTTACTTTGATTTTATTGTGTTTCAGTATGGTGATGATTTTTGGTTCTTTCGCCGCAGCGTATGCTTTTGGTTCTTTGTTTGAAAGTAATGCTCTCGGATTTTTGACAGTAGGAGGTATCTATTTAGTGATTACTATTTTGCTTTTCTTTATAAAAGACAAATTTGTTGAAGGACCAATTTTGGAGAAATTTTCAGAAATCTTTTTTAATGATTAATTATGGAAAGAAAAAAATACTCATCGTATGCTGAGATTGAAAGAGATCTAGAAATTTTGAAATTGGAGAAAGAAATCAATTATCAGAAATTGGTTTTGAGTTTTCAGAAAACAAAGGAAAGTATCACTCCGCAAAATATTGTAAATGGTTTCATTTCATCTTACACGGATTACTTTTCCAATTCTTATGTAAAAATTCTACAGACCATTTTACCTTATGTAATCGGTTGGTTTATAAATAGAAAAAGAGGCGATTAAGCCTCTTTTTTATTTTAAAATTATTGTTGAACATCTGGTTGAATGTCATCTTCATAACCTGATTGTCTGTGAGTTGGTTTTGGTTTTTCAATTTTCTTATTTCCTTTTTTCATCATTTCGCCAACTTGGTTTGAAGCTGTAAATGATGCAACCATATTATTTAGCATATCGCTTCCAGCTTGTGGAGAATTTGGAAGAAGAATTAAGTTGGAGTTTGTATCAGATCCAATAGATTGTAAAGTATCATAATGCTGAGTAACTACAATTAGGGCAGAAGCTTCTTGCGAATTGATTCCAACTTGGTTCAAAACTTCAACACTTTCTACAAGACCTCTTGCAATTTCACGACGTTGATCTGCAATACCTTGTCCTTGTAAACGTTTACTTTCTGCTTCGGCTTTTGCTTTTGCAACGATTCTAATTCTTGAACTTTCTGCTTCAAATTCGGCGGCAGTTTTTTCTCTGTCAGCGGCGTTGATTCTATTCATCGCATTTTTTACCTGGATGTCTGGATCAATATCGGTAACCAAAGTATTGATGATATCATATCCGTAAGTAGACATTGCTTCGTTCAATTCACGTTTTACTGCAACTGCGATATCATCTTTTCTTTCAAAAACATCATCCAATTTTAGTTTTGGAACTTCGGCACGAACTACATCAAAAACGTAAGAAGTAATCTGATCGTGCGGATATTCAAGTTTATAAAAAGCTTCATATACTTTTTCCTGGATTACTTTGAACTGAACTGAAACTTTCATTTTAATAAAAACATTGTCTCTAGTTTTAGTTTCAATGATAACATCCAATTGCTGAATTTTAAGATTTACACGTCCGGCCAATCTGTCAACCAACGGAATTTTAAGTTGTAATCCTGAATTTCTTACACTCTGAAATTTTCCAAATCGTTCGATAATAACAGACGATTGCTGTTTTACAGTAAAGAAAGACGACATGAAAATGAAGAATGCCAATACTAAAAAGATAATAAATGCTGTACTCATGGTTATATAATTTATATTTATGATTCTGGTAAATTACGAAAATTCTTCTAAATTAAAATTTTAAAACATTAAAAAAACGCTAAGAACATTTAGTCGATGTTTCTTAGCGTTTGTTTTTTTTAACCATTAAATTCATTAAGATAATTAAGTCAAAACTTTATCAAGACAATTAAGCTTTATGAACTTAAGAAACTTTCCTTTTTTTACCATTAAGTTGAGTTTAATTTTCTTAATATCTTAATGGTAAAATATTTTATAAAATAGAAATTGCTTTCTGAATTCTAGAAATAGTTTCTTCTTTTCCAATAATTTCAACAATGTCAAATAGGTGAGGACCTTTAAGTGCTCCAACCAAACTTAGACGGAAAGGTTGCATTACTTTACCCATTCCGATTTCGTTTTTAGTTAACCAATCTTTCACGATTGTTTCAATATTTGCAGAAGTAAAATCTTCGATATTTTCTAAAACAGAAATCAGTTCCTGCATTAAAGTTGGAGTTTCTTCTTTCCAATTTTTACTTGCTTTCTCATCATAAGATGTTGGCGCTTGGAAAAAGAAATCTGTCAGATCCCAAAATTCAGAAACAAAGTTTGCTCTTTCTTTAATTAATGAAACAATTCTAGTTAGATCATATTTAGAAACATCAATGCCTTTTTCTTCTAAAATAGGAGAGAAGGTTTTTGCTAAATCTGCGTCATTTTGTTTTACTAAATATTGGTGGTTGAACCATTTGTTTTTCTCTGGATCAAATTTTGCTCCAGCTTTGTGAACTCTATTCAAGTCAAAAGATTCAGCTAATTCTTCTAAAGAAAATAGTTCTTTATCAGTTCCATCATTCCATCCTAAAAGAGCAAGGAAGTTTATAACTGCTTCTGGGAAAAATCCTTTTTCTCTATATCCAGATGAAATTCCTTCTTCAGTTTTCCATTCTAATGGAAATACTGGGAATCCCATTTTGTCTCCATCTCTTTTTGATAATTTACCATTTCCAACTGGTTTCAAAATCAAAGGTAAGTGTGCAAATTCTGGAGCTTCCCAACCAAATGCTTTGTACAATAAAACGTGAAGTGGCATAGATGGCAACCATTCTTCACCACGAATTACATGTGAAGTTTCCATTAAATGATCATCTACAATATTGGCTAAATGATACGTTGGCATTCCGTCACTTTTGAAAAGAACTTTATCGTCCAAAAGATTTGTTTCAAACTTCACATCTCCACGAATGATGTCTTTCAAATGTAAAGTTTCATCAACCGGAGTTTTAAAACGAATTACATAATGTTCTCCATTCGCAATTCTTTTAGCAACTTCATCAGCAGAAATTACCAATGATGTATCTAGTTTTTCACGATTGTGATGATTGTAAATAAATGTTTTTCCTTCAGCTTCGTGTTGTTTTCTATGTGCATCCAAAGCTTCAGGAGTATCAAAAGCATAATATGCCCAACCAGAATTTATCAACTGATCTGCATATTGCTGGTATAAAGCTGCACGTTCGCTTTGTCTGTATGGACCAAATTTTTCATTTTTTCCAACCGTTTCTTCTGGAGCAATTCCTAACCATTCAAGAGCTTCCATAATGTAAGCCTCTGCACCAGGAACAAAACGAGTCTGATCTGTATCTTCAATTCTTAGATAAAAAACACCGTTATGTTTTTTTGCAAATAAATAATTAAATAGGGCAGTACGAACTCCGCCAATATGTAACGGTCCAGTGGGACTTGGTGCAAAACGCACACGAACTTGCTTTGACATTTGTTTAAATTTTGTTGCAAAGATACGACTCTGAATTAGAAAATTAGGTAATGAGAAAATTTGATAATTCGTCATGTTAAGCTTAATTGACTAATTTTCTAATTGATCATTATCTAATTAATAATTATTACTTTTATGGGTTATAATTAAAACAGATTTATTTTGAAAACATCATCTGCAATATATCAAAAGTTAGAGGCTTTCATTAAGAAATATTATACCAATGAACTGATAAAAGGAATATTACTTTTCACCGGTTTTGGTTTATTATATTTTTTGTTTACGCTTTTTGTAGAGTATTTTCTTTGGTTGAAACCATTAGGAAGAACTTTTCTATTTTGGTTATTTGTTGGAGTTGAAGTTTTCCTTTTAGTCCGTTTAATCCTTTTTCCATTGTTCAAGTTATTTAAACTTCAAAAGGGAATAGATTATACTGAGGCTTCAAAAATTATTGGAAATCATTTTACAGAAGTAAGTGATAAGCTGACTAATTTTTTACAATTGTCTTCTGAAAATAATTCAGAAAGTTCAGAATTGGTTTTGGCTTCGATAGAACAGAAAGCGAATTCACTGCAACCAATTCCATTTGGAAATGCAATTAATTTTAAAGCTAACAAAAAATATCTGCCATTAGCTTTAGTTCCAATTTTGCTTTTTGCTGTTTTTTATATTTCTGGAAATAGTAATGTAATTTCTCAAAGTTTGAATAGAGTAGTGCATTTTAATTCTGCATTTTTACCACCAGCTCCATTTAAGTTTGTGGTTTTGAATTCGAATTTACAAGCTGAACAAAACAAAGATTTCGTTATCAAAATGGAATCTGTTGGAAATGTAGTTCCAGAGAATGTTATGATTCATATTGGAAATGAAAGCTATTTTATGGAATCTTCTCAACCTGGAAAGTTTGAATTTAAAATTGAAAAGCCTTCTGAAAATATTCAATTTTCTTTTGAAGGAAATTCGGTAGTTTCAGAAGAATACGAATTAAAAGTTATCACAGTTCCATCTATTGCAAACTTCGAAATGGTTTTAAATTTTCCTTCTTATCTAAAGAAAAAATCAGAGACAATTCAAGGAACTGGAAATGCAATTGTACCTGAAGGAACGACCGTAACTTGGAAAATGAATACCAAATCTACACAAGAAGTTGAATGGAAAAGAGATAATGAAGTATTTAAGTTCAATAAGGTTGAAAATGACTTTAAATTGAGTAAAAATATTAGTCAAAATACAGAATATCAAATTCTTACGTCTAATGATAAGGTCAAAAACTACGAAAAACTAGATTATCAGCTCTCTGTTATCAAAGATCAGTTTCCAATTATCAATGTTGGCCCTGCGCCAGACAGTTTGAAGCTGGATAAGAACTATATTCTAGGAAGATTAGGTGATGATTACGGACTTTCGAAATTACAAATTGTATACTACGAACGTAATAAACCTCAATCTGCTAAGCGTGGAAACATTCCTGTTAAGACTGGAGTATTTGATCAGTTTGTTTTTAATTTTCCAAGTAACCTTCCAGTAGAAGAAGGAGTTTCATACGAGTACTATTTTGAAGTTTTTGATAACGATGCACCACACGGATTTAAGAGTACAAAGTCTTCTACGTTTTCAGATCGTGTAGCTACAACAGATGAAATTCAGGATCAGGAATTACAACAGCAAAATCAAAATATCAATAGTTTATCTAAATCTTTAAAGAACCAAACGAAGCAGATTTCAGAAATGGATAAGCTTCAGAATACAGGAAAAGAAAAAGATAATTTAGAGTTTAAAGATCAGCAGAAGATCAATGATTTTATCAAACGTCAGAAACAGCAAGACGAAATGATGAAGCAATTTTCTGAAAAGATGAATCAGAACTTAGATAAATTTAAGGATGATAAGAAAGATAAAACTGCTGAAGATTTACAAAAGCGTTTAGATAATGCACAGAAAGATTTAGAAAAGAATCAGAAATTATTAGACGAACTGAAGAACTTAAATGACAAATTAAACAGTGAAGAGCTGTTTGATAAGATGGAAAAATTCAAGCAAATCAGTAAAAACCAATCTCGTAATCTAGAACAATTAGTCGAGTTAACCAAACGTTTTTATGTTTCAAAGAAAGCAGAGCAAGTTGCTGAGAAACTAAATAAACTGTCAGAACAACAGGAACAGTTATCTAATAAAGAAAAAGAAAACACTAAAGAGAAGCAGGATGAAATCAATAAATCTTTTGATAAGATTCAGGAAGATTTAAAAGATTTGAAAGAGGAAAATAAGACTTTGAAGAAACCTTTGGATATACCATCAGATGCTTCTAAAGAGAAGGATGTAGATAATGATCTTAATAAAGCTTCTGAAGAATTGAGTAAAAAGAATACTTCTGGAGCTAAACCAAAACAGAAAAGTGCTGCAAAGAAAATGAAGTCTATGGCTCAAGAAATGCAGAGCGAAATGGAAGGTGGTGAACAAGAACAATTGGAAGAAGATGTAGCAATGCTTCGTCAGATTCTAGATAATCTTTTAGCTTATTCTTTATCGCAAGAAGATGTGATGAAACAGTTCAAAGCAATGAAATTGGGTTCCTCTACATTTACAAAAAACATTAAGATTCAGCAGAATTTGAAACAGCAGTTTAGACATGTTGATGATAGTTTGTTTGCACTTTCATTACGTAATCCAAAAGTAGCTGAAGACGTAACTAAAGAAATTGGAAACGTTCAATACAACATGGACAAGGCAATTGAAACTTTAACTGATGTACAGATTCCAAGAGGAGTTTCACATCAGCAATATGCAGTTTCATCTGCTAATAAGCTAGCCGATTTCTTAAGTGATTTATTGAATAATATGCAGATGTCTATGTCTAAACAGGGAGCAGGGAAACCTAAACCAGGTGACGGACAAGGAATGCAATTGCCAGATATTATTCAGAAACAAAAAGGACTTGCTGATAAGATGAAAGAAGGTATGAAACCTGGACAGCAATCAGGAGATAAACCTGGAGAAGGAAAAGATGGAAAATCTGGGCAAGGACAAAATGGGCAAGGAAAAGATGGTCAGGGTAAAGAAGGGCAAGGTAACAAAAGTGGAGATAAAGGTTCTTCGGGTAAAGATGGAAAGAATGGAAAGGGAGAGAAGAACGGTAATGAAGGAGAAGATGGAGAAGGTGATGCTGAAGCTATCATGGAGATTTACAAAGAGCAAGTCAAACTTAGAGAAGCATTGCAAAAAGAATTAGCAAAGAAAGGTTTAGACTCTCAAGGTAAATCTGTAATAGACCAAATGAAACAATCTGAAAAGCAGATTTTGAATAAGGGTTTTAAGAATGAGAACTTGCAACGTATATTAAATATTCAGCAAGAATTATGGAAATTGAATAACGCAGTTCAACAACAAGGTCAAGATACGCAAAGGCAATCTGAAACTAATAAGGCTGAATTTACTAATCGTTCTAATGCTTTGCCAAGTTCACTATTGGAATATTTAAACAGTGTAGAGATATTAAACAGACAATCACTACCTTTGCGCTCGAATTTTAATCAAAAAGTTCAAGAATACTTTAATACAAAATGATAAATTTTAATTACGAAACAGATTTTACTTTAGGAGACGAGCAGGCTTTTAGTGACTGGCTTAGTGCTGTAATTGTTTCTGAAAATAAGAACGAAGGAGAAATCAATTATATATTTTGTGATGATGAGTATCTTCATAAAATCAATGTAGAATATTTAGATCACGACACCCTAACCGATATTATTAGTTTTGATTATACTGTTGGTAACGAGTTGAATGGAGATATTTTTGTTTCTGTAGAACGTGTTGCAGACAATGCAAAAGACTTCAACGTTTCATTTGCTGAAGAACTTAAAAGAGTACTATCTCACGGTATACTTCATTACTGCGGATACAAGGACAAGACAGATGAAGATGCTCAATTAATGAGAGCAAAAGAAGAAGAAAAGATGAAGATGTTTCACGTGGAACAGTAATTAAATTTCTTTTTTATTATAGATATGTTTCACGTGAAACGTTTTTAAATTTTGATTTTTGCAACGTTCCACGTGAAACATATTTAGTAATTATAAGTGGAAAATAATAACGTTCCACGTGGAACGTTATATAGAAAATTCGATTAAATCGTTCCACGTGGAATGATTTTTAGGTTTGAATTTAAAAGAGTAAAAGGTGATGTTTCACGTGGAACGATTCTTGAAATTGAAATTTTTGAGATTAATATTTTGAAAGTTTCACATGAAACGTGAGAAGTTTAGAATGGAAATTTAGAATGTTTCACGTGAAACATTTACTTTGAAAGTTCTGTTTAAAAGTTCTGTTTGGAAGTTCTGTCTGGAAGTTCTGATTTGGAAGTTCTGTTTGGAAGTTCTAGTTTGGAAGTTCTAGTTTGGAAGTTCTAGTTTGGAAGTTCTAGTTTGGAAGTTCTAGTTTGAATGAAATAAAAAGATGTTCCACGTGAAACGTTTTTTTAGATTCCAGAATTTGGAAGTTCCAGTTTTAACTTGAAAATTGAAACTTGAAACAAAATAAAAAGTTCCACGTGGAACAAGAAAAAAATAAATGTAATTCTAGAAACCGCATTTGAGGTTTTTGGAGAATAATAAAACAAAATGTTTTTAGAAGAATACGATGTTATTGTGGTTGGTGCAGGCCATGCTGGTTCTGAAGCTGCGGCTGCGGCTGCAAATTTGGGATCGAAAACTTTATTGGTTACAATGAGTTTGCAGAACATAGCACAGATGTCTTGTAATCCTGCGATGGGTGGAATTGCAAAAGGACAGATCGTTCGTGAAATTGATGCGCTTGGTGGTTATTCAGGAATTGTTTCTGATAAGACTGCAATTCAGTTTAAGATGTTGAACAAATCAAAAGGACCTGCAATGTGGTCGCCGAGAGTGCAAAGTGATAGAATGCGTTTTGCAGAAGAATGGAGAATGATGTTGGAGGCGACTCCAAATCTTGATTTTTATCAAGAGATGGTAAAAGGGTTGATAATCGAAGATGGAAAGATAAAAGGAATTAGAACTTCGCTTGGTGTGGAGATTCGTTCTAAATCTGTGGTTTTGACAAATGGTACTTTTTTGAATGGTTTAATTCATATCGGAGAAAAACAATTCGGAGGAGGTAGAGCAGGAGAAAGTGCTGCAACCGGAATTACTGAAGATTTGATCAAAGCAGGTTTTGAAGCTGGAAGAATGAAAACAGGAACGCCACCTCGAGTAGATGGACGTTCTTTGGATTATTCTAAAATGAATGAAGAAAAAGGAGATGCAAAGCCAGCCAAGTTTTCTTATTCAGATGTGACCGCTCCATTAACGCATCAGCGTTCTTGTTACATGACGTACACTTCATTGAATGTTCATGATATTTTGAGAGAAGGTTTTGATCGTTCTCCAATGTTCAACGGAAGAATCAAAAGTTTGGGACCAAGATACTGTCCATCGATTGAAGATAAGATTAATCGTTTTGCAGATAAAGAACGCCACCAATTATTTGTTGAGCCAGAAGGATGGAATACTTGCGAAGTTTATGTAAACGGATTTTCAACTTCACTTCCAGAAGATATCCAGTTCAAAGCGCTTCGTTCTGTTGCAGGTTTTGAAAATGTAAAATTCTTTAGACCTGGTTATGCAATCGAATATGATTTCTTTCCGCCAACACAATTGAAACATACTTTGGAAACAAAGTTAGTTGAAGGATTATATTTTGCAGGTCAGATTAACGGAACTACGGGATATGAAGAAGCAGCTTCTCAAGGTTTGATGGCTGGAATAAATGCACACTTGAAAGTACATGAAAAAGATCCGTTGATTTTAAAACGTGATGAAGCGTATATCGGAGTTCTAATTGATGACTTGATTACGAAAGGAACGGAAGAGCCATATCGTATGTTTACATCAAGAGCAGAGTATAGAACTTTGTTGCGTCAAGATAATGCCGATTTCAGATTGACTCCAATGTCATATGAAATTGGTTTAGCTTCTGAAGATCGTTTACGAAGAATGGAAAAGAAATTAAACGAATCTGAAAAGATGGTTCAATTCTTCAAAGAAACTAGTGTTACGATTGCAGAAACAAATCCTATTTTGGAAGCAAAAGAATCAGCACCGATTTCTCAAGGAGATAAAATGTTTAAGATTTTTTCTCGTCCACAAATTGAATTGGAGGATATGTTGAAATTTGAAAAGGTTGAAGCATATATCAAAGAAAATGATTTGGATGAAGAAATTGTTGAGCAGGCGGTAATTCAAGTTAAATATTCTGGCTATATCGAAAAAGAAAGAAATAATGCAGATAAATTAAATCGTTTGGAAGAAGTAAAAATTCCAGATAATTTCGATTATAACAAAATCAAGTCCATGTCGATTGAAGCAAAACAGAAATTAAGCAAGATTCGTCCTGTAACTATTTCTCAAGCTTCAAGAATTAGCGGAGTATCGCCAAGTGATATTTCTGTTCTTTTGATTTATATGGGAAGGTAAAAAAGTTTTCGGTCTCAGTTTTTAGCTTTCAGTTTTTAGCTTTCAGTTTTTACTGAGACTATAAACTGGGACTAAGAACTTTTAAATGTTCCACGTGAAACTATTTTTTATTTTTAGGATATAGTATAAATCTAAAATCTAAAGTTAGGAATCTTAAATTTTTGCTGTTCCACGTGAAACCTTTTGCTGAAACAAGATTGATTTTTTGAAATAATTTGAACTATTAGCCGTTTCAGATGGAAAGAAAATCAGATTTGAAAAGGATATTCTTTTGCAAAGAGATGAATAAATTAAATTTGCAATTATGTTGAATTATCAATTTTGAAAGAATCAAAAAAGAATTTAGAAGAATAAAATAAAACAAAAAATCCTAAAAGCGATAAAATTTCGTTTTTAGGATTTGCTATAAATTAAACCCAAATATCTATTAAATTTAAAAAATGAACGTTTTAAATAAAAAACATTTTCTTACGGTAAAAGACCATTCTGTTTCAAAAGAAATTTTTGATTTGTATTACGATGAAGAATTAGATATGCTAATTACTTCTCCACAACCTGAACTTCAAAATTTGGGCAAGTATTATGAAAGCGAAGATTATATTTCACATACAGACAACAAACGTTCGTTATTTGAAAAAGCATATCATTTCGTAAAAAATATTGCGCTTAAGAATAAATTGAATCTGATCAATAGCCAGCAATCGAAAAAAGGAAAACTTTTAGATATTGGAGCTGGAACAGGAGATTTTCTTTTAACTGCAAAAAATGACGGTTGGGAAACCATTGGAGTAGAACCAAGCGATCGAGCAAAAAATATTGCTAAAGAAAAAGGAATTTCATTTGTAGAAGAAACTAGCACTTTAGAAAGTAATTCTTTGGATGTAATTACAATGTGGCATGTTTTGGAACACGTTCCAAATTTAGAACTTCAGATTCAAGAATTAAAGCGTTTGTTAAAACCAACTGGAACATTAATTATTGCGGTTCCAAACTATAAATCGTTCGATGCGGGTCATTATGAAACTTTTTGGGCTGCGTATGATGTGCCGATTCACTTTTGGCATTTTTCAAAAAAATCAATTCAATTGCTTTTTGAAAGAGTGGATATGAAATTAGAAAAGATACTTCCAATGAAGTTTGATTCTTTTTACGTAAGCCTTTTATCCGAAAAATATAAAAATGGAAAAATGAATTACATCAAAGCTTTTTTCATTGGTTTAAAATCAAATTGGAAAGCAAAAAGCTCAAAGGAATATTCATCGCATATTTACGTTTTAATAAACAAATAAAAATCAAAAATCATTTAAAGTCGTTTTGCCTCTAAAAGACAAGATGGCTTTTTTTAGCTAATCCAAAACAAGACAAAAAATACCTAAAATATGGTGATAACATTGGCTTATGGCTATATTTTTTTCGATAAATAAAAACAATATCATAAATTTTACGCATTTTTTAAACTTTATGTTGATGCTATTGATTTTTTTATATTTTTGTCTTCAATACTTAAAAAAATAGAATTATAAAAAATGAAAAAAGCATTAGTTATTATCGCACTTTCAGTTTTCGCAGTTTCTTGTAACAAAACAGCAGAGGTAAAGGAAGTAAAAACAGCTTACGTGGATACTTCGGTTTTGATGAAAGAATACACTGAGGCAAAAGATTTAGAGGCAAAGTACAAAGCTCAAGCGGAAGAAAAAGGTAGACAATTACAAGCTGAGATTTCACGTTTTAAACAAGACGCTGCTAGTTTTCAAAGTCAGGCACAAGCAAACGGTCAAGCTTGGGCACAGCAAAGAGGTGCTGAATTGCAAAAAAGAGAGCAGCAATTAGGTTATGCACAACAAGCATTGGCTCAACAATTACAACAAGAAAGTGGTGTTGAGATGGATTCTCTTGTTAGTGGAGTTAAAAAATTCATTAAAGATTACGGAAAGAAAAACGGTTACTCTTACATCTACGGAACAGGAGATGCTGCAACAATTTTGTATGCTGAAGAGAAATACGATATTACAAAAGAAATTATCAAAGCTTTAAATGATAAATACAAAGCAGAGCCAAAGACAGATGCAAAACCAGCAGCTGAGACAAAAGAAGGCGAAGCAAAAAAATAAAAACTACCAAACTAACTAAATTACTGAAAACCTAAATCCACTAAGATTTAGGTTTTTTCTTTTTATAAAAATGCGGTAATTTTATTTCTTAATACAAGCCCAATGCAGAACGTTTCAGAAGCGGCAGCTTATACTTTGCAATTTATCAATCAGACTCAAAAATCTATTTTTCTTACCGGAAAAGCAGGTACCGGAAAAACTACGCTTTTGCGTGAAATCATCGCAACAACGCATAAAAATACCGTGGTAGTTGCACCAACGGGAATCGCTGCTTTGAATGCTGGAGGTGTAACCATTCATTCCATGTTTCAGCTTCCGTTTTCTGCTTTTATTCCGTCGTACGAAGCGAGTGCGCAATTTACAGAAACGGTAAAGTTTGAAAATAAAGAATCGTTGCGTCGTCATTTCAAAATGAATAACGTGAAGCGAAACGTAATTAAAAACATGGAGCTTCTGGTTATTGATGAAGTAAGTATGATGCGCGCCGATTTGTTGGACGCTGTCGATTTCATGATGCAGACGGTTCGAAGAAATACACAGCCTTTTGGTGGAGTCCAGGTTTTGTTTATTGGAGACTTGCTGCAATTGCCACCAGTGATTCGTGATGAAGAATGGCGAACGCTGAAAAATTATTACCGTGGAAAATTCTTTTTTCATTCTCATGTTCTCCAAACGTATCCGCCAATTTATATTGAATTGTCAAAAATCTATCGCCAGACCGATGATGCTTTTATTTCAGTTTTGAATAATTTGCGAAACAATCAGATCACGCCACAAGACATAGCTATTCTAAATCAATATGTTAAGCCAGATTTTGACTTTAAAGAGAACAAAGGCTATATAACACTTACAACGCATAATGCTAAAGCAGATTCTATCAACTCACAGTCAATCAATGATTTAGATGGTAAAGAATACGTTTATACGCCATTTGTGGTGGGAGACTTTCCAGAAAAGATATTTCCTGTTGAGGAAGAACTGAAATTAAAAGTCGGCGCACAGATCATGTTCGTCAAAAATGATTTGTCTTTTGAGAAAAGATATTTCAACGGAAAAATGGGTGTAATCAAATCGCTTTCAGATGAAGAAATCTTTGTTCATTTTCCAGAAGAGAACATGACGCTTGAAGTAGAAAAGTACGAATGGAAAAATATCCGCTACAAAGTCAACGAACAAACAAAAGATATCGAAGAAGAGGTTTTGGGAACTTTTGCGCATTACCCGATCAAGTTGGCTTGGGCCATCACGGTGCACAAAAGCCAAGGTTTAACCTTTGACAAAGCAGCGCTTGATGTATCGCAAGTTTTTCTGCCTGGACAAGCCTATGTAGCACTTTCGCGTTTGCGTTCGTTAGAAGGGCTTATTTTGCTTTCTCCAATGCAGATGAATGGTATTTCGAACGATCAAGATGTGATGGATTACGCTTTGAATAGAGCGACAGAAGAGACTTTGGAGAAAGCGCTTCACTTCGAAACCAAAAATTTCATTCATAACTATTTGATAAACAGTTTTAATTGGGGAGAATTGGCGCAAGAATGGCGAAATCATCGTTTCAGTTATAACGAAAATGCAACAGGTTCGGAGAAAGCGAAACATGCCGTTTGGGCGCATAAACGAATGGAAATTATGGAGCAGCTTTTAGATCCTTCGCAGAAATTCATTTCGCAACTCAATAAAATTTTCATCAAAGAAACGGTCGATTTGTTTTTTGTAAAAGAAAGGGTAGATGCGGCCTATGATTATTTCTTCAAACAAATGGATAAGTTGGTCGATGATCTGATTTACAAAATGGCTGAAATTCAAAAATTTAAAAAAGTTAAAGAGTTTTATGAAGAGCTTAATTTTTTAGAAGATCTTCAAACCAAAGCCGTTTTGCGATTGATGAAAGCCAAGTTATTGATTGAAGTTGTTGTTGCCGGTGAAGAAATCAGTAAAGAAAAGCTTTCGTCGCCAAATATTAAAAATTACAAAACGAACAAAGCGGAAAGGATAAGAGAAGAGCTAAAAACGATAAATACAGACATTTTTAGGGCCGAAGAACCTGTTGTCCGATACAAATCAGCTAAGACAGAGAAAAACGAGCTTAAAACGGCTAAAAAAACGACAGTCGAAGAAACGTACGATTTGTGGATGGATAAAAATTCTATTGAAGATATTGCGAGAATGCGTAAGTTGAATGTTCAAACTATTGAGGGGCATTTGATACGACTTATTCAAGCGAAGAAAATTGAAATTACTGATGTTCTTCCGTATGATAAAATTTTGGCCTTGCGTGAGGCATTCCAGTTTTATCAAGAAGAATCTTTGAGTCCTTTGAAAGAAAAATATGGAGATGAATTTACTTGGGATGAATTGAAAATGTTTAAAGCGAGCATAAATTAATTTCTGAAGCGTCCTACGTGAAACACTGTTTTCTGTTTTTCAAAAATCTAATTTCTAACGCATTAAATTATTTTTCATATGAAAACATTTAAAATATTGCTAACAATTTTGGTGTTTAATTCTTCGTTTTTGATTGCTCAGGATTTGAAACCAGAATATCAAAAGTTCATTTCGAAGTTTATTCTGGAGGTGAAAAACAGCGATAAAGAAGCAATTGCAAAACGAATAAAATTTCCCTTCAAGAGAGAATATCCAATTCCGTCAGTAAAAGATAAAGCAGATTTTATAAAAAGATATAATCAAATTTTTGATAAAGTTTTGATTGAAAAAATAACAAAATCGGATCCTTCAAAGGATTGGTCAGAAGTGGGTTGGCGTGGCATTATGCTCAATCAAGGTGATTTGTGGATCGATACCGATGGAAGAATCATCAGTATCAATCATCAAACTGACGAAGAACTGAAAATGAAAAATTCGCTGATTGCAGCACAGAAGAAAAATGTAAACTCTTCGATTTCAAATTTTAAAGAACCGATTGCCGTTCTTGAAACCTCAAAATTTAGAATAAGAATTGACGATTTGGGAAATAATAATTATCGTTATGTTTCTTGGGGAATTAAAAACAAAATGACCGACAAACCTGATTTAGTAATCGAAAATGGAATTTTTGTTGCAGATGGTACAGGCGGAAATCATCATTACGAATTCAAAAAAGGAAACTTCAGATATGAGTGTCATTTTATTGTTTTAGGCGAAAAAGATTCGGCGCCTTCGGCGTTAATTGTATATCAATCAGGAAAAGAAATTTTGTCGCAAGATGCCAAAATTGTTTCACGATAAACATTGCGGAATATTAAGTTTAAGTCAAAAAAAAACCCGTTTTAGAAGAACGGGTTTTTTTTTATTTATAGATTTTCGACCAGAATCCAAGCTTGTGGATTTTCGCCTTTTTGTATTTCTTTTTGAGCTTGTTCTGCTTCTTTCATAGTTGCGTAGCTTCCGTATAAAACAGGAAATAATCCGTGTTTGTTTTCTTTCAACATCCTCGCTTTGAAACCATCTTTAATTAGTTGATTATATGCTTTTCTTGCATTCTGCTCGCTTCTAAAAGCACCAGCCATAATGTGATATGGCATTGTTGTTTCGACAGTTTCAACTTTAGCAGAATCAACAGAAAGTGTTACAGCAGGAAGTGGACTTTTAATAAAGAAAGTTGCTTCTTGAATTTTGTTCTGTACTTTTTTCTGAACTGCTTGTTCTACAACAAGTGTTTGGTTATCAATTTGATTTTGATACAATGGGTAACCAATGCTTCCTGTAATTCCAAGTCCTAAAACAAGAATTGCAGCATATCGCAAGAATGGATTTGAAGATTTGGTTTCTTCTTCATTTTCGTATAATAAAACAGCATCTTTTTCTTTTGCTGCGATTTTTTCGATTTTTTTCTCGAAAGCTTCTTTTTTCACCATTGGTGAAACAAAAGGACTTAATCCGAAAGAAGTAGATAGAAAATTGGTTTGATCGTTTGGTTTAAAAACAATATTGCTTTCAGAATTTAAACGCAGCTCTCCAATGTTCTTTAAAAGAATCACGCCTTCTTCTTCCAATGTTTTTTTCCAGTTTAAAACCTCAAAAGCAATTGCGCTAACAGCAAAACCATAAGATGTTTTTTCTGCTTGTGCAATATGATTTGCCAACAATCCATCGTTATTTTTGATACGACTGTTGAAAGAAATGGTTTTTTTTGGAGGAAAAAACGAATTAGTGCTTTCATTCAGCTGCGCTGAGTGAGTTTCGGTTAAAAATGCACCAAATCCTGGAATCGTTACACACTGATAACGATACAATAACTGTGAGATATATACTTCGATTTTCATATTAACAAAGTTAGACAACGCGTATAGTTATCAAAATTTTATTCACAATTTTTATTAACAATTCGGAATTATTTTTAGACAATTCGTTTTCAATAGATTAACTTATTTGTTTTGCTTACGTAATAAGCCGTGCTAAAATTATTTTTTAAATTTATTAAGAAATTACTTTGTTTTATTGATATTTGCGCTTTAAAGAAAGTAGGTTTTATTTTTCTATTTTACATAATGTTATAACAAGATGACAGATCAAGAATTGTTTAATTTACTTGCCTTATTAAAGGTTGATGGAGTAGGAGATATAATGGGCAAAAAATTGCTTAATTCCTTTGGTGATGTCGAAGCTATTTTTAAAGCAAAAAGTCAACATTTGGCTGCAGTTGATGGAATTGGATCTGTTTTATTAAAAAATCTAAAAGATAAAAGTGTTTTTGAAAAAGCAGATAAAGAACTGACTTTTATAAAAAGCAACAATATTAAGGTTTCATTTTTTCAGGATGAAAATTATCCAGAGCGTCTCAAGCATTGCATTGATGCGCCAATTCTGATATTTACTGCGGGAAATCTAGATTTCAAAAACAAAAAAATAATCAGTATCGTTGGCACACGTCAGATTACTTCTTATGGAACTGATTTTTGTAGAAAATTAATTGAAGATTTGGCTCCATTAGATCCAGTGATTGTAAGTGGATTTGCTTATGGAGTTGATATCGTAGCACATCAGGTGGCAATGGATTTAAATTTACAAACTGTTGGTGTGCTGGCTCATGGTTTAAATCAGATTTATCCGAGAACGCACAAAAAGTATATGGCCAGAATGGAAGAGAACGGTGGATTTATTACTGAGTTTTGGAGCGATTCGAATCCAGATAAAGAGAAATTTGTGCGTCGAAACCGTATTGTTGCTGGAATGACGGAAGCAACAATTGTAATTGAATCTGCCGATAGAGGTGGATCTCTAATTACAGCAAATATGGCCAACGAGTACAATCGAGACGTTTTTGCTGTTCCTGGAAGAGTCACAGATAAATACAGTCAAGGCTGCAATAACTTGATTAAAACCCAGAAAGCAAATGTGTTGACAGATGCCGCTGATATAATCTATATGTTAAATTGGGATATTAAAGAAAAACCAAAAAATATTCAGAAACAGCTTTTTGTAGAATTAGAATCCGAAGAACAGAAGGTTTACGATTTTCTTATAAAAAACGGGAAAGAGTTACTCGACATCATTGCAATTGAATGTGAAATACCAATTTTTAAACTGTCTGGAATTCTGATTGGTATGGAATTAAAAGGTGTTATTAGACCACTTCCTGGAAAACTTTTTGAGTCAATTTAACGCAGAAAATCCTATATATTATTTTCTTGTAAAATGTTTGTACAATCGATATAAAATATAAATCAGCAGTAAGCCGAAAATTATATTTAAGATTTGAAATACATAAGAGGGAACATTGTAATCTTCAATATACTTATCCATTCTTTTTGTTTTTAAAAGATTAATATACTTGAAGTTACAAAAATATATGATAAAAGAAAAACGCTGAGCAATTTTAGTAATGTTCAGCGTTTTATAGAATATTGTTTTTTAAATTTATTTTTGAAATCCTAGAACCTCTCTAACTTTTGCCAAAACACCATCAGCAATAACCGAAGCTTTTGCAGCACCTTTTTTCAATAAAGCGTCAACTTCTTCTAGATTGTTGATGTAGTAATTATATTTTTCTCTTTCTGTTTTGAATTTTTCAGTAATCAATTCGAACAAAGCTTGTTTAGCGTGACCGTAACCATAATTTCCGCCTAAATAATTTGCTCTCATTTGTGCGATTTGTTCTTCTGTTCCTAATAGAGAATAAATTGCAAAAGCATTACAAGTATCAGGATTCTTTGGAGCTTCAAGTGGAGTTGAATCTGTTTCAATGCTCATAACTTGTTTACGCAGAGTCTTATCGTCCAAGAATATATTGATGATATTGTTTGCAGATTTACTCATTTTTCCTCCGTTTGTTCCTGGAATCAGCATAATATTCTCTTGAATTTTTGCTTCAGGAAGAACAAAAGTTTCACCCATTTGGTGGTTAAAACGAGCCGCAACATCACGAGTAATTTCTAAATGCTGTAATTGATCTTTTCCAACTGGAACAAATTCAGCATCATACAATAAAATATCAGCAGCCATTAACATCGGGTATGTAAAAAGTCCGGCATTAACATCATCCAAACGATCGGCTTTATCTTTGAAAGAATGTGCTAAAGTCAATCTTTGAAATGGAAAAAAACAGCTCAAATACCAAGTCAATTCTGTAGTTTGCACTACGTCCGATTGTCTGTAAAATGTAACTTTTTCAGGATTTAATCCGCACGCAAGCCAAGCCGCAGCAGTACTGTACGTGTTTTCTCTTAAAGTCTTTCCGTCTTTAATTTGAGTGATTGAATGCAAATCGGCAATAAACAAATAAGATTCATTTGATGGATCATTTGATAATTCGATTGCCGGAATAATTGCTCCTAATAAATTTCCTAAATGCGGTGTTCCTGTACTTTGAACACCCGTAAGTATTTTTGCCATTCTCGTTTTTTCTTATACTTGATCTGCAAAGTTCGTTTTTTTAGCGCAGAGTTCACAGAGTTTTTCGCAGAGTTTGGGAAGATTTTTTGAGTTTTTTGAAGACCACGGTTTTTTTCTGTTTCTTTAGATATCATTTATCACTCTTCTAATACCGTTTTTCAAAAGAGACTCGTTAAAATTAATTAGCAAGCCGAGTTTGCATTTAGCTAGTTTGAGATAAGTTAATGTTTGTGCCAAATGGTTTACCGTTAAAGCTTCAACAGCTTTAATTTCAATAACAAACTTATTTTCAACCAATAAATCGATTCGATATCCGCAATCTAGTTTTATCTCCTCGAAGATTAATGGCATTGGCTTTTCTTTTTCGACAAGTAGTCCACGTTGTTTAATTTTATAAAAAAGACATTCTTGATAAACATTTTCTAACAAACCTGGTCCAAGTTTTCTGTGTATTTCGATTGCTAGACCAATAACAATAGTCGAAATTTCATTTTCATTCATTTTTATTTAATTTTAATACATAATTTCGTATAAAAATAAATAATTTTATTGTAAGTTTCTGTTTCTTTTGCAAAAGAATAGCAAAACTCTGAGAACTCAATTAAATGCATTTCTCTCAAAAACTTCGTGTACTCAGTGAAAAACTCTGTGATCTCTGCGTTACAAAACAATAGAATTAAGTTAATATTTATAAAATCATTTCTGTTTTCTTATTTTTGAATCTATGAAAATATTTAAAATTGCTTTTTGGATTCTTTGGAGAATTTGGTTTTACGTTTTGATGGCCATTCCAATACTGATTATGTTGCCTTTTCTGGTTATTTCTATACTTTCTGAGAAAGGATATCCATATTTCTTTAAAATGGCCCGCATTTGGGCTAAATTTATCCTTTTCGGAATGGGTTTCTTTTATACCGTAAAACGCGAGCAGAAGCTCGTTAAAGGGAAAAGTTACATGATAGTGGCCAATCATACTTCTATGACGGATATTATGCTTACGTTGGCTTTAATTAAAAATCCATTTGTTTTTGTTGGGAAGAAAGAGCTTGTAAAGATTCCGCTTTTTGGATTTTTCTATAAACGTACTTGTATTTTGGTTGATAGAAGTTCGTCTAAAAGTAAAAATGAGGTTTTTAAAAGAGCTCAAAACAGATTGAATCAAGGTTTAAGTATTTGCATTTTCCCAGAGGGCGGAGTTCCAGATGACGAAAGTATTTTGCTGGATGAGTTTAAAGACGGTGCATTCAGATTGGCAATCGATCATCAGATTCCGATTGTGCCGATTGTTTATCCAGATAACAAAGAGCGTTTTTCATATACTTTTTTGAGTGGAAGTCCAGGAAAGATGCGCGCTAGAATTTTACCTTTCATAGAAACAAAAGGATTGACAAGCGATAACAGAAAAGAATTAAGAGATCAAGTTAGAAGTATGATTTATAATGGTTTAATTGATTATCAAAAGGAATAACCATAAAAACATTATGTAAAGTACAAAAGCCGGTAGACTTAAAAGTTTACCGGCTTTTCTTTGAATTAAAAACCCCTATTTTTATTCAAAAGCTTATTATCTGTGAATTATCTTTTCTGAAATAAAACGCAATACTTTTTTAAATTTCAATTTGGTTTTTCTTCGGTTTTTATTGTACAACAATTCTATTTTTTCTTTCATGGTTAAAAATATTAATGGTTGATAATAAAGAGTTTAGTTAATAACTCAAGTTAATGTCACATTATTATAGATATCGAAAAATTAAAAAGGTTGCGCTGGAATTGAAGAAAATTTGACAAAAACCCGTCAGTTTGAACAACCAACGGATTTTTTACTCAAATAACCAACCAATGTAAATTCTAAAAAAAACCGAAATTGATATATGGCAGTACCAATTATAAACTGCTTTTTTATACAGATGGAAGGTTGGTAAAAAGGTTGCGTGAAAATTTCATTTTTTATGTCAAAATAAAAAAGCCGAATGATTTTTTTAGAATCATTCGGCTTTTAAAGCGTCTTTATTGACTTATTTTTAGGCGTTTGCCAATTCTTTCATATGATCTTTAATTTTAACTTCCAGTTCGTCAGCTAGTTCTGGGTTATCTTTAATTAAAGCTTTAACGGCGTCACGTCCTTGTCCTAATTTGGTGTCACCATAACTGAACCAAGAACCTGCTTTTTTAACGATATCAAATTCTACAGCTAGATCTAAGATTTCACCAGTTTTAGAAACACCTTCTCCGTACATAATGTCAAATTCGGCAGTTTTAAAAGGTGGTGCCACTTTGTTTTTAACAATTTTAACTTTAGTTCTGTTACCAATTACATTTTCACCGTCTTTGATCTGAGCAGAACGACGAATATCTAAACGTACAGAAGCGTAAAATTTAAGTGCATTACCTCCGGTTGTCGTTTCAGGATTTCCGAACATAACACCAATTTTTTCACGAAGCTGGTTGATGAAGAAAACTGTACAGTTTGTTTTACTGATAGTTCCAGTAAGTTTTCTCAAGGCTTGAGACATCAAACGTGCGTGAAGACCCATTTTAGAATCTCCCATCTCACCTTCAATCTCACTTTTTGGAGTTAAAGCTGCAACCGAGTCAATTACAACGATGTCTATAGCGCCAGAACGAATAAGATTTTCAGCAATTTCTAAAGCCTGCTCTCCGTTGTCTGGCTGAGAAATAATTAAGTTCTCAATATCAACATTTAATTTCTCTGCATAGTTTCTGTCAAAAGCATGTTCCGCATCGATAAAAGCAGCAATACCGCCTGCTTTTTGAGCTTCTGCAATTGCATGAAGCGTCAAAGTGGTTTTTCCAGAAGATTCTGGACCATATATTTCGATAATTCTTCCTTTTGGATATCCGTTTACTCCAAGAGCTAAGTCAACACCTAGTGAGCCAGAAGAAATCGTTTCTACTTCTACAATGGCTTTATCGCCCATTTTCATTACGGTTCCTTTTCCGTAGGTTTTGTCAAGTTTGTCAAGCGTTAATTGTAGTGCTTTTAATTTGGCTTCTTTCTCTGAACTCATTTTTTTCTAAATATCTTAAATTATTATTTTGTCTTTCTGGATAAAAATAAGAAAATTCCTTAATAATCTTATTAGTCAGTTTTATAATTTGTAAAATTACTTCTTTTTTTGAAGTTTGATTGTTCCAAATTGTCACAAAATCGTTCTACAAAAACAAAGCCTTTAATTCTGTTGCATCTGTTGGTTTTATTTTACCAGCTAACAATAAACTTAATTGTTTACGACGTAGTGCAGCCTCAAAGCGCTGAATTTCTAATTCAGTTTCTGGTATAATTGCAGGAACTTCAACAGGTCTTCCGGTATCGTCTACTGCTACGAAAGTATAAATTGCCTCGTTGGCTTTTGTTCTGTTTCCAGATTCGCGGTCTTCTACCCATACGTCTATAAAAACTTCCATTGAACTTTTAAAAGATCTGGAAACTTTTGCTTCTACAGTTACAACGCTTCCAAGCGAAATAGCTCTGTTAAAAGCAACGTGATTTACAGAGGCCGTTACTACAATTCGACGCGAATGTCTGCGGGCCGCAATACTTGCCGCTCGGTCCATTCTGGCTAATAGCTCACCGCCGAAAAGATTGTTTAAAGGATTTGTTTCGCTCGGTAAAACCAAATCAGTTAAAATAGTTAGGGATTCTGAAGGATGTTTTGGATTCATTTTTTTAAATAAAATTTGTTTTAACGCCCCAAAAAGGGCTTTTTTTGCCACAGATTTCACAGATTAAAATGATTAAATAAATCTATGAAATCCCGATAGCTATCGGGAGTGGCATATTTTAGTTCAACCAATAAACAGCCATTACAGCTGGTATAAAATATATAACAATGGTTCTCGCACCATCGTAATCTTTTGCAAGTCTTTGTCCGAAAAGCATCATTAGCAAACAGATGCAAGAAAATATAGCTCCATAAAAGCCAAATTCTCTGCCATTGTTTGTAAATAATTGAATTCCGCCCACAACGCATAAAATTCCTGAAATCAATTCTAAAATCAATAAATGCAATAGAGCCAGAGGAACTTGATTTTTTAAAGGTGTTTTGGCAAAGTGTTCTTTAAGCCATGCAACATTATCTTTCCAGTAAAAAATTTTCTCGTAACCCGATTGTAGAAAAGTTAAAGCTAGAAAAGCTAGAAGTAAAATTGAGGCAATATTGTTCATTATGAATTATTTTTTATGAATTAAACGAGTCAATTTGATCGATAAATCGGTAAGGATTATTTTTGCATTTCCGTTTCTTTCAATGTGATACATCGCATCTGAAAGTTCTTTGAATATTTCGTGGATGTTGTTTCCGTTTACGAAAGGAGCAAAATTCTCCAATTTAAATTTATCCACTTTCGGTTCAATATACACTAGACTTTGTGCTTGATAATTTAGCATAAGAGCTTGTCTAAACATTTCAATGCAGTATTGAATAAATTTTTTCTGGCTCTCACGTCCAAGCGCGGCAATCTGCTCGCTCCATGAAATTAAATCCTGAATGGCAGCAGCATTTCCTTTTGCCCTAAAAGCAGCTCGAACCCAATTGACAAACCATTGCTCAAACGGAAGATCATCATCGTCTTCTTTTAACAAATGCAATGCTTTATTAAAATTTCCTTGCGCTTGATGTGCAATTTTTTTAGCTAAGTTTTGGTCTATATTTTCTTGGGCAACCAAAGCTTCAGCTATTACTTTTTCAGGAAGTCCGTTAAAGTGAATAACCTGGCATCTTGAACGTATGGTTTGGATTATATCTTCTTCGTTTTCAGAAATCAGAATAAACATGGTTTTGTCTGAAGGCTCTTCGAGAAGTTTTAGCAGTTTATTGGATGCGGCGATATTCATTTTATCGGCCATCCAGATAATCATGATTTTGTAACCGCCTTCATAAGATTTTAGCGAAAGCGATTTTAAAACTTCCTGTGCATCTTCTACACGAATTTCTCCCTGCTTGTTTTGAACGCCAAGAATTTTATACCAATCGAACAAACCTCCGTAAGGCATTTCTTGAATAAAACTGCGCCAATCCTGAATAAAGTCTAAACTTTTCGGTTTTGTTTTTACGTCTTCGGTTGTAACGGTTGGGTAGATAAAATGCAGATCGGGATGAGAGATGTTATCAAATTTTAGATTACAAGAATCATTTCCATTTGAATTTTCATCACCGGTATTATTGCATAAAATGTATTGGGCATAGGCAATGGCTGTTATTAATGTGCCACTTCCTTCTGGACCAACGAATAATTGAGCATGAGGAATTCTACCAGAAGCAGCACTTTTTATCAAGTGGCTTTTGATGTAATCTTGACCTAAAATTTGAGAAAATTGCATTGGGCAAAGATAGAAGAAAATGTCTAGTCAAAAATTATCGGGATAAGATTATTTCGTCGTTGCCATTTTCAAATTTAGTTTGGAAGTCTTCGAATGTTTTTTTGAATTTTTTCGAATCATTTTCGACAGAATTTTGTTAATAAATATCTTCAAGTGAGTAAATATCAAGATGTTTTTGTTAATATTTTTTTTCAAAAAACGATAAACGTAAGGTTTTTTTGGTTATTAATTAGAAGGATTTTTCTTTTTTTATAGCGAATATCTTACGGATTTTAAATTAACATTTTTAACAAAATGCCCGTTAAAACGCACATTTTCTCGACATAACGCTGGTTTTTAAGGTTTTTTTAAGGAAATTTTTTGAAAAAAAAATCCATTACAGTTGTAATTTAAGTTAATTTCTATATTTTTGTTTTTATCAACAACCAATTATAAAATAAGAATCTATGAAAGGGAAAATTATTCTATTTAGTGCTTTTTTTATCTTAACTACTGCGGCTGTTTCAGCACAAGCTAAAAACGCACCGAGAAGTATTATCAGTACAACTGCTCTTATCAGAAAATACCATGATCAAAAAGAATTAAGTGGTATGCAAAAAGGAGAACTTTTGGAATTATACATCGAGCGTATTAAAGTATTAGTTAAAACTCTCCCTTACATTGCTTTGGTTACTAAACCAGGTGTTACTATGGCAGACTTAGGTATTCCAGACGATAACGAACACAAAAAAGTATTAGATGCTCAGGCAGTTGGTACAACAACTTTCTTGGATACTACGGTAGATTTTCAAAGAAAAATGATGCCTTACTCTGATAAAGGAAATCTAATCGCTGCAATCTTATTCTACGAAAGTACATTGAAATCATTACACGAGTTCAACGATTTGAACGAAATGTAATAAAGCATTTTTTAAAATCTTTTTTGAGAAAGTCTAGTGAATACCAGCTAGGCATTCTTAAAAAACAAAATAAAAAAAACAACTCATTCTCGAGGGGCCTGAAAAATTTCAGAAAACTCGAGAAGAGTTTTTGCATTTACGCATACCCAAATTTATTATTAACCGTAATACCCCCTTATCATGAAAAAAATTACTCAATTGATCTGCGTTCTTTTGACAGTTGCGAGTATGAATGCTCAACAAGAGAAAGGAATTATGGGCTACACCAATTGGTTAAACAACTGGACTGAGTTTAAGCCTAACAAAGTTGATTATGGAGAAGCAAACCAAATTTTGGCAGGAAATATTTCTGTTAATACCAAATTGCTGAAAAGAAATATCTACGTTTTGCAAGGAAACGTTTATGTTACAAACAATGCTGTTTTAACTATCGAACCAGGAACTGTAATTATTGGTGATTTCGAAACAAAAGGAACATTGGTGATCACAAAAGGTGCACAATTAGTAGCTGATGGTTTAGAAACAGATCCAATCGTATTTACTTCAAACCGCAGCATGAAAAAAGCTGGAGACTGGGGTGGTATCGTAATTCTTGGTGATGCTCCAATTAATAAATTTGGAAATGTAGGTTCTTATAACCTAGATCTTGATCCAACAATGACTACTTACGGTGGAGACAATGTAGCTTCAAACTCAGGAATTTTAAGATTCGTAAGAATCGAGTTTGCTGGTAAAAAAGTAAAAGGAGCTGATACTTTCAACGCTTTAACTTTAGCAGCTGTTGGTAACAAAACAATTTTAGAAAACATCATGGTTAGTTACGCTGGTGGAGATTCTTTCGGAATCTTAGGTGGTGACTTAAATGCTACAAAATTCGTTTCTTATAAATCAGTTAACGATGACTTTAAATTCTCTCAAGGAGTTCAATGTCGTTTCTTCAACTCTTTAGCAGTTAGATCTTCTTACTTCTCAAGTACTAAAGACGGATCTCGTTGTATGGAGGTTAAATCTTATGAAAAGAAAAGTGAAACAGACTTCACTAAAAAACAAACTTTAGTTGTTGCTAGTAATATTACAATGGTTAATGACAGTGAAAACATTAATGCTGACATTCAAGCAGGTTTAGTAAAAGAGGCTATTTATGTAGCTGAAAATGCTTCTCTTGAAATGAAAAGAAGTGTAATCTCTGGATTCAGCCCTGCAGTATTATTAGACAGCAAAACAGAAATCAATGATGCCAACCTTAAAAAAATCAAATTTGAGGAAATGTACTTCAATTTATGTAATGGAAACATCTTTACAGAGTACAATTCTAACAATGAAGATTTAGAAAGCTGGTATGGAAACAGTGTTTTCTTTAATGTTTACTCAAAAAGTGACAACAAAGAAACATTCATTGACATCTTCAATCCTAAAAAACCAGATTTTAGATTACAATTAGGAAAAATCACAGCTTCTAGCGGTAACAGATAAATAGTTTCGATTTTTATTTCCCACGCGTAAATTTTATTAATTAAGTCCCCAGACACAATTTATGTATCGTCTTACGGGCCAAAATAAAGATCAAGACATAATGGTATCTACGAAAAAATATTTTTTATATATAATATTTTTGGTTTCGCCTATATCGTTAACTCTATATGCACAGAATACAGCAGAAAACCCTACTAAGGCTGCTGTTTCTGAGTGTGGGTTAATTTTGTCTAGCAATAACCAAAACAGTAACAATGCTGTTGTTGAAAACGGCAAATCAAGTAATTTAAATCAGTCTATAGTAGGGATGTCCACCCCCAAGGATGGCCTTACTATAGCGGCTGAGTCAAATACTTTATCTAATGATTGTGAAGAGAATTCAACACTTGCGGCAACTTCAATTCTTGCAAAAGAAGTAATTGAAAACTACAAGTATGATTTCTCTGAAACATTCATAGATATCCTGTTTTTTGAGCGTATAGATCTAGCAAGAACACGCACTATATGATTCAAAAAATTACTTTATCTTTTTTTAAAGTTATAATATTATTTAGCATTTTACTTTTTGCTAGATCGAATGCCTATGCCCAAACGATAGTTCCTCAACAGTTAGATGGTTTAGAGAAACTTTGTGCTGGTAGTTCTTTCAATGAGTTTTTTGCTACTTTTAGTTATGTTAATTTTCCTGCGGGAACTACATTTTCTGTGGAGATCGTAGATTCAGCAAATAATCCAATTGCAACAACTTTATTACAGACGATAGATTTATCGGAAACGCAAAAAACTATAAAATTTGCGGTTCCGGTAAATCTTGTCGGTTCTGATAATTATGGCTTAAGAATTAAGAGTTCTCAAACTTATGCCAGCCCTAGATTTAAAAATTCTCAAGGGGCAACATCTTTTCCAGCCTATTATAAAGATTTTGAGTCATCATTTTCAATAAACAACAAAGAAACCAGTGCGACAATTTGTTCAGGTGGAAGTCTTACTCTTTCTATAGATGCAGGTACATCTTCTCCTTTAAACTTTCCAAATCTAAAATACATTTGGTTTAAAGATAATGCTGTTATAGCAGGACAAAGTGCTAAAACGTTAACAGTAACTAGCCCTGGTGATTATTATGCAACAATTGATTATGGTTCTTGTACTGATGTCAATTTTAGCTCGAATCATATTAATGTTGGAAGCTCATCTTCTGGTAACGCCGTAACGATTAATTCTAGTCTTGGAAACCCATTTTGCGCTAGTGGAACAGGAACAGTTTTAACAGCTACTTCTGGAAATAGCTATCAATGGAAGAAAGACGGTAATATAATTCCTGGAGCGACAAATCGTACATATTCTACAAACGAATCTGGAGTTTATTCTGTAGATGTAGATTTTGGAGGGTGTAAAGCAACAGGCTCTATAAATCTTCAAAGCAATGGTTTTGAAGCTAGCATCGATGCGCAAGATGGATACAAACTTAGTGAAGGTGAAACTATAACTGTGACGATAACAACAGATGCTGTTGGACCAACTTATGAGTGGTATCTGAATGGAAACTTAATTTCTGGCGAAACATCAAACTCTTATGTAGTAGCTGTTAAAGGTAATTACATAGCAAAGGTTTCTCAGTCTTCTGGCTGTATTGCTACCAGAGAATTTCCATTTAGAATAAATGGAGAATCTGGCCCTGCTAGTGTTATTCCGAACATTATTAAACTAAGCGGAATGAATCCGTATTGGAATATTCCAGACGAATATAAAAATGCAAATACAAAAGTAATTATCATTAGTTCAAACGGCGATAAAGTTCTGGATGTAGTGAATTACCAAGGCGATTGGCCTCAAAACAATATAGATTTTAAAAATGTAAATCCCGTTTATTACTATGTCATTCAAGGCGATGCAGGTGAAAAAAAAGGATCAATAACGGTTATAAAATAATATGAAGAAAATTTTACTATTCATCACGTTATTTTACGGTTTATCAAATGTACTCTATTCTCAAGAAGCTTCTGAGGATGGAGTTGTTTCGTTTTCATTACCCATAAGAAATTCTTTAAAGTTTAATAGATATTTAATTAATCCAACTTTCAGTTTTGTTAGAGAATCGAATCCATATGCAAGTTTCTACAATAAAAGGCAATGGGTGCAGTTTGATAATGCTCCGCAGACTTATTTGGCCAATTATTCTGGCCGATTCAGAGAAAATGAAGCATTTGCTGTAGGCTTATTTCAACAGAATTATGGTTTGATGACTGTCTTTGGCGGAGTTGCCAATTTCGCTCATAATATTGTTCTAGAAGAAGCTAGTAATTTGACTTTTGGTTTAAATGTGGGAATTTATCAAAGTGGTATAAATACAGGAAAAATTATATCAGATGATTCTACTATTCTATCAGGGGATTTTCCAAAAAGCACATTACTGACTGTAAATCCAGGGATTAATTATGGTACAGAATTTTTAGATTTCGGATTAGCAATTAACAATTTAGTGCTTTACAATTTTGGATCTGGAATGGTAAAAGAAGATCCAGAAAGAGCGATTCAGTTGCATGCTATGTACACAGGATATATTGATAGTTATGGCTTTTTTGACAGAAGTAAATTTTCTGGAATTGTAAGAACAGAAATTAAAAAAGATAAAACAGTTATTTCTGGACTTGGGATGCTTTCACTTCAGCAAGGAGTTTGGGCCCAGTTAGGTTATAACACATTATATGGAGTTTCTGCAGGACTTGGAGTTAACATTACGCCGAGTATTGCTATTGAGTATAATTACGAAAGAGGAATGGGTAATTTCTCGAACTTAGGTGGTTCTCATGAATTTGCTATTGCGTATAAATTCAAAAATAGAAATTACTACTACGGAGATGATGATGAAGGTTCTTTAGTTGATCCTGCGAAACCAAAACCAGTACCTGCAAAACCACAATCGGAAGCGACTCAAGTTAACAGAGCAGAAATCGCTGAAAAGAATAGATTGGCAGCAGAATCAAAAGCTAAAGCAGATGCTGAAGCAAAACAAGCAAGACTTGCGGCAGCTGAAAAAGTGAGAGCAGATGCCGAAGCTGCAGCAAAAGCAAAATTAGAAGCAGATAATAAGGCCAAAGCAGATGCAGAGGCTGTTAAAATAAGATTAGCTGCCGAGGCAAAAGCTAAAGCGGATGCTGCAGCCGCAGCAAGAGCACAAACTGCTGCTGCAAATAAAGCCGTAGCAGAAACACAAAAAACACAAGCACAACTTGCTGCTGATAAAGCTAGAGCAGATGCAGAAGAACGCAGAATAAAACTAGCCGCTGATAATAAAGCAAAAGTGGATGCCGCTGCCGCAGCAAGAGCACAAGCTGCAGCAAACAAATCTGGTGCAGTTGTACAGAAAACTCCAGAACAGCTCGCTGCAGATAAAGCACAAGCAGATGCAGAAGCATTAAAAATAAAACTAGCAGCAGATGCTAAAGCAAAAGCAGATGCGGAAGCTTTACAAGTAAAAGTAGCAGCAGCCGATAAAGCCAAAGCAGATGCTGAAGCTGCAAAAGCTAAAGCAGCCGCTGCAAATGCAGCTGCACCAACACAGCAAAAAACAGCAGCACAGCTTGCAATTGAAAGAGCAAGAGCAAATTCAGAAGCTGCTGCAAAAATGAGATTAGCTGCAGCAGAAAAAGTTAAAGCAGACGCTGAAGCCGCAAGACAGGCAAGATTGGCCGCAGCAGAAAAAACAAAAGCAGATGCTGAAGCGGCAAGATTAAAATTAATTGCAGATACTAAAGCAAAAGCCGATGCTGCCGAAGCAAAACGTAAAGCAGATGCAAAAGCAAAAGCAGAGGCTGCAGATATGCAATCAATATTAGCAGCAGATGCTAAAGCGAAAGCAGACTCAGATGCATTGCAAGCAAGATTAGCTGCTGAAGCAAAAGCAAAAGCGGCTGCAGAAACTAAAACAAAATCTTCTATCGATGCTGCAAACAAAGCTAAATTGGCGGCAGATGCGAAAGCAAAAGCGGCAGAAGAAGCTGCACTTAGAGAAAAATTAGCTGCTGAAGCGAAAGTTAAGGCAGATGAAGAAGCAAGACAAGCGCTTATCGCTGCTGAAGCGAAAGCAAAAGCAGATGCCGAAGCACTAAGAATAAAACAAGCTGAAGATGCTCGTCAGGCACAATTAAATGCTGAAGCAAAAGCAAAAGCAGATGCAGAAGCACTTCAAGCTAAACTTGTAGCCGACGCAAAAGCGAAAGCAGATGCCGAAGCAGCAGCTAAAGCAAAATTAGCAGCTGATGCTAAAGCAAAAGCAGACGCCGAAGCTGAGAAAGTTAGATTGGCCGCCGAAGCAAAAGCAAAAGCAGATGCAGAAGCAGAGCAAGCTAGATTGGCAGCCGACGCAAAAGCGAAAGCAGATATGGAAGCCTTACAGGCTAAATTAATTGCAGATGCTAGAGTAAAAGCCGATGCAGAAGCTACAGCAAAAGCTAAGGCAGAAGCAGAAGCGAAAAAATTACAAGAAGAGGAAGATGCTCGCCAGGCTAAGTTAGCAGCAGATGCAAAAGCAAAAGCAGATGCAGAAGCAGAGAAAGCAAGATTAGCAGCAGAAGCGAAAGCAAAAGCTGACGCCGAAGCAGAAAAAGCAAGATTAGCGGCAGAAGCCAAAGCTAAAGCAGATGCCGAAGCTTTACGTGTTAAACAAGCTACTGAAGAAAAAGCGAGAGTAGAAGAAGAAGCTCGTCAGGCGAAATTAGCTGCAGAAGCAAAAGCCAAAGCTGATGCTGAGGCAGAAAAAGCAAGATTAGCAGCAGAAGCTAAAGCAAAAGCCGATGCAGAAGCATTGCAAGCAAAACAAGTTGCTGAAGAAAAAGCTAGAGTTGAAGAAGAAGCGCGTCAAGCCAAATTGGCGGCAGATGCAAAAGCAAAGGCAGATGCTGAAGCATTACAAGCTAAACTGGCAGCCGATGCAAAAGCAAAAGCGGATATGGAGGCTTTACAGGCAAAATTATTAGCTGATGCAAAAGTAAAAGCCGATGCAGAAGCTACAGCAAAAGCAAAAGCAGACGCAGAAGCAAAAAAATTACAAGAAGAGGAAGATGCTCGCCAAGCTAAGTTAGCAGCTGATGCTAAAGCAAAAGCAGACGCTGAAGCATTAAAAGCGAAACAAGCAGCGGAAGAAAAAGCTAGATTGGATGAAGAGGCTCGTCAAGCTAAGTTAGCAGCAGACGCAAAAGCCAAAGCCGATGCAGAAGCACTTCAAGCTAAGTTAGCCGCAGACGCAAAAGCTAAAGCTGATGCAGAGGCACTTCAAGCTAAACTTGCAGCAGACGCAAAAGCAAAAGCTGATGCAGAAGCACTTCAAGCTAAGCTTGCTGCAGATGCAAAAGTAAAAGCTGATATGGCAGCTGAACAAGCAAGACTTTTGGCAGAAGCAAAAGCAAAAGCGGATGCTGAAGCTACAGAAAAGTTGAAAGCTGAAGAAGAAACAAGACGCCTACGTGAAGAAGAAGAGCGCCAAGCAAGATTAGCAGCAGAACAGGCTAAAGCAGATGCAGCAGCAGCGGCACTGGCAGCAAAAGCGAAAGATGATACAGGAAAAGCGATCGAAAACTTGACTAAATCTGTTGAAGGTACTAGTAACATTCAAACGGATTTATTAAATCAGTTTAAAGCAACCGTTGCAAATAAGCAGAAAGACTTAAACGATTTGAAAGAGGAGAACGATTTAAGCGAAAAGGGTATTTATAGAGAGCCAAAACCATTTAAGAGTGTAGCGGCAGAAAACAGCCAGATTGAGGCGTTGAAAATTCAGATTGCTGATGCAAATAACAGCATGAAAAATGAGATTGCGAAACTGACTAATCTTTATAACGATAGACTTAAAAAGTTCCCTAAAGATGATCCTTTGAACAAAGCTTATCTTGAAAAGATAAACGAATTGAAAGCGGCTCAATTAAAAATGGAGCGTGAAGGTGCAGCATTAATAGCCGATTTAGAGCGTATTAAAACAGAGACTGAGATTGAGCGTAAACGTAGAATTAAACGTGCAGCTTATGAGAATGATGAAGGAAGATATGCGCAGGACGTTGCAGCTCTTAAGAGAATTAAAGAAACAACTAAGCTGAGCAGTACACCATTAAAAGCAAATGATTTTGATTTTGGTGAAGAGCAGTCAAATATGCAGATTATTAAGAATATTAAAAATTCTGATAGCGGGTATTATATGATTATCGCGGTTCATAATAGTGTAGAGAAACGAGATGAGTTCTTAGCAAAAGCAGTTGCTGCAGGAAGATCAGATATTAATTTCTTTTACAATGTAACAACAAGTAAATATTATATCTATTACGAGAAGTTTGATGGTTTACAAGAGGCAACTAAAGCTTTAGAAGCAAAAGGAAATAAACCATACAACGGAAGAATGGCCATTGTAAAAGTGGAGAATTAGTAAAAATAGTAGTCTCTCTTAAAAGCTAAGAGAGACATTGAAATAAATGTTATCAAATACAAATTTTTTTATTCACTAATGCCCCTTAGAGGATAAACAGAAGTAACAAAAAATGATTATGAAAAAACCTACTACTTTAAGAACGCTGATTTTTGTTTTAGCTCTGCTATTCAATTTTGCCTCCTACGCGCAAAATTGGGTTGCATATAATTCAAAGCTTAATTCAAGCTCGAATGAGAATTTATTCTTAAAAGCAAATAATCAGTTTAGTTTAAATGGTGAAACAGTATCGGAAAATGTTAATCCGGCGCCACTTACAAATCCAGTAATTCCCTATGCTCAGCTGCCTTATGCTGGTCAAGTAGCAAAGTGTCCTAATGATGGTAAATTACTTCCAAAGCTTTTTTTATGTGGAGGAAATGATTCACGACTTATCAATACGCAAATAACAGATGCCCGATCTATTATTTGGGAAAGATTTATTTCTGGAGGCAGTTGTATAACTGTTTCAAATAGTGATTGTGCTAACGAAAATGCTGAGGCTTCATGTTGGGTAAAGGTAGCTGAAGGTAAAGATTACTTGGCAAATTCTGCAGGTCAGTTCAGAGTAAGCATCATTGATAATACGGGTACTCCATATGTGTTTTATTTTAACGTATATCAAAATACTTTAATTCCTACGGCAGTTACAAAGAGTGATATTATTAGAAATAGTGATGGAACTTGCCAGATTTTGGGTAACATTACTGTTGGCGGATTTGGTGCTGGATACGAATATAGTTTTACAACAACCGGATCACCAGGTGCTTGGCAAGACAGTAATGTTTTTAATACAAGTACTCCAGGTAACTACACTGCTTTTATCAGAATAAAAGGAGTAGTTGGATCATGCGAGTTTAAAGTTTTAAATCAGAATATTAAAAATGTAACGTATGCGGTTACTACCGAAATTGTAGCGCCAAGATGTTATGATGGAAAAGGAAGTATTAGAGTAATCACAAATGATATTGGGAAAAAATATATTTATAATATTTATAAACCAGCTTCAAGTACAAATCCATTAAGCAGTTTTGGTCCTACAGAAAATGCAGAGTATACATTTACAGGATTAGATTCTGGTACTTACAGAGTTGAAACAGTTGTTCAGGGATCAAATTGTATGATCGATAACAAGCCTTCTGTAGCTGTACCGAATGCTCCAAATCAATTGACATCGAATCCAACAATTACAAAAACTTTAAATACGTGTACTTCTGGTGCTATTACAGTTGCTACAACTGGTGGTACTTATCCATTTAGATATATGGTTAGTATTAATGGAGCGGATTATTTTCAGAATGCAAATAACGTGATTACCACAATTGCTTCAGGTAATTATAAAATTCGTGTTGAAGATGCAAATGGCTGTTCTGTTGAAAAAGAGATTAATGTTCCTACAGCAGATAAACCTACATATACAATCACTAAAACGGATGGTGATTGTACGAATCCAAATGGAAAAATTACGATTAATGTAACGGATGCGAAAGGATATAGTATACAAACCAGATTAATGGGGGAGAATAATTATACTTCAACAAATTATGATTCAATGACAATTACAGGTATAACCGGTAATAGAGTTTATACTAACGTTCCCCCTGAAAACTATATCATAAGTGTTAAGTACACTAAAAATAAAACAACTTGTACGGAACCTGACTATCCTATTTCAATTGGTTTGACGACAGCCTTGACTGCATCTGTTGGTGTAGCAGAATTATCAGGCTGCGGTCCAACGGGAAAAGAAAGTCAAGGAAAAGTTAGGATTACCAATGCTGAAGGAGGGGTTCCGCTTCCTGGAGCAAATCCATATTTATATAGTTTTGATGGTAAGAAAACTTGGACTACATCTAAAGAAGCATATGTTGATCCAGGTACACACGTTTTTTATATCAAAGATGCCAATTGTGAAGTTGCTTTACCAGCGATTACTTTGCTTAAACAACCAGATTCACCAACTATTAAAGTTGCTGATCCAGTTTTTAACTGTGATGGTTCTGCGACTACAACAGTAACGGTTACAAACAGTGGAAGCGGTAGTCCACAATTTACTTATGACTATTATATAGACGGTGTTCTTAATACCAATACGCCTACGAATGTTTTTAAGAACGTAACGCAAGGAGACCACACAATATCGGTAAGTTATAATGTAGTAAATGTTCCTACAGAAAGTGTTTTATTGAACGAAACTTTTGGTTCTGGACCAGATGTTAGTTCGCCAGGTATCAACCCTAACTTTTGTTGGGAACGACAAGTGGAAGCTACAAAGTGTAACAATAATAAACTATTTGGTAATGGGGAATATACAGTTACAAATTTATTAAGAAATAATCCGTATGATGGATGGTGGAGCCCTAGAGATAATACTAGTGGAGGAAAAGACTCAAATGGGAGGTTTTTAGCGGTTGATGCAGGTAACTCTATTCCTAATAATGCTGTTTTATATAGAAAAACTATTAAAGATATTATACCAAACGTACCAATTAAGGTTACGTTTGTCGGTACCAACTTACTAAAAGTAGGAAATAATCAGCCAGATGCTTCCCTAACTGTTGAGCTGCAAAATGCTTCTGGTGTACCGTTATCTTCACAATCTACAGGCGGAATACCAAAAACTAATGGCTGGGTAAAATATACCAGAACAATTGATCCAGGAAATAATACTACTTTAGATTTCGTATTGCGATTGGAGCTTTCTCAGGTTAATGGTATCGACTTTGCAGTTGATGACTTAGTAGTTACACAGATGCCGAAAGCTTGTAACACAGTAGCAAATTTCCCAATAGTTGTGGACGGAAGTAAAGCTTTTTCTGCTGGTATAACAGGTTATAAAGATGTAAAATGTAGCGGTGAACAAAATGGTGAAATTACATTATCAGCTAAAAATTTTGATCCAGTAAAAGGATTCCAATACTCTGTAGACGGAGGAAAATGGGAAACTGTAATTCCTGTTCCAGCGGCAGTAAGCGGTAGTATAACATTAACGAATTTACAAAGTAAAATTTATAATATCAGAATTCGTTATGATGATTCAGCAGGAAGCTGTACTTTCCCTTTAGCACAAGAAATTAAATCTCCACAAGCTTTAAAAATTAAAGCTTGGGTAGAGACAGTTGCCACTTGTAAAATAGGTGCAACAATTAAAGCTGAGGCAAGTGATGGAACACCAGGTTACGAATATGAATTAAGAGAAACCGACGGTGTTACTGTTGTAAGAGCTTTTCAAGCTTCAGGAGAGTTCTTAGATATTAAAAAGGTAGGAAATTATAAGGTGATAGCTAGAGATGCAAATTCATGCCAGACAGCGGTAATGGCATCTGTAGATGTTGTTGCGGCTGTACCTCCTCAAATTACTTTTGAATCTTCAAATCTATGCTTTGATACAAAAGCTCAAATCATAGTGCGAGTGAATGGTGGAGTTGGAAAATATACTTATACCACACAGTTTAATGGTGGAGCAGAAAGTGATGCTAGTGCGCCTTTTGATGGTCCAACTTTTACCTATGATGCGACACAACCAGGTACTTATACATTTGTAGTTACAGATAGTTTTGGCTGTAAATCTGATCCTATTACACAAATAATCAACGAAAAATTAACGGTAGAAGTTCCCGTTACAAGAGGTTTAAGCTGTGAGCCCGCTCCAAATAATACAGCAATAATTACTGGAACTATTTCTGGTGGAAAAGGACCTTTTACGGTTGTAATCGCTTCAGGAAATACAACAGGTACTTTGGTACAGCCTACTACAACAGGTAATACTTTTACGTATACAACTACAGTAGCAGGAGATTATACTTTCAGAATTACAGATTCGGGAAGCTGTACAGTTGTTAGTAAAACAGCTACAATCACGCCATTAAATGCTATTGTTTTAGCATCTGATAATACTGCGCCTAAATGTAACACTTCTAGCGATGGAACAATTCTTTTAAAAGCAAGTGGCGGTTCTGGCGGATTTAAATATAGTACAGATGGAATTACTTATAATGACACATCATATTTTACAGGTCTAAGCGCTGGGGTAAAATATACTTTTTACGTAAAGGATTCTAATAAATGTACTCAGATGTTAGAAGTAACTTTGATTGCACCAGACGCAATCTTTGGTACTGCATCTATAACAACACCTTACACTTGTGATGGCCCTGCAACAATTACTGTAGGGACAGTTGTTACAGGTGGAAATGGCAATTATAAATATACATTAAATAGAAATGGTGTTCCATTAAATACTCAGGACACTAAAGTTTTTGCGGGTATTACTGTAGCAGGAAATTATACAGTAACGATTACAGATACAAATGCTTGTAGCTACACAACTACACCAGCTTTGACTATTGTAGCTGTGAATGGTCCAAAAGCAATGACAATTAATAAATCGGCACTTAAATGTCCAAGTAATAAAGTAGATTTTACGATTACAGATGTTAAAGATGCTTTAGGAGCTGCATTAACAGGGCCTTTTACATATGCTATTACAGCTCCTGCAAGTGCTGTAAAAAGTAATACAACAGGATCTTTCCCAGGTTTAGATCCTGGAGTTACTTATACTTTTGAAGTTAAAGATGCTAAAAATTGTTCTTTCTCTCAAAAGGACAAAGTCGACCCACTACAAGATTTCTCTATTTCAAGTAAAGTAGTAAGCGATGTAAACTGTTTAGGCGATTCTAAAGGAGAGGTTACTTTTACTGTTTCTGGTTTAGGCAATAATGTAGCTTATACATATCAAATAGATGGTGCATTACCAGTTCAAACAGGAACTTCACCAAGTACAGGAACTTCATTTACTATTGCTGCTCCAAATTTAAATGCAGGTTTACATACAATTACAGTAACAAATGTTGATACAAATTGTTCTCAGTCTGATGATGAAACAATTTCTGCTCCAACAGCAGTATTGGCTTTAGACCCTAGTGATCTAGTACATGTGACTTGTAAAGCTAAAGGTTCGGTTACCATTAATGCTAAAGGAGGCTGGGGAGGTTTCACTTATTCTGTAACACCAACATCTCCAAGCGGACCAACAGTTTCTCAAAGTGTTAAATTATTCTCTGGTTTAAATGCAGGTGATTATTCGTTTATTGTAAAAGATGCAAAAGGTTGTGAGGTAAAAGGAACTTTTACAATTAATCCAGAAGAAAAACCAAATGTAAGTTTAGATCCTGCTTCTAGTTTATGTGCTGGCGGTGCTGGAGCAACTTTAAAAGTAAATCCAAATACGCATGCAAACTATACTTACAGTATTAACAATGGTACTGTAAAAACAGATGGGACTTTCACAGGATTAGTTCCAGGAAAATATGTTATTAGAGTTACAGACACTTCTACAGGATGTTATACTGATTTAGATGAAGAAATTATTGCGATACCGGTTTCAGCATCTACTAAATTATTAGCTGATTTGGATTGTGATGTTGCTCCAGCTTCTCCAGATGCTACAATTGAGGTAACTATTGCCAATGGGTACCCTGATTTTAAATACAGACACAATACAACAGGAGCTCCATTCAATGGATTATACACAGATGTTCCAGCTGGATCAACAGTATTTACTTTCGATACTGGTGTGGCGGGAACTCATTATTTTGAGATTACAGATAAAAATGATTGTATAACAGTTGTTTCTAGAACAATTAACACAAAAGAAGATCCAACGGCTATAACAGTGCCAATAAACCCTACTTGTTATAATGGAACGAATGGTTCTATTGAGATAACTGCTAGTAAAGGTTCAGCACCATATAGTTATGAAGTTTCTACAACTTCAGCTACTACAGGATTTTCTCCTATGGCTTCTAACAAGCATACAGGTATTGGTGCCGGAACATATTGGTTTAGAATTACTGATGCTAAAAAATGTGCAGTTGTAGTATCAGAAACATTAAATAATCCTGCTCAATTGACGGCGCACGCAGATGTTACAGCACCATTAAAATGTGGTACTGGAACTGCAGTGCAAGCAGCAACAATTACTGTTGTTATTGATCTTCCTGGTACACCTTACACAGGTCCTAATAAATATAGATATAGTTATAATGGTCAAACACCAGTAATATCAAATACATATACTACAGATGTAACTGGTCCGGTTACTGTTGATGTTTATGATGCAAATAACTGTCCATTTAGAGTTTTAACATCTCCGGTTGTTGAAGCATTAGACCCACCAGTCAATATGACTTTTGCTCCACCAGCTGCAATTACTTGTGCAACAGGTAAGGATAAAACTAGTTTAACTGTTACAGTTGATAATGGTGTCGCACCATTTAGATTTGAAATAACCGATACTGATGCAACGGTAGCTCCGGCAGATCTTGTTGCTACAAATGTTTCAGCTCAAAGCCATACATTTAATAATTTAGCTCCGGGATCTTATAAATTTAAAGTAACAGATAATTATGGTTGTGCTACTTTTGGCGAGTATACAATTGATAAAGCATTACCAGTTTTTGTTAACGGTACTTTAGGTGCTAATGTAACTTGTAAAGGAGATGCAAATGGAAGCATTATTTTTACTGTTTCAGGTACTGCAGGAGCATTCACGTATGTACTTAGAAATAGTGCAAATGCGGTGATTCCTAATTCTCAATCGTCACAAGCTGGAAACGTTATTACTTTTACCGGCTTATTGGCAAGTAATTATACAATTACAATTACAAACCCAACAACTGAGTGTACTGCATCAAAAGCGGTTGAAGTAAAAGAGCCAGCTTTACAGTTTGCATTTACAACACCAAGTATTACACCGATTACTTGTTCACCAAACAATGGTAAAGTTGTAATCAATACAGTTGGCGGATGGGGTAATAACAGATATACGCTTACATTACCAGACAATACTGTAGTTGGGCCACAATCTAGCTCAACATTTAATAATTTGACTCAATCTGGAACATATGGAATTTCGGTTACAGATTTGAGCGGAAACGGCTGTACAATTTCAACAACATTTAATGTTGACGCAGCAATTCAACCAGATGCTAGCATTGATTTAACAGCGTCTGATTTATGTTATGATGCAGTAGGAAAAGCTACAATCGTAGTAACACCTGCTGTTCCTTCTCCGACTTATATGTACAATATTAACGATGGTCAATATCAGACAAGCGGAACTTTCGATGACTTAAATCCTGGGAGTTATGTTGTTAAAGTTAAAGATATGAGCACAGGCTGTATTTTAACATTACCAGCACAAGCTATCGAAACAGAGTTAAAATTCAATGCCAAATTAGAAACTTTAGCTACTTGTAATGGTCAGGATATTGAAATTAAAGGGACTGTTTCGGGAGGAAAAACACCGTATACTTATACTGTTACTATAAATGGTACACTTGATCCTACAGTTAGACCAGTTATAGGTACAACATTTATATATTCTGATGCCGCTGCAACTACTGCGACAGGGAATACTACCTATCTGTTTACTTTAAGTGATGCTTCAACGACCCATTGTAGCCTTACTTCAACCGTAGTTGTGGCTCCAAAAACGAACCCAGAATTTACTCTTACTCCAAATGCAACTATTTTATGTAATGGAGGAGAAACGGGTTCTATCACGGTAACAATTGATCAAACTAAAGGCGCAAGCCCTTATACTATAAATGTAATTAAAGACAATTCTGCTTTAGTTCCTGCGACAGCAGATGTAAATTATGGTATTCAAACAACAGGACTTCCTGCGGGAGATTATATTGTAAGAGTTACAGACGCTAAAGGTTGTTATACAGATAAAACAACTACTATTGTTGATCCACCAAAAATTGATTTTTCTTTAGTTGATGTTCAAATTAAATGTGTTGGAGGTACTACAGGTACAACTTTTGGTTCTATTTCGGTAGTAGGTCTAACAGGTGGTACTAGAAATCCTGCTCCTGCTGTATCGGGTTATACTTATACTTTAACAAGTAATACTAGTGCAACTCAGGTTTATAATCCTACAGGAACTGAAGACCATACGTTCAATATCTTAAATTTTGGAATTTATGAATTAACGGTATCTGATGCAAACGGATGTCCAGTTAGTAAAAAAGTCAATATGGCCTCACCGCCAGAAGATTTGAAAATTGAAGTTACTCCTGGACCACCATCTTGTACAACTGCTAGTCTAGTAGTTAAAGCAACACCAACAATTCCTGGAGGACCATATTATTTTGCTAAATATCCTTTGGATCCAACAGACCCAACAAAATTTGATTATGCAACTTATTCTGCTCTTTATCAGAGTGCAGATGCGGTGGTGCCTCCAGCAACACCGGGGGATCCACTATTATTACAGTCGACATTTAATAATCTTAATCCAGGGGTAGTATATTCTTTTGTTGTTTATGATGATACAACAAAATGTTACTATTTCAAACAAGCAGATGGACCAACAAAATCTGCCTCTACATTAACAAGTGATGTTATTGCTGCAAATGTAACTTGTACTGGAGCTGACAATGGAACGGTTTCATTTACAATTGCAAATCCGCAACCAACTACAACACGAGTTAAATATGAAATTTATAATTCACAAACTAATATCATTGTTACCCCTGCAATAGGCGGAACAGTTACCTTACCAACTATGACTGTCAATAATGTTGGACCTCTTAAACCAGGTACTTACTATATTTTATTTACTGAAGAGGATAATTTAGGAAATACAGTTTGTATGAATTCTTCTGATACGTTTACAATAACACAGTCAGTTGTACCATTATCATTAACCGCTACTGCGAAAAATGATAATTGCGGTTCTGCAAAAGGTGTTATTGAAGCTTTTGGAAAAGGTGGAACTGTTAGAGCTGCAGATACTACTAACGGTATAACAGCGCTTCCTTACTTATACCAAGTTTTTCCTGATACAGGTGCATTTGGTGTAATTGATAATGTAGATCCAGTTCCTACTAATGCTACTTTTAGCTCATCATTTAATGTAGCTACACATACATCTAATACTTTCAATAGAGATAACGGTCATTTTATCGTTTATGTTAAAGATGCGAACGGATGTATTGCTACAGCCTTTATTGAAGTAGAATTAGATCCATCACCAGTTATTACTGCGGTGACAAATGATATCTGTGTTACAGAAGGTTCTTTTGTAATCGATGTTAATTTGACGACGACAGGTATGGGGCAACATTACTATATTTTAGATGGTGCAGCTCCTGTTCCTATGCCTTCTGCATCATTCTCTATTCCAAATCTTTCTTCTGGACCTCACAGCGTAGAAGTAAAAGATGTTAACGGATGTGGTAATAAGGTAGATTTAGATCTAATTTCTACACCACTTGAGCTTGAAGCAAGTTTTACAACATTGCCAATTTGTGAAGAGACCAATGGTGTAATTACTGCGAAAGTCAAAGGAGGATTCGTGCCAAATAACTTCGAGTATACATTGATAAAAACTTCATTGCCAGCAATTCCAAATGTTGTACAGTTCAGTCCGACATTTAATGGTATAGGAGCTGGAGATTATACAGTTACAGTTAGAGATGTTAATACTTCTTGTACGAGAACGGTAGACGTGAAATTAATTCTTCCAACACCAATCAATTTTGTATTAACAGATATTGTTACTACTCCTGTAGATTGTACTGCTGGTCAAGTAGGAGCAACAGACAATGGAACATTGACTGTTAATTTAAATCCAGCAAATGATAATCCAGATTATACTTATGAATTAACACCGGTTTCACCAACGGGACCTGTTAAAACACAACTTAATAATAATGTATTCACAGGATTAAGTGCGGGAGATTATTCGATTAAAGTAATTTCTGGCAGAGGTTGTGAATTGCAATTACCGGCAAATGTACCAGCTCCGGCAGCTGTAGTGGCTACTGCAGACGCAACGCCATTTAGCTGTACTGTAGATCCTGCAACTACAACGGTAGTTGTAACAGGTGCAGGCGGTTCAGGAAGTTATACTTTTAGTCAAAACGGTACAGATTATTTTACAAGTAATAGTAGTCCGGCAGACAATAAGTATACATTTGAAATTTCCGATAATCTTGGAGTTCAAAATCCAACATATTGGGTTAAAGATGCTAACGGTTGTGTAGAAAGTACTACATTGACTACTCCTTTAGAACCGCTTCCAAAGTTAATCTCAGCAACAGCAACGAGATCAACAGCAGCAGATTCGCAAATTGACTGTCAAAACGGAAGAGAAGTTATTGAAATAACGGTTGTAGGTGGATCTACAACTCCAATTGATTTGAAATATGAAGTTTCGATTGATGGTAATCCGTATATGGTTCTTGCTACGTCAAGTGTTTCACAAACATTTACTTATAATGCAACTTCGGTTGGAAGCAAATATCAGTTTAAAATAACTGATAACGCAACACACTGTGAGATTTTGTCTAATATCTATGAAGTTCCAGTATTTAATACTGTGGAGGTTAAAGCAACGACAGTGGCTGATGTAACGTGTAAGTCTGCAACGAACGGAAGTATTGAAATTTTCGTTTCAGGTTACAGTGGACCATATACATACGCATTGTATGATGGTGCAACACCAGTAGTGGGAGCAGGTGCATCTGGATCTCACGATACTACTATCTCAAATCCATTTGTAATACCATTCGGATTAGGAGAAGGAACAAATTATACCGTACACATATTAGAAGGAGCCTATCCAAGATGTTCAGCAACTTCGACTATTGCGGTTATAAATGAACCAACTATTGCATTTACTTTAGATCCTCTAGATGTTACACCATTAGGTTGTACAAGTGACGGTGCGGTTACAATTACAACTCAAGGTGGATGGGGTAATAACGAATATACGCTTACACCTCCATCTGGTCCAGCGATAAAAAACACCAATGGTAAATTTGGAAATCTTACATTAACAGGTACTTACGGAGTTTCTGTAAGTGATGCTAACGGATGTACGCTTACTGATTCGTTTCCTTTAGTAACACCAACACCTCCAACAGCTATTATTGCTGCAACATCTGATTATTGTTATGATAGTACAGATTTAGCAACGTTAGTCGTTAGTGCTTCAGGCGGTGCAGGAGGATTCATGTATAGTATCGATAACAGACAATCTTGGAAGGCAGACAATACATTCAAGGATTTAACACCAGGGAAATATGATATTATTGTTAAAGATGCTCTTGGTTGTGAAGTTACAGTATCTAATAATGAAATTAAACCACAGCTTTTTGCTTCGGCTACTAACGAAAAAGATGTTTTCTGTACAGGTGTTGTAGACGGAACTATCAAAATTACTGCAGTAGGCGGATACGGTTCTTATTCTTATACTGTTAATGATGGTACAGGAGCTTCTCTTCCAATTGCTTTCCCAGCAGGATTAGATACTGCAGAATATAGCGTAACAGCTGCTGGTACTTATGAAATTGTAGTTTCTGATGCAAGAAATTGTTCTTATACGATTACAGAAAAAATTGTTATGCTGCCTCCAACACCAGTAGATTTATTGGTGTCTGATATTGCTATTACACCTGTAGATTGTAATGCATCTCAGGGTACAAATAACAACGGAACGATTACTGTTAATTTAAGAGCAGTTAATGATAATCCGGATTATACTTATACACTTACACCAACAGTGCCAGCAGGTACCCCAATAGTTCAGAAAAATAATAATCTGTTTACTGGTTTAACTCCTGGAGATTATAACGTAAGTGTACAATCTGCGAGAGAGTGCGAGGCTAATGTAGATATAACTATAGCAGCTCCTGTTCTTGTAACAGCATCGGCTAGTGTAACACCATTTAGCTGTGCTGTTGATCCAACTAAAACAACTGCGGTTGTTACAGGCGGCGGCGGTACAGGAACATACACTTTCAGTATCGATGGTACAAATTACTTCGAAAGTAATAGCACACCAAAAGACAATAAATACTCATTTGAATTATCTGACACAGGATTTACTCAAAATCCAACATTCTATGTTAAAGATTCTAATGGTTGTATTCAGTCAACACAATTGCCAGCTGTTTTAGACCCATTGCCTAAATTTATTTCAGCAATTGGTACTTTTGGAGCGCCAATTGACTGTATTAACAGAGCACAAGAAATAAATGTAGTAATCACTGGAGGAAGCAATACGCCAAATGCATTTACATACAATGTATATGAAAACGGAGTATTAATCCCGGGACCTCCTACTACAGTTACAGGAAATACATTTACTTATAATGCTACAACAGTAGGTAGCAGTTATCAGTTTGAAGTGATCGACAACAATACAGGATGTCGTATCAAATCTCCTGAATATGAAGTTCCTGTTTACGAAATTGCTTCTGTGAATGCTATTGCTTCTGCTGACGTAGATTGTAATGGTAATAATAGCGGAGCGATTGAAATTAATATCGTAGATTATAGTGGACCTTATACGTATGAAGTATTTAATGGTACAAATCCAGTGGCAGTAACTTCTGGTCCAGGAGATACAGCAACGGCAAATCCATTTGTAATTCCTTTCGGATTCACTGCTGGTACACAATACAGAGTAGTTGTAACAGAAGGTGCTTACCCAAGCTGTACAATAACTTCTGCTGATGTTGAAATTAAAGAACCAGCAGCGTTAAGTTTAGCAGGATTTAATCCAAGCGTTGATAATCAATATTGTGATAGACCATTTGCAGTAATTACTATAGATCCAACTACAATTGTAGGAGGTGTAAAAGAATATTCTTATGCAGTAGTAGCAACAACAACTCCACCAACAGTTCCAGCTGTGGGAGATTATAAACCATTAACAAGAATAGAAATTGCTACAGCTCAAATTGATCCAGCATCTGATTCTTACGATGTTTATGTTAGAGATGCTAATGGATGTTACGACTTTAAGACGATTCAGATTGCACAAGATCCAATGCCGGTTATAACTGCTGTAGTGCCTACGCATTGTGCTACTACAACAGGTTATACTATTACGGTAACGGCTACAGGATTTACGTCAGATTTAGAATATAGTCTAGACAAAAATACTTGGCAGTTAAACAACAATGTATTGGAAGTAACTACTCCTGGAGATTACACCGTGTATGTTAGAGATGCTAACTTATGTATCGTTGATGCTCCAGTAAAAATATTACAGCCATTACGTTCTGGTTATCAAATAACTAATTCTCCAATCTGTAATGGAAATCAAGGAGAAGTAACATTATTGCCTTCAGGAGGTTCTGGAACAGCAAACTATGAGTTTAGCCAAAATGGTACTCTGTTTGTTTCTTCTCCTGTATTTAGTAATTTGACTCCTGGTAATTACCAATTTACAGTTAGAGATAATGTAACAACTTGTACTGTATTAGTAGACGTTGTAATTCCAATACCAAATACTGCTATCGAATTTACTTTAGTTCCAAGCCCAGTAATTTGTAACGGAGGAAGTACAGGATCAATAACGGTTAAAATGGATCCTGCAACAGGAACTGTAAATAACAATCCAGAATATACTTATGCTATTAGTCCAGTTCCAGTAGGAATGGTATTGGTAGGTAATGTATTTACAAATCTTCCTCAAGGTACTTATACAGTAACAGTAACTTCAGGTTTAGGATGTCCAGTTGATAAAGATATGACAGTGACAGAACCACTGCCTATAACAGTACCAGTTCCTGTAGTTGCAGAATACTTATGTACAACTGGAAACAAAGAGAATAATGCAACAATCACAATTAATACTCCATCTGGCGGTTCTAATGTTTACAAAATATATGAATTCTTCAGAGATGGTAATCCTGTAGCAGTTCAAAGAGGAGATAATCCTGTTTACATTGAATCAGATCTATTAGGAGGAAATTATGTGATTAATGTATATGATGATAAAGGTTGTTTAGGAACCGCTACAGCATCAATAAAACCATTTGTTAAAGTTGAGTTTGCTACTCCAGCTGCAATTACAGTGACAACAGCAATTACTTGTAAGAATGACGAAAGTATTCAAGTAAATGCAATTACTGTCGGAACTTCAGTTCCTATGCCAGTTCTAAGTTACAATGTAAAAGGAATTTCTGCTGGAAGCACTTACGATCAAACAAATAATGATGGTGCTTTCACAGGATTGACAATTGGAAACTATTTAGTTACAGTAACAAATCCTCTTACAAACTGTTTCATTACAACGATTCATTATGTAAACAATCCGAATACATTTGAGTTAGTGACAAACCCTACTAATGTAGTTTGTTACGGAGGTGCTGGAAGTGTTGATTTAACTATCGTGGACAACCAGACAGACCCAACAGATGATGCAGGAATTTTTGATTACGTTATTACAGGACCTGTTAATGTCAACGGACAAACATTAGGCGCAACAATCAATATTCCAAACTTACCTGCTGGTCTTTATACAGTAACAGCTAAATTGTTTGGAACGCCATATTGTGAGGTTGCAGGAACATTTAGAATTGATCAACCTGATGCTGAATTACAAATAACAGAATCTCATACACCAATTACTTGTGATCCAGGTAATGATGGTACCATCACAGTTAGCGCTGTCGGCGGATGGTTAGGAGGAGATTACCTATACGAATTGGTTGGTCCAGTAAGTGTAGCATACTCTACAGAATCTCATTTTGAGAATTTGACAGCAGGAATATATACTGTTAAAGTTAAAGATGTTAATGGATGTGTTGATACAGCAACAGTTGTATTGAAAAATCCAGATCCAATTTTAGTAACAGCTCATGCGACTGTAGCTCAATTGGTTTGTAATGGAGATACAAGTGGTGAAATTACAGTTGATCTTCCAACAGGAGGTCAGGAAGGAAATTATTCTTATATCTTGAATTACCTCTCTGCTGATCCTGTAATGTCAACAGTACCACAGATTAGCCCTGTGTTTTCAGGATTACCTGCAGGAACATATACCGTTACTGTAGTAGATGGAATTAATTGCGTATCGGCTCCATCCCTTGAAATCGTAATTAACGAACCATCAAGAGTTGAACCATCGTTAACATTGGCAACAGGAATAACATGTAAAACTGATGCAACATTGACACTGAGCGCGATTGGAGGAAATGGTGGTCCATATGAGTACAGTCTTGATCAAAACTTCAGTAGTGTTATAGGTTCGTTTACATCATCTGTAACATTTGCTGTAGGACTAGGAAATCACCAATATTATGTTAGAGATTCTAAAGGATGTGTTGGTATAATTTCTAATAATGTTACAATTAACCCATTAACACCATTAAATCTTGAAATAGATTTAACAAATGCAAAAGTTTATTGTAAAGGAAGTTCGACAGCCGCTATTGATGCAGTTGGAGTAGGTGGTTTAGGAAATTATGTTTATACTTTATTTGATGCTAATGGTAATCAATTAAAACCAGCGCAGTCTGAAGGATATTTTGATCAACTTCCTAAAGGAACATATGTGGTACGTGTAGATAGTGGAGATTGTCAGTACGATTCTAAGGCAATAATAATTGATGAGCCAGCTTCAGAATTAACTGCGGTTCCAACAGTTACAGATGCGACTTGTTTCGGTGCTAATGACGGTAAAATTGTAATCGCTGCCACTGGTGGTACAGGTGTAATTAAATATGCTATTTCACCAAACTTAGGATTATTCGATGACAAATTCAGTTTTGATCGTTTAGCTCCAGGTATGTATACAATAATTGTTCAGGATGAAAACTCATGTTTTGTAATTATAGAACGTGAAATTAAAGAACCAAATGTATTAGAAGGTAAAGTGGTTGGCCCAATCATCCAAGAGATTTGTGATGGTGAAAATGACGGAGCATTCTCAATAGAAGTTACCGGAGGTAGACCACCTTATACTATTAGCCTCGACAATGAGACGGGTACTTATGTACCATTGAATAATGGCACAATACATGATTTTACAAACCTTAAAGGAGGTTTACATAATGTTTACATTAAAGACGCTAGCTGTATTACTTTGGTTGAAGTAAACATGGATAAAGCGGTAGTTCTTAACCCAACCCCAGAAGTGAGATACGACTGTGTGGACAACAAACAGGCAAACATGGTAATCGTGACTGTTGATAAATCTAATAGTCCTACAGATGTGGATTACTCTCTTGATGGAGGAACATTCCAACCAAGTAACATTTTCACAAATGTTGCTCCAGGAAAGCACTATATTATGGCAAGACACTCTAATACTTGTGAGAAGAGAACAGATTTTGAAATAGATGCAGTTGCAGAGTTAAGCCTAATAGATGTTACAAACCAAAGCAAAGACATCAACACAATTGTTGTAAAAGCTTCTGGTGGTGTTGCTCCTTACGAATACAGTTTCAATGGAGAATCATTTACATCATCTAATAGCTATAGAATCTATAAAACAGGTATCTATAAAGTAATTGTTAGAGACAAAAATGGTTGTGAAGCTACGATAGATGTAGAAGGAATTTTCTATGACTTCTGTATGCCTAACTACTTTACACCAAATGGTGACGGTGATGGAGACACTATTGGACCTGATTGTGGTGCATTAGCATACAAAGAGCTTACGTTCGATATTTATGATAGATACGGTAGAGTAGTAGCGAAATACCGTGTAAATGGAAAATGGGACGGAAGATATCACGGAAACGAATTGCCTACAGGAGATTACTGGTATGTTCTTAAATTAAATGATCCGAAAGATCCAAGAGAGTTTGTTGGGCATTTCACATTATACAGATAACAAAATTATAGCCCCAATGATGTTATCTAAAAAAATTAATACAATGAAAAAGTTTATTTTATCCTTAGTACTCATGGCTGTAACAACAAGTTACAGCCAAGAGTTAAACCTACCAGTGTTTACCCAGTATTTAGCTGATAACCCTTTTATTCTTTCTCCTGCGTATGCTGGTATTGGAGATAATCTCCGTATTAGAGCCAACGGTTTGACACAGTGGGTCGGAATTAAAGATGCACCAGACAACCAATCATTGTATGCAGATTTTCGTCTATTAGATCGTTCGGGAGTTGGTATTTCATTGTATAATGATAGCAACGGTAATACAAGACAAACAGGAGCAAAAGTTTCTTTTGCACACCACTTGATTTTAGATTATCGTACAGAACAGTATTTATCTTTCGGTATCTCTTACAACTTTAATAGTTTCCGTATCGAAACGGGAAATTTTAATGACGGTAGTAACGGAAATCCGCCAGTTGGTGGACAACAGCCAACAGACAATCGCTATAGTGCTAACAATAACTTCGATATTAGTGCTTTGTATCGTAACAGAGGGTTTTATTTAAGTTTCAATGCCAATAACGTATTAAAAAAGAATATTAGTCTTGAGAGAGTAAATGAACCCGATCTTTTATCAAATTTTCAAGTATACACAGGATTTACTTTTAAAGATGCGGAAAACAGACGTATAGAATACGAACCATCAGTTTTCTTGCAATACTTTGCAAGTGATCAGCGTTCTACAACCGATTTTAACTTCAAGTACAGACGTTACAATCGTTACGAAGATTATTATTGGATTGGAGTGTCATACCGTTTCTTAAACGACCAGTTCCCAAAACCTTTGGCAATGGGACCAATGGCTGGTTTTATGAAATCTAAATTCTATTTTGCATACTCTTATCAATTGATGTTTAATGGTCTTGGAAGCTACAATTCAGGAACGCATTCTATCACAATCGGATTCGATTTCTTGCAATCTATCAGTAACTGTCCTTGTACACAAAGTCCCGTTCGAGATTAAACAAGTAATTTTATCATTTTTGAGAATAAATTTGTTTATTTTCATAAATTACAACGTTTTCGTTTTTATTGTTCGATTATTTTTGCTTTTTTGAAATTTAGACTACTGTAAAAGTTCTATATTTGTTATTCTTTCAAAAAATTAAAAAAATTAGCAGATGAAAACTTTAAACGATTTCGATTTTAAAAATAAAAAAGCAATTATCCGTGTTGACTTCAACGTGCCATTGGATGAAAATTTTAATGTAACAGATACGACACGTATTGAGGCTGCAAAACCAACAATCGATACTATTTTAGCACAAGGCGGAAGCGTGATTTTAATGTCACACCTTGGAAGACCAAAAGGAGCAGAAGAGAAATACTCTCTAAAACATATTCTAAAAACAGCTTCTGATATTTTAGGAGTTCAAGTAAAATTTGCTGAAAACTGCGTTGGAGAACCAGCTCAGACTGCGGCAAAAGATTTAAAGCCAGGCGAAGTTCTTTTATTAGAAAATTTACGTTTTCATGCTGAAGAAGAAGCAGGAGATGTAGCTTTCGCTAAAGAATTAGCTTCTCTTGGAGATATTTATGTAAACGATGCATTTGGTACAGCTCACAGAGCACACGCATCGACTACAATTATTGCACAGTTTTTTCCAAACGATAAATGTTTCGGAACATTATTGGCAAAAGAAATTGACAGTTTAAATAAAGTTCTTAAAAACAGTGAAAAACCTGTAACTGCTGTTCTTGGAGGTTCTAAAGTTTCTTCTAAAATCACTGTTATCGAAAATATCTTAGATAAAGTAGATCACATGATTATTGGAGGAGGAATGACTTTTACTTTCATTAAAGCGCAAGGCGGAAAAATTGGTGAGTCTATCTGCGAAGATGACAAACTAGATTTAGCTCTTGAAATTTTGAGATTAGCAAAAGAAAAAGGTGTTCAGGTTCATATTCCTGTTGATGTTATTGCTGCAGACGATTTCTCAAACAATGCAAACACGAAGGTTGTAGATGTAACTGCAATTCCTGACGGATGGCAAGGTTTAGATGCAGGTCCAAAATCTCTAGAAAACTTCAAAAAAGTAATTTTAGAGTCAAAAACAATTCTTTGGAATGGTCCATTGGGAGTTTTTGAGATGGAAACGTTCTCTAAAGGAACAATCGCATTAGGAGATTATATCGCAGAAGCTACAGCAAATGGAGCATTTTCATTAGTTGGTGGTGGAGATTCTGTTGCAGCAGTAAAACAGTTCGGATTTGAAGATAAAATGAGCTACGTTTCCACTGGTGGCGGGGCTATGCTAGAAATGTTAGAAGGAAGAGTTTTACCTGGAATCGCTGCGATTTTAGACTAAAAAATCACAATTAACATTTTTTTAAACACTTTTCTTCGATAAAGGGCTTAGATTTGCAAAAATACAACTCTTGTAATTGTTTGAATTACAGAATTTTAAAAAAATGTTATATGATTGTAAAGAAATTATCGTTAGTGGTTTCGGCTTTCTTTTCGTTAGCTGTCTGTGCGCAAGAAACGGCAAAGACAGATATAGAACTGAAACCAGAGGTTAAACTTTCATATTTAGATTCTATTAAGAGTACATTCAAAAAGAACGATCTTGCTACAAAAGTAGATAGTCTTTGGATGAACGAATTAGTAAGTCTCGATATTTATGATGATCTGACCAAGGACATTCAAACCATCAATAAGGATGTTACTGTTGATGAAGAACTTCCAACCGAACTGCTAAAGCAGCGTTTGGCGGCGATGAATGAGAAATCACCTTTTGAGATACAATACAATCAAGGTTTAGAAAATATAATAAAGTCATTTCTTAAGAATCGTAAAAAATCGTTTTCTCGATTAATGGCTTTATCAGAATATTATTTCCCAATTTTTGAGGATGCTTTTGCCAAACAAAATGTTCCTCTAGAGATAAAATATTTAGCCGTTGTAGAATCTGCTTTAAATCCTAAAGCAGTTTCTAAAATGGGCGCTACGGGACTTTGGCAGTTTATGTACGGAACCGGAAAACAATACGCTTTAAAAATCGATTCTTATATCGATGAAAGAAGTGATCCTCTTAAAGCTACAGCTGCAGCATCTGAGTATATGACCAAAATGTTTAATATTTTTGGCGACTGGGAACTGGTTTTAGCGTCTTACAATTCAGGTCCAGGAAATGTTACCAAAGCAATTCGTCGTTCTGGCGGAAAAACAAAATACTGGGACATTCGTAATTATCTTCCAAAAGAAACTCAAGGTTACGTACCAGCTTTCTTAGCAACAATGTACCTTTTTGAATACCACAAAGAACACGGAATTAATCCAGAAAGAGCTGTAGTTAAAAACTTTGAAACCGATACAGTAGCAGTCAAAAATCAAATGTCTTTCAAACAGATTGCCGATTTATTAGACATGCCACAATCTCAGATTCAGCTTTTAAATCCGTCGTATAAAATGGGTGTTGTGCCTTTTTACCAAGGAGAACAGCATTTTATACGTCTTCCAAAAGATAAAGTAGCAACATTTGTTTCAAACGAAGAACAAATTTATGCTTACGTAAAATACGACAAAGAGTTTAGAGCAACATCATCTAGATTAGCTTTAAAGTATGCTCCTAAAGCAAAACCTGCTGCTACAAAACCTGCAGCGGTTGAAAGCGGTGATTTCGAATTTTATAAAGTTAGAAAAGGAGATAATTTAGGCGCAATTGCATCTAAATATAATGTTAGCATCAGCGAGTTGAAAAAATGGAATAATCTGAAAACAAATGCTGTTGCTATTGGAAGAAGTCTAAAGATTAAATCTGAAGAAGAAGTTCCAGTTAAAACTACTCCTATCATAGACAGAAAAGAAGAAGCAATCGCTTCTGCTGATGAAAAAAATAAGCCAACAGCGGTAGATATGGACTATGTTGTGGTAGCTGGAGATAATTTAGGCAGTATTGCAAAGAAATTCGGTACGACTATTGCGGAGTTAAAAGAACTTAATAATTTAACCTCAAATAATATTGGTTTAGGAAAAACACTGATTATTTCTAAAGCAGCAATAGTTATAGAAGAGCCTGTTTCGACAGCAATTGCATCAAACTCGGTTGATTCATTCAAGAAAAAAGCACCTTCTAAAAATGTAAGTGAAGATTATTATGTTAAAAAAGGAGATTCTTTATACAGCATTTCTAAAAAATATCCTGGAGTAACAATTTCAGATATTAAAAAATGGAATGGCATTAAAGATGAAGATATTAAACCGGGAATGAAACTTAAAATAAACGGATAAATAGAATAATCTTATTAAATTTGGGTTTTATTTCATAAATTAAAAAAATGAATAAAACCCATTTTTTATTGCTATTAGTTCCATTTTTCCTGACTTCTTGTTTTAAAAGTGAAAAACAAAGTGAACCAGTTTCAGGAAAAACCAACACCATCTCTGTCATTATTGATGATCAGTTATGGTATGGAGAAGTAGGTGATAGCATCAGAAATAAATTTGCCTCTCCTGTTCTTGGACTTACCCAAGAAGAGCCTCTTTTTACCATAAATCAATATCCCGCCAGATTGCTAGAAGGTTTTGTTACAGACAGCCGAAGCATTATTGTGGTAAAAAAAGCCGCAGCTGATAAATTCGAAATCATTCGAAGCAAAACATTGCCTCACAATACTTTTCGCATTTACGGAAAGTCGGTAGACGATATTATCTGCAGTCTCGAATTGAATTCAGCGCAGATTATAAAAATAATTCACGACGCCGAAATTGAAAAAATTCAGGAAGATAACAGCACTTCGTTGTTAAATAAGGCAATTATTAAAAACAAATTCCATATTAATATTCAGATTCCATCAGGATATGAATATATGCTGCATAAAAAGAAATTCATCTGGCTTAAAAAAGAAATCATAAGCGGTAACACCAGTTTACTAATTTATCAGATTCCACTAACTAATTTCAAGAAGAAAAAAGACGTTGTAAACGCCATTGTCAAAATGCGTGATTCAATCGGTAAATATATTCAAGGACGTGAACCCAATACGCAAATGATTACCAGTGAAGCATACGCTCCTTATTTCTCAAAAATAACTTTAGATAATAAAACGGCTTTCGAAACAAAAGGAACGTGGGAATTGAAAAACGATTTTATGTCGGGTCCCTTTATCAATTATGCCATATTAGACGAAACCTTCAATCGTGTTTTGGTTATAGAAGGGTTCTGTTATTCGCCTTCACATCAAGAACGTGATCTAATGTTAGAACTTGAAGCCATTATAAAAACGGTTAAAATCGACAAAAGATAGAGTTTCAAGTTTCAGGTTTCAAGTTTTTTGCGGTTCAATTCGTTCAGTATGTCAACTTGAAACATGAAACATGAAACATGAAACAAAAAAATTCGTACTTTTATTCATAACAAACATAAAAACAAATAGTTATGAAAAAGTTAACCGCAACCTTAGCAATAATAACCTTGTGTTTTATTTCTTGTAAAAAAGAAGTGAAAGAAGAAAGTACAACCTCAGTAGCAACAGATTCTGTTAAAACTGAAGAACCTGTTGCTGAAGCGCCATTAGATTCTGTCGCACAAATGAAGGCTTGGCAAGAATATGCAACTCCTAGTAATCCGCATAAAATGCTGGCTGATGAAGTTGGAACTTGGAATTGTGATATGACATTTTGGTCTGATGCAAATGCAAAACCTGAAAAAGAAACTTCTGTGGCGGAAATTAAAATGATTTTAGGTGGACGCTTTCAAGAAGCAACTTATAAAGGAACTATGATGGGGCAGCCATTTGAAGGCAAAGGCACAGTTGGTTATAATAATGCGAGTAAAGAATACATCTCTACATTTATTGATAACATGGGAACGGGAATGATGGTTGGTAGAGGAAAGTATAATGAAAGCACAAAGAGTGTAGAATATGACGGAGAAATGGCCGATCCAGTAACCGCAAAAAACACCAAGTATAGAGAAGTTTACACAATCGTAGATGCTAAGACCCGAAAAATGGAAATGTTCGACACAAAAAACGGAACCGAATATAAAAGCATGGAAATTATAATGACCAAAAAATAAATTTTCTATTTAGATACAAAGAAACAGAAGGCGCAAAGGCACAAAGTTTTATTTCTATGAGATATAACTTTGTGTCTTTTGCGATTTCTGTAAGAAACTTTAGTGCAACTAAAAAATAATATAACTTAGCGCCTTCGTGCCTTCGTGGCAAAAAACAAACAAGAATGGAATTAAAATGGAAAATAAAGCCTTTTGAGGCATTAACTGTTCATGAGTTATATGATTTACTCAAACTAAGAAGTGAAATCTTTGTCGTTGAGCAAAACTGCGTCTATTTAGACCTTGATGGCAAAGACAAGAAAGCGTTACACTTAATAGGAGAGTTTGAAGATAAAATCGTGGCCTATTCACGCTTATTTGATGCTGGAATTAGTTTTGATAATGCTTCTATCGGAAGAGTAGTTGTAGACGCCAATTACAGAGATAGAAAATGGGGACATGAACTAATGCAGGAAGCCATACTTCGAATTAAATCTAATTTTGGAAAAGATAAAATTACCATTGGAGCGCAATTATATTTGAAGAAATTCTACGAAAGCCACGGTTTTGTTCAAACTAGCGAAATGTATCTAGAAGATGATATCCCGCATATAGAGATGATTCGAGAATAATTAAAAAATGAAATAAATCCGAAAGGATTTTTAGCATATTCCAAGCAACAAAAAACTTAGAACCTCAGCAACTTAGTATCTTAGAATCTTAAAAAAAAAAAACTAGATTTTAGTAATAACAAACTCCACCCGCCGATCATAATTATCACCTTTTCCTAACGGATATCGATTGCCGCATCCAATATACGTCATACGGCTTTTGGAGATTTTTTTAGACATTAAATAGTGAAAAACCGTTTTGGCACGATTCCAGGAAAGTCTCCTTTCTTTTGTATCTCTATCAATTCCGTCACTGTAAATTTCTGGCGTGCAACAGACATGGCCTCTGATCTCAAAATTGAGAGTTCTATGTTTTTGAAGTGTTACTGCAATTTTATCCAGTTCTTTTTTAGAAGTGCTGGTTAGTTTGGCGCTTCCAATATCAAATAGAATAGATTCGAGATAAACTTTGTCACCAACTTTTAGATTGTCTTTGAAAGAAGTATAAACACCTTTTCCAAAACTATTTTTCTTAACAACGATTAAATCAACCCGCCGATTTCGGAGACGTGTCTCATACAGATTCTCTACCGTATCTGCTTTTACGACAACACGCCCTTTTCCTTCAAGAATGACGATTTTACTTTGTTTGAATCCTTTCCCGACCAATAGATTCTGAATCGTATTAGCCCGATTGTTAGACAATCTAAAGTTATACTCATCGTTTCCGCGATCATCACAATAGCCATAAATCTGTATAGACTCAACTTTTGCTGTGTCTATGTTTTTTATAAAGTTTGAAACAACAGTAATTTGTTTATCTGTCAGATCATACCTGTCAAATTCAAAATAAATAGTTTCAACAGGTTTTTGCTGTGCCGTTACTGTATAAAATGAAAAAAGAGTCAGGGCTAAAGTTATCTTCATTCACTACATTTTTAAAATCGTCTTATATTCTGTTTGGTTATTTAATACGCTAACTGCTCTTTTAATTTCTGAATTGTTTTTTAAATAATACTGGTACAAACCTTCCTGATATTGATATCTTTTAATCAACTCTTCCAAAATCATGTTTTTAATTTCTTTTTGATTTTTGTCCAGTAAAGTAGTTTCGCTTTTTTCTAAAGCATTTAACAATTGCTGATATTCGGCAGTAATGGTCTCGTCTATTTTTTCTTTTTTAGCTGCTACTAAAGTGTTTTTTAAAGCCACTTCGGTTTCTGTATCGAAAGTGATTTTGTTGGTTTTCAGATATTGTTTAAAAGCAGTATAATCTGCATCTGTAATAGTCGGAATTTTATCTCCCAAAGCTGGATTTTTGTAATAATACGTTGTTGCATAATCAAAAACGCCATCATTTTTAATTAAAGCAGTTGCAATGGCACTCGTTTTGGTTTCTTCCAATTCAATATCTGGTAAAACTCCTCCGCCATCATAAACCGTTCTTCCTTTTCTGGTTTTAAAAGCATTGAAATTTTTAGCATCAGTTTTCTGAGCCACACCATTTTTATCTTTATGCGCATAATCCAAAGCCTGAATACATCTTCCAGAAGGAGTATAATATCTAGAAATAGTAACTTTCAATTGCGTTCCATAAGTTAAATCAACAGAACGCTGAACCAAACCTTTTCCAAAACTTCTGCTTCCTAAAATAACGGCACGATCCAAATCTTGCAAAGCACCTGAAACAATTTCAGAAGCCGAAGCACTTCTTCCGTTTACTAAAATAGCTAACGGAATTTCAGTATCAACTGGTTCTTTCTGCGTTTTGTAAGTATTATTGTGTTTTTCAATTCGCGATTTAGTTGTTACGATTACTTCGTTTTTTGGAACAAATAAATTACAGATATCAATTGCTTCATTCAATAATCCTCCAGGATTTCCTCTTAAATCCAAAACAATCTGTTTGGCTCCATCGGCTTTTAATTTCTCAAGAGCATCTTTAACTTCAGCTGAAGCTTTTCTGCTAAAATGAGCCAAAACAATATATCCTGTTTTATTATCAATTTTTCCGTAAAAAGGAACCGATTTAATATCGACTTCATCCAAAACTAAAACCGTAGTACTTGGTTTTCCCTGACGAAGATATTTGATGTTGATTTTAGTGTTTTTTGTTCCTTTCAATAATTGAGAAGCGTCGTCTTTAAAATCAGCAATCAAGACATCACCAATCTGAATGATTTCGTCACCGGCTTTTAATCCTGCTTTGTCTGCGGGATAATTTTTATAAGGTTCGCGTACAACTAAGCGGTCATTTTTTCTAGAAATCAAAGCACCGATTCCGGTATATTCTCCAGTATTATTGATTTTGAAGTTAACTACATCTTGTTCGTTAAAATAAACCGTGTACGGATCTAAACTTCCCAACATACTCTTAATGGCTTTATCCATCAAATCACCAGGATTGGTTTCGTCGACATAATTGGTATTTACGGCTTTAAACAAAGTCGTAAAAATCTCGATCTGTTTGGCAATTTCAAAAAAGTCTTCTCTTAAACTGGTTCCAACAAACAACATTCCCGCCGCAGCGACTGGTATAATAAATTTCTTCTTGAAATACGGATACATGATTATTCTTTTTTTCTTCTTTTAAATCTTCTTCTTATAAAATAGGCAAATACAACAAATAAAATTACAAACGGCCAAGCGCTTAATAAAGAAATTAATAAATCGGATAAAGTATAAAATCCCGATTTAACGGCGTTCCAAAGTTTGGAGCCGTATGATATTTTAACGCCTTCTTTTTCGGCAATAGTTTTATAAAACTCTATTGTGATCGTGCTTTCAGAAACACGACTTTCTAAGTATTTTAATTGACCTTCTTTAGCCTCTATTTCTTCTCGAATAGTTGAAATTTGTTGTTCAATTTCTAAAATCTCACTGACTTTGTTCGCTTTCTTTAAAATTTCAAGATAACGTTCTTCCAGTTTTTTCTTTGTTTTTAATCTTGAAGTAAGATCTATGTACTGTTCTGTTACATCCTCAGCAGATATGTTTTTAACTTCAAAATAAGAAACCCCTTTAGAAACGTCATTTATAAAACGGTCAAAATTCTGGCTTGGTACCTTGACAATAAGATTTCTAAAGACAGTTCCATAATCTTTACCCTCAGAATCATTTATGATTCTAGCTTTGTTGCTTGAAACAGCTTTTTGAACTTGATTGAAAGTATTTTCAAGATTATCGGTTTCAAACCGTAAAGTGGCTTCCTTTATTATCTTTTGCTCAATTTCTTGTTTGACTTTTGGAGGCGGTGGTGCTTTAGCGGGATCTGCGTCATAAGAAGATGCTTCTGCTTTTGCAGGAAGTTTTACCGACTGAATAGAGATTGCGCTTGTTTCTGCTTCATAAGATTTGCTACAGCCACAAAGAATCAAAACGAAAATAGATAAAAAGAAAAGTTGACGCATAAAATTTCAATTTAGAGCTAAAACTACGATTTTTTTGTCTAACTTGATTAATAATCTTACGTTTTGAAATTTACGCTTCAGTTTTCGTATCAGAATCTTGCGGTTTGTTGATTTGAGCTGAAAATTTCTCAAATAACTGAATCATTTTGGTATTGATTTCTTCGTAAGATAAACGGTCTTTGGTCTGATAAAAAAGCATTATCGAATAGGGTTGATCCAGGTTATCCAAAAGCAAATTTTTGTTCAAACGATACGTTTCTCTTAAAAGCCTTTTGAAATAATTACGGTCAACAGCTTTCTTGAAATATTTCTTAGAAACTGAAACACCAATTTTAGTCTGCTCTTTTGAATTTGCTTCCGCTTGACGGTAAACCAAACGAAGCGGATATTTGGAAACCGATTTTCCTTCAGAAAATAGTAATCCAATTGTCGTTTTGCTTTTTAAACGCTCGTTTTTAGGGTAAGTAAAGTTCATTTAATTCAGAAAAAATTTGCAAATTCTAGTGCAAAGGTACAATTAAACCATAAAAACAGTTATTGTTTTCAATTTTAATAAGTCTAAAAATATATTTACTACTTTTGCGCATTAATTTTTGAAGCATGGAAAAAATTATTTCTTATCCAATATCGGTAATTTATTATTTATTATTTGGTTTATGTTTGGCTGTTTTTCACCCAATTCAGTGGATTTGTTTAAATGTTTTTGGTTACCAGGCTCACAAAAAAAGTGTTGATTATTTAAATTTCTGCCTTTTAAAATGTACAAATCTTGTCGGGACAAGATACACAATTGAAGGCGTGGACACGGTTCCGAAGGGTGTGCCAATTATTTTTGTGGCAAATCACCAAAGTATGTACGATATCGTGGCAATGATTTGGTACTTTAGACGTTTTCATTGTAAATTTGTAAGTAAGAAGGAGTTAGGCAGCGGAATTCCGAGTGTTTCTTATAATTTGAAACATGGAGGATCTGTCTTAATTGACCGAAAAGACCCTAAACAAGCGATACCCGTTATTAAAGGCTTGTCTGAATATATCGAAAAAAACACAAGATCTGCCGTTATTTTCCCAGAAGGGACAAGAAGTAAAACGGGAGTACCAAAAGAATTTGCGCAAAGCGGTTTAAAAATTTTATGCAAATATGCACCATCTGCGTATGTTGTACCGGTAAGTATCAATAATTCTTGGAAAATGGTAAAATTTGGTTTTTTTCCTGTTGGTTTAGGAAATCACCTCAAATTTACAGCTCATAAAGCTTTGGCTGTTAAAGATTACAAGTTCGAAGAGCTGATGGAGATAACTGAAAAAGCAGTTAAAGAAGGAATAAATGAATATAAACAGGTTTAAGTTTTAGTCCGAGCTAAAACGTACAACCCAAATCTATAATAAGTAATGTCTATAAAAAACATTAGATTAGAAGTAATGCAGTTTTTGGAAAAAAACGTGGATAGCTTCGTGGAACAGTATTTAATTCCAGTGGAAAAAATTTGGCAACCGTCGGATTTCTTACCAGATTCTCAAGGAGAAAACTTCTTTGAAGAGGTAAAAGAATTACGTGAGATTGCTAAAGAACTTCCGTACGATTTCTGGGTTACGCTTGTTGGTGATACCATCACTGAGGAAGCATTGCCTACATATGAGTCATGGTTAATGGATGTTGAAGGAATAGATCAGCAGGAAGAAGGCCAAGGAAACGGTTGGGCCAAATGGGTGAGACAATGGACTGGAGAAGAAAACCGTCACGGAGATCTTTTAAATAAATACTTGTATTTGTCTGGTCGTGTAAACATGCGTGAAATCGAAATGACTACACAGCATTTAATCAACGATGGTTTTGATATTGGAACTGGAACTGACCCGTACAAGAATTTTGTATACACTAGTTTTCAGGAATTAGCAACTTATGTTTCGCACAATAGAGTAGCGCAGATGGCTAAGAAATTTGGCGACAACAAGTTGTCTAAAATGTGTAAAATGATTGCTGGAGACGAAATGCGTCACCACCATGCATACAGTGAATTTGTTACTAGAATTTTCCAAGTAGATCCTAGCGAAATGATGTTGGCTTTTCAATACATGATGAAGCAGAAAATCGTTATGCCAGCTCATTTCTTGAGAGAATCTGGTCAAAAAATAAGCACAGCTTTCGAACAGTTTTCTGATTCTGCACAACGTATTGGAGTTTACACTGCAAATGATTACGTTGAAATTATGCAGAAATTAATCAACAAATGGGAGATAGATAAAATCTCTAATTTGACTGATGAAGCTGAAAAAGCACGTGACTATTTAATGAAATTGCCTGCAAGAATGGCTAAAATTTCTGAAAGAATCGTTATTCCACAAGAATCGCATATCTTTAAATGGGTTGAACCAGCTAGACTTTAAAATTTTAGATTTTAGAATGGAGATTTCAGATTCTTAATTGGAATGTGGAATTTTAGATTTTTAAAATTTGAATAAATTATATTTGTTGATTGTTGAAGATTTAAATCTTTGGCAATCAACTTTTTTTATAAACCGTAAAAACTTCACTATGAGCGACGCAGCATTAATTATTAAAACCATTGCTTTTGTAAAAGAAAAATTAAACGATGCCGAAGGAGGCCACGACTGGTTTCATATTGAACGTGTTTATAAAAATGCACTATTGATTGCAAAGGAAACAGAATGCGATCTTACAGTTGTACAATTAGGAGCCTTATTGCACGATATAGCCGATAGTAAATTTCATAACGGAGATGAAACTATTGGGCCAAAAACAGCCAGAGCGTTTTTAGAAGCCGAAAATGTTTCTGAAGATATAATTGTTCATGTAGTCAATATCATTGAAAATATCTCTTATAAAGGTGGAAATTTCGAAAAGAAATTCTCTTCTCTCGAATTGGATATTGTGCAAGATGCAGATCGTCTAGATGCCATTGGCGCTATTGGTGTTGCTAGAGCGTTTAATTATGGCGGATTTAAGAATAGAGCTTTATACAATCCAGAAATTGCTCCTGTAACGAATATGACAAAGGAGGAGTACAAAAAGAACAGCGCTCCAACTATTAATCATTTCTACGAAAAGCTTTTACTTTTAAAAGACAAGATGAATACTGAAAAGGGAAAAGAAATCGCTGCCGAAAGACATCGTTTTATGGAAACTTTCCTTGCCCAATTTTATGCAGAATGGGAAGGGTTGAAGTAAGATCATTTAATTTATAAAAAAAGCGACTCTAAATATAGAGTCGCTTTTTTATAAGTGTTTAAATTATTTGTTAAAGATTTATAATTTGGATCAAAACCACATTAAATGCGTAATGATTTTATCTCTAGCTATTTCTCTTTTTTCAAATTTTGTCATTTTGCATTACTTTAGAATATATCAAAAGTATTTTTATAAGAAATTGACTTCTTAATGAAATCGGTTTTTAAATTATTTGAATAAGACATTATTTTCTTTAAGTTTCAATCTTTTTTTTTCAATCTTAACAGAAGTCTTTGATCTTGATTCTTTGATCTTTTCTTTATCTAACTTTCTGAGCAAATGTTTGGATTGTGTTTTTAAACTCTTTATTTTGTTCGTAATACAAAATATGTCCGCCGTTGATAATCTTAATTTCTTGGTTTGGGAATTTAAACAAACGATAGTGTTCAGGGCCAATATTGTTGTCTTTTGTTCCTGAAATTATAAGTGTTGGAACTTTAATCGAAGCCGTTTCTTTTGTAAAATCACTAAAATATAACGGACCACTTAATGCATGCTGCGCAAATGAAGTGTTTCTTTTTTCACTGTTATCAATGCTGTCCAGTTTTTCAACGGTTGCTCTATTATCAGAAAGCATTTTATAATCTAGATCTGCTTTTTTAATTTGCTGTTTAGCTTCAAAAAAAGTACTTAGAATTGAATCCTTACTTTTTACTGTAAAATCTTTTCCCAGAGTTTTACCCATAAAAGCGATTTGATTAAGAAGAGAATCATTTATATCCAATGTAGCATTCAATAGAATTAAGCCTTTTACATGCTGTGGATATTTTTCGGCATATTTAGTAGCTAAAATTCCTCCGAAAGAATGCCCGATTACAAATACTTTATCCGTTTTAAGATGAACTCGAATTTCTTCAATATCATCAATCATTCTATCTATGCTGTAATTGTTGTCTACAGGAGATCCGGATCGACCGCAACCTCTTTGGTCGAAATAACACATTGTTAGTTTATCTTCTAACACATTTCCGCCAAATTCTTCAAAAGACTTGCTCCATGCGCCTGGACCGCCATGCACAAAAATACAAGCATCACCTTTTCCTGAAATTTTCAGAAATAGAGAAACTCCATCAGATGTTAGAAAAGTATTATTTGAATCTTGTTTTGCATCTGTTTTTGTTTGGGAAATTCCGCTTTGAGCAAAACATAAAAATAGAAAGAAAAGAAAAGGAGTTTTTGGATTCATTTTAAAGTTTTTTCTGCTGTTTTAATGGGATAAAATTATAATTAAATCAGCAGAGAAAAAACTAATGATTGTTTTTCATTGAAAAATAGGTAATAATCATTGCGCAGAAAAAACCTATTGTAAACCACAGCAATCGAGCAACTCTATTGTCTCGAATTACTTCCATTCTATCTTCTGGTGTCATCTTAAATAAATTTTATAGTCAAAAATAATCTTAGAAAAGATAACAATAAGCTACTTTAGGTTTTTAAAATAAAAGAATAAGACATTCTTATTGTTTGCAAAAAAGCTTCAAATAGAAATAAAATCTATCTGAAGCTTTTTAGCATTTGATCTTAGCCTCTTAGAACCTTAAAATTACGAACATCCGCAATCAGTTCCGCCTCCGCAATCTTTTTTCTTTTTCGATTTAAAAAAGAACTTTTTAATCAAAAAAACAACTGCAAATCCTAATATGGCAAAGGCTATTACTTCCTGAAACATAACTTCTTATTTTAAAAGTTGATACGCAATTAATGCGGTAATATAAGCGAGACCGCTCATGAAGACCAACTGCATTGCGGGCCATTTCCATGAGTTGGTTTCTTTTTTGGTAATTGCCAATGTACTGGCGCATTGCATTGCAAAAGCATAAAACAGCAATAAAGAGATTCCGGTTGCAAAGTCAAATACTTTCTCTCCGGTATCTGGACGAATTTCTGCTTGCATTTTGCTTTTTATGGTCGATTCGTTATCTGTATCTCCAACACTATAAATGGTTGCCAATGTTCCTACGAAAACCTCACGTGCAGCAAATGAACTAATTAAGGCAATTCCGATTTTCCAATCGTAGCCTAAAGGCTGAATAGCTGGTTCGATCGCTCTTCCCATTAATCCAATATAAGAATTCTCTAGCTTTTGAGAATTAACTTCGTTTTCAAATTGAGTTTCATCCAAAGTAGTATTGGCAAATCTTTCTTTAACGATTGTTTCGGCTTCATTAAATTCTTTTCCAGGACCATAAGAAGCCAAAAACCATAAAATAACCGATATTGCCAAGATAATTTTTCCTGCACCAACAACAAATGCTTTTGTTTTTTCTACGACATTAATTCCCACATTCTTTAAAAGAGGCATTTTATAACTTGGCATTTCAACAACAAAATATGTTTTTGATTCTAGTTTTAAAACCTTATTCAAAATATAAGCCGATAAAATGGCCATAAAAAAACCTAAAACATAAAGAGACATAAGCGTTAATCCTTGGAGATTTAATACTCCAAAAATTCTTTTGCTCGGAATAACCAACGAGATAATAATCGCATAGACAGGTAACCTTGCTGAACAAGTTGTGAATGGCGTTACCAAAATAGTGATTAAACGTTCTTTCCAGTTTTCGATATTTCGAGTTGCCATAATTGCTGGAATCGCACAAGCAGTTCCTGAAATTAAAGGCACGACGCTTTTTCCTGAAAGTCCAAATCGGCGCATGATTTTATCCATCAAGAATACGACACGGCTCATATAACCGCTTTCTTCTAAAATCGAAATAAATAAAAACAAAAAGGCAATCTGCGGAATAAAAATAATAACTCCGCCAATTCCCGGAATAATTCCCTGAGAAAGCAAATCGGTCAAAATACCGCTTGGAAGTTCTTCGGCAACCCAGCTGCTTAAAGAAGCAAAAGTGCTGTCAATGAAATCCATCGGAATAGTGGACCAGCTGAAAATCGATTGGAAAATCAAAAATAAAATGGCAAAGAAAATAACGTAGCCAAAAACTTTATGCGTTAAAACACGATCTAATTTGGCACGAATATCTTTCGCCATCGAAGCATCAATCTTTAAACCATCTTTTAAAACATCATTGATAAACTGATATCTCTTGATGGTTTCCTTCTGCTGTAAACGTTTTAATTCGGAGTGCGATTTGGTAAAAGTGCCTCGTATTTCGTTTCGGTCTAAGTTTAAAAAATTAACATCCTGCGTAATTACCAGCCACAATTTGTACATCAATTGGTTTGGAAATGCTTTTTGTAATTTTTCAAAATATTCCGGATCAATTACAGAAGCATTCAAACAAGGTTCGTGCGGAATGGCTTTATGAGAAACAATGAGTTCTTTTAATTCTTCAATTCCTAAACCTTTTCTTGAACTTACTAAAGCAATTTTCGTTTTTAGTTTTTCTTCTAAATACGGAATATCCAAAGAAATTCCTTTGCGTTCCATACGATCAGACATATTAATGACCAAAATCGTCGGAATTTCGAGATCTTTTATCTGTGTGTAAATCAGTAAATTTCGTTTCAGATTTTCGACATCTGTTACAACTACTGCTACATCTGGATATAATTTGTCGTTTTTATTTAATAAAAGTTCGATTACTACGCTTTCGTCCATAGAACTGGCGTTCAAACTGTACGTTCCTGGTAAATCTAGAATATTGGCTTTAACATTATTGGGAAGCTTGCAGAAACCCATTTTTTTCTCAACCGTGATTCCAGGGTAATTTCCAACTTGCTGGTTAAGACCTGTTAATTGATTGAAGACAGAGGTTTTTCCGGTATTTGGATTTCCGATAAGGGCAACATTGATATTCTGAACACTCATTACAAATTGGTTTTGATAATTTCTACTTCAATTTCACGAGCTGTTTCAATTCGGATTGCAACATGAGAACCATTAATGTCTAAATATAAAGGATCGCCAAAAGGAGCAACCTGCAATAATTCAACTAAGCTGCCAGGAAGACAACCCATTTCTAATAATTTAAGTGGAATAAGATCGATATCAAAATCTTTGATAATGGCTTTTTCGCCTTTCTTCAGAGTATGTATTGTATTTTGCAAGCTTATTTAGATTGAATTTAGATTGCAAAAGTAGGCAATTATTCTTTATTTCAAGGCATTTAACACTTCGACAAATGCTAAATGTTTCTAAAAATAAGGGATTTTACTCCTGAGAAAGGAATTCGATGTCTTCTAAAAGACGTTTTATGTCTTGTTTATTTGTTCCGTCATAAAAACCTCTAACGCGGCGTTTTTGATCCACTAAAACAAAATTTTCTGTATGCACCATATCATAAAGCTGATCTGGTCTTCCCATTTTTACAGCCAAGTACGATTTTCTGGCCATTTTGTAGATTTCTTTTTTGTCGCCAGTAACTAAATTCCATTTACTGTCTACAACACCATATTTTATAGCGTAAGCTTTTAAAACAGAAACACTGTCTACTTCAGGAAAAACGGTATGCGAAAGGAGCATCACTTTTGGATTGTTTAAAACCGCTTTTTGAACATCAACTAAATTAGTTGACATTTTTGGGCAGATCGATCCGCAGGTTGTAAAGAAGAAATCGGCAACATAGATTTTTCCTTCGTAATCTTTTTGTGTTATTGTATCACCATTTTGATTGATAAAAGAAAAATCGGCAATAGTATGGTATTTGCTTTTATATTGAACTGTACTATCCACCAATTCTGGATTTACATCGGCTGGATTGTAAATCGGAAGCGTTTTTTTAGGTTTCAATGCAGAATAAAACAAAGATATCGTAACAACCGAAAACACTATCAAAACAATGAAAAATTTGCGGTATTTATATAAAAGCGATTTCATAAAAATAATTTGGCGCAAAAATACAAAAAGCAGATTCTAAAAACTTTACTGGATTATTTTTTTAACAGCCTTTTGTAACTTTTGCCAGTATCTGCAGACATATACCTCAATGTTTAAGTTCTATTTGTGAAATTTATCCGTCTTTTTGACTGTATAGTTAGAATTTTAACACAATTTTTGAAATAATAACAATATGTTTGTATTTTCCCTTAAACTATAATTTTTTATGAAAAAACAATTTGCTAAACCTGTGTTTGGTGTGATATCTGCAATGTTTGCAATAACTGCAGCTCAAGCTCAAACAGCGCCAAAAGAGCCAGGTATTAATGTATCTTATATGGATACGAAAATCAGCCCAAGTCAGGATTTTTTCAAATATGTGAACGGCACTTGGCTGGATAAAACAGAAATTCCGAGTGACCGAACTACTTGGGGAAGTTTTAATGAATTAATTAAAAGAACCGACAAAGACGTGATGGAGGTTTTAAAAGAAGCTTCTAAAAACCCAAAGTACAAGTCTAATACAGATCAAGGAAAAGCAGTTAACTTATTTAACACTTATCTAGATTCTGTTGGAAGAAATAAAAAAGGAATCGAACCTTTAAAGCCATATCTGAAAAAAATTGATGCAATTAAAAATATTTCTGATGTTCAGAAATATTTGGTTGAAATGGAACAAGAAGGAAACGCAGGTTTTTTCGGAATTTACATTGGAGCTGATGATAAAGACAGTTCTAAAAACTCTGTAAATCTGAGTCCAAGCCAATTAGGACTTTCGGATAAAGATTATTACACTTCTGATGACAAAGATTCTAAAGAGAAACGCGCAAAGTATGAATTGCATGTTGCAAGAATGCTTCAGTTTATTGGAGAATCTCCAGCAAAAGCAAAACAAAGCGCTGCTGAAATTTTAGCTCTTGAAACAGAATTGTCACAGCCAAGATTGAATAGAGTTGAAAGAAGAGACAGCCGTTTGCAATACAACCCAATGACAATTGCCGATCTTCAAAAATTAACTCCAGCTATTAAATGGAATGAATATTTTGCAGGTTTAGGAATTACTAAATTAGATACTGTAATTGTTTCTGAGCCTAAATATATGACAGCTTTGCAAGCTGTTTTCAAAGAAAATAAAGTAGCACAGTGGAAAGAGTACCTGAAATGGGATTTGATTAACAGTACTGCAGGCAAACTGACAACAGAAATTGATAATGCTAATTTTGATTTCTACAGTAAAACTTTAAGAGGTGCAATAAAACAGCTTCCTGCTGAAGAAAGAGCACTTAATGTGGTTAACGGAAATGTTGGTGAAGCTCTTGGAAAACTTTATGTAGAAAAAGTTTTCCCAGCTGAGGCAAAAAACAAAGCGATAGATATGATTCATAATGTTATTACGGCTTATCAAAATCGTATTAACAATTTAAGCTGGATGTCTAAAGACACTAAAGCTAAAGCAATCGAAAAGCTGAACAAAATAACGATTAAAGTTGGATATCCTGATAAATGGAAAGATTACTCAGCTTTAGAAATTAAAAGCATTGCAGAAGGAGGAAGCTATTTTGAAAACACTAAAAGCTTAGCGCAATGGAGATTTAAGAAAAGCGTAGATAAATTGTCTAAACCAGTTGATAAAACAGAATGGCATATGTCTCCGCAAACTGTAAATGCTTATTACAATCCATCTTATAACGAAATTGTATTCCCAGCAGCAATCTTACAGCCGCCTTTCTACAATTATCAAGCTGATGAAGCTGTTAATTATGGTGGAATTGGTGCAGTAATCGGGCACGAGATTTCTCATGGTTTTGATGATTCTGGAGCACGTTACAATGCTGAAGGAAATTTAGTGGATTGGTGGACAGAAGATGATTTAAAACAGTTTACAGCTTTAGGAAATGATTTAGCAAATCAATATAGTGCTCTTGAGCCATTGCCAGGTATTCATGTTGATGGTCATTTTACATTAGGCGAAAATATTGGAGATTTGGGCGGAATTAACGCAGCATTTGATGGTCTGCAGTTGTATTTGAAACAACATGGAAATCCAGGTTTAATCGACGGATTTACTCCAGAACAGCGTTTCTTTATTTCTTGGGCTACCGTTTGGAGAACAAAATCTAGAGATGAAGCAATCAAAAATCAAGTAAAAACAGATCCGCACTCACCGGGAATGTACAGAGCTTACGTGCCAATTCAGAATGTTGATGCTTTCTACAAAGCTTTCGATATTAAGAAAGGTGATAAAATGTACGTTGAACCAGAAAAACGAGTTAAAATCTGGTAATATATTTTAATGATAAAAAAAGGAGGTTCCGATATTCGGAACCTCCTTTTTTTTTGCTTTACTATTTTTAGATAATCAAACGATGTTCCGTAGGAACATTTCATCGGTAGAAAAAAAATATTGACGCCCCGTTTTTTACGTTCCGTAGGAACGTTTGATTTTGACGTAAATTTTAACAATGCAGCATATCAAACGTTCCTATGGAACGTAAATGCTAAATAACATCATTTTCTACCGATGAAATGTTCCTACGGAACATCGTGTGATTATTTTAAATTACTGTAGATGTAAGCTTCAATTGCTTTTAATTCTTCATCAGACATGGCCTGTGTTATAGCAAAATTGGTTTTCATAACCTCAAACTGACTTGGATCAACAATTGGTTCTGCATTTCCTTTCAGGAAAGTAACGATATTGCCATTTTTGTCTTTATAGATTTTGGCAATTTCTTTAATGCTTGGCCCAACTACTTTTTGATCTGGCTGATGGCATGCAAAACAATTTCCAGTTCCTTCAAAAAGCTGTTTTCCTAACTCTTCTGGACTTTTGGCTTTCGCCGATTCTCCTTCAGAAACAGATTCGGTTGCTGTGTTTGTTGATTCAGAAGTTTCTTTTTTGCAAGAAGCAAATGCTAAAACTGCAGAAAGGAATAATATCTTTTTCATGTTTTTAGATTTTATTCAATTGTAATTCGGTCGTTATTTGTTGATGGCTGTGATATCACTAAAAAATCCAATTGTTCTTGGCTTTCATTGGCAATATAATGTTGCGTTTTTGCCTCAATCAATAAACCTTGATTTGAATTTACAATTTCAGTTTTTTCTCCATGATAAAAAGTTGCAGTGCCTTTTAGAATAAAAAAGAATTGCTGTGCATGATTATGAAAATGCAATTTTTCTTTGGTTCCACTTGGCATGCTTTCTTGTTTAACAGATAAACCTTCAGTATCTGCCAAAATCCAGCTGTCGCAATTATCTCCCCATAAATAATGAGAAGCATTTTGTTTATCGACAATCATTTTATTTGTTTAATAAAATTGCCGCTTCTTTTGCGAAGTATGTCGAAATAAGATTGGCACCCGAACGTTTGATGCACATTAATTGTTCCATCATAATTTTATCGTGATCGAGCCAACCTCTTTCAGATGCCGCTTTAATCATAGCATATTCTCCAGAAACCTGATAAACAGTTACAGGAACATGTACTGTGTTTTTTATTTCGCGAACAATATCCAAATAAGCAATTCCTGGTTTTACCATAACCATGTCTGCACCTTCTTCTACATCTGACAAAGCTTCTTTGATCGCTTCGATACGATTGGCATAATCCATTTGGTATGTTTTCTTGTCTTTTGGAACCACAACATCAGCTTCTCTAGGAGCAGAATCTAAAGCATCTCTAAACGGACCATAAAAAGCTGAAGCATATTTAGCAGAATAACTCATGATTCCAACATTCTGAAATCCTGCCGCATCCAAACCTTCGCGAAGGCGTAAAACACGTCCGTCCATCATATCACTTGGTGCAACAAAATCGGCACCAGCTTCTGCGTGCGAAACGGCCATTTTTACTAAAGCATTAACTGTACTGTCGTTTTCTACATCGCCATTTGTTATGATTCCGTCATGACCATAAATTGAATACGGATCCAAAGCCACATCAGGCATAACGATCATTTCTGGACATGCCGCTTTTATGGCACGAATTGCTTGTTGCATTAATCCGTTAGCATTCCAAGCTTCTTTTCCAGTATTGTCTTTTAGGTTTTCGCTAACTTTTACATAAATATTTACGGCGCGAATCCCTAAATCATAAAGTTCTTTTACTTCTTCAACTGTTAAATCTATTGATCTTCTGAAAATTCCCGGCATTGACGGAATTTCGACTTTTACATTTTCTCCTTCAGCAATAAACATTGGAAACATAAAATCCGATGGACTTAAACTGGTTTCGCGTACTAAAGAACGAATTGATTCATTTACTCTTAATCTTCTGCCTCTTTGTAATGGGAACATATAAATTTAGATTTTAGATTTTAGATTTCAGATTTTAACCTGAATTATGAAAACAGATTGATAAATCCTTATTCTAAAACTGCAGTTGTTTTTATTTTTTTTGAAGTTTATCTCACTTTTAATGAGTGGCGCAAAGTTAAAGAAAAAGGAACAGAATAAGGCGTTTAGCTTACCTCAGAATCCGTTAATATTATCTAAAAATTTAGATTTTTTATTGTTTGAACCAAAGCATGGTTTTTCAGAATATTCCATCTAAATTTGTAAAATGAAGAAAATTCTCGCTTTATTTTGTTGTCTGCTCTTAACGAGCTGTTTTGAGATTACTGAAAGAATCAAACATCACGACGATCAAAGTGGTGAATACACGCTAATGATTGACTTTTCAAAATCTTGGTTTAAGACCAAATCGGCTATTTGGCTAGAAGAAGTTGATGGTGTGAAAATTCCGAACGAACAGGAAATCACCGCTAAACTCAATGATTTTAAAGAAAAAGCGTTGAAGATTGATGGAATTTCAAATGTTATTACAAAAACAGATTTTCAAAATTACGTTTTCATTATCAAACTCAATTATGCCAATTTAAAAGCATTAAACGCGGTTGTGAATACGATAAACAATCAGAGCGATCAGATTCACTTTAGCGGAAGTGGCAAAACTTTTGAAAGAATTGCGTCTTATCCAATTCCCGAAAAAGTAGTAAATGACCCAAAGAAAAAGAAAGATCTGGAAGAAGCCAGCATTATTTCTATTTATACTTTCGATAAAGATATTTTGTCTGTTGATAATACAAACAGTCAAATTTCAAAAAATAAAAAAACGGTTTTTTTAAAACAAAGTATGTACAGCGTATTTAAAAAATCGACTTTAATGAATAATACAATCCAATTAACGCCATGATTTTATGAAGTACTTTTACACTCTAGTTTTTCTATTTGCCGCCTATTTTACTTTTGGACAAACGGGTCCAGACAAATGCGATTATTTTGTTCAGTTTAACGGAAATCAGCTTTCTAAAAAAGTCAGTATAAACGAAGTGTTGAATCATCCGATATTGACTAAATATATTAGCAAAAAAACTGATTTTGATCTTCGCCAATATACTTCGATCATTCAATTAGACCAAAAGATTACGATTCATGGGAATTTCTTGGATAGCGTTCCGTTTTATCAAGTTACCATTCCGATAAAAAACAAAGAAGCGGTTAGACAATATCTGATTGAAAAACAAGGTGCAAACGGAAATAATAGTGCAATTGAAGAATTGGGAAAATATGCTGTTTTTACACCAAGCGGTTTAAAAAGATCATTTGTATGGAATGATAATTATTTGGTCATATTTGAATTGACAAAAAGACTTCCTAATAAATTTTACGCTTCTCCAGACGGACCTCCTGTTTTAAATGATTCAATAGGAATTTCAGAGCCGTATGAAGAAACGGTAATTCTAGATACACCGAAAGTATACGGAGTAGAAGAAGCGCCAAATCCGCCAAAAATTGCAGAACCGTCTGTAATGCGAGACGAACCAATAGCCGTTGAAGCACCAGCAGGATCTTCAGAAATTGTGGAACAAGATTATTTGTATGATGGAAATCCGTATGAAGAATATACGGTAGAGCAGGCAGAGTTTGATAAAAAACTTGCCGAGCAGCAAAGCCAAATTATAAAAGGTTTATTTGAGAATGGTTTTACTGCACCAAGTTTTTCAAAAATAAATGCTTCGGCAGATATTTCGACTTGGGTAAATTACAGCGGATTGATGTCTAGTTTTTATTCATTATACAATTATCCTTTAGCACTATTTGGAGGTTATGATAAATACTTGCCGATGCAGAAGAACTTTGGGAATTTTGTAAAAGGCATCAATCTGGATTTTTATTTTGATAATGATAATTCTCGAATTGAAGAAGTAGTTGAATATGCTCCAGAGATTGCTGCTATTGTAAGCAAAATCAGCGATAGAAAAATCAACAGAAATATCTTTAATTATTTTCCTGCGGAAAAACCTTTAGGATATATTTCATATCACGCTAATACAAAAGCGGCACTTGAAAACTTTCCGTCATTGATGTCGGAAATATTTCAAAATCCAAAATTTGCTAAAGAAGATATTACGCTAATTACAGATCTGATTTCTACAATTGTTGATGAAGAGGCCACAGCAAAGCTTTTTGATGGCGATTTAAGTGCTTTTTTATACGATACGAAAGAAGTTGAGGTTATGACTAAAAAGTACGAGTATGATGAGAATTATGAAGAAAAAATAACAGAAGAAAAAGTGAAAAAAGAAATTCCGTTGTTTTCTGTGATTTTTACTTCTACGCATCCAACATTTGGAGATAAATTATTGCAATTGGGTGTTCGCAAAAAAGTATTGGTCCCAAACGGAAATTCATATATTATTGCAGGTACACAAGATTATGGTGATGTTTTTATTGCAAAAGACAAAGATGTAGTAATTGTAGCCAACACAAAAGATTATTTTAGTTCTGGAAAAGGATCTTTTGCAAAAGACACAAAGAAAGATTTGAGTAAAAACTATATTTCTGGAAAATTAGATCTTTCAAAAACCGTGAGAACATTTGGTAAGAAAGCAAAAGATTCAGAGTTGGATCGAATGACTAAAATTTCATCTCAGTTTTCAGATATCTCGATTGAATCTCCTAAAAAACTAATTGACAATAAATTGAAATTCGTTTTTAAACTGAACTCTTTCAAATCTGATAAAAACATTATTTTGCAGACATTAGATTTAGCCGAAGAAATGACTTCTAAATAATCGAAAAAGGAAAAACCCCTGAAGCAATATTGTTTCAGGGATTTTTTATTTAATAATTCATTCCGTATGAATGTTTCGTCGGTATAAAAATTGACGGCACCATTTATTTACGTTCCATAGGAACGTTTGATTATTTCAATTTGCTAAGTGATTGAAGCTTGATAAATACCTTTAATGGTTTCTCGTAATTCAGCATTAAAATCTTCATCAGACTGATCTGCGGTTAGTCCTTCAGACAATGCTCTAGAAAAACTGGCAATCAATCCATGGTTTTGAGAGAGTTTTTGATTTGCTTCTTCGCGAGAATAGCCACCAGAAAGTGCCACGACACGAACCACATGCGGATCTGAAATAAGATCTTTGTAAAAATCGTTTACGGTCGGAATTGAAAGTTTCAGCATTACTTTTACCTCTTTATCCAATGCATTAAGCTGTTTTTGGATTTCTTGTTTCAGAATTTCTTCCGATTTTTCTTTATCAGGACTGTAAATATCAACTTCAGGTTCTATAATTGGAATTAAACCTTTACTGAAAATTTGTTTTCCCACTTCAAATTGCTGGGCAACAATATCTTGTATTCCTTCTGGATTGGCTTCTTTTATTACAGAACGCATTTTAGTTCCAAAGATATTGCGTTCTACAGCCCGATCTAGCAATTCGTTTAAGCCAGAAATGGGTTTCATTAGTTGTACGCCATTTGCAGTTTCTGCCAGACCTTTATCTACTTTTAAAAAAGGAATAATATGTTTTTTCTCCCATAAATAATCTGCTGTCCACTGTCCGTCGATTTTACGATCCATTGTGTTTTCAAACAAAATTGCACCGAGAATATATTGACTGTCAAATGCTGGACTTTTAATAATTCTAGTTCTCATTTCATGTACAAGAGTGTACATTTCTTCATCGTTTGTATATTGGTTTTCTGCCACTCCATATTGTAAAAGTGCTTTAGGAGTACTTCCACCGCTTTGATCTAATGCTGCAATAAATCCTTTTCCAGAATGCATGAGATTTAATTGTTCTGTGTTTTTATTTCCCATAATAATGAATTTTAGTTTTTCATAAATCTCTGTAATTTAAGCATTTTTATCCTTTTGGCTGTTTATTTGAGATTAAGATTTATCAAAGACCTATTTTTTCATTCACCTTATCGTAGACTTCTTTTACTTTTTTAGGAGGATCAAATCGATACCCAACAGACAGTTTAAGAGTAGAAATATTATCATTCAATCGCGGATCGACTTTATCATCTTGTGCAAAACCAATTGTGTTAAGACTGGCAAAACCAAAAAAACGGTCTTTGTTATAAGCCAATTTCAAATTGAAATCTGCTTGATACAAAGCTGAGGTGTCTCCGTCAATAATATTAATTCCGGCACCCAAAGCTAGTCCAGCACCTATTAAGACCCGATCACTAATTACGAAATTGTAAAAATAGGAGGGCGCAAGCGTTAAAACATAAATATCGCCAGGTGACGAATCGGGAGTATTTAAAGCTAAATTGGTGTAATAAAAAGAGAAAGTCGGAATAAAACTTCCGGAACTTTTGGTCTGCCATTCGTTTTGGCTTACCAATGTTTTAAAAGAGAATTTATCATTAAAAACATAAGCTGTTGACCCGCCAATTTTCGTAGTGCGCATATTGGGCAGTTGAGCTGTAATGTTGTCATCACTAATATAAAATCCTTTTTGATTGATAAAAGTGAACGATTGCATCCATTTTTTTAAGTAAAAACGGGTATTGAAATTAAAGTTCTTGGAATGAGAATCGCCCTTATTCTGACTTAGAAATTTGGGAGCAAAACCAATTGTAATATCAACGATTTTATAGTTTAATGTAAAACCTATTTGTTCTCTTCGATTCGGAATTAGATTTACATATGTTTTGGAATCCTGACCTGAAGCAATCTGAAAACTATTGGAAGTATCTAGATAATAAATACTAGCAGTAATTTTATCATTATATGATTTAAAATACGGATTTTGCAAAGAATCGTTTTGGGCGAAACACCCAAAAATGCTGATAAAGAATGTGGCGTAAATCAGTTTCAAACGCATAGAAACATAGTTTTAGATAATTTTAAAAGACGTTTAATTTAAATAATACACATTTATATCTATGTGAAAAAATATAATTTTCTAAAATTACCTCTAAGATAGGTCTTTAAATCTATGTTTCTATGTGTTAAATAAATTTTTAAGCTAAGAAATCCACTCACGCGGATTTGCCAATACATAGATCAATTTCTCTTCTTCACTACCTGCTTCTGGATGATGATCGTAAACCCATTGAACATGCGGAGGCAAACTCATTAAAATACTTTCGATTCTTCCATTGGTTTTTAAACCGAACAATGTGCCTTTATCATGAACCAAATTAAATTCAACATAACGGCCACGGCGGATTTCTTGCCAAGTTCTTTGCTCTGGAGTATAAGAAAGATTTTTTCTTTTTTCTACAATTGGCACATAAGCTTCAAGGAAACTATTTCCCACTTCGGTTACAAAATCGTACCAGTTTTCCATTGACATTTTTTCATTTGCTTTGCAATAATCAAAGAACAAACCGCCAAGTCCGCGCGCTTCATTTCGGTGTGCGTTCCAGAAATATTCGTCACATTTCTTTTTATAAAGCGGGTAAAACTCTGGATTGTGTTTGTCGCAAGCCGTTTTGCAAGTTTGATGAAAGTGAACTGCATCTTCTTCAAACAAATAATAAGGCGTTAAATCTTGTCCGCCGCCAAACCATTGTTCGATTACTTTTCCAGATTCGTCATACATTTCGAAGTATCGCCAATTAGCGTGTACGGTAGGAACCATAGGGTTTTTTGGATGCAGTACTAAACTTAATCCGCAAGCAAAGAAATCGGCTTCGCCAACACCAAACATTTTCTGCATCGTTTCGGGAAGTTTTCCGTGAACAGCCGAAATGTTTACGCCGCCTTTTTCGAAAACAGCTCCGTTTTCAATAACGCGTGTTCTTCCGCCACCGCCTTCTGGACGTTTCCATAAGTCTTCACGGAATTTTGTTGTTCCGTCAACGGCTTCTAATCCAGCGCAGATTTGGTCTTGTAAATTTTGTATGTATGCGTAAAATTTGTCTTTCATGATTTTATATATTCTGATTTAAGAAGTCCGAAATAGACGGTGTTCTGTAAAGTGCCATCACCATTTCTAAACTCATCTCTTAAAATTCCTTCTTGTTTAAAATTATGTTTTAGAGCGATTCGCTGACTTGCTAAATTTACTTCTGATGTACAAATGAAAACTTTATTCATTTTTAATTCATCAAAACAAAATTCAAGCACGTCTGAAACCATTTTGGATGTAATTCCTTTTCCTTGAAAATCCTCATCGATAAAATAACCTAACTCACATTTAGAAATACGATAATCGATAGTTTTTACACATAAATAACCAATTAGATTATTTGTTTTGATGTTTCGGGCAAAGAAATAATATCCTTCGCTATTTCTTTCCTTGTTTTTATTAACTGAGATAAAATTTTCTGCTTTTTCTGGTGAGTCAGAATTAGCTAGTGTTACAGGAAATGTTTTTCCTATATGATTTTTATTCTTATCGATTAGTTTGTAGAATTCTTCGAGAAGAATATTTTCAATTCGGTCTGTTTTCCAATCTGTAAAACTCATTTTATTTGTTTTTTAAAGAGGAGATTTTAGTATTAATTCCAAAAGAAAAAACTTTGCTTTCAGCTTGAACATATTGGTAAATAACCAAAGCCTTATTTTCGAAATTATAATTTTCAGCTTTAGAAAATTCAATTAAAACATCAGCAAATTGTTCTAATTGATCCCAATCAAAATGAAGACGCATTAATAATGTAATTAAATCCTCATTTGAATAATCGACTAAAGTTTCAATGTTTAACGCAAATTCTTTTAGCTGATTTTCAATATCAGTTATTTGCAAGTGACTCAAAGGATAAGGTACAAAAACAAGAGTTCGCAACGTTTTGAGGACGTTATCAATTCTAATTTTTTCTTCGTCTCTTAAGCCTTTGTTGAGCATTTTTTAAGTTGTTGGTTGTTGGTTTATGGTTGATAGTATTTATATCCAACAACTATCAACCATAAACATCAACTTATTAATTCCCGTATTCCTTAACCGCGTCAATAAACGCTTTTGCATGGTCTACAGGGATATTTGGTAAAATTCCGTGACCTAAATTTACGATATATTTATCTTTTCCGAATTCGTCGATCATTTCGTGAACCATTTTCTTGATAGTCGGAATCGGAGAAAGTAATCTTGACGGATCAAAATTTCCTTGTAGAGTAATGTTTCCACCAGATAAGTAACGAGCATTTCTAGCCGAACAAGTCCAGTCAACTCCTAATGCAGAAGCCTTACTTTTACCCATTTCGCCAAGAGCAAACCAGCATCCTTTTCCGAAAACAATAACCGGAGTAATATCTGCTAAAGCGTCAACAATCTGGTTGATGTATTTCCAAGAAAATTCCTGATAGTCAACAGGAGAAAGCATACCTCCCCAAGAATCAAAAATCTGAACAGCATTTACTCCAGATTTTACTTTTTCTTTTAAGTATAAAATAGTTGTATCTGTAATTTTTTGTAATAAAGTATGCGCTGCAGCTGGGTTTGAAAAACAGAATCCTTTTGCTGTATCAAAACTTTTAGAACCCTTTCCTTCAACAGCATAACAGAAAATTGTCCAAGGCGAACCCGCGAAACCAATTAATGGCACTTCGTCGTTCAGCATTTCCTTAGTCAATTTTACAGCATCAAAAACGTAGCCTAAAGTTTCATTTACATCTGGAACGTAAACTTTGTGAACATCTGCCAAAGAACGAATCGGATTTGGAATAATCGGACCCAAATTGTCTTTTAATTCTACGTGAATTCCCATTGCACGCGGCACTACCAAAATATCCGAAAATAAAATCGCAGCATCTGGAGCAATTCGACGAATTGGCTGAACTGTAATTTCTGCAGCTAATTCAGGAGTTTCGCAACGCGTAAAAAAATCATATTTATCACGAAGTTCTCTAAATTCAGGTAAATATCTTCCTGCTTGACGCATCATCCATACTGGCGGACGTTGAACAGTTTCTCCCTTTAATGCTCTTAAAAATAGGTCGTTTTTTAACATTTTTTTCTTTGCTTTAGGCTTTAAGCTTTAGGCTTTAAGCTTGTTTAACTATGATTTTTTTGCTTACGGCTTACTGCCTAAAGCTTATTGCTTTAATTATTTATATTCGTGAATTACATCTTCGATTACGTCCTCGATTGTAGGCTGATCTGCGACGATGATATTCTTTGTAATTTTTGATAAAGCTTCTGCAGTAGTATCACCAATACAGAAACAGATTTGTTTATTTATAGGGTTGTCTTTTAGATAACTTTTAACTCCAGACGGACTAAAAAACAAAATCGCTTCCGGATTTGCTTTTATTTTCTGCGGTTGCAATGTAGTTTCGTAAACCTGAATTTCATTGAATTTAATTCCGTTTTCTTTCAGGGCATCTGGCAAAGTATCTCTTCTCAAGTTTCCGCTGAAAAAAGTGTAACTCTCATTGCCATAAATCAAAGTGATAATTTCGGCTAAATCAGATGCATAACCTGTATATGCTACAACATTAAATCCGTTATCTGTCAATAAAGTTTTGGTTTTAAGACCAACGCAGTATACGTTTTTCTTTTTTAGTTCCTCTGATTTTGGGTCTGATAAAACGCTATGAACAGCATTTTGACTTGTAAAAATCAGACTTTCGTTGAGGTCTTTTAATTCGAAAGGTTTGTTTTCGGTTTTAATGAAATCGGCTTCAATTAACTCAACACCATATTTCATTAGCTCTTGTTTATGAAGTGGAGATAATATTTTAGTAGATAATATTTGAACTGATTTTGCCATTATTTCTTCAGAGATTCTTTGATTTTCTGCATTAATTCTGTTCCTCCATTATTCAAAATCTCCTGTGCCGAATGAAAACCTAGTTTTTTCCATTCTGAAATATCAACCGTTTTGTTGATTTCCAATTTTTGTTTCCCGTCAATAGAAAGCAAAACACCTTGAAAATGCAATGTGTCTTCGTCTTCGTTATACGTTACCAAAGCTCCGATTGGCGCTGTACATCCGCCTTCAAGTGTTCTTAAAAATTGACGTTCGATATAAGTGCAGATTTCAGTTTCAATATCATTCAATTGAGAAAGCGCATCCAAAGTATAATTGTCATTTTCCATTGCCACAACAAGCATTGCTCCTTGTGCCGGCGCTGGAATCATCCAATCTAAATTGATGAAGTTTTCAGGTTTTAAGTTGATTCGCTCTAAACCTGCAGCCGCAAAAACAGCTCCGTCCCAATTATTATCTTGTAGTTTTTGCATACGTGTATTTACGTTTCCGCGTAAATCAACTACTGTATGATTTGGGTATTTATTAAACCATTGTGCCTGGCGACGCAAACTTCCCGTTGCGATGGTACTTGGATTTGTAAAATCAGGATTTCCTTTATGAACTAAAATATCCAAAACATTAGCTCTTGGCAAAACAGCTGCCTGAACAATTCCTTTCGGTAAAGCCGTTGGAACATCTTTCATAGAATGCACCGCAATATCAATATCGCCATTGATCATAGCAATGTCCAGCGTTTTGGTAAAAATTCCGGTAATTCCTAACTCATAAAGAGGTTTGTCCAGAATAATATCACCTTGAGATTTAACCGCAACAATCGAGGTTTTATAACCTAAATCGTTTAGTTTTTTCTCAACAGTATGTGCTTGCCAAAGTGCTAATTCGCTATCGCGCGTTCCAATTCTGATTGTTTTTTCAGCCATGTTTTGTTTTTTACCATTAAGGGCATTAAGAGAATTAAGTCCAATCTTTGTCAAGAAAATTAAGTTTAACTTTCTTAATTTCTTAATGGTTTAAATTTAATCTATTAATCTTGCAAAATGATCATTCACAAGAGGTTTCATTGATTTTGTAATGTTTGTTGTGTTGAAATTTATCAATAGTCCTTGAGGTCTTTGTAATAATTTCATATAAGTTAATAATTGCGCTTCATGAATTGGTAATAGGTTTTCTATTGCTTTTAATTCAACAACTACACAATCATTTACAAGTAAATCTATTCTTAAATCAGATTCAAATTCAAGATTATAATAATCAATTTTAACAGATAATTGTTGTTTTACATCATATCCGTTTCGCTCTAATTCATATTTGAGGCACTTCTCATATATGCTTTCTAAAAGTCCAGGTCCCAAAGCTTTGTGCACTTTTATAGCAAAACCAGTAATTTCATAAGCCAATTGCGTTACCTCTTTTTTTGTCATAGAATGTATTATTGTTTTTTCACCATTAAGACATTAAGACATTAAGTTAATTAAGCTTTGTGTCAAAAATTGTTTGACTTAATTCTCTTGACAAAGCTTGGACTTAATTTTCTTAATCTCTTAATGGTAAAACTAAATTTTAAGATGCTTTTATTTTGAAGACTTTTTCGATCCATTCGATGCTTTCGTCAACCATGGTATCGTCGTCTTTTAAATGATTGGCAAAATGAGTAGTGATTTTCTGGATGATTCTGTTACTGATGATTTCAGCTTGTTCTTCGTTAAAATCGGCGATTTTTTTACTTTGAAAATCTAGTTCCGAAGCTTTAATAGCGTTTAATTTCTCTTTTAAAGCATTAATTGTCGGAGCAAATTTTCTTCCTTTCATCCAAGTAACAAATTCTTCTTTGATTTCTTCGATGATCGCTTCAGCGGCCGGAATGTGTAATTTTCTGTTTTCTAGAGTTTCATCTGTCAATTGAGACAAATAATCCATGTGGATTAAAGTTACACCTTCTAATTCCTCAACATTTTCATGAACGTTTTTCGGAATCGATAAATCCAGAATCAATAAAGGTTTTTTAAGATTTAAAATCGCTTTGTCAACCGTTGGGTTTTGTGCGCCAGTTGCAACAACGACAACATCGGCTTTTTGAAGTTCTAAATGCAATTCAGAATAATCTTTAACAATCAAATTTAATTTTCCTGCTAATTTCTCTGCTTTATCTTTAGTTCTGTTGATCAAAGTGATATGCTCGTTTTTAGTATGTTTTACTAAATTTTCGCACGTATTTCTTCCGATTTTACCAGTCCCAAAAAGTAAAATGTTTTTGTTGCTGATATCTTCAACATTCTTCAAAATATATTGTACAGATGCAAAAGAAACCGAAGTAGCACCAGAACTGATTTCTGTTTCCGTTTTGATTCTTTTGCTCGCCTGAATTACCGCATTTACCAATCTTTCCATAAAAGCATTGGCTAATCCCATTGACTTTGAATGCGTAAAACTGGTTTTTATTTGAGATATAATTTCAAAATCGCCTAAGATCTGACTGTCTAAGCCAGTTCCTACGCGAAACATATGATTAATTGCTTCTTGATTTTTGTAAACGAAACCCACTTTTTGAAAAGCATCTACAGATCCGTTACTATTGTCGCAAATAAGTTTTATTAATTGAAATGGATGTTCAGCAAAACCGTAGATTTCAGTTCTGTTGCAAGTTGAAGTAACTAGTAAACTTTCTATTCCATCGTTTTTAGCTTGTTCTAGCAGGCGAGTTTTCGCAACGGCGTCCAAACTAAATTGACCTCTAACCTCAGCATCAGCTTTTTTATAACTCAGACCAACTGAGTAAAAATAAAGGTGTTTCGGTACGTTATTGTTTTCCATAAATTCACTTTCATAAAAGTGCAACAAAATTATTACTATACCATCGATAAAAATAACGCTAAAAGTACTTTTTATGTCGCTGTATGTTTTTTTGAACCTAAATAGGTGTTTTTGAGTAAAAAGGACTACTTTTGTAGCAAAATCAACTCGTTTGAAGTGATTAGTTTAGAGTCGTTCTAAATAACATTTTGAGTTTGTTTTGATTTTCGTTTCAAAAAAATATCGCTATGAGTTCTCAAGAAGTTATAAAAATTGAAGACGACTTTACGCTGATCCGTTTTCAAAATGATGGTTCTGAACCTTTCTATGCACAGCACGAAATAATAGGTACTGGCCTGATACAGTTTCACTTCGGGATAAAAGGAAACGCAAAATTTTTATTCAATCAAGGCAATTACGCTTTAGAATTGAAAGAAGAAAAATCGTTGCTTTTATACAATCCACAGAAAGAATTGCCGCTAAATCTAGAGTTGGCTCCAAACTCGTGGGCGATTTCAGTAATTGTCTCCATCAAGAAATTTCATGCGTTATTTTCTGCCGAAGCTGATTATATTACTTTTTTAAGTCCTGACAATAAGGATAAAAAGTATTATAACGAAGGAAATATCAGTCCGTCAATGGCTATTGTACTAAGTCAGTTGTTTCATTATAATCTTCACCCTTCGATAAAAAACCTTTATTACAAAGGGAAAGGATATGAATTGTTGAGTTTATATTTCAACAGAACAGAAGATCCAAATGCAGAACAATGTCCGTTTTTGATTGATGAAGACAATGTTTTGAAAATCAGAAAAGCCAAAGAAATTGTAATCGCTAATATGGCCGAACCGCCAGGATTGCAAGAATTGGCAGATGAAATTGGTTTGAATTTGAAAAAACTCAAAATGGGTTTCAAACAGATTTACGGCGATACAGTTTACGGTTTCCTTTTCGATTATAAAATGGATTTCGCCAGAAAACTTTTAGACAGCGGTTCATATAATGTAAACGAAGTAGGACTGAAGATTGGCTATAGCACGGGAAGCCATTTTATAGCAGCTTTCAAGAAGAAATTCGGAACAACACCAAAAAAATATTTGATGTCGATTAATGCGAATGTTTAATGATTAGAAAGTACTCAGTTGTTTTATTGCTTTTCGTAATACTTTCTTGTAAATCAAAAGAAGATAAAATGTTCTTTGATTTTGATAGTGTTGAATATTATTCATTGAATAAAAGCAAAGAAAAAGAAATAGAGGAGAATAATAGAAATGGGATTAAAGATTCTATTATAAACGATATTCTTTATTCTGAATTTCCAGAGAAGTTAAATAATGAAGTTTTTTATGAAATTATTAATTCAAGAGGATTCTCGAAGTTTGATTTATCTCAGAAAGATGTAGATTATTTAAAGAATGATATTTTCGTAGAAAAAATTTCTTTAAAAGTTTTTGGAACAATGAAAGCTTGTGCACCTGAGTATAGAGATTTTTTAGTTTTTAGAAAAAACGATAAAGTTTCAGGCATCGCTAAAATTTGTCTTTGGTGCGGTCATTCTTATTTTATAAGTTCTAAAAACAATATTAATACAGAAGATTTTGGAACAGAAGAAGATTATGAATCATTAAAAGAATTATTTAATACCTATAAAAACTAAAATGTTAGAAAAGCATTAGTTTTATAAATAAGAACATAATTAAAAAGTAATAATTATCATATTTCGAATAAAGTACAGCGTTTACTTTTGCCGAAATTTTTAAAAACAAATAAAAAGCTTAAAGCCTAGTGCTTAAAGCCTAAAGCAAAAAACACATAATGAAAGGCGCACTTTTAATAAACTTAGGATCACCAGACAGTCCAACACCAAAAGATGTAAAACCCTATTTAGATGAATTTTTAATGGATAAATACGTGATCGACGTTCCGTATTTATTGAGAGCATTATTAGTTCGCGGTATTATTTTAAGAAAAAGACCAGAAGAATCGGCTCACGCGTACGCGAAAATCTGGTGGAAAGAAGGTTCGCCACTAATTGTTCTTTCTGAAAGAATGCACAAAAAAGTACAGCCTTTATCAAATATTCCAGTTTCGCTTGCAATGCGTTACGGATCAATGACAATCGAAAAAGGTTTACAGGAATTGAGCGATCAAGGTGTTACTGAGGTATTGCTTTTCCCTTTATATCCTCAATATGCAATGGCTTCTACTTTGACCATTTTGGTTTTAGCCGAAGAAATTCGTAAGAAGAAATTCCCTCACATGAAATTCTCAGATGTTCCAGCGTTTTTCAATAAACCAGACTACATCAAAAATGTTGCAGATTCAATCAAAAAACATTTACGAGATTTCGATTATGATCAATTGGTGTTTTCGTATCACGGAATTCCAGAGCGTCACGTTCGCAAAACAGATAAAACAAAATCGCATAAAAAATTCGTAACCAACGAAATGTGTTGTGAAGTAGGAACTCCAGAAGCAGAATTCTGCTATAGAACACATTGTTATGAAACAACTCGTTTGGTAGTTGAACAATTGGGAATTCCAAAAGAGAAATATTGTGTGACTTTCCAGTCAAGATTGGCGGGCGATAAATGGCTTGAACCATATACAGATGTTGAAATTGACAATATGCCAGCTAGAGGAATTAAGAAAATTGCGGTTGTAACTCCAGCTTTCGTTACCGATTGTTTAGAGACTTTAGAGGAAATCGCAATGCGTGCCAAAGAAGATTTTGAAGCAAATGGAGGAGAAGAGTTTTTAGCAATTCCTTGCTTGAACGATGATGATGAATGGTGCGAAACAGTTGCTAGTTGGATTAACGATTGGGCTAAATAATTTTAATTTTTATAAATGAATAGATTAAAATATTTTTCGATCTTGCTTTTTGCTTTAGTAACAATAATTGGATGCAAAAAGAAAAACACTTTTGAAAATAATCGTTTTTTTGATAAAACCTTCAATTGGGAAATTGCAATTCCTGATGATTATGAAAAAGTAATCCAAAAAGAAAAAGGAGAAGTAAAGGGAGATACAGCTTTGGTTAAAAAAGAAAACTCCATTGTAGCTTTTAAAAGAGATGAAGCCAATTACTTTTCTGCAAACTACGAAAACTATCCTACCGGAGGAGATGCTCGTGGAGTTGATCTAAAGATGAGATTAAAAGATTTTCTCCTTTTAAAAGACATTGGAAAAGTTTATCCAAAAGGTAAAATGGGAGATTACTCGGTAAGCAGTGAAAAAATTTCGGGTTTGGAGTTTAGAAAATCTAAAATCGAAGTTACTGAAGACGGAAAAACAGTTGCTACAGCAGTAATTTTTTCGAAAGGATTTGGAGACAAAATCTTTGTCGCTTCAATAGTGTATGAAGATGAAAATTATGGCAAAGAGATCATTGATCTTTTTAAAAAATCGACTTTTAAAAAATGATGGAATACTATAACTATCTAAAATCGCTGCATCTTATATTCGTGATTACTTGGTTTGCGGGTCTATTTTATATTGTGCGTTTATTTGTGTATCAGATTGAAGCCAATGAAAAACCTTCGCCAGAAAAAGAAATTCTACAGGCACAATACAAAATAATGGCCTACCGTTTGTGGTATATCATTACATGGCCATCGGCGGTTTTGGCAAGCATCTTTGCTTTTTGGATGCTGTTTTTTACAGATGCGGGAAGCGTTTGGATCAAAATGCCGTGGATGCACGTAAAATTATGTTTCGTTTTCCTATTATATTTATATCACGGAAAATGTCATCAGATTTTTAAGCAATTACAAAGAGATGAAGTAAAATATTCCAATAATTTTATGCGTTTGTGGAATGAAGGCGCAACTATTATATTATTTGCTGTTGTCTTTTTAGTAGTGTTAAAAAGTGCCATCAACTGGATTTTCGGCGTAATCGGAATTATTTTATTCTCGGTTTTAATTATGCTGGGATTCCGTTTTTATAAAAGAATTAGAGAGAGAAAATAGTTTTTTTAGTTTCAGGTTTCAAGTTTCAAGTTGCCAAACGCAACATAACCTGGAACTTGAAACCTGAAACGAACAAAACAAAAACAAAATGCTAAACTTCAAAATGTCAATGCTTTCGCTTCGTACCAGGATTTTCCTGTCGATGATTGTATTGATTGTTGTGGCATCTTTTTTATTGGCTTCGATTTCGATTATTCAGTTTAAAACTGAAGCCAAAGAATATCATCAGGAACGTTTAGAACGAAAAGAAAATGCGGTAAAAGAACACATCAATTATGTTCTGGCAACTACAACTTATCCATTAAAAACTCAGAATTTAGATTTAATTTTTAAAGATAAAATTCATGAGTTGGCACAGATTCATAAAATCGAAATCAATATTTACAGTTTGGATGGAAAACTTTTAAAATCATCCAAAGAGTCTTTTGCAGTTGATAAAATTGCACCTCCAATTCCAGAATATATTCTTAAACTGGTTCGTTCTTCTATCGAAAAACGTTTTGTTGATATTAAAACCATCGACGGAGTCAAAAACCGATCTTCGTACAGTTTAATTAAAGACGAAAAATTCAAACCACTCGGAATCTTAAATCTTCCATATTTAGAAGATGATGGTTATTATGATAACGAGTTGAATACTTTCTTAATTCGTCTAAGTCAGGTGTATTCTTTTATGCTGATTGTCGCTTTTGCTTTGGCATATTTCCTTTCGACTTATATCACAAAATCGCTGAAAACCATTTCAGATCGTTTGGAAGAAACCAACTTGGATCAGAAAAACGAAAAAATTGTGTTAGAAGCTAATAGTAAAGAAGTCAACTTTCTGATCAAAGCGTACAACGGAATGGTGGATAAACTCGAAACGAGTGCAATTAAACTAGCGCAAAGCGAACGTGAAGAAGCTTGGCGCGAAATGGCAAAACAAGTTGCGCACGAAATTAAAAATCCGCTTACGCCAATGCGTTTGACGGTTCAGAGTTTCCAGAGAAAATTTGATCCTTCTGCTCCAGATGTGAAACAAAAAATGAATGATTATTCTGAAACTTTAATTCAGCAAATAGATACCATGACGGCTGTTGCTTCGGCATTTTCGAACTTTGCTTCGATGCCTGCACAGCAAAATGAAACTTTAAATGTTGTTGAGGTTGTCGAATTGGCTTTAGATATTTTCAACGAAGATTATATTTCTTTCGAGAAAGAAGAAGAGGAAATCATTTCTAAAATGGATCGTACGCAATTGATTCGTGTGATTACCAATTTAGTTAAAAATGCCACTCAGGCCATTCCTGAAAGTCAGTTTCAGAAATCAATTGTTGTATCAGTAAAAAGGCGAGACAATAATGTTGAAATTGCGGTAAAAGACAACGGAATCGGTATTCAGAAGCAAGATATCGGAAGAATTTTCGAGCCAAAATTTACTACCAAAACCAGCGGTATGGGACTTGGACTAGGAATTATCAAAAACATTATCGAAAATTACAAAGGAACAATTACCTTTGAGTCAACTTACGGAAAAGGAACCACATTTACAGTTTCTCTCCCTATCACCAACTCATAAAATAAAGCATCATGAACTACGAAAATCTTTTAATTTCTATTGAAGGGAATATCGCAACCGTTACCATAAACAGACCAGCAAAATTAAATGCTTTAAACAAAGAAACTATTAGCGATCTGAGTAAAGCGATTAAATTACTGGGTAAAAATGAAGATATCCGCGTTATTATCTTAACAGGAAGTGGCGAAAAAGCATTTGTTGCCGGAGCTGATATTTCAGAATTTGCTAATTATACTATTGTTGAAGGCGCACAATTGGCAGCTGAAGGTCAGGAATCGTTATTTGATATGATCGAAGGATTAAAAAAGCCAGTTATTGCTGCAATAAACGGATTTGCATTAGGAGGTGGATTAGAATTGGCAATGGCTTGTCATTTCAGAATTGCTTCGGATAATGCAAAAATGGGACTTCCGGAAGTTACTTTAGGGTTAATTCCTGGTTATGGAGGGACGCAGCGTTTACCACAATTAATTGGAAAAGGGCGTGCAATGGAAATGATCATGACAGCAGCGATGATTACTGCCGAACAAGGAAAAGATTATGGTTTAGTAAACCATGTTGTGCCTCAGGAAGAATTACTGTCATTTACAAATGTGATCGCGCAGAAAATCATCAAAAATGCACCTTTCGCTATTGGAAAAGCTATAAAAGCAATCAACGCCAATTTTGCAGATGGTAAAAACGGTTTTGATGTCGAAATAAAATCATTCGGAAAATGCTTCGGAACACAAGATTTTAAAGAAGGAACTACAGCATTTTTAGAAAAACGTAAAGCTGAATTTACAGGAAAATAAGTTATTTCACAAAGTTGCACAAAGACTTCACAGAGATTCACAAAGAAAAAAAATATATAAATCTTTGTGTAACTTTGCGAAGTCTTTGTGCAACTTTGTGGTAAAACTATAGACAAAGATTGTAAAACTTTAGCATCTCAGAACCTTAGCACCTTTAAAAAAAATGTACGAACCAATATTTGCCCTTTTTTGTGAACGAGTTAAAGAAAGCATCCAAAAAGGAACTTTCGCAAAACTGACTTTGGCCAAAACTATGGGCGATACAGAGCTTAAAAATGTTTATTTCCGATTGGTTCTCAATGAAGATAATACATTCTCAATTTCGCTTACTTTTAGATATAAAACAAAAGAAATAGAAAGCATTCACACTTTAGATGAAGCCTTATTGATTTTAGGCACACACATCAAAAATCCTTTTTTAACTGCGCTTTTGTTTACAACTGACGATGATGTTACGTTTAAAGTAAATAAAAAGAACGCAGGAAGTATTATTGAGCAAGCGCCAACTTTTAAAAATGCTTCGCCAGTTATGCTGGAAATGATTGAAAAGGGGATTGTTTAATAATAACTAATTTGTCAGGCTGACCGAAGTCGAAGCCCAAGTTTGGTGAATCCTCTTTGCGAAACTTCGAATTCGCTAAGCCTAACAAAAGAATCTTATTAAAACTCTTAGCGCATCTCTGTGAAACTTCTTTGTGAATCTCTGTGTAATTACTCTTAAACTAACTTCACAAACAAATTAGAAGCAATTTTATTAGAAATCGATAATTCTCTATCATTCACTTTAATTCTTACTGATAGATCGAAAGATTCTTTAGAAAGCAATTCAATTTTTGAACCCAAAGCGATTCCTTGTTTGTCCAGATATTTCAAAAACTCTGAAGAAGTATCTTTTACGCCAACACAAACTCCCGCTTGATTCTCTTCAAGCTCAGATAAAAGGTGTTTCTCGATTTTAATGATTCGCCCATTTGCATCTGGAATTGGATCACCGTGCGGATCTTCAGTAGGATTTCCAAGAAAATCATCCAAACGATTAATTAGTTGCTCTGATTTGATATGTTCTAACTGTTCTGCAATATCGTGAACCTCATCCCAGCTAAAGTTTAGTTTTTCAACCAAAAAAACCTCCCAAAGACGGTGTTTTCTCACAATCATTTTTGCGGCCAGTTTTCCGTTTTCGGTTAAAGAAACCCCTTGGTATTTTTTATAATTAACCAAATCTTTCTCCGCCAGTTTTTTTAGCATATCGGTTACAGAGGAAGCTTTTGTTTCCATAATTTCTGCAATAGCATTGGTGCTGACTTCAGTTTCCGAAGCGGCTGTCAGGTGATAGATCGATTTTAAGTAGTTTTCTTCTGAAAAGGTCATTTTTTTTAAGCTTCTAAGATTCTAAGGGGCTGATGTCCTAAGGTTTTGTTTTAAAGTTTTCGAGAGAAACCTTAGAACTTTAGCGACTCAGTACCTCAGCACCTTTTATTTAACAATCAACAAAGGTATCGAAATTTTATGTCTCAATTTATCTACTGTTGTGCCGAAAAGAATATCTTTCAATCCAGTGTGGCCGTGGGTTCCCATGACTAGAATATCGAAACTTCCTTCGTTTATAATTTTCGGAATTATGCTGTTTGGTTTTCCAAATCCAAGTTCGGTTTTAATTTTGAACCCTTTTTCGGAAAGCATTTCTTTATATTTTAATAATAACTTTTCGTCGATTGTAGTTTCATGATCGTGAATATTAACGCCATACATTAAAGCACCAACCGTTTCTACAATGTGAATGAGGGTATATTCTGTGTCAATGCCACCCAATTCGAAGGCTTTGTTTAAAGCAGCTTCGTCAGCATGTGAGAAATCTACAGAAATAGCGATGTTTTGAATGCTCTGACTTTTTCTTGGCGAAAACTTCAATTTAAGATGGTGTGGTGAATGATTTATTGTTTTTGATTTGAATTTGGCGATAAATGGTTTGAAGACGATATACAGCAATAAAGCAGCGAATCCAAAAGCTAGTGGAACTACCGTAAACCAAAGCACCATTGGATGATTTGAACTTGCTAACCACGAAGTGATTTCGTCATAAACCAATTTCGCATTCAGAGAAACAATGATCGTGGCAATAATCCAGGAAACGATCTGAGTGGTTCTGGAAATATGAAAACCATTCATTTTTGACTTGTCGCTTACAAAGTGTATAAGGGGAATAATGGCAAATCCGAGCTGTAAACTTAAAATAACCTGACTTAGAATTAAAAGTTTTCCTGTTACGCTTTCGCCATAAATTAAAATTACGATTACGGCAGGAATAATAGCAATTAAACGCGTTATGATTCTTCGGACCCAAGGCTGAATTCTGAAATGCAGATAACCTTCCATTACAATTTGTCCGGCAAGTGTGCCAGTTACAGTCGAACTTTGCCCTGCGGCGATTAAGGCAACGGCAAATAAGATTGGTGCCCATTTGGTTCCTAACAATGGTTCAAGAAATTGATGCGCATCTTGAATTTCGGCCACTTCATACATTCCGTTTTTATGGAAAGTCGCGGCGGCAAGAATCAGAATAGCAGCATTTACGAAGAAAGCTAGGTTTAAGGCAATGGTCGAATCGATTAAATTGTATTTTAAAGCTTGTTTGATTCCGGCAGGCGTTCTATCGAATTTTCGTGTTTGTACTAAGGACGAATGCAAATACAAGTTGTGAGGCATAACAGTTGCTCCAATAATTCCGATAGCAATATATAAAGCGGCTGAATTTGGAATCGAAGGAATAAGTCCTGCTAAAACTTTGCCCATTTCTGGTTCTGCAAAAATCATTTCAAAAATAAAAGAAAAGCCAATTATGGCAACTAAAGCAATAATAAAGGCTTCCATCTTGCGAATTCCTTTATTGATCAGGAAAAGCAATAAAAAGGTGTCTAAAACGGTAATTAGGACAGCTTCGAGTAACGGAATTCCGAAAAGAAGATTAATTCCGATTGCCATTCCGAGAACTTCTGCAAGATCGCAGGCAGCAATTGCAATTTCGGCAAGAAAATATAAAATGTAGTTGATGTATTTGGAATAGGTTTCTCGAGAGGCTTGCGCAAGGTCACGCTGCGTTACAATTCCGAGGCGCGCGCTCAAACTCTGCAATAGCAAAGCCATTAAGTTACTCATTAATAAAACCCAGACTAAAGTGTATCCGAATTGGCTTCCGCCGGCAATATCAGTCGCCCAGTTTCCTGGATCCATGTAGCCGACACTTACTAGATAAGCGGGACCTAAGAAAGCTAAAATTTTTCTAAAACCCTTTTTTTTATTTTGTGTAGCAACCGATTCGTGAACTTCTTCTAAAGATTTGGTCATTGTAAAAGTATTGTTTTCACAAATATAGAGAAAAATTATATTCGCGAAACAATATTTTTAGACGAGTCTAAAAGTTAAATGTTAGAATTTAAACAATTCGGACACAATCCTGATAACGTAAAATTGATTTCGTTAACTTTATAATTGTGCGGCATAATGTAGCTCGGTTTTACAGTCTCAAGACAAGTAATTTCGTGGCAATTCTCGCAGCTAAAGTGGGCATGGTTGTGAATGTGTACACGCTGATGCGAATGATTGCATTTGGCATACTTCACCGTTCCATCCAAATTTGAAATTTTATGAATTACATCTTCATTGATCAAACGGTCCAAAATTCTGTAAATGGTAACGCGATCGCACAAATCATTTAATTGTTTCTGAATTTCGGTATGTGAAAGAGCGGTTTTAGATTTCTCAAACACTTCTAAAACAGCCGTCTTTGCTGCGGTATTACGTGTAGTCTTCATTTTTTACGAAATTAAAATTTAAACGCAACAATGTTGCAGTTGATAAAATTGTATATATTTGCAACAAAATTGCATTAAGCAAAAGTACACATAATGAAGAAAATAAGCACATCCTTTTACGATATTTTAGGAATTTCTAGCGCAACCATTTGTCTGGTGCATTGCTTGATTTTTCCTCTTTTAACGATTCTCCCTTTAGGCTTGAGTCACAACCCAATTATAGATTTACTATTTGCTTCGATAGGTTTATTTGCAATTCTCAAAATTATAAAAAAATCAGCTCTTTTGGTATCGTCCATTTTGGTTGTTTCAATGGCGCTGATTTGGATTAGTATTTTGGCAGAACTTTTTTTAGAAATTCATCTTGATCTGATCTATTTTGGAGGAATCGGAATGATCATCGGGCATTTAATCAATTATAAATTACATAAAAAACAAAATCATTAAAAATAGAAATATGGAACAGAAGCATTTTGAAGTGATTATCGTTGGTGGCAGTTATAGCGGATTATCTGCCGCAATGAGTTTAGGACGTTCCTTGCGTCAGGTTTTGGTTATCGATAGCGGTTTGCCTTGCAACAGACAAACACCGCATTCTCATAATTTTATTACACAAGATGGTGAGAAGCCAGCAGTTATTTCTGCGAAAGCCAAATTGCAAGTAGACATTTATAAAACGGTTCAATTTTTTAACGGACTTGCTGTAAAAGCAGTTAAGACGGAAAGCGGTTTTGAAATTACAACCGAATCGGGAGCTGTTTTTACTTCGAGAAAAGTATTGTTTGCAACTGGAGTTAAGGACCTGATTCCTGAAATTGAGGGTTTTGCAGCTTGTTGGGGAATTTCGGTTTTGCATTGCCCGTATTGTCATGGTTATGAAGTTAAAAACGAAAAAACAGCAATTATTGCCAATGGAGAAATGGGATTTGAATATGCTAAACTGATTTCGAATTGGACAACAGACCTGAGATTATGCACCAATGGAAAATCGGAATTGAGTCTAGAACAAACTGAAATACTCAAAAAGCATGGAGTTCAGATTTTTGAAGAAGAAATAGAGTCTTTTGAGCATAAGGAAGGTTATATTAAAAACATCATTTTTAAGAATGGAGAAAAAGTGGAGGTTAAAGCTATTTATGCAAGACCGCCTTTTGAGCAGCATTGTCCAATTCCTGAGACTTTGGGATGTGCTATTACTGAACAAGGATTGTTGAAAGTGGATGTGATGCAGAAAACAACTATTGCTGGAGTTTTTGCTAGCGGAGATTGTACAACGCAAATGCGATCTGTGGCCATTGCGGTTTCTACAGGTTCGTTCGCAGGAGCTGTAATAAATAAGGAACTTATTGACGAAGATTTTTAAAGTTAAATTTTTTTGAATAGCTCCTAGCTTCAGCTAGGTGTTTAGATTTTAATTAAAAAGAGCTTTAGCCAAATCTATATGTTTGGCTAAAGCCCTTTTGTCTACGATTATATTTTCATCCAGCTAAAGCTGGACGCAATTCAACGTCCTATACATCATAAAAATCAAAAATCCAACGTCTTGAATTAAATCAGTTTAAATTTTTTAAACCAAGAATAATTGTTTGTCAAATTTAATTTTTAGTTTTGTCTAAATTTAATTTTATAATAATGAAATATTTATTTTTGACAATATTAATAATTGCAACAAAAAGTGTTTTCTCTCAAAATATTACTGGAAAAGTAGAAAGTATACTTCCTATTGATCAGGAAATTACCATTCGTTTATTAAATACAAACTTTAGAACACAAGCTGATTCTTTGGGATTTTATAAATTAGAAAATATCCCAAACGGAACTTATAAAATAAACGTAACCTCAACAGGATTTAAACCCATAACCCATAGAATTACAATTGTAGAAAATGAAAATCTGAATCTTGATTTTGAATTGGAAGAAGATCAAAATCAATTGAACGAAGTGGTGGTTTCAGGAACGTTAAAACCTGTAAAACGATTAGAAAGTGCCGTTCCTGTTGAGGTGTATTCACCAACATTCTTCAAGAAAAATCCAACACCAAGTATTTACGATGCGCTTCAGAACATAAACGGCGTTCGTCCGCAACTCAATTGTGGCGTTTGTAACACAGGCGACATTCATATCAACGGATTGGAAGGTCCGTATACTTTGGTGATGATCGACGGAATGCCAATTGTGAGCAGTCTTTCTACGGTTTATGGCTTGTCTGGAATTCCGAACTCTTTGGTGGAACGAATCGAAATTGTAAAAGGTCCAGCCTCATCTCTTTATGGAAGTGAAGCGGTTGGAGGATTAATTAATATCATTACTAAAAATCCAATTAACGCACCCGTTTTTTCTGCCGATTATTTTACGACTTCTTATTTTGAAAGTAATCTAGATTTGGGAATGAAATTTAATGCGGGAAAAAAGGCGATTTCGCTTATTGGTGTTAATTACTTCAACTATGATCAAGTAATCGATAAAGACAAAGATAATTTTACCGATGTAACGCTTTCTGAACGTATTTCGATTTTTAATAAATGGAGTTTTCAGCGAAATCAAAATCGCCTTTTTACCATTGCTGTGCGCGGAATGTATGAAGATCGCTGGGGCGGAGATATTCGTTGGGAGAAAAAATACCGTGGCGGAGATGAAATTTACGGTGAAAGCATTTACACCAAAAGAGCTGAATTAATTGGAAGTTATCAATTGCCGTTTGAAGAAAAACTGATGCTTTCGTTCTCTGGAAATGTGCATTTTCAGGACAGCCGTTATGGAACAACATCTTATATTGCCAATCAGAAAATTGGATTTTTACAGCTGACTTGGGATAAAAAAATTGGTCGAAACGATTTATTAGCAGGAATTGCAAGCCGATACATGTACTACGACGATAACACAACTGCAACAAAAGAAGCTGAAAATACTTGGCTTCCAGGAATTTTTGTTCAAGACGAAATTGCCTTTTCTCCAAAAAGTCAGGTTTTGCTGGGAATGCGTTACGATTACAATTCGATTCACGGATCTATTTTTACACCAAGATTTGCTTACAGATTTAAGGCAAACGAAAACACCATTTTTAGATTAAATGCAGGAACTGGATTTCGTGTTGTGAATTTATTTACCGAAGATCATGCGGCTTTAACGGGTTCTAGAGACGTCATTATTAAAAATGATTTGAAACCCGAACAGTCTATAAATGTGAATTTGAATTATATTCAGAAAATCAATTTTGGCAATGGAACGTTTATGGGAATTGAAACGACTGCTTTTTACACGAGATTTAGCAATAAGATTATTTCTGATTATGAAACAGATCCCAACAAAATCATTTACGACAATATTGATGGTTACGCCTTAAGTCAAGGAATCAGTACGAATATTGATCTTAATTTTCCATCGGGATTAAAGTTTATTATCGGAGCCACGGTTTTAGACAATAAAAACGTTGAAAACGGGATTTCTGAAAGACCTTATTTGACGGAGAATTTCACCGGAACTTGGAGCATTTCGTATAAAATTCAGCCTTGGAACTTGTCGATGGATTATACTGGGAATGTTTACAGTCCGATGAAATTGCCTTTGTTGAGCGAAACCGATCCAAGAAGTCCAAATTCGCCTTGGTATAGTATTCAAAATATTCAGTTTACCTATTCGGGATGGAAGGATTTTGAAGTTTATGGAGGAATTAAGAATCTGTTGAATTTTACTCCGAAACAGAATAATCCGTTTTTGATTTCGAGAACCAATGATCCTTTCGACAAAAATGTGCAATACGATTCGGCAGGAAAAGTTCTGGTTACGCCTGATAATCCCTACGGTTTGACATTTGATACGACGTATGTATATGGACAGAACCAAACTATTCGTGGATTTTTAGGATTGAGATATACCTTTAGGTAAAAGATTTAAACTAAATTTTGCCACAAATTACACGAATTATCACGAATTTTAATTTGCGTAAATTCGTGTAATTTGTGGCAAACAAGACAAAAAAAATGAAAAAGCTGTTTCTCTTAATTCTCTTCGGAATAACTTCAACAGGGTTCTGCCAATTAAAAAGCAGCACTTTTGAAGAAATAGGCAGCTTACAGCAAATTCAAAAACGAAAAACCATTGTTTTCATTCATACCGATTGGTGTCAATTTTGCCAGAGAATGAAATCCGTAACTTTTAAAGATCAGGAAATAATCGAAAAATTAAACTCCGGTTTCTATTTTATTGATTTCAATGCCGAGGAAAAGCGAGATATTACATTCAATAACCATATTTTTAAGTACAAGCCTTCAGGAAATAATGTTGGAGTACATGAATTGGCATTAGAGCTTGGAACAATCAATAATCAGATTGCCTATCCGACTTTATGTGTTTTGAATGAGAAAAGCGAAATCATTTTCCAATATAATATTTATTTAAGCTCAAAAGAGTTTAAAATTCTGTTGGAGAAATTGAAATAGTAGTTTTGGATTAGTTCTTTGACAATGAAATAAATAACGCTGTTTGCGCGGTATTTTTTAAAATTTATTTGTAAATTGTTGTAAAGCTTTGCAAGTTAAAAAAGATATTGATAATCAGTTTAATATGTTTTTTGCTTTGTTAATTAACAGCTTTTTATAATGTTCTCATACAATATAAAAATTATGGAAAGAGTTTTAAGAATGAAGTAAGATGTTGAATTTACTGAGATTCAGATCATTTCATTATTAAAAATAGAGAGAAAATTAAGCTTATATAAGAGGATAATATGGGGATATTTAAAAATATTAAGCGCTATTATAAACGAAAAGAAGAAATTAGGAACCAGCACGATCAATCAATTCCAAATTATAATACTTACAACCCATCAAATAAAACTATTGTTTTTTTCAATATTCATATGCCAGCTCCTGAACATGATTCGGGTTCTAACAGACTGAAAGAGATTATATTGTTTTTTAAAAGCAAAGATTACAATTGTATTATTTGTTCAAAAGATACCTTTCGAGATAATGGTTATGTTACTTATTTCAGTAAGTTAGGCGCTGTCGTTTTTGTAGAAAACAATCAGTATTCGAACTATTTTGATTTTATAGCATCACTCCCTAAAGTTGATTTTGTGTGGTATTACGGAGCAAAAGCTTTGGGACGTAATGTAAAAAAAGTATCCAAAATTTTTCCGCTAGCTACGTCACTTTATGATATGGTAGATATTCATTTTCTAAGGTACAAAAGAGCAATTAAGATTAATCCCAGCCGAATTTCATTAACAAAAAACTATTTGAAGTTTTTTTGGATCGAAACAAGACTTGCCAGAAAAGTAGATTTGGTACTGACTATTTCTAATGTCGAAAATGAAATTATGGCAAAGTATATCGATGAACGCAAATTGATGATACTTTCTAATATCCATTATTTAAAAGTCAGTAAAGATCAACTTTTGCCTTTTGAAGATCGTGAAGACTTGCTTTTTATAGGCTCGCAGCATGAACCCAATGTTGACGCTGTCAATTATTTATATCACGAAATAATGCCGCTGGTTTGGAAGACAAATAAAACTATAAAAGTAAATATTATAGGCAATCTTAATGAGAAGCTTAAAAACATTCAAGATTCTAGATTTATTTTTAAAGGTCATGTATGTGATATAAAACCACTATTTAATACAAATAAAATGATGGTTGCTCCTTTGCGATATGGTGCTGGGGTAAAAGGAAAAATAGGGCAGGCTTTTGAGTATTATCTGCCAGTTGTTACGACATCAATTGGTGCGGAAGGCATGAAGCTGGTTCAAGAAAGAAATGCTTTGATTTACGATGCTAAAGAGGAATTTGCTTCGGCGATACTTAATCTATATGGAAACAAATCGCTTTGGCTGGAATTGCAGCAAAACTCTGGAGAAAGTCTTGAACCATTCTCAAATCATGCTTTAGAAGCATTGTTTTTAAAATTAGAATCGCTGTAATTCAAATACATTGTCTAATAAGCTGTAAGTTGCATCAATACTATGATGAGCACTAAAATAGGCATTGGCTTCAGAACTGATTTTAGTATAAAAAACGGCATCGGTTAGTAATGTATTGATCTGATTAGCAAATTCATTCGGATCATTTGAAACCAAACAGCCATTATTAGACTTATTTATTAATCCGTCAACGCCTCTTTCATTGCACACTACCGGAAGTCCAAGAGACAAAGCTTCGATTACCTTGATTTTGATTCCCGTTCCGCTCAGCATTGGACATATTGCGATTTTAGACTGAGCGTAAGCATCATCAAGATTTTCGATAAAACTAATTTTCTCCACATTTGGGTAATCATCTATGAATTTAGTGATTTTTCCAATTACAGCAATTTTTAGTGATTTTGAAAGTAAAGGATAAACATGATCAAAGAACCATTTGGCCGCTTTGGTGTTATGTTCGTTTTCGCTGGCAACATAGATAATGTCGTACTTACTATCTGTTTTTAAATTGCTTTTTTTCGGCAAGCTATGGGTTATCAATGCGATTTCTTTATCAATAAATTGAGAGAAAAGGTATTTTTCTTCTGGAGAAATCACTAAAATTTTATCATAAGAATTTAAGAGTTTTATTTCTGTTTCAAAAAACTTACCTAATTGGAACTTCTTTTTTTTCTGAAATTGCGAAGTAAGGAAATCGTGCGTATCAATTATTAATTTTGCCTTTTTCAGATACGGATTATTCTTGATTAGTTTTGACCAATACAAATAAGAGATCAAAATAACATCATATTCATTCTCTTTTAAGGCTTCATTAAAAGCAGGAATATGACCGGAACGGATATTATCAAACAAACCAATTTTTCCTTTGATTTTATTCGGAAGGGAGTACTGAAAGAAATACTTCAGCTTATTTTTTTTTCTGATAAAAACAGGAAGAAAATAACCGTTAGAAATTAGTTTTTCTTCTTTGAGTTTGTTGATTTCATTTGTAGTAAATAGGTCTGTTTCAACACCAACAAAATCAACAGTAATATTTCTTGATTTAAAATATTCTAATAATGACAAGGCTCTTGCGTTATTTCCTTTTGCCTTGTGCAGCGGATTTTCAGGATAGAAATATAAAATTCTCATAAGCAATTTTTAAAATCAAAAATATTTGTATTGATAATCAGTTGGTTTAATTAGTAAACTGCTTATCCATTTGTTCAAAATAAGATTCAACGCTAAACTTTTTCATTGTCATTTCATGAATCTCCTCTGGGCTTAATTTTTTTGAATCTTCAATGCAATGATCAAAAAACTGAAAAATATTCTCATCGATTTCTTTAGGAAGCAAATAAGCGCCAGGTTGTTTGTTTTTGACTAATTTTGGAAGAATGCCTACGGCGTTTCCTGCAATTGGTCTTCCGCAAGCAAGCGCTTCGATAGTTACCATTCCAAAACTTTCTGAATACGAAGGATAGAAAACAATATCTGCTAGTGAATAAGCCAGTTCGTTGATATTGTCTATTGTTAATCCAACTAAGATTTCGGTATTTTTTAGATTTTTAAAAAGTTCAGTATTTGAAGGATTGTTTGCGGCAATAAGAAGCCTCCAATCGTTTTGCTGTTCAACAAGTCTTGCTAGTTCCTGCAATTCTGAAATGCCTTTTCCGTATTCGAGTCGGCCAATATATACAACTGTTTTAAAATTGGTTGAAGTTTTTTTTATGGGATAAAAATTAGTCTTATCAATACAATTTGGCACTACACTTACTTTATTTTCATTAATTCCATAGTATTGTATTAGATCTTTTTTGACATTGTCTTCAACAGCGATTATTTTCTTGGCATTTTTGCAGGCTATCATTTGCAATTTGGCCACTCTACTTAATCTAGGATCTTTTCTTCCGTAGTCCAGTTCCATTTTATGATAACAACCATGAGAAATTACGTAATCGGTTGGATAATAAGCTGTGGGTTCGCCATTGCTAATGACTAATTTATTTGATCGATAATTAAGCCAAAGAAAAGCAGTTGCAAATCTTGCAATATATTTTGCTCTTCGTTTTTCGAAATGTCTTTTATTGAATAATTTCCAGTATAGCTTTCCGATAAAAGTGTTTTTTAAACGATCCTCATTTATTATTTCAGTCAAAATCTTTCGGCTTTTGAGATATTCGTCCAAATAATGAACCATCCGTTCTGCACCGCCGGCATTAGATTTTCCGTTTAGAAATACCAAATAAACTTTACTTGCCTTTATCATCTGAAATTCTTTTGTAGGATAGCATTTTCATTAAAAAAAACGATACCACTTTTTTTTCTTTCTTCGCCAATTGCTTTGGTGAATAAGTCCAAGATAAATTTTGCGCAATTGCTCAAGTTTCAACTGGTTTTTTTCGATTGCATATTGCTTTTTGTAATGATAAACTTTAAAAAGGCTACCAATAGGAAGTATGTCTATTAATCTGGTCTTTAGCAGATATTCTCCATAGATGACACAATCACTTGGGGAATAGCTTTTTTTGTCTATTTCGGTAAAAAATTGATCAAAAGTGAGATTTATTTCTTTTAAGAACACTTCATTAAAATGTTCCCAAACCTTGCAATTCCAGATATAGGGAGATGGACCATAATCCCATTCTTTACCTTTATTTCCAAAAAACGGACGAGTATCTCTCAAAGCTCTTTTAAAAAACAGATTTTCAGAATCCATACCAATTCTTTCTGTTATTTCAAGTAAATCTTTAGATTCCTGCATGATAGTGTATGGCGTATTTTCGTCATACATAAAATCTGAAATATAAAAGTCCTTTATAAAAACAGCATCAGAATCTATAGCAACATAATTTTCGCAGATATTAAGCTTGTAAACATTGCATTTTATGATTTGCTGATATCTCCATCCTTCGGTAATTGTTGTTTTGCAGATTTCAGAATCGCGATAGACTTTATATTTCTCATGACAGTCCTTTTTTAAGAAACCAAAATGCTCATCGTTTACAGAAATAACTACCGGAATGCTGTCTTTGTTAAACTCATCTATAGAATCTAAAAGCTTATAAACGGTTTTAAAATCAGGTTCATAAGTTTTAATGAAAAGGATCAATTTATGCATAAGGCAGAAATTTTATTTTTTGTACTACTAAAGATAGAATTAAATCATATTGTAAACAAACGGCAAAACGAAATAATAAATTGCGGTCCTTTTATGTTTTTTTTAGAAAAAAGGAAAGAATAAAATTTCTTATTTTTGAGAATGAATTCTTCGCAAATCCCACATTTCGATTACATTTTTACAGGCACAGGACTAGCATCTTTGATGACAGTTTATAAAATGATTCTGTCTGGAAAATTCGCTGATAAAACCATTTTACTGTTAGATCAGGATTTGAAGAAATCCAATGACAGAACTTGGTGTTTCTGGGAAAAAGAAGAAAGCATCTGGGATTCAGTTATTTCAAAAAAATGGGATTCGGCTCTTTTTTCTAATGAGAATTTCAGACGCGATCTAGATTTAAAACCCTATTCATACCAAAAAATCAACGGATTAGATTTTTATAATTTCGTTTTTGAAACTATTTCAAAACAATCGAATATTACGTTTTTAAACGAAAAAGTGACCGACATCAACGAATTGGAAACTCATGTTTTTGTAGGAACAGAAGAAAATAGATTTACCTGCAATTATTTATTCAATAGTATTTATACTAAGGCTTTCGCCGAAGGGCAGAATAAATATCCCGTTTTGCAACAGCATTTTGTGGGTTGGTTTGTAAAAACGAAAGAAGAAGTTTTCAATCCCGAAGAAGTAACTTTCATGGATTTTTCGGTTGAACAAAAAGAAAATACAAGATTTATGTATGTGCTGCCGACTTCAAAAACGGAGGCTTTGGTAGAATATACGCTGTTTTCGGAAAAACTGCTGACAAAAGAGGAATATGAAAACGAGATTCAAATCTATTTGAAGACGCAAGGTGTAAGCCAATATCAAATTATTGAAAAAGAGGAGGGAAGCATTCCAATGACGTGTTATCCATTTTGGGAAAGAAATACTAAAAGAGTTTTGAATATTGGCACTGCAGGCGGCTGGACAAAAGCAAGTACAGGTTATACTTTTAAAAACTCAGATAAAAAATCTTCCGATTTGGTGGAGTTTATTCAAAGCAACGATTTTAAAATGAAGAACTTTCAAAGAAAGTCTAAGTTTTGGTTTTACGATTTATTGCTTTTAGATATTCTTTATCGACATAACGAATTGGGAAGTTCTATTTTTTCATCATTGTTTAGAAAAGGAAATCCCGAACTGATTTTTAAGTTTTTAGATGAAGAAACGAATCTTTTTGAAGATCTTCAAGTGATCCTAAAATGCCCGAAAGTGCCATTTATAAAGGCTTTATTTAAAGTTGTTTTTAAATAAAAACAGACAGAATTTAGGCTTTCAACTTTATGCTTTTTCAACTTTCAAGTAAATCGATTGAACTATAACAAAACTTTATACTTCAAAGTAACTAGTTGCGAGTAAACTTTGTAACTTTGCAGTTCAAAAAGTACAATTTAAAAGACAAAAAATATGTATCCACTAGACATGGTAAAACCAATGGAAGCTGAATTAACAGCTGCAGGTTTTCAAGATTTACATAGTGCTGAAGCTGTTGAGAATGCGATCAAAGCTGAAGGTACCACTTTAGTAGTTGTAAACTCTGTTTGCGGGTGCGCTGCAAGAAATGCACGTCCGGGAGCAAAAATGAGTTTGGATAATGCTAAAAAACCAGATCATTTAATTACTGTTTTTGCAGGTGTGGACAAAGAAGCTGTTGATGCTGCAAGACAACACATGTTCCCATTTCCTCCATCTTCGCCATCTATGGCTTTGTTTAAAAACGGAGAATTGGTTCACATGTTAGAGCGTCACCACATTGAAGGACGTCCAGCTGAATTAATTGCTGAGAATTTACAGGATGCGTTTAACGAGTTCTGCTAATTTAAGGGACTAAGGTTCTGAGTTGCTGAGGTTCTAAGGTTTTAGACACAAAGTAATATAGGCACAAAGAATAACAACAAAAGCACTATGAAAATAGTGCTTTTGTTGTTTATACAATTTTTGAAACCTTAGTACCTTAGAATCTTAGCAACTCAGAACCTTTTCTTAGAGGTTCCATCCTCCACCAAGTGCTTTGTACAATTCAACCATTGAACTTAATTGTCTTTCAGATAATTGAGCTAGACTTAACTGTGCATTGAAAAGGTTGGTTTCTACATCTAAAACTTCCAAGTAAGAAACGTAACCGCTGTCATATCTTTCGTGAGATAGCTTAAAGTTTATCAAAGCCGCTTGCACTTGTCTGTTGCGGGCTTTCCATTCTTCTTGATAAGTTCTAACGTTTTGTATAGATTGTTCTACTTCAGAAACAGCACCAATATAGGTTTGTTGATAAAGAAATTTGAACTGTTCTGCTTGTTGTCTGTTTATTTCAACTCTTCTTTTGTTTTTTCCGAATGCAAATATTGGTCCTGCAATTCCGCCTGATGCATTTTGCATATAGGAGCTTCCGAGAAAAAGATTACTCAAATCGGCACTGGCAAATCCGGCAATTGCAGCTAGATTGATAGACGGAAAACGCATTGCCTGGGCTACGCCAATTCTTTCGTTTGCTGCCGCATATCTTAATTCGGCCGCTTTTACATCGGGTCTGTTTTCTAATAAGGCAGACGGAATTGATAATGGAATTTTGCTGACTATCTGTAACTCGGTATTGCTTTTTCCTCTCGGAATTTCGGTTGGTAGCTGACCTGTAAGCAACGCAATCGCATTTTCTTGATAGGTTATTTGTCTTTCAATGTTGGGAATTGCTGCTTCAGCAATGGCAACCTGCTGTTCAATCTGTACTTTGTCAACTTCTGAGATGTACCCTTTTTCAAATCTTTCGCTTATGATTTGATAGTACTTCTCTCTTGTTTCAAGAGTATGCTTGGTTATTTCCAGCTGATCATCAAAATTTCGCATCTGAAAGTACGCTATTGCAATATTGGCAACGATATCAGACAATATTACTTTACGAGCTTCTTCTGTAGCGAGAAGTTCATCTTTGACAGCATTATTTTCATGGCGAAATTTCCCCCAGAAATCTAGTTCCCAAGACATACTTGCACCAGCGGTCGACGGAGTAATGTATTTCTTATTGCTGTTTATGGTAGCTCCATATTGAAAAGCCGGAAATAAATCGGCTTTGGAATAACCTAATTCAGCACGAAACTGTTCAATTCTTGAAACCGCAATTTTTAAATCATAATTATTCTCAAGGCCTTTTTGAATAAGACCTTTTAAAACATCATCATTAAACAAATCAAACCATTTTAAGTTGGTTACCGAAGCGAGACTGTCTAAATTTCTTTCGTTTTTATAAGAATCTGATTTTAACTGTTCAGGTTTTTTATATTTTGGTCCGACCATACATCCTGCTGGAAGTAAGGAAACAACCAATACAATAACGATTATTTTATATTTCTTACTCATGGTCTGTAGTATTTGATTCTACATTTTTTTCTCCTTCTACGATTGTTTCCTCTTTTTTATGTCCAATTCTTTCAATCATAACAAATAGACCTGGTACAATTAATACACCGAGAACTGTAGCAATTAACATTCCGCTAAATACGGCCATTCCCATTACAATACGAGCTTGAGAACCAGCACCTGTAGCGGTTAATAACGGCACAACTCCAAGAATAAAAGCAAAAGCAGTCATCAGAATCGGGCGAAAACGAAGTCTTGCTGCATACATTGCCGATTCGTAAAGCGGTTTCCCTCTTTCGTATTCTTCTTTGGCAAACTCAACAATAAGAATGGCATTTTTTGCCACTAATCCGATTAGTAAAACGAGTCCGATTTGTGCAAAAACGTTGTTGACATAAGCATCACTTCCAAATCTTGCCAAAAGAAGTCCTAAAAAGGCTCCAAATACGGCGAAAGGCGCTCCAAGAAGTACACTAAATGGCAGCTTCCAGCTTTCGTATTGTGCGGCTAGGATTAAGAATACAAAAACCAAGGCCATAATAAATACAGAAGACCCACCTGGCGAATGCTTTTCCTGATACGATAAGTTGATGTAATCGAAACTCATGTCTGCAGGTAAGGTCTCTTTGGCGACTTCTTCTAATGCGGTCAGAGCCTGCGAGCTACTATAACCATCATTCGGACTTCCTCCAATTTCTGCAGATCTAAATAAGTTTAAACGATTCGTAAAATCGGGACCAGATACTTTAGTCGCCGTAACCAATGTCGAAACTGGAAGCATATCTCCTTTATTATTTTTTACATAAATCAGGTTTAGGTCTTCTGGTTTTACACGATTAACAGCTTCTCCCTGTACATAAACTTTATATTGACGTCCAAATCGGTTAAAATCATTCACGTAACTTCCTCCCAAAAAGGCACCGAGGGCTTCGGTAACTTTAGAGACTGGTATTCCTAATTTCATGGCTTTATCATTGTCGATATCCAGTTTAATTTGCGGTGTACCAGCATTAAAAGTGGTGTAAATTCGTTTAATCTCAGGACGTTGCTGCGCGGCGGCAATAAATTTTTGTGTTTGTTCTGCTAAATATTGAGGCGTATTTCCTCCTCGGTCTTGCAGCATCAAACTAAATCCTGCTGAAGCACCTAGACCTTGAATTGCAGGCGGACCAAATGAAAAACAAGTAGCAGTCGTAATTTGAGTCGCTAGTTTTTTATTGAATCGGTCTACAAACTGTTTGGCCGTTTCTGCTCTGTCTTCCCAAGGTTTTAGGGAAATAAAAATAAAAGCGTTATTTGGCTGATAAGAGTTGGTAAGCATACTAAATCCGTTTATCGTGGTATAGGATAAAATAGATTTTTCTTCTTTAAGGAAACTATCTACTTTTTTCGATATTTCATCGGTACGCTGTAATGATGATGCAGGAGGCAAAGCAATATTTACTAAAACATATCCCTGATCTTCTTCTGGAATGAATCCTACTGGAATCTTTTTGCCTAAAAACACTATCGAAACAAGAATGACAGCTAGTAAAACAACAATACGCATGGCTTTTTTGGCAAAAAATGTTGCTCCACCAATATATTTTCCAGTAACATTTTCGAAAACCCTATTAAACCAAGTAAAGAATTTAGCAAGCCATCCTTTTTGCTGATCAATAGGTTTTGTGGGTTTTAATAGCATGGCACAAAGCGCGGGACTTAAAGACAAGGCACTAAACGCAGAAAAGGCCACCGAGACGGCAATGGTTATGGCAAATTGCTGGTAAAAACGTCCCGTAATTCCGGGTGTCATAGCTACTGGAATAAAAACGGCGCATAGAATTAATGCAATCGCTATTACTGGCCCCGAAACCTCTTTCATTGCTTGAACTGTAGCCTCTTTAGGAGTTTTTCCATGCTCGATATGATGTATTACGGCTTCTACAACCACAATCGCATCATCGACCACGATACCAATTGCGAGTACTAATCCTAAAAGCGAAAGGGTATTGATCGAAAATCCTAACATTGGGAAAACGGCAATGGTACCAATAAGCGAAACGGGAACTGTAATTAACGGAATTAAAGTAGCACGCCAGTTTTGAAGGAATATAAACACTACTATAATAACCAATACAATAGCCTCAAAAAGAGTGTGAACAATATCATCAACCCCTGCAGTAATAGCAAGTGTTGTATCTAAAGATTCTTGGTATTCGATGTCTTGCGGAAATCTTTCAGACAATTGTTTCATGGTGGCTTTTGCAATTTCTGCCACCTCGAGAGCATTACTTCCTGGCATTTGGTACATAGCAATAACAGCACTTGGAGAACTGTTTCTTCTAGCTGTTGAGCTATAATTTTCGGTTCCTAATTCGATTCGGGCAATATCGGCAAGTAAAACTTGTGCTCCATCTTCTTTACTTCGAACTACGATGTTTCCAAATTCTTTTTCGGTGACCAAGCGGTCTTGAAGTGTTACACCATATGTGAATTCAGTATTAGGAGGCGCTGGTTCAGCTCCAAATTTTCCTCCTGGACTGATCATGTTTTGTGCGTTTAGCGCATTTTTTACGTCTTCAACTGTTACGCCGAGTTTACTCATCATGTCAGCTTTTAGCCAAATACGCATTGAGTAATCACTACCTCCAAAAAGTGCGACCTCTCCAACTCCTTTAATACGAGCCAGCTGGTCAACAACATTGATACTTGCATAATTATTTAAAAATTTAGCATCGTATTTCGGATTAGTAGACGTAATGGTAAACAACATCATCGGAAAAGAAAGCGATTTTTTTACCACAACACCCTGTTGTTTTACACTTGATGGCATAAAGGGAGCAGACTGGTTTTGTCTGTTTTGCGTAAGCATATTAGCGTTGTCCAGATTGGTTCCTACGTCGAAAGTTACCTCGATAGTACAAGCACCATCCGAAGTATTGATCGATTTCATGTACAACATGTTTTCAACACCGTTTACCTTTTGCTCAATTGGAGTTGCAACTGCTTGTTCAACATTCAGCGCATTAGCTCCTGTAAAAGAAGTGGTAATTTTTACAACTGGCGGATTAATATCCGGATATTGCGAAATAGGTGTTTTTTGTAATGCCAGTAATCCAAGTATCACAATAATAATACTAATAACAATGGCAACAATTGGTCTTCGGACGAAAAATTCTCCCATAATAGTATGTGATTTAGATTACTTTGCAGCTACAGTTTCTGGATCGCCCAATTGCCATTGAACGATTTTCGGGGTAATGACACTTCCATTCTTCAATAAAGAAGTACCTCCCATGGCTATCTTGTCGCCAGGTTTTAATCCATCTTCAATAATATAACCGTTTTTAACGGTAGGGCCTGGTTTTACAATCTGCATTTGCACTTTGTTGTCATTGCCTACGACATAAACTTGATAGATTCCTTGGACTTCAATGACTGCGCGCTGCGGAATTACGATTGCTTCTTTGCGAATATCAGTAAGCAAAGCAAGTTTTACATATTGGCCAGGACGTAATAATTTATCTGGATTGGGAAAAGCGGCTTCAAAAGTAATAGCTCCTGTAGAAGGATCAATTTGTCTGTCGGCAAAACTTACTTTTCCTGTATGCGGATAAATCGAACCGTCAGATAGTTTTATGGTAACACTTGCTCCAGAGCCTTTTAAAGGAGAATTTGGTTTGTTAAATTCTCTAAAAAGACGCAAAAATTCCTGTTCGCTTATTGTAAATCGAACTCTCACATCGCCAAGATCAGAAATTGTATTTAGAACTGACAAAGGCCCAGGCTGCACATAATCGCCTACTCTCACTTTAGACAAACCAATTAATCCTGAAATTGGTGCTAAAATTTGACAGTAACCCAATTCGATTTTAGCATTTTGAACCGAAGCGTCAGATGCTTTAATCTGTGCTAATGAAGCATTGTACGCTGCTTTTGCCGAAACCAATTCTCTTTGGCTCACCGCATTCATTTTTGCCAACGGAGTAATCATATCCAAATCTGATTTGGTTTTAGATAATCGTGCCTGCGATTCTGCGGCAACTCCCTGTGCTTCGTTCAGTTTCGCTCTATATGGTAAAGGGTCAATTGTATAAAGCACCTGTCCTTTCTTGACAAAACTTCCTTCTTTGAAGTTCATACTTTCAATTATACCATCAACTCGCGGGTTAATTTGTATATCAGATTGACCAAAAGTCTGCCCCGTGTATTCAGATTCTAATTTTACATCTTGCTGTAAAACCGTTGTAACTGAAATTTCTAGTGGTTTGGGTGCTGGAGGTGTTTCTTTTTTGCAAGAAATCATTAAAAGACATAGTAAGACTGCGGAGGAATAGATTTTGTTCATTGTTAAATTCTTTTAGGTAAAATTCATTAAATACAACTAACTAAAAACCAATAAAGTGCAATAGCTAAGTTAGCGTTTTTTTGGTTAGGTGATTAAATATTGTGTGAATTTTGTTAATTTTAGTTAAAATTTTATCTATCTGTATTTCAGTTGATAATACAAATTAGGATGAAATGCCATTTACTGCCGACAAACTGCATTTTTGTAAGAATAAATTATTCAAAAGACTAGTAATAATAATTCAAAAACTTTTATAATCATGTCAAAAAATAACAAGAAAAAACACAAAAAAGAAGAAAGAGATGATAATGATTTAAAAAAATTAACTAAAAAGGAATTATTGCATCGGGCAAAAAAATTTTCTGAGCAATATTGTGTTGGAGACGATAAGAACTTCACATTAAAAGGTAAACCAACTTCTTATGCTATAGAAAATGACGATATCTCAGTTCGGAAAACATTAAAAATGGGAGTTAAGGCTCTAGCTGCCATGCAGGATATTTTGTATGCGCAAGATAAGTGGTCTGTTCTTATTATTTTTCAAGCTATGGATGCAGCTGGAAAAGATGGTGCTATAAAGCATGTAATGTCAGGAATAAATCCGCAGGGTTGTCAGGTTTCTTCTTTTAAAGGACCAAGCTCAGAAGAATTAGATCATGATTATTTATGGCGTTGTCAAAAACACCTTCCAGAAAGAGGAAGAATAGGAATTTTTAATCGTTCGTACTATGAAGAAGTCTTGGTGGTTCGTGTTCATGAACAAATATTGAGAGGGCAAAAACTTCCTGAGAAATTGATTACCAAAGACATTTGGGATAATCGTTTTGAAGACATTCGAAACTTTGAAAAATATCTGAGTAGAAACGGAACAGTGGTCATTAAGTTTTTTCTAAATGTTTCTAAAGAAGAACAAAAGAGAAGATTTATTGAAAGAGTTGATAATCCTGATAAAAACTGGAAATTCAGTGCAGCCGATGCCAAAGAGCGAGGCTATTGGGATGATTATATGCATGCGTATGAGGAATTAATTAAAAACACATCGACCAAAAAATCGCCTTGGTATGTAATTCCTGCAGATGATAAGTCTTATGCTCGAATTGCGATTGCTTCTGCAATTATTCATGCTTTAGACGAAATGGATCTGGAATATCCTAAAGTGAGTCCAGAGAAAATTGCAGAACTCAATGAGGTTAAGAAAGCATTGTTAGAAGAGAAAGAGTAACCTTTTGCAGCTATAAACATTTATTTATAATTGTGAATTAGTACTATTTTAATCTTTTTTAATATGATTTCTAAGCTTTTACCCTCACTAGATTGGATTAAAAATTATGAAAAGCAGAATTTCAAAAGAGATTTCATTGCAGGAGTAACTCTTGCCGCTTACGGAATTCCTGTTTCTCTTGCCTATGCAACTCTTGCTGGTTTACCTCCTCAATATGGAATTTACGGATATCTCATTGGCGGCATCTTTTATGCTTTGTTAGGATCCAGCAGACAGCTTGCAATAGGTCCAACATCTGCAATTTCTTTATTAGTAGGCACAACCATATCAGGTATGGCAAACGGTGATATCGAACGCTGGTCTGAAATCGCTTCACTTACAGCCTTAGTGTTTGCAGGAATGGCCATTGTTGCTTATTTGCTGAGGTTAAGTGGAATTATTAATTTTATTAGTGAAACCGTTTTGGTTGGATTCAAAGCAGGCGCTGCGATCACTATCGGTTTAACCCAATTGCCGAAATTATTTGGAGTTAAAGGTGGCGGGGATAATTTCTTGGAACGAATTGTTATTCTTTTCCATCAAATTCCAGACATGAATACAGCTGTTTTTATTTTTGGAATAATTGCTATTCTGATATTAATTATAGGAGAAAAAATAGCACCGCAGTTTCCAGTTGCAATAGTAATTGTCATTTTATCTATTATTCTTATTTCGGCTACATCATTACAATATGCCGAATTCAATACAGTTGGGATTATTCCGACTGGTCTTCCTGAATTTCATCTGCCTTCTCTGCGGATTCGAGATGTAGAGGGAGTTTTGCCACTTGCGATGGCTTGTTTTTTATTGTCTTATATCGAAAGCGTTTCTGCTGGGCGAACCTTAGCACAAAAAAACGGATATGTTATCGATCCGCGTCAGGAGCTTTTGGCACTTGGAGTTGCTAATGCGGCTGTTTCATTCGGACACGGTTATCCTGTTGCGGGCGGTTTGTCGCAATCAGCGGTAAACGATGCTGCGGGTGCGAAAACGCCATTATCTCTTTTGTTTGCTTCGGGTACAATTGCTTGCTGTCTCTTGTTTTTAACAGGATATCTTCAAAATCTGCCAACCGTAATTTTGGCTGCCATTGTTCTAGTAGCAATAAGAGGGCTTTTTGATTGGAAAGAAATGAGACATCTTTATAAAATAAACAAACAAGAATTTGCTGTTGTGATGATTGCGCTTGCAGGAGTATTAATCTGGGGAATTCTTGCAGGAGTTTTGCTTGCAACACTCGTAACCTTGTTACTTTTATTAAAAGCTGCATCAAAACCTCATGTGGCTTTTCTAGGAAGAATTCCAGGAACAAGAATTTATACAGATCTGAAAAGACATCCAGATAACGAAAAAATGGAAAACATATTGATTGTAAGAGTAGAATCTTCCATATTCTATTTCAATGCAGAATACATTAAAGAACGGATTTTGGAAAAAATCTACAGCGAACAAGATTCTTTAAAAACAGTAATATTAGATCTCAACTCTTCACCTCGCATCGATATTGCTGGTGCACGTTTCTTAAAGAATTTATTTATTGATTTGCAGGCAAAGAACATTACTCTAAAAATAGCCGAAGCCCGCTCAGATGTTAGAGATAGTCTGCGTGCAGAGAATCTTGAAATTCTCTTTGGGCATATTAGCCGTTTTATTTCTGTAGATGATTTGGTGCAGCATACTTTACAAGATAATAATAAGTAAAAAGTGAAATTCTCTAGTAATACAATCCTTTTTTGATGTTAAAAAAATCAGATAATTAAGGGAAGATCATTTTTAATCTCAAAATAAACCCTAAATTTGCCGCAGATTTAGAGAAAAATCTAAAAAAACATATATTCTTAACTTAAAACTGTTTATAGCATGCAACTGTATAACACTTTGAGCGCAGAAGAAAGAGCCATCATGATCGATGATGCAGGTAAACAACGACTAACGTTGTCTTTCTATGCGTATGCCAAAATTCAAGATCCACAAAAATTTCGTAATGATTTGTTCGTAGCCTGGAATGCCCTAGATGCATTAGGCCGAATTTATGTTGCCAATGAAGGAATAAATGCTCAGATGAGTATTCCTGAAGAAAATTTGGAGGCTTTTAGAACAACTCTTGAAGTTTATGACTTCATGAAAGGCATTCGTTTGAATGAAGCTGTAGAGCATGATGACCATTCGTTTTTAAAACTAACAATCAAAGTTCGTCACAAAATCGTTGCCGATGGATTAAACGACGACACTTTTGATGTAACCAATATAGGCGTTCACTTGAAAGCCAAAGAATTCAACGAAATCCTTGACGATCCAAATACAATTGTAGTTGATTTTAGAAATCATTACGAAAGTGAAGTTGGACATTTTAAAAATGCGATTACTCCAGATGTTGAGACATTTAGAGAAAGTTTGCCAATTATCAACGATCAGCTTAAAGATCACAAAGACGATAAAAATCTGGTAATGTATTGTACTGGAGGTATTCGTTGCGAAAAAGCGAGTGCTTACTTCAAACACCAAGGTTTCAAAAACGTTTATCAGTTGGAAGGCGGAATTATTAATTACGCTAAACAATTGAAAGAAGAAGGTTTAGAAAGCAAATTCATTGGTAAAAACTTTGTATTTGATAATCGTCTGGGCGAAAGAATTACGGATGATATTATCTCGCAATGCCACCAATGCGGAAAACCTTGCGATAACCACACGAATTGCGAAAATGACGGCTGTCATTTATTGTTTATTCAGTGTGATGATTGTAAAGCAACAATGGAAAACTGCTGTTCTACAGAATGTTTAGAAATCATCCACATGCCTTTAGTTGACCAAGTTCGTTTAAGAACTGGAAAACAGGTTGGAAATAAAGTATTCAGAAAAGGAAAATCTGAAAACTTGAAATTCAAACATTCAGGGGAATTACCAGAAACTGCTTTGGCAACAGCTCAAAAGCCAGCAGATATCCGTCAGAAAATAAAAGTAAAAAAAGTACTTCTTGGGAAAGCTGAACATTATTATGTAAAAGCGCAAGTTGGACAATTTACAGTAGAAAATCACGAATTAAACAGAGGTGATAGAATCCTTATTTCTGGGCCGACAACAGGTGATCAGGAATTGGTTTTAGACAAAATCATTGTTAATGGCGCAGAAGCTCAATCTGCAAAAGTTGGTGATAAGGTTACTTTTGAGGTTCCATTTCGTATTCGTTTGTCAGATAAATTGTATAAAATTGTAAATTAGCAAAATTTTTATGCTAATTTATTTATGTCACAATCGTTTACCAAATTATGGATCCATGTAATTTGGGCTACCAAAAATCGTAAGGATTTGATTGATTTTTCAATTGAGAAAACGCTCTACGATTATATTTGGCTAGAGTTAACAGAACTTGGATGCCCAGTTAGAATCATTAACGGAATGCCAGACCATGTACATGTTTTATTTTTACAAAATCCACAAAAAACTATCACAGATATTGTAAAGCAAGTAAAAGGAAGTTCTTCTCATTTTATGAATAGAGGAGAATTTATCCTTGAAAAATTTGCATGGCAAACTGGGTTTGGTGCATTCTCTGTCAGCGAATCTCAGTTAAATGCCGTTTACAATTATATTAAAAATCAAAAACAACATCATCTTAAGAAAAATGGACAAGATGAATTTGATGATTTTGTAAAATTACATGGGTTAGAAGGCAAATGATTTTAGCTCAACGGAGCGTTTTTATGGTTTGAAATGGATAACAATACGTTTCCCATGGTTTAAACCACGGGCTATATTGAAAAACATAACGAATAAAACATAGCCTGCGGTTTCAACCGCGGGAACGCAAAGCAAATCCGCAACGATTTACAAGCTGTAGAAATTTTCTAATCTATACGTTCGCCATGGTTTAAACCACGGGTTATATTTGAAAAACATAAAGAATAAAACATAGCCTGCGGTTTCAACCGCCGGAACGCAAAGAATGTTCTCAACGATACGTTTCCCGTGGTTAAAACCACGTGCTATATTTGAGAAAACATACGTAAAGAAAAACAAAGCCCACGGTTTCAATCGTGGGCTTTTTTAATAATATACTGCGAATAATTTTTAAAATATAGACTATGATATATATCATAGAAATCTAATCTATGCCCACATTATTTTTGTCATTTGAATAATAAATCGAAAATGACAATTAACAATACAATTGAACTCATGGCTCCTGCAGGAGATTTTGAGTCGCTTCAGGCTGCTTTAGATAATGGCTGTGATTCAGTATATTTTGGAGTTGAACAGCTCAACATGCGAGCACGTTCAACGGTGAATTTTACTATTGACGATTTAAAAGAAATTGCCAATCGATGCGAAGCCAAAAAAGTTAGAAGCTATTTGACATTAAATACCATTATTTACGATCACGATTTATCGGTTGTAAAAACATTATTGACAAAAGCTAAAGAAGCCAATATTACAGCGGTAATAGCTTCTGACCAAGCTGTAATAGCTATGGCAAGATCGATTGGAATGGAAGTTCATATTTCAACTCAATTGAATGTAACGAATATTGAAACCATTAAATTTTACAGTCTATTTGCCGACACAATGGTTTTAAGCCGTGAATTGAGTTTGCGTCAAGTAAAAAACATCACAGACCAAATTGAGAAAGAGCAGATAAAAGGACCAAATGGAAACTTAGTCGAAATCGAAATTTTTGGTCATGGAGCTTTGTGTATGGCGGTTTCAGGAAAATGTTATTTGAGCCTGCATTCGCATAATTCATCTGCAAATCGTGGCGCATGCAAACAAAACTGCCGAAAAAAATATACCGTTATCGATCAGGAAACAGGTTTTGAAATCGAATTGGATAACGAATACATGATGTCACCAAAAGATTTATGTACATTGGATTTCTTGGATCAGGTTATCGATTCTGGAATTAAGGTTTTGAAAATCGAAGGGCGCGGACGTGCGCCAGAATATGTGGCAACGGTAACCAAAACCTATCGTGAAGCGATTGATTCTTACTATGAAGGCACTTTTTCAAAAGAAAAAACTGCAGAATGGATGAAAGCTTTGGAAACAGTTTATAATCGCGGTTTCTGGTCTGGGTATTATTTAGGACAAGAATTAGGAGAATGGAGTGATATTCCAGGGTCTGCAGCGACTCAGAAAAAGGTTTATGTTGGAAAAGGAATACATTATTTCCCGAAAGCAGAAGTAGGACAATTTAAGATTGAAGCTTACGATATTAAAGTTGGTGACAAAATTTTAGTCACGGGGCCAAGTACAGGAGCACAGGAAATGATTATCGACGAAATGTTTGTGAATGATGCTGCTGGCGAAAAAGCAACAAAAGGAGATGATTGCAGTTTCAAATTGCCATTCAGAATCAGAATGTCGGATAAATTATATAAAATTGTTGAGGCATAATGGTTATTGTAACATTACAAAGAGATAAGTGCATTGGCTGTAATTACTGTGTCGAGATGGATCCTATTCATTTTCAAATGTCAAAAAAAGACGGAAAATCGGTTCTCATTCATTCGCAGAATGCAAAAGGATTTTTTACTTTAAAATCTCCTAATCATGCGATTGTGGAAAGCTGTGAATTGGCAGCAAAGGCTTGTCCAGTAAAGATTATTACGGTTAAAGAAACTTAGGGGTATTTTAATTACATCAAAAAGAGCCGCACATTTGCGACTCTTTTTGGTTAAATACGTTGTGACAATTGTATTAATGTGCTGTTGTTTATGCTTCTTCAATTTTTACTGTTTCGATATTCTCATCAATTTCAGTCCATTCTGGAGCTTCCCAAAATATAGCAATATGAAGATTATATATTCCAATTGCGGCATAAGCGAGAATGCAGAAATAATAGAAACCGTTAGGGCGATCTTGAAATAAAAAGAATAAGAATCCCATAGCTAATAGTGCAAAACCTATCCAGACACCTTTTCTAAAGTATATTATAAAAATATACAACAAGATAACTAACCCACTTAAATAAATTAAGTCCTGACGGTTTAATTCAAGCCTTATAAATTTGTAAATGGCATAGGCACTCAGTAATAACAAAAGAAATACTTGAAAGTATGATTTCCTTTGATTTTCATCTTCTTCGATTTCCAAATATTCTTCATTCGTTAAAGGAGTGTTTTTGCGGAAAAAGAATAGAAAAGGAATTAAGTTAATTACCGGTATAAAACTCAACAGGTAAATCCAAAAAGGTCTTCTGCGTAAAGCAGCTAATTGCGAAAGCAATAGTTGGGAGAATAATAAATAGACAAATGTAATTTGAAAAATGACACGAATAACAGTATAGATATTGTTGTAAATTCCTGAAATATTTGGACCTGAAGAATGGAACCAATTGACTGAAAACTGTTCTGTAAAAACCAAATGAACAGCAAGGAACGAAGTAAACAATAGAGAAAAATGTATCGTGAATTTTTTATAGCTAAGAAAAGTAGCTGTAGGCATTTTTATAAAATTCCTAAAAGAAAATCCAGCATCTAATAGAAATATAAAATAGAAAAAAGTCAATATCGTAAATAATCTAAAAAACACTACTTCATAAGGCGAAGCAGAGCCGTAAAAATCGCTAAAAGTTAATACAGAAACTGTTTTTTGATATAAAGCCTCGATGCTTATAGAAGTAAACATTCCGATTAGATAGCCTAAAAAGTTGATTTCTTTACTATAAAGTATTTTTTTTCTTAAGAGACCATACAAAGCATATGGTTGCAAATAACCTAAAGCAAAATAAAGTATAAAAAAGGGACTATTAGCATAAGATTCGCGAAGATCTGAAAAAGTAAAGATTATGTCTGATAGTATTGCTGGCAGACATAGCAAAAGGAGATATTTTAGTTTATCGAATTTTTTTTCATTAACTGCTTCCCAGCAAAGAGCTATTATTATAGTTAGGGCATTAATTATTGTGTTCAAAATATTTGCCCACAAAGGTAAGTTTTGGGGCCCTCGAAAAGGGATTAGCATACCTGATAATCCAGATCCTCCAACACTAGAAACGGAAAAATTATTGATGATAAATTGTTTTATAATAAGAAGGAAGGCAATAATGGCAAGAGGGAAAACGATCGCTTTAAACTTTGAAAAGTTAAAACGGTAAAAATAGTTTATCTCCTCTTTTGGTTGGTTTGGTAAAACTTCGGTGTTCATTTGCAGCGGTTTGTTTTGGGTTAGTTTAAATCTCAAAATTTTGGTACGAGTAAACTTAACAAATTTTAATTCTTTTGAAATAAAAAAATGACCCTATTTTGTGTAGTCGTCGCTAATGCACGAAACCCGATAGCGCGGATTTGCAATCCGTGCCCGTTCCAATTAGCAAATCTTATTTATTCTCACAGTTTTTATTTTTTCTCTCTCTTTCACTTTGTTGATATACTTTACGTGCACGGATTGCAAATCCGCGCTATCGGGTCTTTCTTTTTACAATAAATTTATTCTTTGACCATATTTTTGAAACTACTATTTGATAATAAAGATAAACTTCCTTTTTTAGAAGTTCCTTGCCAATCAGATAGTTTTCCGTTTACATAAATTTTGATTCCAATGTCTGTAGCGCTTTCATAAATTATATATTTTATGCTGCCACTATTAAATTCCAATTCATAAACTGTGTTTTGTTTTCGAAATTTAAATCCTGCTTTGTCTGCTTTTTCAGGACTTGATGGGTGAGCAAACGAAACAAACTTATACTCATCATTTTGTCGAAATGCATAGTACAAAATAGCATTATATTTAAATAGAATTATGTGGCCTTTACCATTTTTAGTATCAAAAGAAACTACTTTGTCTAGGTTTGGTTCATAGACAGATAAAGTCGAAAAAGGTATGAAATCATTACCTTTTCGTTTTTTGCCTGTTATTTTTAAAAAAGGAAAAGAATAGCCATCTTCCTCAAAAGTGCATTCTTCTTCAGCTTCCAAACCAGAAACGCTATAATAGGAACAAACATGAAGCGCTGCGCCACCGCTACTCGAGGTTATAAGACGTCTGTTTTTAGCGTCAATTTCAAATGCGCCACCTCTTACACAAAAGGAATTGTAATATAAGTCGCTAATACTATTGCTTAGCACAAAAGAATTTGCCAAATTAATAAAGATATATGCTGTGGGCTGAGGTGTGTAACAACCTTCATCGTCATTTTTCTCATTGTTAAAAATGATAATGTCGGTACGTCCATCAAAGTTGACATCTCCTAAAACTCGAATATTAGATTCAGGAATGCTTTTGAAAGAAGTGATTTTAGCCGTTTTTAGCAATTCTGAATTCGAAAATTCTTTAGCGCCATATTCGAGTACCGTTTTCTTGGTTTGATTCTCTGTAAGTTTATAATATTCTTTTATTTCTGAATTCTTAGTTTGTTTCAGAAAATATAAAGTATAACCTTTTAAAAAATCATTACTCATATAAGCTTTCTGGGCATTTGAGATGTACACCTGTGCAATTAGAAAAAGAAGAAGCTTTATTTTCATGCTTAATTCGGGATAAGGTTTATGAAACTATTCATCAAAAAAACGAAGTTCATCAAAATCTTTAATTCCTGATAATTTCAGAAGTTTAGTTCTTGCAATTTTTGTTTCGGTTTTTTCGAACACTTCTTCACCGCTGTCTGCATCATCATTTGTGTTTACATTGGTAAGCTTTTTTCTGGTAAGGAAGTTTATACTGGTTTCGACATTTACTACAGGACCATTATTACTGCTAGAATCATAACCAATAAGAGCTAAATCATTATCTTGAAGCCTAAACATATATTGCCAGTAACCGTATCTTCCATACGCGTAACTTATAAATAGTTTTTCTTTCGTTATTTCTACTTCTAACTCAGGGGCATAATAAGCGCCACCATCTTCATTTTCGGAAGAAAAACAGCTTTCATTTTTTGTAAACAATTCGTAACTGCCTTTTTTGTTAAGGAGAACAATAATACCTCTTCGGTTTCTATCTAATTCGCCACGATATTCATCTGTAATTACTTTGCTTTTATCAGTGCCTTTAATAATTAGTACACAATCGTCTAATCCGTCTTTATTTAAATCGCCGTAAATAGTGTCAAAAGCCACAAAGTTTTTAGGAATAAAGTCGGTTGGATTCTTTTTGGTCACAACAGTAGTTTCTTCTACTTCTGGGATTTCTTGTAAATCTGTGATTTCGGCATTATTTGATTTTTTATTACTGCTTTTATCATCTTTACAGCTAGTGGTAATTGCTAGCAATGCAAATGTTCCAATAATTAGAGAGTATTTTTTTATCATATTTTTTGAGCTTGTTTTACAATTTTCTTGTTAAAATCTAATGCTGGCGCTAGTATAAAATTTGCGCCAGCAGGAGAAATTTAGATTCCAATTTTAGCATTGATATTATGCTTGTCAACATAAGTTTGTGCCACATTCATCAATTTAGTAAATTTTGCATCTATTTCGCTTTGATTTGAAGCATCAAAATCAGCAATTGCTTTTTCAATTTGTTCTGAAGGAGCTTTTTCGTCTTTCAACTTTCCGATTGGTACATAACCTTCCTTTTGTTTCGCAATTGCATAAGAAAACAAGTCTTTTGAGGCCTGAAGAAGTTCTTTATTGTCTTCATCTTCTGGTATGTCCTGAATCGTTTTTAATCTAGCTTCTAAATTAGTTATATCGTATTTAAAAGAATCTTGATAAGTAGACGGAATCATTTTCTTTTGTGTTTCATCATAAACCTGAGGCTCAGATTGAAGCTTTTCATTAATTTCCTTGCTTCCAAAACGAGATAACAAATTCGAATTTAAAGCTGCAATTTCAAAGGTTTTTTCTGGAGAGAGGTTGGTGCAAGATGTCGAAACTAAGCTTGCGGCAATTAATACTAAAAATAGTGTTGTGGCATTTAAGATTTTTTTCATTTTTTAAATTTATTTATTGTTTATCCTTTTAATATTTTACTTTTCTCAGCGTCAAATTCTTCCGAAGTCAAAATTCCAGCATCTAGAAGTTCTTTTAAATCTAATAATGCCTTTTTCTTTGGTTCCATCGAATTTGAAGCTTCAGTTTTTGGTGCTTCTTGCGGAACATTTATGGAGGTTACAACAGTTCCAGACGGAGCGTATTTCAGAATTAGTTCTGTAATTTCATTAAAGCCTTTTACATTCGAGTAATCAATCGCTTTTTGTTCTTTTACGTTTACGATTGAAGCATCGGCTTTGTTGTCTAATAAATATTTTACAACATCCTTCTTACCATTAGCGGCACTGTAATGCAAAGGCGTATTCCCAGATTCGTCTTGAATGTTAATGTTTGCTCCAGCTTCAATAAGCAGTTTCACCATGCTTAAATTTCCTTTTTTGGTAGCTACATGCAACAGGCTTTCGCCGCCATAAGTATAAGAATCGTTAAGGGTAAAAGTAGATTCGTTTGAGATGTTTGTTGCGCTTACAATCCAATCCAAATAATCATTCATAGATGAAGTATCGCTGGCGACGGGCTTGCTGTAGTTCACATCAACTCCGTTTTCTAAAAACAAGGCCACAATCTCCTTTTGATTATTCGCGCAAGCGTACCAAATCGGAGAATATCCATTGTTACTTGAAGTAAATACATCTGAACCTCTTTCAATCAATAATTTAGCTAACATTCTGTTGGTTTCGTAACAGGCAATTAAAAGCGCATTTTCGCCAGAATGATTAGTGTGGTTTATCTCAGCGCCATTGTCCAATAGCAAAGTCACCATCGGAATCGATTTGGTATAACAAGCATAAATAAGTGGCGTATTTCCCTGTTTATCAGTTACGTTAATATCGGCTCCATTGTCTAAAAGCAGTTGGATAATTTCTCTGTTTAATTTTGCTGAGGCCAATATTAAAGGGGTTTCTCCGTTGTTATTCATTAGATTAACATCGATTCCGGCTTGAAGCAACTTTGTTGCGATTTCAATTTGAGCCGTTTGAACGACTAAATGTAGAAGACTATTTCCGTATTTATCATTCTTTGTGATTTCTGCTCCATTTTCTAAAAGATAAAGTGCAGTTTGTTTCTGTTTTTGAAGACAGGCAAAGTACAAAGGCGTTTCTCCCTGATGATCTTCGTAGTTAATATCGGCACCTTCCTCATGTAGAATTTTTACAATATCAAGATAACCGCGGTGTGCGGCATAATGAATCGCAGTTCTTCCTTTTTCATCAGTATATTTTGGATCTACTTCTTTGTTTTGAAGTAGCAATTCGGCTATTTTTCGGTTCCCATTTTCACAGGCAACTATAAATGACATTGACATCTTTGAGTAATTTTAAGTAAATGATCGTTTTATTGTTTCATTAAAAGTTCGACGGTTTTAATTTTGAGGTTATCTCCAGAGGCAAGCATTAAAGCAGTTTCGTCTTTGTCGTTTGTAATAGAAGTATCGGCACCTTGATCTAATAGCAGTTTTACTTTTCTATACGTTTCTTTTGCCATTTCTGCGTCATAATTGACATTATAAGCGCATACTTTATGCAAAATGGTGTTCCCTTGATTGTCTTGTTCATTTACATCTAAAGAAACATTTTCTAAAACAGATTTTAAGATATCCGATTTCTTTTCGACAATAAAATCAATTCCCGATTTAGGCTGTCCGTAATATTGTGCGCAGAAATTTACATCGGCACCATCAGACAATAATCTTTCTATGAACGAAATATCACTTGCAGAACCCGAAGCAGAACTGATAAAACTAGTAAATAGAGTTCGGCCGTCTTTATTGACAATATTAAAATTAGGAGAAGAAATTGAAGTTAAGGCATCATACATGTCAAATGAAAACTGTTCAGCAACAGCATAATAAAAAGCAGTATTGTTGAGGTTGTCAGTTTCGTTTGGATCTGCTCCGTTTTCTAGTAAAAAAGGGATTAGTTCTTTTCTGTTTCTTTTTACGGCACACAAAAGTGGAGTAGTTCCCACGATATTTTTTTCGTTAATGTCAACTCCGTTATTTGTCAAAATGGCTATGTACTCTTTCACTTTTTCAGGACCTAGTCCGTAAACATTCAAAATAGCATGAATGAAATTTTCGTCTGCATTGTTCTTATACTGAGTGTTAGCCCCAAAATCATCAACTAAAACTTGAACTATTTTTGGCGAAACACCTTTTTCTAGAAAATAACCAAGAAGGGTTTTATCGCTTATTTCATCGTTAATATTATCCATTTTCGACATCAATTCCTTAAAAAAAGCAATTGACTCTTCATCATCTTTTAAATATAAACTTAAAGGTTTGAAAATAGATTGATCAAAACCATCCAATTCGTAAATATCGGTTTCAATAAATCTGGCTTTTATTAATTTTTCTATAAAATCAATTTCTTTGGCATCAATGATTTTACCAGCAATCTGCGAAAAATTGTTTTTTAGATATTGTTCGTTAAATTTTTCTCCGTTATTTAGGCATTCTCTGGCCTCGTCAAATTTTCCCTGAAAAAGGAAATTTTCAATCTGGTTTTGTGTTTGCATTTTGATGAATTTTAAAATGAAAGATTAAGATTTGAAAGTGCCTAAAATTGGGCTTTTTCAAACACTGTTGTAAGATAAAACATAAAAATGCTAAATATATTTCAGGATAAAAAGTTAAATTACCATTTTAGGCCATAAAACTTACAGAATAAAGTTTTTTCGGAAAATATTTTAAAAAGAAGATGAAGAGTTGTGTAATTTGGTAAAGATTTGCGTACAAAAAAACTGGTTTTTTAATTTAACAGGCCTTTAGTTTTTATGCATAAAAAGCAAAATAAAAAAAATACTATCTTTACCGATCAAACGTTTATGAACTTAAGCTGCATTCTGGCAGCACTACATATATAATTATGGCATGTACAAGTTGTTCAACCTCAGACGGTGGCGCACCAAAAGGTTGTAAAAATAATGGGACTTGCGGCACCGATAGCTGCAATAAATTGACTGTTTTTGACTGGCTTTCGAATATGAGTCCGTCTAATGGAGAGGCGATTTTTGATTGTGTTGAGGTTCGTTTTAAAAACGGACGCAAGGAATTTTTTAGAAATTCGGAGAGATTAACTTTAAGTATTGGCGACATTGTAGCAACTGTTGCTTCTCCAGGACATGATATTGGAATTGTGACTCTTACAGGAGAGTTGGTAAAGATTCAAATGAAGAAAAAAGGAGTGAATTACGAAAGTAATGATGTTCCAAAAATTTATAGAAAAGCATCTCAAAAAGATATTGATATCTGGTCTGTAGCGCGTGATCGTGAAGAACCAATGAAAGTTCGTGCTCGCGAATTGGCAATTCAGCATAAATTGGAAATGAAAATTTCGGATATCGAATTTCAAGGAGACGGTTCTAAAGCGACTTTTTACTATACAGCAAATGATCGTGTCGATTTTAGAATGCTGATTAAGGATTTTGCTAAAGAATTCAGTACTAGAGTAGAGATGAAACAAGTTGGTTTCCGTCAGGAAGCGGCTCGTTTAGGTGGAGTTGGTTCTTGCGGACGTGAACTTTGCTGTTCTACTTGGTTAACAGATTTTAGAAGTGTAAATACATCGGCAGCTCGTTATCAGCAATTGTCATTGAATCCGCAGAAATTGGCGGGGCAATGCGGTAAATTAAAATGCTGTTTAAACTATGAGTTAGACACTTACATGGACGCGTTAAAAGATTTTCCTGATTACGATACAAAACTAGTAACAGAAAAAGGAGACGCTGTTTGCCAAAAACAAGATATTTTTAAAGGTTTAATGTGGTTTGCTTACACCAATAATTTCGCAAACTGGCATGTTTTAAAAATTGATCAGGTAAAAGAAATTATTGCTGAAAATAAACAGAAAAACAAAGTCTCATCTCTAGAAGATTTTGCTGTTGAGGTAGTTGCAGAACCAGAAAAAGATTTCAATAATGCAATGGGACAAGAGAGTTTGACTCGTTTTGACCAGCCAAAAAGAAAGAAAAAACCAAATCGCAAACGCAAGCAAAGTACGGAAACGGCTGGTGTTGCAACTCCGGTAAAACCACAGCAGGAGAAAAATACGAATAACAATGCTAAACAAGTAGGAAATAATAATCCAAACAACGCTGGAAACGCAAATAATGGCAATGTTGGGACTAAACCAAATAATCCAAACAAGCCAAATCATAAGAAAAAGCATAATTCGAATAAAAACAATCCGAATAAGCAAAATTCAAATGAAAATAAACCTGCTGAACCTAGGAAACCAATAACGAATACTAAAAATGAGAATAAAAAATAGCGGAATTCTTCTCTTGGCAGCAATACTTCTTTTTTCTTGTGATAAAAAAAGAGTATTTGATGAGTATAAATCTGTTGGAAGTGCTTGGCATAAAGACAGTATTATAAGCTTTGATTTGCCGGTTTTAGATTCTACAAAAAAATACAATGCCTTTGTAAACATACGAGATAACAATAATTATCCGTTTAATAATTTATTTTTGATTGTGGCTTTAGAAACCCCAAGCGGTTTTACAAAAGTAGATACGTTAGAATATCAAATGGCAGCGCCAGACGGGACTTTATTAGGAAATGGATTTTCTGATATAAAAGAAAGCAAACTCTTTTACAAAGAAGATGTAAAATTTACAGGAAAATATAAAGTTCATATCAAACAAGCTGTTAGACAATCAGGTAAAATTCCTGGAGTTGAAGCTTTACAAGGAATTACAGACGTTGGTTTTAGAATAGAACAAAAAGATTAGAAAAATAGTTATGGCTGCTAAAAAAAACAATCCATCAAATAAAACTAAGGATATTAATTATTACAAGAAGAAATTCTGGAGGGTATTTGCTTACTCTTTATTAGGAGTTTTAGCTTTCTTCTTATTTGCCTCATGGGGTTTATTTGGCTCTATGCCTTCGTTTGAAGATTTAGAAAATCCAGATTCAAACCTTGCTACAGAGATTATTTCTTCTGACGGAGTGGTGTTGGGTAAGTATTTTAAAACCAACAGATCTCAACTTAAATATTCAGATTTACCTAAAAATCTGGTAGAAGCGCTTGTTGCTACTGAAGATGCACGTTTCTACGAACATTCAGGAATTGATGGACGAGGAACGTTAAGAGCCGTTTTTAGTTTAGGAACAAACGGAGGCGCAAGTACATTGACACAACAGCTTGCAAAACAGTTGTTTCATGGAGAAGGATCTAAATTTCTTCCTTTCAGGATTGTACAAAAAATAAAAGAATGGATTATCGCTATTCGTCTGGAAAGGCAATATACCAAGAATGAAATTTTGGCGATGTATTGCAATGTTTACGACTTCGGAAATTATTCTGTAGGAGTAAGCTCTGCGGCACAGACTTATTTTTCTAAAGAGCCAAAAGACTTGACAGTTGACGAATCGGCTATCTTGGTTGGAATGTTCAAAAACTCAGGTTTATACAATCCTGTTAGAAATCCAGAAGGGGTAAAAAACCGTCGTAACGTGGTTTTATCTCAAATGGCAAAAGCAAAAATGATTTCAGAAGCCGAAAAAGAAAGGCTTCAAGCTTTGCCAATTACTTTGAAATTTAAACTGGAAAGCCACCGTGAAGGTATAGCGACTTATTTTAGAGAATATCTTCGTGATTACATGAAGAAATGGGTTGCAGAAAATAAAAAACCAGACGGATCGGATTACGATATTTATAAAGACGGACTTAAAATATATACTACGATAGATTCTAGAATGCAAACTTATGCAGAAGAAGCTGTTGCAGCACATATGCAAAATCTTCAACAGCAGTTTTTTATTGATCAAAAAAACAATAAAAATGCTCCTTTCGTAAATATTACACAAGCTGAGACAGATAGAATCATGATGCAGGCGATGAAGAATTCTGTTCGTTGGGCACAAATGAAAGAAATGGACAAAAGCGAAGATGATATTATTGCTTCATTCAAAGTAAAAACAAAAATGCGTGTCTTTACTTGGAAAGGAGAAAGAGATACAGTAATGACGCCATTAGATTCTATTCGTTACTACAAGCACTTTTTACAATCTGGTTTAATGTCGATGGAACCTCAAACGGGTGCAATTAAAGCTTGGGTTGGAGGAATTAACTACAAATATTTCCAATACGATCACGTTGGGCAAGGAGCAAGACAGGTTGGTTCTACTTTCAAGCCTTTTGTTTATGCAACAGCAATCGAAGAACTGAATATGTCGCCTTGTGATTCTATTCTTGACGGACCGTTTATGATTCATAAAGGGCGTCACCACGTAACAGAAGATTGGGAGCCAAGAAATTCTGATTACAAATACCGCGGAATGGTGACTTTAAAGCAAGCTTTAGCCGCTTCTATTAATACGGTTTCGGCTAAATTAATTGATAGAACAAGTCCAGAAGCTGTTGTTGAATTGACTAAAAAATTAGGAGTTAAAACAGAAATTCCTGTACAGCCATCTATTGCTTTAGGAGCTGTAGATATCACTGTTGAAGATATGGTTGCAGCGTATAGCACATTTGCAAACCAGGGAGTTTATGTAAAACCACAGTTTTTAAGTAGAATTGAGAATAAAAGTGGTGAGGTTATTTATGAACCAATTCCAGAGTCTCACGACGTTTTAAATAAAGATATCGCTTTTGCAGTAATCAAATTACTTCAAGGGGTAACAGAAAGTGGTTCTGGTGTACGTTTACGTACGCAAGGCGGTGGAAGCGGAGATAACCGTTGGACAGGATATCCATACATGTTTACAAATCCAATTGCTGGTAAAACCGGTACAACGCAAAACCAGTCTGACGGTTGGTTTATGGGAATGGTTCCGAACTTAGTTACTGGAGTTTGGGTTGGATGCGAAGATCGTTCAGCACGTTTCAAAAGTTTGACTTACGGACAAGGAGCAACAGCAGCTTTACCAGTTTGGGGTTATTATATGAAAAAGTGTTATGCGGATAAAGATCTTCAGATTTCAAAAGCTGAATTTGAACGTCCGGCAAATCTTTCTATTAAAGTAGATTGCTATCAAAGACCTGCTGTTGTAAAAGATACCACACAGACTGAACAAAATACTGATGAGTTTGAATTGTAACAATGTTGCAATAAAGCTTATCTGATTATATCTCAATCCCTTTACGACTCTTTTTAGAAGATGAGTAAAGGGATTTTATTTTGGTTTTATTTTTACGAAATCGTTATAATTTAATCTAAAAATCTTATTTTTATCAAAAATATTCAGCAATAAAGATAGTTTGTTATGATAACAAAAAAAGTAAATAGTGTTCAGGAAGCTATTGAAGGAATTAAAAACGGCATGACCATCATGTTTGGTGGTTTCGGATTATGTGGTATTCCTGAAAATACAATTGCAGCGTTGGTAAACACAACAATTTCAGATTTAACCTGCATTTCAAATAATGCGGGAGTTGATGATTTTGGTTTGGGATTATTGCTGCAGAAAAAGCAAATCAAAAAAATGATTTCTTCTTATGTGGGAGAAAATGCAGAATTCGAACGTCAGATGCTTTCGGGAGAATTAGAAGTTGAATTAACTCCGCAAGGAACTCTTGCAGAACGCTGTCGTGCAGCTCAGGCAGGAATACCTGCATTCTATACTCCAGCAGGTTACGGAACGGAAGTGGCAGAAGGAAAAGAAGCACGCGAATTCAACGGAAAAATGCATATTATGGAAGAAGCTTTCAAAGCCGATTTTGCCATTGTGAAAGCATGGAAAGGTGATGAAGCAGGAAATCTGATTTTCAAAGGAACTGCCAGAAATTTCAATGCTTGTATGGCTGGAGCTGGGAAAATTACAATTGCAGAAGTGGAAGAATTGGTTCCAGTTGGGACTTTAGATCCAAATCAGATTCATATTCCGGGAATCATGGTACAGCGTATCTTTGAGGGAGAAAAATTTGAAAAGAGAATTGAACAACGAACTGTAAGAGCTAGAAATTAGATAATTAGAAAATGAGGCAATTAGATAATTAATTCAGGCTTTGTATGGAATTATCAAATTGACTAATTGACACATTAAAAAATATGGCAAAACTTTCTATACTGCTAATTTCGTTTTTAACTTTTCAAGCTTTTTCTCAGACAACGTCTGATCTTCGAAAAGAACTAAATCAAATTGTTGGAAATAAGAATGCGACAGTTGGAATTTCTATTAAAAGTATTGAAGATAAGGACACTTTAAGCATTAACGGACATTTAAAAATGCCGATGATGAGTGTGTTTAAATTTCATATTGCTTTGGCGGTTTTGCATAAAGTTGATGAAGGAAAACTTAATCTTGCTCAGGAAATCTTTATAAAGAAGAAAGATTTAAAGGAAGATACATGGAGTCCGATGAAAGTAGATTATCCAGAGGGAAATGTGAATTTGACTTTAGATAAAATACTTCGCTACACGGTTTCGCATAGTGATAATAACGGATGTGACATTTTGATCAATTTAGTTGGAGGTACAAAGTACATTCAAAAGTTTATAAATGAGCAAGGTATCAAGGATTTCGTTATTAAAATGAACGAAGACCAAATGAAGACGTGGAAAAATCTTTATATCAATACCACAACTCCGATAGCAACAACAGAATTGCTTGAGAAGTTTTTTAAGGGTGAAGTTTTAAAAGAAGAAACGACAAAGTATCTGTATCAAATAATGGTTGAAACTTCACGAGGTCTTACTTGGATGAAGGCTGGACTTCCTGAGGGAACTGAACTGGCACACAGAACGGGAATTTCGGGAACAAATGATAATAACTTGAGAGTTGCAATGAACGACATTGGAATTGTTAAACTTCCAAACGGAAAACATTTTATTCTTTCTATTTATTTAAAAGAGATTACTGAAACTAAAGAAAATACTGAAAAAATAATTGCAGATATAGCTAAAGTGACTTGGAATTATTTCGCGAATAAAAATTAGATAATTGAGATAATTTGTCAATTAGATAATTAATTTAGATTGTGTTAAGCATTTTCTAATGATCAAATTGACTAATTGGCACATTAAAAAGATACATTAAAAAATTATGGCACTTAGTAAAGAAGATATAGCAAAACGAATTGCTAAAGAAGTAAAAGACCGATACTTCGTTAATTTAGGAATTGGAATTCCGACGTTAGTAGCGAATTATGTTCGAGAAGATATTGCAGTAGAATTTCAAAGTGAAAATGGAGTTCTCGGAATGGGACCTTTTCCGTTTGAAGGAGAAGAAGATGCAGATATTATCAATGCAGGAAAACAAACCATCACAACGCTTCCGGGCGCAAGTTTTTTTGATTCGGCTTTCAGTTTTGGAATGATCAGAAGCCAGAAAGTAGATTTGACGATTCTTGGAGCAATGGAAGTTTCTGAAAACGGAGACATCGCAAATTGGAAGATTCCGGGTAAAATGGTAAAAGGAATGGGAGGCGCAATGGATTTGGTGGCTTCCGCCGAAAACATCATCGTTGCCATGATGCACGTAAACAAAGCAGGAGAGTCCAAAATCTTAAAAAGATGCACTTTGCCATTAACGGGCGTAGGATGTGTTAAAAAGGTTGTAACTGAGCTTGCGGTACTCGAAGTGACTGAAAAAGGTTTTAAGCTCTTAGAACGAGCGCCAGGTGTCTCAGTAGAGCACATCATCGCTTCAACTGAAGCCGATTTGATTATTGAAGGTGAAATTCCTGAGATGTCGATTTAGAGGGAATTGCTACAAAGGCACAAAGACTCAAAGATTTTTTAAGTAAAAATAAAAACCGCCCTTTTGGACGGTTTTTTATTTAATAAACTTTGAGTCTTTGTGCCTTTGTGGCAAAAAAAATATTATAAGTTGAACGAAGCTCCTAAACTAAAAGTAGCTTGATTATTCAAATGATAAAAAGGATCATTGTTTGAACCATATTTAGCAATTGGGAATCCGATTTCTGTGAAAACACCAAATCCGTCAGTGAAGAAATAACGACCTCCAACATGGCCACCAAAATTATGTAAACCTAGACTTAATCCAGGGTAAACGTCTAATTCTTTTACGCCAATTACACTAGATAAGTTAGCATTGATTCTTGCTTTTGCATCAAAGCGATCTGAGAAATCTGGTTCAGCATCATAATAAGCACTTGAACTACCGTGGTAGAAACCATTAAAATTATCAAATCCTAGGATATAGTTGGCAACAAAACCAAAAGAGAAATTTTCTCCTAAACCAAAATCAACAGAACCTTGAATTCCAGAACCACCATCTTGTAAATTAGCTCCTACGTTTACTTTAATATCTCCCTTTCCTTTGAAAGCTTCTTGAGCATTAACAAATCCGAATGTCACTAAAAACAAAAGTGTAATAACCTTTTTCATAAAAATTTAATATTAATTATTTGGGCAGCAAATGTAACTTTTAAAGAAATTAATTCCTACCTTTTTCGTTAAAATAGAGTTCGTTCAACGGTTCACTTTGCCAGTATTCCTTGGTGTTGACATCTAAAATCGTGAGCGGACCTCTAAATGCTGCGCCTGTATCTACATTCCAAACACAAGCTCTATTTACAGGAACCGTTTCGCCGATTCGGGTAACCGGGGTATGACCAATATAAACTTCCTTATAAACGGTAAATCTTTTAGGATAGTGTATGTCGTCTTCGTTTAATTTTGGGTCTAATGATAAGGCTGTTTCCCAAAGAGTTCTGTCCCAATAAAATAGCTTTGAAAAATATTCCCATTTTACACCATTTAAATTCGTGAATCCAGCATGAACAAATAATCGATTTTGATCATCAAGATAATAATCCTGAAGATTTTCTAGAAATTGAATATGGGTTTTCTTTTTCTCGTCAGAAATTTTAGAGTAGCCTTCAACAGTAGCTTTTCCGCCATGTTTGTACCACATTTCTTCGTCAAAATCATCATGTCTGTTCTCCAGCCAGTCCAAAGCCAGTTGGTCGTGGTTTCCTCGTATGCAGATGCAGTTTTGTCTGCTTTTTAAATCGATCAAATAGTCAATTACTTCAACAGACTGACTCCAGCCGTCAACATAATCGCCCAAAAAAATTAGAGTATCCTCTGTGGTAACTTTAGCTCTCTCGATTACTTGTTCAAGTGCAAGTAATCCGCCATGAATGTCACCTATAACAAATGTTCGCATTATTTAATTTTTCGAGTAGAAGAACAAAAATAGAAAGAATAATTGGTTTGGACTCAACGAATTTATATTCTTTAAAGATTGGTATTATTTATAACTATTTGAAGCGCTTTTTTATTGCTTTCCTTTTTAAATTTGTAACATGTCTGAAACACCAACATATCGTAAAATAATTCATATTGATATGGATGCATTTTATGCGTCGGTAGAGCAGATGGACAATCCAGAATTAAGAGGAAAACCCGTTGCAGTTGGCGGTTCAGAGAATCGCGGTGTGGTTTCGGCAGCAAGTTATGAAGCTAGAAAATTTGGTGTAAGAAGTGCTCTTAGCGGCGCTTTAGCCAAAAAATACTGTCCAGAAATTATCTTTGTTCGACCAAGATTTGATCGCTACAAAGAGATTTCATCAAAAATCCACAAAATTTTCCATGAATATACCGATTTGGTTGAGCCTCTTTCACTTGACGAAGCTTATTTGGATGTCACTAAAAATAAAAGAGGAAATCCAAGTGCAAGTCTTCTCGCACAGGAAATTAGAGCAAGGATTCTTAGTGAAGTGGGACTGACAGCATCTGCAGGTATTTCAGTCAATAAATTTGTTGCCAAAATTGCGAGTGATTATAATAAACCAAACGGGCAAAAAACGGTTAACCCTGACGAAGTTGAAGCTTTTTTGGAAGATCTGCCCATTCGTAAATTTTATGGAGTCGGTAAAGTTACTACAGAAAAAATGTATCAGCTTGGAATTTTTACAGGAACCGATTTGAAAAGCAAATCTTTAGAGTTTTTAGAGAAACATTTCGGAAAATCAGGAGCATTTTATTACCATGTTGTGAGAGGTATTCACAATAGTGAAGTGAAATCTTCTCGAATTGCTAAATCTGTAGCAGCAGAACATACTTTTGATGTGAACTTGTCTTCCGAAATTTTTATGATGGAACAATTAGAACGAATTGCAGGTTCGTTAGAAAAACGCTTGAAGAGACATAATGTTTCGGGAAAAACAATTACACTCAAGATTAAATACAGCGATTTTTCGCAACAGACAAGAAGTAAAACCCTGCCTTATTTTATTTCTGATAAAAGTTTGATTATGGAAAATGTCGAAGAATTATTGTATCAGGAAAAAATGAAAGATTCGGTAAGATTGCTTGGAATTTCATTGAGTAACTTGAATACAGAAGTGAAGAAAGCAGTTGTAGTCCAGTTAAAATTTACATTTTGATAATGCTTTTTAATGCTATATTAAGATTTAGGTCTTTTAATAACAAGATTTTTCTTGTATCTTTGAGAAAAAAGATCCATCAACATCCTGAATTAATTTTGATATGAAAAATAAAAATTCTGATGATTCACTGCAGCGAAATTCAGTCCCAATCCTATCTTGGGATTTTCATTACGAGTATCTAAATGAGTTAAAAGGGCTAAGCGCTGATTTGAAAAGAATGAGTAAAATTTCAGATGAATTTATCTGGGATGAAAAGAAGCTGAATATTCAGGAAAGAATCAAAAATGAAGTAGTTCTAGTAACAGATTTGGATCTAAGAATAGTTTTCGCGTCAAGCGGAATAAAAAGAATGACAGGTTACAAAGAAGAAGAAGTCTTAGGGAAAACTCCAAAAATGTTTCAAGGACCAGCAACCTCGCAAAAAGACTTAAAAGATATTAGAGAAGCAGTAAAAAAGCAGATTCCGTTTGCAAAAACACTCGAAAATTATAGAAAAAACGGACAGACTTATAAATGTAAAATAGATGCTTCGCCAGTTTATAACTTGAAAGGCGAAATATCGCATTTTATAGCTTTTGAAAAACAGGATTTAAGTGCGTAGTTATTTTGCCACAAAGGCACTAAGACGCGAAGATTTTTTTAAAAGAAGGGAAAAAGAAAGCCACCAATAGGTGGCTTTTATTATAAAAAACTTTGTGTCTTAGTGACTTTGTGGCAAAACACTTTTATAAATTAGCAAAGAAATCATTTCCTTTATCATCAGTAATAATGAATGCAGGGAAATCTTTAACTGTAATTTTACGAACGGCTTCCATTCCTAGTTCTTCAAAGTCAACAACTTCAACTTTTAAGATGTTGTCTTGAGCTAGAATAGCAGCAGGGCCTCCGATTGAACCTAAATAGAATCCGCCGTATTTGTTGCAAGCATCAGTAACTTGTTTAGTACGGTTTCCTTTTGCAAGCATAATCATACTTCCGCCATTTTTCTGGAATTCATCCACATAAACGTCCATACGTCCTGCGGTTGTTGGTCCGAAACTTCCAGAAGCCATTCCGTCTGGAGTTTTTGCTGGGCCAGCATAATACACTGGGTGATTTTTGAAATAGTCAGGCATTGGTTTTCCAGCGTCTAACAATTCTTTGATTTTTGCGTGAGCGATATCTCTAGCAACAATTACGGTTCCGTTTAGTTTTAAACGAGTTTTAACAGGATATTGAGACAATTTAGCCAAAATATCTGCCATTGGCTGATCTAAATCAATTTCTACAGGAGCTTCTAAGTGTGGAGCTGTTTCTGGTAAAAACTGTTTTGGATTTGTTTCCAATTGCTCAACAAAGATTCCGTCTTTAGTGATTTTTCCTTTAATGTTTCTGTCGGCAGAACAAGAAACGCCTAATCCAACTGGGCAAGAAGCCGCGTGGCGAGGCAAACGGATTACACGTACGTCATGAGTGAAATATTTTCCTCCAAATTGAGCACCGATTGCACTTTCTTGGCAGATTTTCTGAACTCTTTCTTCCCATTCAAGATCACGGAAAGCTTGACCAGCCATGTTTCCTGAAGTTGGGAGATTGTCGTAATATCCAGCAGAAGCTTTTTTAACAGCACTTAAGTTAGCTTCGGCAGAAGTTCCGCCAATAACCAATGCTAAGTGGTACGGAGGACAAGCAGAAGTTCCTAAATCTTTGATTTTTGTGCGAATGAATTCGTCCATCGATTTTTCATTCAATAAAGATTTTGTCTGTTGGTATAAATAAGTTTTGTTAGCAGATCCTCCGCCTTTTGCCATAAACAAAAAGTCGTAAGATGTTCCCTTTTTAGCATAAATATCAATCTGTGCTGGAAGATTTGAACCAGAATTCTTTTCTTCAAACATCGAAATTGGAACAATCTGAGAATAACGTAAATTTCTTTTTTGATAAGTATTAAAAATACCGCGGCTTAACCATTCTGCATCATCAACACCAGTAAAAATGCTTTCACCTTTTTTTGCCATTACAATTGCAGTTCCAGTATCTTGACAGCTTGGTAACTGACCTTCGGCAGCTACAGATGCGTTTTGAAGCAAATTGTAAGCTACAAATCTGTCATTGTCTGTTGCTTCTGGATCGTCTAGAATTTTTCTCAATTTTTGCAAATGAGAAGTTCTCAACATAAACGAAACATCAGTCAGAGCTTCTTCAGCCAATAATTCCAAACCTTTTGGGTCAACGGTTAAAACTTCGCGTTCTCCAAATTTTTCAACTTTCACAAAATCAGAAGTGATTTTGCGGTACTGCGTATCGTCCTTTAAGATCGGATAAGGATCTTGGTATATAAAATCAATCATTAGTTTTGTTTTTCTACAAATTTAGAAATTATTTACCTAAGAAAGAATTTGAATAAGGACTCATTTGACAGTTTTATGATTTTATTCGACGCTATTGAATTGATCAAACCTCATCTTCTTTTCAAAGTAAGGTTTGTCTTTAACAGAAAGTAAAACTTTTTTCCATTTGCTGTCTTTTAATTCAAAAGATATTGAGTCTGAGTGTGTAAGGACTCCCATGTCTACGTTCTCATCTTCGTCTGCAGGCACAAACGCAACAGTTTTGCAATAAAAAGATTTTGGGTCAGAATTGGTAGAAGGGTTTTCAATTTCTACCCAACTTCCCCAGCCGCTATCAGTCATTGTGCTCCATTTGTGCACTAATTGTAATGCCTTGTTTTTTAGGTAATACAGATAGTGGTCATGAGAATAACCGCATGCAGGATATCCGAGTGAGATTTGTATAAATGGAGAATTTTTCGAACTTTCAGATGTCAATCCGTACGAAGCCATCCATTCTGATCCTTTCTGAAAACCTTTGATAGCGATTTTTGAAGATGCAGTTTTATTTTTATTCTGATAAAAATCCAATCTATATTTTACTGTAACAATACTGTCCTTATCTGCCTGCTGATCTACTAAATGCGCTAAGACATAATCTGTAGAAGATTCTGTTCCGTTAGTGTAAATAGACACAGTGTCGGTTTTGATGATTTTTTCATCGTTTGTCACCTCTAAAGTTTCTTGAGGCTCAATGATTTCTGCAACAGATGTGGCATCTGTTGGTTTTGTTTTTTGGCATCCTATTAAAACAAGCAGGAAAAAAAGAGTGTGGATTTTCATAATTATAATTCAAATATGATTTTATTCAACAGATAGAACTAAAAGTTTCTTTTTTTGATAAAGTTCTGCTAATGAGATTTTTTCTCCGTTAAGATAAAAAAGCTGGTCTTCGTATTTTACTTCATATGGATCAATCAAAAAGCAATAATTATCGCGATCATTTAAAACGCTAAGATTGTCGTGATTCAATTCCACTATTTCAACATAATTTATTATATTAAGTTTGTAGGCTTCTTCTAAAGTGACAGGAGTGGTCTCATCATATCTGAAAAAGAATTTTTCGCCACCTCCAGGCATTCCAAACCACGGCATCGCTTTTCCTGAAACTAGCGAAATATAATCTGGCACTTCATTGATAATAAACAATTTCTGTTCCATAGTTTCAAAAAACTCTGGAAGAGATTTGTTTTCAAAAGCTTCTTTTTCTCTCCAAAAGTATAATCCTTGATTTTGCCAAGAAGGATCCTGAGGATCTTTTGTTGTGGTGGAATCAGAATAGTGCATAAATAATTCGCGAGGCATAAAGGCAAGAAGCGAGTCATTAATGAGCCAGTCTATTTTGTTCGTATCGAATTTATTTTGCGCGACAGGTATTTCTGTAGGTTTTGGCTCTTTGGCGCATTCGATTTTTTCGGGACTCTTAGAGTCCTTTTTTTTACTTAAAAACCATTTAAACATATTTGGGGGAATATTTAATTGTTTTATTTATGTTAGAAGGCTAAAGTATAAAATTATAAGAGGTTTTTTATAAAAAATGAAAAAATAATGTAGGATAATGCGCCTAATTCATACAGGTAACTTATATAAAAACTTTAAAACAACAAGCTTTATTTGTTGTTTTAAAGAGATTTATGAAAAATAAGAAGTTATTAATTTGATTGTTTTTAGCTTCTTTTAGAAAAACCAAGTTGCCACAAAAATAGCTGTAATAACGCAGACCAAATCGACCAAAAGCATTGTGCCTAGCGCGTAACGAGTATTTTTAATGTTTACAGAACCAAAATAAACGGCAATAACATAAAATGTGCTTTCGGCACTGCATTGGAAAATACTGCTCAATCTAGCGGTTAAAGAATCGGCTCCAAATGTATTCATAGAATCAATTAAGAAACCTCTAGAACCAGCAGAACTAAATGGGCGTAACATAGCAACAGGAAGTGCATTTGTAATTTCTTTACTTACGCCTAGATTTGAGAAAACAAATCCGATTGCATCACTGATGATTTCAAATAAACCGCTGTTTCTAAATAATGAGATTGCAACTAACATTCCTAAAACGTAAGGGAAAATAGTTACTCCCGTTTTCACTCCGTTATTGGCGCCTACGACAAAAGTGTCAAAAACTGTAGTATCTGCTTCTCTGAATTTTTTCTCATGTCTGAAAGAAAAAATCAGTGTAAATACTATAATTGCAAGTAAGATTAATCCAGAAAGGTTAGAAGTGAAGTAGTTTTTTCCAATTAAATCTAAATGATTTACATACATCAGCAATCCAACAATTGCTGCAATTAATCCCATTAAACCAATTAAAAGAGAAGCACTTTTGAAATTAATTTTCTGTTTGACTCCGACAATTAAAAAAGCCGCAATGGTTCCGATAAATGAAGTGATAATACAAGGCAGCATTACGTCGGCAGGATTACTTGCATTTGCTGCAGCGCGATACCCGATAATTGAAGTTGCAATTAAAGTTAATCCAGAAGCGTGAAGACACATAAACATGATTTGTGCATCGCTGGCTTTATCTTTTTCAGGGTTTATTTCCTGTAAACTTTCCATGGCTTTCAATCCGAATGGTGTTGCAGCAGAATCTAATCCCAAGAAATTGGCAGCGAAGTTTAAGGTCATGTACGATATCGAAGGATGGTTTTTAGGAATACTTGGAAATACCTTTACAAACACCGGACTTAAAGCTTTTGCCAGATTTCCAGAAGCTCCAGAAACGATTAGAAGTTCCATTAATCCGCAGAAAAAAGCTAGATAGGCAATAAGCGGCAAAATTAAATCGACTAAAGTGCTTTTACAAGTTGGCAATAAACCATCAGATTTTTGAAGACCGCTATAAATTTTTACGGTTTTGTTTTTGTAAACATAAGTCGTGTCAGCATTTAGCGTATCACGATTGATAATCATCGTCTGATCTGGCGCTTTTTTTATGCTGTCTTTTAAGAAAGCAGGAAGCTCTTCGATGTATTTTTCAGAAACTAAAACAGGATCGTCTTTTTTTCCATTTAAAACAGAGTCAATGGTATAAGTATTGGCAGTAAATAAACTGACTACAATAAAAAGAATCGAAGAAATAAAAATAACTAACCAAAATCTGCTCAATACCATAATTACATTTTTTTGTAAATGTAATTATTTAGCAATAAAATGCATAAATATTTTATGTATTGAGGTTGGAATTTGAGTTGATATACCGCCCCGCTGGGGCTTTTTTAAATAGGGAAATTTCATTTACTATAGATATTTCGCTCTTCCAGAGCTATTAAACTTTATTAAATAAAATTATATGCAAATGAAAAAGCTCGAGAACAGCGAAATATCTAGAGAAATCAAACAGGTTATAATTGAAAAAGTCCCAGCGGTGAGAAATCTAATTTATTTATTTTTAAAATTGATTATTCAATCACAACTTTGGTTTCCAAATAAGTTTCAAAAGCTTTAATTCCTTCAAACAAAATCTCTTTTTTCGAACTTTCAGTTTCATTAAAGAATTCCGTTTCAATTTTTACGTGATCTTTTTTAATGGTTCGTTTCCAGATTCCAATTACTTTTCCATTTTCTAAAATGATAGGTTTAAAAATGCCATTATTGGTGAAAGTTTTAGATTGATGATCTCCAGTAAATGAAGCTTCGCGCGTTTTATATGAAATTAAAATCTCATCAAATGCGGGCAAAAAATGTACGCTTTCGCGAAAGTTATTTTCTAATGCATCATCTTTTTTAAACCAAAAAATCTGATTATCAATAGTGATAGAATTCAATTGCAACTCTATTGCATTAATTGCGTTTTTGCAAAAAGTCGGCGCAAAACCTGACCACCACGAAAAATCGAGCAATGTTGCTGGACCATGACTCTCAAAATAACGGAGAGCGAGTTTGGCCAAACTTTCTTCTTTGCTCAATTTGGTTTTAGGCTTTTTTACGCGCTCTTCAAGTAAAGCATACGTAATTTGTTTGCCTTTCATTCTTCCGTTACATACCAAACCATCCAGTTCGGCATACATCATAATGGCAGCGCTTAAAAAATCTTCTTTAGAAGTTCTTTTAATATCAAGTTCCAACATAATTTCGTCTCGAGTCAAATGGTTATTGCCCGATAACAGCTTCTGGATTTTATTATTGATCTGATCCAATTTTTTCAAATCATAATCAAATTTTTTAGCGGCAGAAATAGTAAATCTTTGTACCTGTGGAGCCGAAAGCTCCAGCATCCAATAAATATCATCAGCAGAAACAAAATGCCAAGTTGGACGCAGAATATGAGTTCTGATTATTTTTCCTGAATTAACGGCTTCTTCAATTTCTTTTTCCGAGGAATTGCAACGTGAACCAATTGCCCATTTTGCCATAGCATAATCCTGCGCCTGCATAGCGCCAAAATGCTGCACAATTTCTTGAGGAAAACATTGATTTTCTTGATAAAGCTTCTGAGAAGCCATACGATGATGTGAAATTTCGGAATGAATCATTTTAAACCATATAAGTTATATAAGTTCATGCAAAAGGATCTTAGAATCTTAGTAATTCAGAATCTTAGAATCTAAAGAAGTTATACATGAATTATTTCATCATCAATTAGCAAATCTTCTCGGCGAAGGCGCAAGAAAATCTGAGCTACAGCAATGGTGTCTTTTTCGCAATAGGTAATAATTCGGTCAATATCTTTTTCGACATAATAGACGTGAGCAACCTGACTTCCGTCGATGTCTCCTTTTGGAGAAGGAACTCCTAAGATTTTAGTCAATAATTTTAAAGAAGTATAATGCTTATAATCGCCAAACTTCCATAATTCTAAAGTATCTAAATGCGGAACTTCCCAAGGCTTTTTACCAAATAAATTCAGTTTATCTGGAATTGGAATTTGGTTGATAATCATTCTTCGGGCAATAAACGGAATGTCAAATTCTTTGGAATTATGTCCACACAGCAAATGCTGAGGCTGATTGAAATGATTGTTAATCAGATTAGAAAAGTCTTTTAGGATTTTCTTTTCTTCACCAAAAAACGAAGTCACTCTAAAATTGCGAACATCTCCTTTGATGGTAAAATACCCAACAGAAATACAGATTATCTTTCCGAATTCGGCCCAGATTCCAGCACGGTCATAAAATTCTTCTGGAGAAAATTCATCTTTTCGCTGGTATTGCGTTTTCAAATCCCAAAGTGACTGCATTTCCGCGTCAAGCGAATTGAAGTTTTCTTCTTCTGGAACGGTTTCTATATCGAGAAAGAGGATGTTGTTAAGGTTAATTTTTTCAATCATATTTTACTTTCCACGAATTCACGAATTGACTTAATTTTTTTATTTGATATAAATGTACACAAATTTAAATTTTTAATCTATCGCAAATTAAAAATGAATGAATTATCCTTCTTTTTTATACAATAGAACTAAAATAAACTTTGTTGTGGAGATGGACTTTCATGTTCTAAAAGCCATTTTTTTCGGTACAATCCCCCGGCATAACCAGTTAAAGATCCGTTTGTGCCGATAACGCGATGACAAGGAACCACAATCCACAGTGGATTTTTACCATTTGCTGATGCAACGGCGCGAATTGCTTTTATATCTCCCAGCTTTTTGGTCTGATCCATATAGCTTACCGTTTTTCCGTATGGAATTTCAAGAAGTGATTTCCAGACTTTCTGCTGAAATTCGGTTCCTTGCGGATTCAGTTTTAAATTGAAATCGGTTCTTTTGCCTTCAAAATATTCATTTAACTGCAACACGGCTTCTTGTAATACTTCTGGAATTTCTTTAGAAACGTCATTGGTTCCAACATCAGAAACAGAAATTACGGCAATACCATTTTCATCTCCAATTATTTTGGTGATTCCTAAAGGCGAATTGATATAGGCTGTTTCCATAATTTTTAACCGCAAAGGCAAAAGTTTATCGCGAAGTTCGCAAAGTTTTTTTAAATCAATAAATTATATAAGTTAAATCTTAGAGGATTTTACCAGCCACCGCCGCCTCCGCCTCCGCCTCCGCCTCCAGAGCTTCCGCCTCCAGAACTTCCGCTGCTGGAACTGCTAGAAAATGAATCGTAAGAAGAGCTAAAATGGGTAACTGATCTTAAAGTAAATTGTGAAGAGCTGTTGCCAGTTGTTTTGATCCAATTATTTTTATAATTCAGTTTTTCTAAAATAGTTGCAAATTTTGAATTCCACTCTTCTTCAATTCCCAAGGCAAATACATAAGGCAGGTTTTCTTCATAAACACTTATTGCAGAGCTTTCTTCTGGTTTATAATCAAGCAGTTCTTTTTTCCATCTTTCGATTTCAAAATTGATCTCGGCGCCTAATTTAGTATACTTGCCGATTATGCTTAAATAAAAGCTAAATCCTGAAATTATTAAGAACAGTACAATCAAATTTAAGACGGAGTAGCTTTTGTCTAAGTTGACTGCAGCGAATAATCCATAGCAAAAACCACCCGTAAAAATGGAGAAAAAAATACAAAGCAAAGCCATTCCGAAATCTTTTGTGAAAGATTGAATGATTACTTTAAAAAGCAATGCCGTAATTATTAGAAGGATAAAACCAAAGATAGCAGCCCAAAATATAGTTCCTTTATCAATGTAACAATAGCTTAATAAAGCTGTGATTGTAATAATAAAACCTATAAGAATTTGTTTGGAGTTACTTAAAAAATAATCGGCTAAGTTATATTGCTTTTCTAATTTTTTTTCAAGCGCTTCTTTTGCTTTATCGAAAATCAAATACGTTTCTTTGTCAAGCTCAAATGAATCGTTTTCTCTAAATAAGGCTTCTAAAGCTGCGGTTTCTTCCTGAGATAAATCAAACGTTTCTTTTCCTTTTTTAAGTGAATATTTAAAATCATCGGCCCAAACTTTTTTCCCATTGTCAAAAATTTCGAGAGCACCTTTTATAGAAAGATTGATTATTGTGATTAGTAGCGTTTTCGAATCAACGCCTTTGTCTTTTATGTATTGTAGAGCTGTTGCAGAATAAAGGCTTTTTAAATCTATTTTCTTGGTTTTATCCAATAAAGGATCTTCTCCATGACTTTTCCAAGAAAAATAGTAAAAAGCAAAACAAAAAGCGACGAAAGCTAGAGCAAGTAATACTTTGTTTGGAGATAAAAATTCATCCATTTTATAATGCGGACGAAAAAAAGGCTGATGAACAAATCCTTTAGGAAAACCAGCCGCGACGGTAAAACCTTCTCCTTTTTTTAGATTTTTAGAAGTAAAATAAATCGAATTGTCTATAACTTTTGAATTGCAATCGTGTGCTTTTGAACCTAAAAGACCTGTGTAGCAAGCGGTCTGAAATGCTTTTGCAGATTTCGGTAAAGTTATTTTTGCAGTGACATTTTCAATATCAAACTCCCAATAATTTCCTGTAATATTCCAGTAAACTTCATCAAAATCGCTATAAGAATGTATTTGCGCTTCAATTTCATACGTCAATTTATAAGTATAAGTCCCTTCTGGCAGATATATTTCTTCATCCCCAATGTAGATTCCAAATTTTTCGGAGTCTATATTTAAGTGATATGGTTCTTTCGAATTACCTCTGTATACGCTTAGAACTTTATAGAAATTGGTTTTAGAAACTTTCGGTGAATTGGTTTCCATCGGAAGCTCTCTATAAATTCCGTGATTTATGAATAGTTCAGCAGCATAAACAGTAATGTTTTCTGTAACGATAAGGTTCCCATTTTTCTTAACAACGATATCAGCGTGAAATTGTTTTATTTTTTCTGATTTCTCGGGAATAGAATCGTTTTGGGAGTAACTTTGGAAAAAAGTAAACAGTAAAATACTGATTGAAAACAGAAACCTGAATTTTTTCATTTGGAAAAACAGTTATTTTTTATGAAGGAAAAATAGTGTTTTTTATTTAAATCTGTGGTTCGAAAATTTTAATATTCGTCTAAGTTAAATTTATAGTTTAAAGTGCATTCTATTTTCTCACTCGAAATTATTTTTTTGATATTAGATTGCTGAGAACTGAATTTCGGTTCTGATAAATTCATCTCAATTGATTTTTGAGTATAATATTCCTCTCTAGTTGGATGATAAGGCGCAACAGCATTAAAAACCTCATTCCATTTAGATTTGTTTATGATTTCTTCAATAATGCCAATACAATCTTTCTGATGAATAAGATTAACGGGAGCATCTGGATTTTCAATGTTTTCTTTTCCAGCTAAAAACTTAATAGGATGACGATCTTCACCAATTAATCCGCCAAAACGTAAAATTGTGGTTTCGAAGTTTTGATTTTCAAGAAGGAGATTTTCGGCTAAAAGCAATTGTTTACCGCTTTCAGTTTCTGGATTCGGAATAGTTTCTTCTGTTACAAGACCATTATCATCACCATAAACAGAAGTTGAACTTACAAAAAGAACCTTCTTAACCGTTGATTTTTCTATAAAAGGAATTAAATTCTTGATTTTTTCTACAAATGCTTTCTTCTTAGAACTTGGATCGATAGCTCTTAGTTTTGGCGGAATATCTATAATTAAGATTTCGCTTTCTGCTAAGAAAGTATTGATGTTTTCGGAAATTCCTTCACTTTCAACACTCACTAAAAACGGATTTATTCCTGCGTCTTTTAAAATTGGAAGTTTGTTTTCTGAAGTTGTTGATCCGTTTATTGAAATTCCTTTTTTAAGTAATGCTTTTGCTAAGGGAAATCCCAGCCAGCCGCAGCCAAGTATGCTTATTTTTGTCATTTTTTGAGATTCAAAGGAACAAAGTTACAGAGTCAGAAAGTTTTTTTAACTATGAATCAAATAAAAAGAGCAGACTAACAAATCTGCTCTATTATTTAAGATTCTATTACGGCTTTTAATGCCTGTAGAATTGGATTTTCTTCCCCTTGCGGTTTCTCCTGAACCGCTCCAGGGCGATTATCTTCCTGAATTATTTCGAGTTTTGTTTTCTGATTTTCTTCAGATAAAACATAATTCATTATGAAATAATTCTCGGGTTTATCTTCCAATCCAGGTCTTGGGAAAAACAAAGAATATTTTATTTTTTGATTTGGAAGAACATCTAAAACAGTTCCCCATTGCTCAAAAACTTGGCCTTCCCATTCATTTCTAAAGCGTATTTCATTGCCGATTTTCCAATCTGTAATTAAATCACTTCCATACTGCCATTGCTTGACTAATTCTGGCTGTGTTAGTGCGTTCCATACTTTTTCAACTGGGGCATCCAAAACGATTTTAGAAATATTTGTTGCCATATTTATTCTATTTTAATGTTGTTTTTCTCAGCAATTTTTTTGAATAAAGCTTCCTTATTTTCTGATTTCATTTTCTGGTAAAGAGCACCAATAAGCTGTTCAGAATCTTTTGCATATTCTGAATTTTCATTGGTGTAGATTATATGGGCCAAAAAAAGATTATCCAATGCTTTTTCATCATCTTTCATCATGAAATAGTTTTTTCCAGCACCAAAATAGCCTTCAGCATTGTTGGGATGGTATTGAATAAGTTTTTCATAATAACTTATGGCCGTTTTATAATCAGATTTAAAAGTATACACAACACCAATGTTCATTAATGCAAAATTTCCTTCGGGATAAACTTCAAGCGATTTCTTATAATATTTAATTGCATTATCGTAATCGTTCAATTGCCTGTAAGAAACTGCTATGTCATCAAGTGCAAGAACAAAGTTTGGATCTTCTTTTAAAGCAAGTTGAAAGCTTTCAATAGCCATTTTGTAGTTGTTCTGTCGCATAAAATCTTTTGCGATGACATAAGAATTCTGTGCATTTTTGTTTTTTGATTCGCTATAAAAAACATTGTCTTTGTTTTCAATTAATTCAGGCATCAAGTTTGGACATTTCTTTGAAATTACAGCTTGAACTTTCAGAACCATATTTTGAATTCCATCAACGGTATTTATAGATTCTCTGACTTTTGGATCTTTGTCTGTTAAAATTAACTCACCCATTGGGCTTGTTAAACATTCTCTGAAAACATCTTCTGTAATTTTTGAACTTTTCTCTAAACACTCGCATGCTTTTGCAGCGATTTTTTCTTCTACAGTTTGTGCATTCAATGCTAAAAAGTTGCTAAAAGTCAAAAATAACAAGAAGTTTTTCTTCATTTTAAAAGATTAAGGGTTATTGTAATTTATTACTATTCTGGTTTGCTAACGGCAGGTTTTAAGCTGTCTTTTGGAACAGCCAAACTATCACTTGGCACCATAACAGGTTCAAGTGGTTTTATTGGCGGTGTATATCTTTTGATTTTCTGCTGAATCAATACGGCATCATTCAATACAAATGGCGTTGGCATCATCCAATTATCTCTAGGCTTAACTTTTAAAAGCGGATTGGTCATCAAATCGAATGAACTTTCAATTAAATCCATATCAAAAACAGAAGATTTGTTTATGTAGAAATCCATTTCCAGCGGTTCGTTGCCTACTACATAATAGCATAAAATTTTGCTGTCTTCTCTTTCAAGACGATTTCCTTTTTCGCCAGAAGTTGACACTCCATTTGCTTTAAAGTTATAAAATGTCATTTTTGGATTTGCATAAATATCATAACGGTTTACTTTTCTATTTGGAGTAATCCTGATTTTCAAATATCTATTATTTCCTATAACGCTATCTCTTAAAAATTGAATTGTAGGTTTCGGAACATCGACAACTGGTGCGATAGCGCTGTACGTAAAAGAGGTGTTGTATTTGCTTGAAAGAGGCAATGAATTTAAACCAACAGCCTTTTGATTTTTCTCGCCTAAATACGATTTAGTCCATTCGTCTAAATTTTTGTCATAAGTGGTCCATACAGCAGAATTGTTGTCGGCATTGTAAACGTATAATAAACTGTTTGATTTGGCTTTGCCATATTCGTAACCTGAATGATATCCTGCGTAAACGAAAAATGAAATAGAAGCAATAAAGAAAACCACGATCCAAGCACCTTTTTTGGCAAATGCACCGAAAATTGGAAGTAATAATCCGAATAATAAAACGGTTAGAATAGCGCTTCCGTATAAGATTTTAAGGCCGAGACCAATTGGAAACATTATGATAAAAGGCGCAACAATTGCCAAGGCAGGAATAGAGAATATTAGATTCATTCCTAAACTGTAATGCTGTGTAAACACAAATATTCCGAATAATAATATTCCGAAATAAACAGGAATTATTAAGAAACCAGCTCCCGTTAGGCTATTGGCTAAAAATGCGTTAATGATAATCCAAACCAATAAAGGAGCTACAAAATGGTTCATGGTAGTTTTAGCTTCAGAGAAATGATGATAGAAAGCAAAACAAATTGCGATGCTCAACGTAACAAAAGCGCCAATATAAGCATGTCCATTATAAGTAAATCCGTTTAGAAGATCAGAGTATTGAGGATAAATTTCGAGAATAAGTTTCCATCCTAAAAAGGTTACTAATCCTGCAATTATAAGAGATCCTAATAGCGGCACAAAACCTTTGAAAATTTCTGTGAAAGTGATGATTCTTTTTACTCTTCCAACAAAAATGAACAAAAACAATAATCCGAAAGCAATTATGGTCATCGGCATTACCCAAGTAAACGGATAACTAATAAATGAAAATGGAGCGCTAAAATAAACATTGTCTTCGGTAGACTCTGTTTGATTCAAATCAATGTTTGTAAAATATTTTAGCAAAGGCATAATATATGTGCCTTGATGCGCTAGAGTAGTTTTGTTTAAATGTTGAATATCATCCTGCTGCGTATGATAGTTGAAATGACCATCGATAAAAGCAAAATTAAATCCTTGAATATTTCCTTGTTCTCTAAAAACAGTTAAATCGGTATCATTTGGTAGCATTTTGTAAATGCTGTACATCAAAGAATTAGAAACAGGATGTGAAGGTTTTGCTTTAGTAAATTCTTCAACCAATGCCTGATTCCCTTTATTGGTTTCCATTAACATATAGCTTGGACCAGAAGTTCCTCTTGCTTCAAAGTTTAAAACCAAACCAACATCTTTTGCCCAAGGATGCTGGTTTACAAATAAAGCAGCTCCGTTTAATCCTAATTCTTCGGCATCAGAGAATAATATAATAATATCGTTTTTTTGAGGATGTTTAGAATATAAAAAGGCACGTACACCCTCTAAAATTGTTGCAACTCCAGAAGCATCATCGCTTGCTCCTTTTGAGAAAGAATGCGGTGCGCTATCATAATGAGAAAGAAGTAAAAGTGCTTTTGTATTGTTTGTTCCTTTAATTCGAGCCAAAATATTTTTTGACTTTACCAAAAGACCTTTATCATTCAGAGTAAAACCTTCTTGAACACTCGTTTCTAACCCAATTCTGTTTAATTCTAGTTTAAGATAATTAGCAACCAGTTCGTGATTGGTCGATCCGACATAGTGCGGTTTTTGTGCTATAATCTCAACCTGGTTAAAAGCTCTTTCGGTCGAAAACTCAGCAAGCGCTTCATCATCCCTAGAGATTCCTTGTGGCATCATCGTGGCATATATAATGCCAAGTAACGCTAAAATGCAGACTATGGCTAGAATTGAGGTTTGGTTTTTTCTCATGGTAAATAATACTAACTATATTTCTTTTTTAACAAGCATAAAATAATCATTGTCCAAGGAACGGTATCCTTGATCATACAAGAAATAATATGTGTTTCCTGTTTTGGTTTGTAAAATGTTTGTAAAGAACTCAAAATCAAAGCCTTTTGTGAGTAATTTGTCTCTAGAAGCTTTGGATTTTCCGTCTACATTTAACTCTGCCAAAATACGGTAATTTTTGCGTAACTTGTTGTTTATATTTCGCATGAAATTCGTGCTATCTTTATTTATTTTGTTATTGTAGGCATTTCGACAGCTATCGGAACAGAATTTCTTGTCTTCTCGTCCGAAAATTTTGGCTGAGCATTCGAGGCATGTTTTCATTTAACATTTTTATTTTGTTGATAAACTAGGTTTTTCATTTACACTTTTAATAATTACCTGATTAATTTCGTAGATTAAAACCTCCACTTTTTTAATGTCACAGTCGGTTAAAACAATATCCTTAAAATCATTTTCTAAATTGATCCTTAGTTCGCAAGATTTTGTAGGGACATTTAGTCCAAATGTTATTTCAATGATTTTATTAATGAAAGATAAATGTCTTATTAATTCTAAGCTTAAAATGCTGTCAATTTCAAATATGGCATTATCCTTTCTGAAATCGGTATTGTTAATTACGAGGTGATCATTTTTAATATAAATTTCAAATAGCGGATTTTTTCGAATGACACTCATTGATTGTTAATTTAAAAAGGTCTTTATGAATTCAATTTTTTAATTTCGTAAAGATCTGTTCTTCTGTCTTTTAATGTTTTTACGCTTCCATGTTCGTGAAGCTCTTTCAATAAATTTAAATCAACATCAACAATAAGCGTCATTTCTGTGTTTGGAGTAGCTTCTGCTTTGATTCCGTTACTTGGAAAAGCAAAATCGGATGGCGTGAATACAGAAGACTGCGCATATTGGATATCCATATTGTTCACTTTTGGAAGATTTCCAACGCAACCTGCTATGGCTACATAACATTCATTTTCGATGGCGCGAGCTTGCGAACAATGTTTTACGCGAGTATATCCGTTTTGCGTATCGGTTAAAAATGGTACAAACAAAATGTTCATTCCTTCATCAGCCAGAAGTCTGGAAATTTCTGGGAATTCGACATCGTAGCAAATTAAAATTCCAATTTTACCACAATCGGTATCAAAGGTTTTAAATTCCGATCCGCCTTTCATTCCCCAATGTATAACTTCGTTTGGCGTGATATGAATTTTGGTATACATTTCTGAAGTTCCGTCTCTTTTGCATAAGAAACCAACATTGTAAAGATTTCCGCCTTCTAAATAAGGCATACTTCCTGTAATAATGTTGATGTTATATGAAATGGCAAATTCCTGAAACTTTTTTCTAATAGGGTCAGAGTGACGAGCAAGTTCGCGAATAGCTTCTGCTTCAGACAGATGATTATAATCGGCCATTAATGGCGCAATAAACAATTCTGGAAACAAAGCAAAATCAGACCCATAACCCGAAACGGCATCAATAAAAAATTCTGCTTGTTCAAAAAGGGCTTCAACATTATTCAGCGGACGCATCTGCCACTGAATTAATCCTAAACGAATAATGTTTTTCTTTAAATTAATCAGTTTCGGACTATCATCATAGTAAATATTATTCCATTCCAATAGAACCGCAAATTCTTTCGATTCTTCGTCACCTTCCAGATAATTTTTGATGATTCTCAAAACGTGAAAATCATTGCTTAACTGAAAAGAAAGAACCGGATCGTACAATTCTTTGGTACGCACTTTTTCGATATACGTTTTTGGAGACATCTTTTTGGCATGTTCTCTATAGTTCGGAATTCTCCCTGCAAAGACAATCGCCTTGAGGTTCAATTGTTCGCAAAGTTCCTTTCTTGCATCATACAAACGGCGCCCTAAACGCAAGCCTCTATAATTGGGGTGAATAAAAACATCTATTCCGTATAAAATTTCAGCATTTGGATTGTGTGTCGAAAAGGTATAATCGCCACTAATCTGCTGATAGTTATGTCTTTTTTCTACTAATTTTTCGTCAACGATAAGAGATAGGGCAGAGCCAACAACTTTTCCGTCAACCAAAATCACCAGCTGTCCTTCTGGAAAAATTGCAAGAAGTCTTTCTATATCCTCAGATCTCCAATAAGAATCTGCCATTTCTGGATACGATTCGATCATTGATTTCTTTAATTGTTTATAGTCTTCTATTTCAAGATTTCTTAACTCTACTTTTTTAATTTTTGCTTGCATATCGTAAGATTTATCTCAAATATACAAAAAACAAATTCCATTTACAAACGCTTACAAATAGTTACAGTCGATAGTAAATAGTTAATAACCGACTGTCAATGTTGTGGTTTGGCATCTTTGCAGTGTTGAATTCGATAAACGATTCAATTTAATAATAACATTAAAACAGTATACGCCATGAGTGCAATTAGAAACAAAGTACAATTAATCGGGAATGTTGGTAATGATCCAGAAATTAAAACATTAGAAAGCGGTAGAAAACTTGCTCATCTTACAATCGCAACAAATGAGATTTATAGAAATGATAAAGGCGAAAAAGTAGAGCAAACCGAGTGGCATCGCATAACTGCTTGGGGGAAAACAGCAGAAATTATCGAAAAGTATGTTGTAAAAGGGAAAGAAATCGCTGTTGAAGGGAAACTAACGCACAGAAGCTACGATGATAAAAATGGAGAGAAACGTTATATAACGGAAGTGGTCGTAAATGAAATTTTACTATTGAGTAAATAACGTTTTAACGAATATCGTTGGTTAAACCCGACAGGTTTTTAAAACCTGTCGGGTTTTATACTTTACGGAAAATTGTTTTTATAAAATTGATACACCATTAGCATCAGTAGTAAGAACTTCGCTCATATAATCAAAAAAAGGTCTCATGTTTTTGAAAGCGTCCAAAGCCAGTTCTAAAAATTGCGGACTTAATACTTCCTCATCAGTAAAACGTTTTATGACCAAAAATTGTTTGAAACGAAGCAAATCAATAGCTGGATGATCAACATCAAAACCTTTTGGTTTTGTTTTAAGCTGTTCGCCTTGCAAAGTGCCAAAATTGCTTTTAAAAGATTCTGAATTCAATATTTTCTGAAAGGTTTCAGGATCTTGAGCAAATTCGGTTCTTATTCGTTTTAAATCTGAGGCATTTGGTCCCCAGAAACCGCCTGCAAAAAAGCTATTTCCTTTTTCCAGATGAAAGTAATAACCGCCGCGTCGTGCTGCGGTTGCTCGAGTATAACTTCCGCCCCAATAATGTTTAAAAGGTGTTTTATCTTTAGAAAAACGAATATCACGATAGATTCTATACACACTTTTTTTACCCGAAGCGTTTTCTAAAACATCGGTTTTAGAAAGTTCCTTAAGCAGTGCGCCTGCAAAATTTTCAATATGATTAAGTTCTATTAAATATTGCGGTTTATGTTCTTCAAACCAGGGTTTGTTGTTGTTTTGTTTTAGCTCAACCAAAAAATCGAGACTAGATTTGGGAATTGTAATAGCGTTTTCCATAATAGAATTTAAAAGTCGAAAGTGACTGCAATTTAAAACTAAAAAACCCACCAGAGAAATCTGATGGGTTTTTCTATATCGCGTTAAGCAGTTTTTTTGAATAAATCAAACATAGGACAGCGTGAGCAGCGTTTCTTTTCGCTCTTTTTATATTTCTCACAGCAAGAAGATTTACAGTTTTCAATCTTCTTAATTTTATCAAGGATAGCAGCGTTTTTCTTTTTCTTTTTATCCTTTTTTTTGTCCTTGTCTTTTTCTTTCTTGCTCACTTTTTCCTCTGAATTTTAAAAACAGAGACAAATATAAACCAAAAAAGTTATTTTTAAATATTCTAAATAAACTTTAACTTTTTTATTTAGGATTGATAGCAATTGAACTCGTAACTGTTAATTGCTGAATATCACGATCAAACAAATAAAGTCCGCCTTTATCATCACCAATTAAGTTGATTTTATCTAAGATAGACTTAGCTGTAGCTTCTTCTTCAATTTGTTCAGAAACGTACCATTGCAAGAAATTGTGTGTCGCGTAATCTCTTTCTTCAAAAGTAATATGAACCAATTCGTTGATAGATTTCGAAACAAAAAGTTCGTGATTGTAAAGCTCCTCAAACATTTCTTTGAAAGTAGTATAAGTTGTTTTTGGTGCTTTAAGATCTGTAACTTGAGCGTGTCCTCCGCGTTCGTTTACATACTTAACTAGTTTAAGCATATGTGCGCGCTCTTCGTCTGACTGGGTGTACATAAATTGAGAGATTCCCTCTAATCCTTGTACTTCAGCCCAACAAGCCATAGAAAGATAAGTTTGCGAAGATTCTGCTTCTATGCGGATTTGCTTGTTTAAAGCCGATTCGATATTTTTTGCTAACATAATAAGTGTCTTTTTTGTAAAATTAAGAAAAATTATCCATTACACTTTTTAGAAACCTCGAAAACATTAGACTTTAAGATTAATTCTTCTTAAAATTAATTTTCTCAAATGCAGCAGGATTTGAAAATATAGATTTGTTTATGATTGGGTTTCTATTTTCTTCCATCATGAAGCCATCCGTAAATTTTCGCATGACAAATTGTTGAGAAGCTTTGTCGTAATAGCTTAAGATGTAATAATTTTTTAATCTTAGCGTATCGTATAATTGAATGCCTTTGTTGTTGTTTAAAAAGTAAAATAAGTTTTCAATTGCTAATGGCTCTGAATGTTTGTTACTTATGAAATCTAAATTTTCATTTAAGGTAGCATCAAAATAGACTACTTTGTTTAATGAATAATATTCACGCACTCCAAAAGTATCAGGAGAATCAGATTTAAAATAATAATCTATAGATTCTCCAAAACCACTAAAGGTGACAAAACTGTTTTTTTGATTTTTAACTACGGAAATACCAGCAGTAAGTCCGTCTAAATCTTTAAGGAATTTTGCAGTAGTTTTTAATTGCTGCGGTTTCTTGTCATTAATTTGAACAAAGAAAGGTGAGTTTTTAAATGGAATGCTATCATTTTTTGAAAACGAAAATTTTTTAATGATATTTTTAGAATCAAAATCTTTTATTTGAAACAGTAATTCCTCTTTATTGGCCGCGACTTGAAATAGTTTTCCATCATTGTAAAATGAATTTGATGTTTGCAATGGGTTTTTGGAAACAGGCTGATCAAAAGTTCTTTCTTTCATAGCGCCAGTATTTAAATTAACCTCAAAAACCTGTGTTCGTTCTAAACGATTATCGAATGTTAAAATAAGATAATCATTGACCACATACATTTTACTTATTTGTGATGTAAAATCAATAGGGTTAAGAATATCCAATTCCATCTTTTTAATCGGAAAGTGTTTGATGAGCGCATTGAAAGAAATGTTCACTTTCTCTTTATTTTTGAAAGTGAAAGTAGAAAAATCAAGCATTTTAATTTCACACTTTTGATTTTCAAATCTATACAAAAGAAGATGCTCAAAATCTATCTCTTTGGCAAGAATATAAAAGGCATTATTATCTTGAAACGAATTTATTATATATTCATGATTTCGTGGAAAATCAAAATTTATAGATTCTGATGTTTTGCGGTCAAGATTGTAAGTGGTAATTAAAATGTTTTTATTGTTTCCTGAAATCCAGTACAAGGTTGGCCTTTGTTCGGCACTAATAGTGCTGCCAATTAGATTTCGATTTGCTTCTTTTTTAATTAAATCTGTAAACTGACTCGTTAGAAATAAAGATTGATTGTATTTTAAAATATTTATGCTCTGTTTGTCCCAGGCAAAGGCATAGATTTCTTTGTTTTTCTTGTCTTCAATATTTAAAATCTGAGTTTTTGATAAGAAGTTTATATTTAATGGTAAAGAATTTAATACTGTTTGGCTAAACAAAACTGTTTTAGAAAACAAAAGAAAAAAAAGTAGTCGTTTTTTCATAAATGTGCTTCTTAAAATATATTCAGTAGCAATTTGTTCAAATTTTATGCCGTATTTACATCATTTTAAATTTTTGAAAAATAAAAAAGCCCTTAAGAAAAAATCTTAAGGACTTTTAATCAAGTCTTAAAAAGAAGTTATTTTACAATAAAAGTAACTCTTCTAGCTAATCTTCTCGCTTCCTCAGAGTCTTTTTGAATTGAGGTATCTGCACCATTTGCAACAATATTTAAACGAGAAGAAGCAATTCCAGCTTTTTCGAAAATTGTTTTTACGTTTGTTGCTCTAATGTTAGATAGTTTTTCGTTGTATTCAGCTTTTCCAACTTGATCAGCATAACCTATAAGGTCAAGAGTAGCAGATGGGTTTTTTCTTAAGTAGTTTAAAACAATATCAATTGCAGCTGTTGAGTTCTCAATTGGAGTTGTTTTATTAAAATCGAAATAAACACTGAAATACTTGTCATTAATCATTTTTCTGATTAATTCATTATCATTTTGTTGTGGCGCACTTACTTGTTTTTCAACAACTACTTCCTTTTGAGCAGGTCTGTTTTTGATTTGTGATTCAAGATCTGCTACTTTGCTTTCTAAAGCAGAAATATCACTATCTTCATTAGAAATTACTGTCCAGTCTGCATGTTTTGTGTTTTTGCCTAAGTAAATGTTTAAACCAACAGTTCCGTTAAAAACCAATCCAGAAAAACCTCTGTTGCCAGCAGCATATGCTCCCTCAAAAGTACGATCTTGAGATGCGTTTAGAATAGTTGAAAAATCACCCGTTAAAGCAACTCTGTTTGATAATCTAATTTGTCCAGTTACACCAGCAATAAAGTTACCCATTTCATCTGCACCTTTAAAATTATCGCTTCTTAATTGAGCGTATCCAAAACCAGCGTGACCTAATAAACCAATAGTGTTGGTCCATGTTTCAAAATTCATGATGCGGCCTAAGTTGGCAACAGCTTGTAAATCTACTCTATAGTATTTTGAGTCAAAATCAATAGTGTTTCCTTTTGCTGTAAAACTGTTGTATCCAAAATCTGCTTTCAAACCAAATTTGTTGTTAAACATATAACGAACTCCTAGATCTCCAGTCCATGGACTCACAGTATTTGTAGAATATCCATCGCTAAATGGCCGTTGAGGCTTATTTAAACCTGCTCCTAAATCTACAGACCATTTATTATACCCTTTATTGTTTTCTGTTTGTGCACGTACTCCTGTTAACGCTAAAGCTAATGCAAGAGTCATTACAATTTTTTTCATTGTTTTAAATTTTTAATTTTTGCCCAAAACAACATTAAATTGTAGGTAAAAACTTTCTTTAAAAGTCAAAAAAGTAATAAAATAAGACTATTGGCAAAAAATTAGAGAATAAGGAATGCCCCGTGAATGCAGGGTTTTTGAAGTAAGTTGTTGATAACGAATTTGTTTAATTAAAACCGTCGGCAAATTTGCGCAAAACAATTTGTTTAGCAACCATGTCATAATAACTTAAAATGGTGTAGTTGTTTAGCTTAAGAGTACTAAAAAGTGCGGCTTCTTTATGAGAATCTAAAAAATAGTAGACTTGATCGGCAGCAAAAGGTTCATGTGTTTCTTTGGTTAACTCCAATTTTTTTGTCCAAATGCTTTCGAAAAAAGCAGAATAATTGGTCTCAACATTATAATAACTGTTTGATGGAAAATCTCCAAAAGGATCATTAAAATTAAAACCGTTCATTGAAAACGATTTTAAATCGCTTCCCGATCCTCCTAAAGTGATAAAGAGATTTTTTTGGTTTTTATAAACCGAAATTCCAGCATCAAGAGAAGATAATATTTTTAAAAACTTTGCTGTATTCTTTAATTGTTTGGGCGCTCGATCTTCAATTTGCATCAATAAAGGCGAATTACTAAAACGAATAGTATCTTGTTTTGAGACTGCAAATGATTTTATAGATTCGCCAGATTCATAATCTTTAATATCAAACAAAAGTTCGTCAGCATTTACATTGATTTGATATAATTTATTTTCATGGTAAAAAGAGTTTGACGTTTTTGGATTTTTCGCTCCAACTGGTTTCACAAATGTTTTCTCTTTTATTTCCTGATTGTCTAAATTAATATCAAACAATTGTGTCTTTCTGAAACCTTGGTCCAAAGTTAGAATCAAACGGTTTGGAAGCGTGTAAAGTTTGCTTTTAGCACTAACTTTATACAGGGGGTTATACTCGCCAGCATCCATCTTCTCAATCGGATTTTCGTTCAAAATCTGATTGAATGTTTTGGGCTGTGTTTTTCTATCTATGAATTTGAAAGAACTGAAATCGAGAAACCTTTCCTCTGCCATTCCGTTTTTAAAAACAAAAGCAGTCAATGCCTGTTTTGTTTTGCTTTGGAGCAATAAATAGAAATTGTTATCTTTTTGATATTGCGTTAAGAGATAGTTGTCTTCAAGCGGAATTTGAAATTTTAATGCCCTCGAAGTTTTGTTTTCCAAGTAATATTTAATCAGAATGATTGTTTTTTCTTCTTGAGAAAACCAATATAAAGTAGGATTCCCATCTTCGCTGAAACTGTATCCCATCAAGGATCTGTTTTCGGTGTATTGGCGAGAAGTAACAAATTTATCTCTTAAGAATAAAGCGCTATTGTATTTTAATATCGAAAGACTGTCTGCGCTTGCGGCAAAAACAAATACATCGTGAGTTGTGGTATTTTCTCCCGTCATGATTTCGGACTGGCCTAATTTGTTTTTTAAATCAATGGAATAAGAAGTCAACACTGTTTGACTTAACACAACAGTACTAGAAATTAAAAACAGAAAAAGGACAATTCGTTTCATAAGTTTTTGGGCGCAAAAATCATTCCGCTTATTATTGATTCATAAGCTCTTGAAAAAGATCTACAAACTGGCCAACATGTATTCCGTCCATCAAACCGTGATGCACATAAACGGCCATCGACATGGTTCTTTTTCCAGTTTCGGAAACCATCATTTTGCCAAACGAAATTTTCGGACAGCTGTCTGGATACGTAAAACTGCGTGCATGGGTTATCGAACTAAAATTCAGCCACGGAATTGCCGAAAAATGAATCAGATTATCATCATCAAAAGATCTCGTAAAAAGCCCAGTTGTGTTTTGAATGCGTTCGATTTCAGTTAAGGCAATTTGCTCAAATGTTTTAAAATCTGGGTGATATTCAATTAAAGAAAACCCAAAAGTGCCATCTTCACGACCAATAGTTGCCGACGCATCTATTTGGTTGTTAATGTATATTTTGTCTTCTGAAATTCGGTATTTAAAATTTTCAATGGCGTTTACCGCAGCCAAAGTTTTATGCAAATAGAAAATGAAAAAAGAAGCACCGATGCTTTTTGCGGTTTGATACGCTTTAGTGCAGTCGATTTCTACAGTAGCACCAAAAAAAAAAGGCTCTTCCATTTGTTTGAAATGGGCAAAATGCTCTTTTCTATTCCAATTTTCTAGGTCTAAAAGTGTTTTCATTATAATAAATTCGGAACCACTTCTGCAATAGTTTCAAATGAACTAAAGTGTTCGTGTTCTATAGTGTGATTAATTTTTTCGTGTTCCCAAGTAGTGTGAAACGGAATATGAACGGCATAACCGCCAATTCCTAAAACAGGCAGAACATCTGATTTTAATGAATTTCCGATCATCAAAAATTCATGTGGCTCAATATCTAATCGGCCTAAAAGTTTCTGATAATCGATTTCTTGTTTGTCTGACATTACTTCGATATGATGGAAATAATGCCCTAAACCAGAACGATGCAATTTGCTGTGTTGATCTTTTAAATCGCCTTTTGTTGCAACAACCAATTTGTATTTGCCTTTTAAAGCAGCAAGCGTTTCTTCAATTCCGTCCAAAAGCTCAATAGGTTTTTCTAATAACTCTTTTCCGTATTGAATGATCTTTTGAATGACTTCCATCGGAATGGTATTATTCGAGATATTCATTGCTGCTTCAATCATTGAAAGGATATAACCTTTAATTCCGTAACCGTACAAAGGCAGATTGGCAATTTCTATTTTAAATAATTCCTGCGAAATGCCTTGATGCGAAAGGTAATCTTCCATCAAAGCGCAAAATTTATGTTCGGTTTCTTGAAAATAAGGTTCGTTGACAAACAAAGTATCATCGGCATCAAATGCGATTACTTTTAAGTTTGGTATTTTAGTTTTATGTAACATGGTGTTTTTGTTTCAAGTTTAAGGTTTTCTTTGTTTCAGGTTTTTTTGCCACGAATTTCACGAATTATCACTAATTTTTTTTCTAATGCCTTCTGTTAAGATAGAAAATAAATCAGTTTGAGCTGCAGAATCTGCGAGAGATTTTTTTGCCACAGATTATTGGGATTAAAAAGATTTTTTTTAAAAATTAATTAATAATCTGTGTTAATCCTTTAAATCTGTGGAAATCTGTGGAAATCTGTGAGCTGTTCTTTACTTAGAAAAAAGCCCTTTCAAAGAAATCGTTTTATCGTAAAATGTAATTCGGATTCCGAAAAGCAGAATGATTCCGCCAAAAACCATCTGTAAAGTTATTTGTTCTTCCAAAAACAACCAAGCTAAAATTGAGGTAATTACAGCTTGACTTAATAAACTTAGTGAAACCCTCGTTGCACGCATGTGCTGAGTCGCATAACTAATCGAAAGCCAAGCGCATAATTGACAAATAACCGCTTGAAGTACGAGAACAAACCAGCCAGTATTTGAAAATCCGGTGAAAGATTCGCCTAATGCGTAACATAAAATTCCTAAATAGATGCTTGAAGCAAATAAACTAATCGTCATAAAAGAAAGAACATCGACTTCTGAAAGTACATTTTTGCTGACCAAAAGATAAATGGAATACAGAATGCCCGATAAAACGGCAAATAGAAATGCTTTATCGAAGTTTAAATCGATAAAAAACTCAAAACCGACTAAAGTTACCATTCCGAATAAAGCGACCAATGTTCCAATCCAGAAGTTTGTGGCAGGTTTTGCTTTTAGAAAAAAGAAAGAACCAACTCCAACCCAAACTGGAGATAAATTGGTCAGCAACGAAGCCTGAGTCGCGCTTGATGCCTGAATGGCGATATTCCAAACTGCAACATCAGACGAGAATAAAACACCGCAAAGTATTGCCAAAAGAGCAAATTTTAGCTTTGGAAGTTTAAAGTTTCCGCTGAAAATAACATAAGGCAAAAGCAGCACCACAGCAAAAAACATTCGGTAAAAAGCCGAAATTAATCCTGGTGTTAAACGTAATTTTACCAATATCGGGAAAATAGATATGCAGAGTATACCGCAGATTAAGGCTAATCTTGGTTTGGTGAGTTTCATTGAATGAATTTTAATCGTGTATTATTTTTCAAAGATAACTTAGAAAGCGACTATTTTGAAAGGAAAAAGCGCGAATCGATTAAAAATAGTAATCGGGTCACGCTTTTTTGTTGTTTTAAGCAGCTAAAATTTTACTGCAGGCTTTCTGAATTTGTTTATCCGAAAAGGGTTCGAGTGTTTCGGCAAGCATTTCACTGGTTTTGATGCATTCCATCATTTTTGATCTTAGCTCTTTGTCATCTCCCAAATCTGTTTCAAGAATTCGCTTGAAAATTTCAGACAAATAATGGTGCTGTTCTCTAAAATCTCCTTCAAACCATAAGTCTGAAAGAAATTTTGCCATTGATGGAATTACATCGTGGTGTGTCGGTTTTTGATTTTCCTCTGTCATGATCGAAAATTTTAAACGCACGAAACCCTCATTTTAGGTGTGACAAAATATTCAAAAGAATAGATCAAGGGCAGTTTCCCGCTCCAGCACCATGACGAGGGTTTCGCTTATTGTTACTTTAAATAAATTTATTATCGAAAGTCTTTTAAATATTTTGTCAGTTCAAACTTACAAAATAAAATTTAAAGTATATCGGAATATAAATGTTTTTTTAGCTGATGATCAATTTTAAACTTTCGGTTTTTAATTTATCAATCATTTGAGGAAAAATTTCATAGTAATCCTTTTCTAAATTTATTATAAGCTTATCAATTTGAGATTTTGTATGTTGATTTATTTTGATTTCTTCTTTAATACATTTATTAATATTCATATTGATTGCTTTAAGTACAGCTTCGATATCGGAATTCTTGTTTAGTCCGATAAATAGATTTAGAGCTGCTATATACTGTCGAAAATACATGTCATAGTTTTTGTCTCTTAGAGAGAACATGCCTCTTAAAGCAAAAATTAATCCTTGCAAGTATTGAATTTCATTTCTAATATTTTTATTTAATTCTTCCTGTGATAAAGTAATCTCTTTTTTAAGTTGTTCAAATTGTTTTTTATGAAAGCCGATTATTTTTAATTCTAACTCAGTTACTTTTCTATTTGTTAAATCTTCTAATTCTTTTGTTTTAAGAGTAATTTTCTCTTCATAATTCTTATTTTGTAAATATGGAACGACAACTAATATTAGTGATCCAGCAATGCTTAGGAAAGCGATTAATTTATTCCAAGATTTATCGTAAAAATCATTAACTTTTTCAATAACCTCAATTGATTTATAATCTTTTTTTTCAATTTGATCTATTCGCTTAATTAAGGAGTCATTTTCCTTTTTTATTTTTAAAATTTGATCTTGGGTTCTAACATTAATAGAATCTAATTTGGCTATAACAGAATCAATCTTATTTCGTGGGGTTGAGTACGATTTTGTAAAAAGAAAAAGAAGTAGTAAAAGTAAAGTTTTTTTCATAAAAAATATTTTTACGAATATCTTACTTTTTGCAATAATTTGAAAGATTTACTGCTTTTAAAAGTAAAAAGCATGAATTGGTTAAAAATTAACAATTCATGCTTTTCTTATATGATATTATATAACTTAATTTACTGTCGCTCCATTCGGCGCATCAGCATCTGGATTTACAAAAACCAGTTTTCCTTCAGCGTTTGTTGTCATCAAGATCATTCCTTGACTTTCAACACCGCGTAAAGCTCTTGGAGCAAGGTTTGCTAATACAGAAACACGTTTTCCGATGATTTCTTCTGGTGAAAAACTTTCAGCAATTCCTGAAACAATCGTACGAACATCGATTCCTGTATCTACTTTTAGAACCAAAAGTTTGTTTGCTTTTGGCATTTTTTCAGCCTCCAAAATAGTTCCGATACGAATATCCATTTTCGCAAAATCCTCAAATTGAATTAAATCTTTTTGTGGTTCTGCTTTTTGGTTTTCAGCAATATTTGCAGTTTTTGTCGCTTCCAATTTGTCTATTTGTTTTTGTATTTCTTCGTCTTCAATTTTAGCGAAAAGCAATTCTGCTTCGCCAATTTTGTGTCCCGCCGGTATTAAATCTGAGTTTTCAGAAATGTCATTCCAACCTAATGTTTTGTCCAAAATAATATCTGTAGCTCCAGGATGGTTTTCTTTTAAGAATTTGCTAAATCCTTTAAAGTGTTCTTTCAAATCGCCTAAATTTAATATTCTTGACAATTTAGCAGCTGTAAAAGGTAAAAATGGTTCTGCCAAAACGCTCAACGCAGCAGCAATTTGCAACGCCACATACATTTGAGTTTTTACGCGTTCTGGATTGTCTTTCATTACTTTCCAAGGCTCTTCGTCTGCTAGGTACTTGTTTCCTAAACGAGCAACATTCATCAATTCGCCCAAAGCTTCACGGAATCTGTAACGTTCCACCGAACTTGAAATCACGGCTGGATACGCTTTTAATTCTGCTAAAGTTTGTTCGTCAACTTCTGTAAATTCGTTCGGCGTTGGAATAATTCCGTCATAATATTTGTTGGTTAAAACCACAACACGGTTTACGAAGTTTCCAAAAATAGCAACCAATTCGTTGTTATTTCTAGCTTGGAAATCTTTCCAAGTAAAATCGTTATCTTTTGTTTCAGGCGCATTTGATGTTAACGCATAACGCAAAACATCTTGTTTATCTGGAAACTCTTCTAAATATTCGTGTAACCAAACCGCCCAGTTTTTAGAAGTCGAAAGTTTGTTTCCTTCCAAGTTCAAAAACTCATTTGCTGGGACGTTGTCTGGTAAAATATAGCTTCCTTCAGCTTTAAGCATCGCTGGGAAAATGATACAGTGGAAAACAATATTGTCTTTTCCGATAAAGTGAACCAATTTAGTTTCTTCATCTTTCCAATACGGTTCCCAATCTTTTCCTTCGCGCGCTGCCCATTCTTTTGTAGAAGAAATGTAACCGATAGGCGCATCAAACCAAACGTAAAGTTTTTTTCCTTCAGCACCTTCAACAGGAACATCAATTCCCCAATCAAGGTCACGCGTTACAGCACGAGGCTCCAATCCGCCGTCGATCCAAGATTTTACTTGTCCGTAAACGTTAGGTTTCCAGTCGTTTTTATGTCCGACTAAAATCCATTCTGTTAAGAAATCAGAATATCTATCTAAAGGTAAAAACCAGTGTTTTGTTTCTTTAAGAATAGGAGTTTCTCCCGTAATTGTCGATTTCGGATTGATCAAATCTGTCGCATTCAAAGTAGATCCGCATTTTTCGCACTGATCTCCGTAAGCTTCTGGATTATCACATTTTGGACAAGTTCCAACCACAAAACGGTCTGCTAAAAATTGATTTGCTTTTGCATCGTACAATTGCTCGGTAACTTCTTCAATAAAATCGCCTTTATCGTACAAAGTCCTAAAGAATTCTGAAGCGGTATCGTGATGAATTTTAGCAGAAGTTCTAGAATAATTGTTGAATGAAATTCCGAAATCAGCAAACGATTTACGAATAATTCCATCATATTTATCAATAACTTCTTGTGGCGTAACTCCTTCTTTTTTGGCTTTCATCGAAATTGCAACTCCGTGTTCATCGCTTCCGCAGATAAATGCTACATCTTTTCCTTGCAATCTTAAATATCTCGAATATATATCTGCAGGCACGTAAACCCCAGCCAAGTGACCAATATGAATAGGTCCGTTGGTGTAAGGTAATGCCGCCGTGATCGTATATCTCTTTGGATTCTGTGTCATAACTCAATTTTATTGAGTGCAAAAATAAGCAATAGAATTGAGATTTTAATATTACGCAGAGATTCACTTTTATTTTCACAGAGATTCGCAGAGGATTCCACAAAGATTCACTGAGTTTTTCCTCAATATTGTCATTTCGACGTAAGGAGAAATCCTTCGCAAGCAGCTCGACAAAGATTGGCTAAGTTTTTATTTAGCCGCTCCCGATAGCTATCGGGATAAAAGGATTAAAAAGATTTTAGTTTGAAATGTGAATTGCCTCCAGCTTTAGCTGGAGGTTCTGTAATAAAAAGAGATAGGGCTTTAGCCAAATAGTCTCATTTTTGGCTAAAGCCATTTTGTAGCAATCTAATTATTATATCCAGCTAAAGCTGGAGGCAATTCACAAATCATTTCTAATCCTTTTAATCTGTGGCCAATTATATCTTATGGTCTTTTTGACTATATTTGAAAAAAAAATATCAGAAACATGAATAAAATATATTTAGCCATTTTAGTATTGTTTACATATTACGGTTATTCTCAATCACAATCAGAAAAGAATTTAAAGCAAGGACAATATTCAAACCCAATTTTTGCGGGAGATTATCCTGATCCGAGTTTATTGAGAGACGGAAAAGATTATTATGTCGTTCATTCTTCGTTCGATTATTACCCTGGACTTTTAATTTGGCATTCGACCGATTTGATGAATTGGGAGCCTGTAACCAATGCGCTTCATAAATATGTTGGAGCCGTTTGGGCGCCAGATTTAATTAAGTACAACAACAAATACTACATCTATTTTCCTGCCAATAATACCAATTTTGTCGTTACAGCAGATTCTATCAATGGACCTTGGAGCGAACCTGTAGATTTGAAAATCGGAAATATTGATCCTGGACATATTACAGATGATAAAGGAAATAGATTCTTATATTTTAGTAACGGAGGTTATGTTGCTTTATCAAAAGACGGACTTTCGGTAACAAGCGAATTAAAACACGTTTACGATGGTTGGAAAATTCCGCGCGAATGGAGCATTGAATGTTTCTGTATGGAAGGGCCGAAATTATTCAAGCGAGGAGAATATTATTATTTGACCGTTGCTGAAGGCGGAACAGCTGGCCCAGCGACAAGTCATATGGTGATTTCGGCTCGATCAAAATCGCCACTTGGTCCTTGGGAAAACTCGCCTTATAACCCAATTGTACGAACCAATAGCAGTTCTGAAACTTGGTGGTCAAAAGGGCATAGCACCGTTTTTGAAGATGTAAACGGAAAATGGTGGATGATTTTTCACGGTTACGAAAAGGATTACTACAATTTAGGACGTCAAACTTTACTTCAGCCTGTAGAATGGACAAAAGACGGTTGGTATAAAGTTCCAGATCATATCGAAACCGATAAACCTATTGCGAAACCTGAAGGAAAAACGCTTACTGAGTTTTCTTTAAGCGATAATTTCTCAGGATCGGCTTTAAAACCGCAATGGAAGTTTTACAACGGAGTGGAGAGTTCAAGATTTAAAGTTGCGAATAGCACCTTGACTATTGAAGGAAAAGGCGACGGAGTTGGAAACAGTTCTCCTCTTGTAGTTGTTCCTGGCGGCCATTCTTATTCTGCCGAAGTTGAAATGGAAATAGAAGGTGACGCAACAGGCGGTTTAGTTCTTTTTTATGACAATAAATATTACTCAGGAATATTAGCCGATCAAAACAATATTTTGGCAAATTTGAGAGGATGGCAGTTTCCAACAGAAAAAAACACACATAATAGAAAAGTCTTTTTAAAACTTAAAAACATTAAAAATACCGTAGATATGTTTTATAGTTTAGACGGAAAAGACTGGAAAAAAATCGAAAACTCGGTAGAAGTTTCAGGATATAATCATAATGTCTTAAGCGGGTTTTTGGGATTAAGAATTGGCCTTTGTTCGATTGGAAAGGGAAGTGTGAAATTTAAGAATTTTGTTTACAAGACGCTGTAGGTTTTTGCCACTAAGGCACAAAGACGCTAAGATTTATTGTTTCACGCAGATTTTGGCAGATGTTTATTTAGGAAACTTCGATTCTTTAAAAAAAAACTTTGCGCCTCCGCGTCTTCGTGGCAAAACCTTCAATAAAATAGAACCAGTTTAAACTACGATTACCGCTTATAAATGAGAATATATTTCGCAATCTTTGCATCCGAAAAAAACAAGTTTATGAGCAAGACAAAATTAATCATCAATAAAAATGGATCAATAAAAATTGAAGGCGATTTTGAAATCATGGATCCAGAAGGAACACTTTACGGTTTGCAAGGAAGACAAGCATTAGGACTTTGCCGTTGCGGACATTCTGCAAACAAACCATTTTGCGATGGAGCGCACCGTAATAATTTCGAACACGATTCAAAAGCGTTCGATTTACCGCCAATGAAAACAAACTAAATCTTGTATTTGGTTTTGAATATAAAAAAAGCTGCATTTTCGAGATGCAGCTTTTTTTTATATATAAAGTTCACCCTTCATCGTAATAATCGAAGAACCACCTACTAAAATATCTTCTTCCCGATTCATAACTTCAATCATTGAGGGCTGTTTTAATTTTACGCCTTGAAGAATTTTATATTCTTTATCAGATTTAGTGAATTTCTTTTGCGTTAAAAAACCAATTAAAGGTCCTGCTGCGGTTCCTGTTGCAGGATCTTCGTTTATACCGATTATCGGATTAAAAAACCTTGTCTCGACTATATGATCTAAACCTTCTTCAGCTGGGGTGAAACAATAAAATCCTTCAAAATTATATTCTTTCGAAATTTCGATTAAAAGCTGACTGTCGGGAACAAAACTGTTAAGGATCTGACTGTTTTTTATAGGAACCATGGTATGTGCAACTTCTGTTTTAACTATTGTTGGCACAAAAGCATTTACATCCAAATCTTCAATCTTTAAGCCCAGCGCTACTGCAATTTTGTAGGTTGGAATTTCTTGCTTGATAACAGCCGATTTCTGATGCATTTGAACAACGGGAGAAAAATTATCCAGATCAAAACTAACCGTTACTGGAATTGCCGAATGTTTCATAATTACAAAAGGCTCACTTTCATTTTGCTCATCAAAAATAGGAAGTCCTTTTAGCAAAGCACCGCAGACTGCGCCCAATAAATTATGTCCTGCACCATCAATTTCGATTCCTGTTGGAGTAAACGAACGTACTACAAGCGATTTTTCTTTTGTAGAATAATAAACAAAGGAGGTTTCAGAATAGCGAAATTCTCTAGAAATATCCTGATAAGTTTCTAGTTTTAGATTTCCATCTGTAAAAACCACAGAAAGCGGATTCCCTTTATAGCTCTCGTTTGAGAATACGTCTAAAACGTAATATTCTAATACTTTTCTTTGACCCATACTTTTCTGTTTTTACTGCTAAACGGAGTTTGAATGCAATAAATTTACTGTTTATTCTTGTATTTCAGGAATCGGTTTTGCTTTTCGTGGTTATTTTAATATTACTTTTCCATTAAAAATTTGCTTTATAAATCAAAAAATAGAATCAGAAAAAGTTAAAAATCAATTAGTAAACATTTCATTTTGGATTAATTCAATTAATTTTATTTCGTTGTAAATAATGTTTTATGGAAGAACTTACGCATGTTAAATCAATTATCGGAATCATTTTAGGTTTGAGTTTAACGCATCTTATAAAAGGTTCCGTAATTTTTATCCAGCATCCCGGACGCAAGAAATTTTATTTTGTGCATGCTTTATGGGTATTTTATGTATTCTTGATGCTTATTCACTTTTGGTGGTGGGAGTTTAATCTAAAATTAATCCATGAATGGTATTTTGCAGATTATTTCTTTATTATCTGCTATATCTTGATTTATTATTTGCTATGCGCCATTCTTTACCCCGACGATTTAGTAGATTATTCAGGATATGAAGATTATTTTTATTCCAGAAAAAAATGGTTTTTTTCGGTTTTGGCACTAAGTTTTGGAGCCGATATAGTCGATACGGCAATCAAAGGTGGCGATTATTTTTTATATAATCAAAGCGAATATTTTGTTCGGGTTATAAGCCATATTGTGTTGTGTTTATTTGCAATAAAAATAAATAATAAAAAGTTTCACGCTATTTTAGCTGTGCTTTTTATTGTTTACGAACTCTCGTATATATTGCGATTATTTAATGTTGAATAGATAGTAATTAAATGGAATTAGAATGAAAATTAAAGGTCTTTCTCTAGGATTCTTTTTCCTTTTTATAATAAACGAAGGAATCGCCCAAAACAAAATAAATCTCTTTTCAGAAATCAATTATAACTCAATTCCTGCGGTTGATTTAAGCGAATATAAGTCGGTTCAGGATCGTGATAGCCGACTTCAGAATCCAAATATTGCTTTAGGAGTGGGAATTTCGGGTGGTGGATCAAGAGCACAGTTTTTTGGTATGGGCGTTCTTTTGGGTTTAGAAGAAATTAAGGAAGAAAACACGAATCGTAATTTCTTGAATGAAATTGATTATTTCTCTACTGTTTCTGGAGGCTGTTATGCTGCGGGATATTATTTGACCATTTTTAAAAACAAATTGCAATACGATAATTGTTCGTTCAACGAATTTTATTTTTCTAAAGCCGATGCATTTAAAGCGGATGTTAGTAAATCGGCTTCGCTTTTTTCTCTTTTGAACAACAGCCGAAACGAAAAAGGAGAAAAAATCTCGATGGCGCAGCGATTAGATTTGGAGGTTTTGCAATACGACAGCACAAATCCAGAGAATCAGAATAAATTTAGAACACAAATGCTTTTGTCTGATTTTTTTATTCCGAAGGACAGCAAGCAAAATCCGCAATTACCCATAATGGTTGCCAATGGAACGGCTTATAACAACGGTGAACGATTTCCGTTTATGCCACATATTATTCGGGCTTTGAAAATCAATTCGTCTCTTGCTCCAAATAAAGCACAGCTTTCGCTTGACGAAAATGAGATTAACAATGGTTATGATTTTCCGCTGACGTATGCTATTACAGCAAGTTCTGCTTTTCCTGGAGTTCTTCCTAAAACCAAATTCGGGATTAAAAATCAGGATAAAATTTTATGTGTAATTGATGGTGGGGCGTCTGATAATATGGGTTATGAAACGTTGATTGAACTTCTTCATAACGATACAAAAGTAAAAGACAAAAACAAAAAAGCACTTTTTATTGATTGTTTAGGACAGGGGAAAAAAGCTCCTTTTATAAATGATGAAAAAATCAGACTTATCTCGTTGTTAGAAACTGCTTCTTTGTACACGGTTCAAACCAGATATATGACTTTTGAAAAAGATGTCGAAAATGTTTTGGAACGATACAAGATACCGATTTCCAATTATCAGATTATTGGTTTTACAACTTTAAAAGAATATCTTCAAAAGTTAAATAAAAACAAGGCTTATGAAGATTTGGTAACAGAACTGAAAAATACTGATGACGAAGCCGCAAGCTGGCTAAAAATTCATGATAATTTTAAAGCAGAATTGATTGAAAAGTTTGGAGAAGATAGTTTTCAAAAGGACAAATACAGTCAGCTACAGCTTTCTAGTTTGGACAAAGAAAAGTTTAAAGATTTTGATGCAAAAGAACTTTTAATGCTTTACGAGTATACGTCACATATCGAAACCAAGTTAAAAATAACTCCCGAAGAAAAAGAGATGTTGCTGTTGTCTGGACGTTTTGCAGCGTATGTGAAAACCAATGAATTGAAAGTCTTACTAACAGAAAATACAGGAAATTAACAGTAAGTTTTTTATCAGTTTAAAACTTTGAGAAGATTTATTACTGCTCAAAAACCACTTTTTTATCTGTTTTTGCTGTTTTTACAATGTCATAAGGTCTAGAAGATTTCTTGGTGAGATTTCCGTTTTTTAATTTCTCTACCTTTACGATTATAGTATTGCGGTTTTCGGTCATTTCTACAATATCAATCGAATGCCCGTCATTGGGTTGTGTTTTATCAATAACGGCAATAACCTGATATTGGCTAAAATCAATATTAGTTTCTTTAAAACCTTTTATTTTAGCACTTGAAATATTCATTTCTTTCAAAAAATTATTCCACGTTTTAGCATCTTTAATAACCAAATGTCTTTGAGCGAGGCTTTGGTCGTTTGCAAAAGAATCTCCTTTACCTACTAGCGCAAAAGGAACGTCGGACTGTGGCAAATCATCATTGTCACAGCCAACCAGCAAAACCAGGATGCTAAATATTAATAAAATCTGTTTCACGTTTTTGGTTTTAGCTAGGAAAACTTTGGTGTAAAGTCTTGTTTATTAAACAGATGTGGTTTTTTATAAATGGTTGCTTAAAGGTAATCAATTTTTGACAAACTTTTTAATTTATATTGATAACGGGAATTTATGTTAAAGATTGTAAGGACAAACGAAGAAAAAGCAGAAAAATTGTATTTCTTGTCAAAAAGACTGTTTTTTACGTTAAACGGCATAAAAAATAACGCAAAATAAATAAGTTTGAAAAGCAACATTCAATTATTTCCCTCAACTTTGCAAAACAATTTTTTAAATAAACATTCAAATGGAATTCGGTAAAATCATTATTTCAGAAACGGCGGCAAACAGCGAAAACCCTCAAGACGTTGTAAATTCGAATATTTCGGTAATCAATTTAATGCGCGAAGAAAAAATAGACGACGATTTAATTCACGAAGATGCGTTAATGAGTTATTATTTAGATTTTTATGCTTCGAAATATGCTGAAGGAAATTTTTCGAAGTTTGTTCATGATTCGGGCTGGAATAAAGAACTGAACGAATTAATCGAAGAAGGCTTAGCTTTAATTGGTGCCCAAAAGCATTTGGAATTGTTTAAAGAACAAAGCCGCAAATTGCGTTTGCAGAGTAACATTAAATTAGGAAAATTTCTAAAAGATAAATATGAGGCTCCGAACGCTTTTAAAGACTTGCTAAATAACAATGTTTATTTTGAATTGGACGAAAATCTGACGGAATTGAATGCTGCATTTTTAAAATCGCATCCGGATACAGAAGTGCTTTCGGTCGACGAAATGTTTAAAACACTGGAAGAGTTTGTAGGACACGAAATTAAGAGAGATTAAATTTTAATTTTCCTGCTGAGGTTTGTAAGAAAATTATATATTTGAAATACCCTAAATTTCTAACAAATCAAAGCCTATGAAAAAAACGATTCTTTTAAGCGGCGTTTTGATGTTTTTATTTTCCTGTGGGAAACATGAAAAGGTTCAAGACAATGCTCAAGTTCAAGATCAAGAACTTCTTTCGCAAACGGAACTTGGTTTTAGTAAAAGACAGATAAAAAAACTCATTTTTAAAAATCTGGACGAGATTGAAGATTCAAAAGAAATGAATCTGGAGTTGCTTTCTAAAGTGGCATCCAATCTCAAAATCAAATATTCAGATATTAAAATTAAAGAAACAAGTTCTATCAATTACGACGACCAAACTGCTTTTTTTGTCCTGACAACTGTTTCGCACGATAAAAAAGCATTCAGAACTAATGATAACGACAATGAGCTGGGGAATTATTTTCAGCGTAAATACTTATTTGTAAACCGTGAAGACGGAAGCGTAATTGCCGAAGAGTTTGATGATAATTTAGGTTATTATGATAATGAAGCTATTCAGTTTTCGAAATCACATATTTTGAAAGATCTGGTTTTTCTAAATGAAACTACTCCAGCAATTGCTTTTTATACCGAAGCCAATGCGAGCAGTCGAATTGTTCTATATTCAGAAAAGAAATTTACACTAGTAACTTTGGCCGATAAAGAGATAAAAAAGGTTTTATACGAATATCCAATTCGATTAAGCAATGGCGATTCTAACGGAAATGGAACTTTTCAGATAGAAACTTTAGAAACCGGAATGAGCTTTTCTGATCATAAAACCAATGGTTATTTTGATTTGATCATATCTAAAAACTTTTCTTATGAAGAAGCAATAGAGAGTGATTTAGAAAATGGAATTGAAGAAAAAAGTGACTTGAAAATTAAAAAGGAATTAGAAAAAATAAAGTATAACGGACGAGAATATGCTTTTCATAGAGATGATAGACTCCGTTTTTTAGAATAAAATTCAAAAAAAATTCAAATAACATCAAGAGCACTTTTACGGTGCTTTTGCTGTTTATAGGGGATTTCTGTTTTACTGCAAAACTTTGACCTATTGTTAACAAACATTTCCTTAAATTTGCTTCCGTTATAAAAAATACAATAGTTATAAAAATCAAGCTATGTTACAAATTGCATTTATTAGAGAAAATCAAGAGAAAGTAATCAAAGCTTTAGCAAAACGAAATATCGATGCTAAAAGCGTTGTTGAAGAGGTGGTTCAATTAGACGAAAATCGTCGTGCTGCACAGGTGGAATTAGACAATACTTTATCAGAATCTAATAAATTGTCCAAAGATATTGGTGAATTGATGAAAGCTGGCGAGAAAGCTAAAGCAGCAATCTTAAAAGAAAAAACAGTTTCACTAAAAGAAAAAAGTAAAGAACTGAGCGAAAAAGCAGAAGCTTTGGCTGTTGAGTTGACCAATAAATTATACACATTACCAAACCTTCCAGCCGATATTGTTCCTGAAGGAAAAACTCCAGATGACAATTTGAATGTTTTCCAAGAAGGAGATATTCCAGCTTTGCACGAAGGCGCACAGCCTCACTGGGAATTGGTTAAGAAATACGATATCATCGATTTCGAATTGGGTGTAAAAATCACGGGCGCGGGATTCCCTGTTTATAAAGGAAAAGGTGCAAAGTTACAGCGTGCTTTGATCAACTACTTTTTAGACAAAAACACCGCTGCAGGATACAATGAAGTTCAGGTGCCACATTTGGTAAACGAAGCTTCTGGTTACGGAACAGGTCAATTGCCAGATAAAGAAGGGCAGATGTACCACGCTGGAATTGACGATTTATATCTAATTCCAACGGCTGAGGTTCCAGTAACCAATTTATTCCGCGATGTGATTTTAAACGAAAGCGAATTGCCTGTTTTACAGACAGCCTATACGCCATGTTTCCGTCGTGAAGCAGGTTCTTATGGGGCACACGTTCGCGGATTAAACCGTTTACACCAATTTGATAAAGTAGAAATTGTTCGTATCGAACATCCTGATAATTCTTATGCAGCTTTAGACGGAATGGTAGAACATGTGAAAGGCATTTTAAAAGAATTAAAATTGCCTTACAGAGTGTTACGTCTTTGCGGTGGCGATATGGGATTCACATCTGCTTTGACTTACGATTTTGAAGTATTTTCTACTGCTCAAGATCGCTGGTTAGAAATCAGTTCTGTTTCTAACTTTGAAACGTTCCAGGCAAACCGTTTGAAATTACGTTTCAAAGACAAAGACGGAAAAAATCAGCTGGCACATACACTTAACGGAAGTTCATTAGCGCTTCCGAGAGTTTTAGCTGGAATTATTGAAAATTACCAAACTCCAGAAGGAATCGTAATCCCAGAAGTTTTACGTCCTTACTGTGGATTTGATATTATAAACTAAAAAAGATAGTTTTTAAGATACAAACCTAACAGACTTTAAAACCTGTTAGGTTTTCTTAATTTATAGAAATTAAAAAACGGAGCATGATGAATGGAATTTTAAACTGGAACGTAGATCCTGTTATTTTCTGGATTACAGATAGTTTTCCTTTAAAATATTACGGAGCTCTTTTTGCTTGCGGACTTCTTTTAGGCTTTTACATTGTTAGAAATATTTATAAAAAAGAAAATCTTTCGCTAGATAATCTCGATACATTATTGATTTATGTAATTGTTGGAACGGTTTTAGGAGCCAGACTTGGGCATTGTTTCTTTTACGAACCAGAGTATTTCTTAAAACATCCGATAGAAATCCTTTTGCCGATTCAGAAAATAAAAGGAGTTTATCAATTTGTGGGTTATCAAGGTTTGGCAAGTCACGGAGGTTCTATTGGAGTACTTACGGCAATGATTTTATACTGCAGAAAATACAAAGTGCAATTTTTAGGACTTTTAGATAAAATGGCTGTTGCAGTTCCTGTAACGGGTACATTTATTAGATTGGGAAATTTTATGAATTCTGAAATCTATGGAAAACCAACTAATGGAAATTGGGGAGTGGTTTTTGAAAGAGATGATTTGATTCCGAGACATCCAACACAATTGTATGAAGCTTTTGCGTATTTACTGATTTTCGGAATTCTATTTTACATGTATAAATCAGAAAAAATTAGAAATGCACAAGGATTAATCTTTGGAACTTTCTTAACTTTATTATTTACAGCTCGTTTCATAATTGAATTTTTTAAAGAAAATCAAGAAGCTTTTGAAAACAATATGCTGATTAATATGGGACAGATCTTAAGTGTTCCATTTATTTTAATTGGTTTAGCTCTGATTTTTTGGAAAACTAGAAAAGTCTCAGTTTACAGTGATAGTTTACAGTAACTGGAAGCTTAAATTTTTCCAGTTTATAATTTTAGGTATTGACTGAAAACTGGGATTGCGACTGAAAACTTAAAAAATATGAGAAACATATTGATTGGTATCGTTTTGTTATGTTCTGGTTTTGCGTTTGCACAAAACGAGCAGCTGGCACAATATTATTACGATAAAGGTGATTTTGATAAAGCTAAAATCAGTTATGAAGAGCTTTTGAAAAATGCGCCCTCTAATACGCAGTATTTTTTAAGAACTGTCGAATGTTATCAGCAGTTACAGCAATTCGCGAATGCCGAAAAAGCTATTCAAGATCGATACAATCGCTATAAACAAGGTGTTTTTTTGGTGGAGTTAGGATACAATTTCCAGTTACAGAAAAATGACGCGAAAGCCAAAAATTACTACGAACAGGCAATTGAAAAAATAAAGGTAAATCCGAATGATGTTTACGGAATTGCTAGTTCGTTTGAGAAAAAAGTATTGCTAGAATATGCTTTAAAAGCGTATCAGACTGCAATGCAGATTCAGCCCAATTTCAATTTTAATTTTCAAATCGGAATGCTGTACGGACAGTTAGGTAAAACCGATTTAATGATTGATTTGTTGTTGACAGAATCTTTTGCAAATCCGCAAAACACCAATTTGATTCAGACGCAATTGTCAAGATTCATGAATGGCGAAACCGATAATACAGCTTTTAAAGATGCAATGCGAAAAGCATTAATCTTAAGAACTCAAAAAGATCAGGATGTTTTCTGGAATCATTATTTAAGCTGGTTTTATGTGCAGCAGAAAGAATTTGGAAAAGCCTTTATTCAAGAAAAAGCCATTTACAAACGCGAACCAGAATCGTTAATGAGCATTGTTAATTTGAGTCAGTTTGCGATGAATGAAAACGATGACGAAACAGCTGTTGAAATCCTGAATTTCATTCTTCAAAATACCAAAGATTTAGGTTTGCTGATTCAGTCGAATGCTTATTTAATGCAAATAAAGATCGATAATGCACAGGAAAAAGACTATTCGTTAATCGATCAGGAATTGAACCAATTGCTGGCGACTTACGAAATCAGTCCTTTTACCTTATCTTTGCAAATCATTCAAGCGCATTTTTTGGCCTTTAATTTGAAAAAGACAGAAGAAGGAAAGGCAGTAATCAAAAAGGCTTTAGAATTAAATCTAAACGAATATCAAAAAGCTGACGCTAAAATGGAACTGGCCGATATTTTGCTTTTAGAAGAAAAGTACAATCAGGCGCTGATTTATTATTCGCAAATTCAATTGGACTTGAAAAATGATGTAATGGCACACGAAGCCAGTTTGAAAGCAGCTAAAACAAGTTATTACAAAGGTGATTTTGAATGGGCAAATAAACAATTCAAAGAATTAAAAGCGGCCAATACGCAGTTAATCGCCAATGACGCTCTAGAATATTTTCTTTTAATTAATGATAATACCGCTGCCGATTCAACTCAAGTTGCTTTAAAAGCATTTGCAAAGGGGGATTTCTTAATTTATCAGAATAAAAAACAAGAAGCGATAATGCAGTTTCAGAATATTTTAAAAACCTTTAAAGGTCAAGAAATAGAAGCCGTAACTTTGCTTCGTTTAGGAAAAGTGTACGAAAGTCAGAAGGATTTTGCTTCGGCTTTAAGCCAATATCAGCAAATCATTGACAATCACAGCGACGGAATTTATGTTGATGAAGCATTGTTTTTCTCAGCAGAAATTTACAACGACGAACTAAAAGATCCAGAAAAGGCAAAGCCTTTATATGAAAAGGTAATTTTTAATCATCAAGACAGTATTTACTTTGTTGATGCCAGAAAAAAATACCGAGAGTTAAGAGGGGATAAGAATTTGTAAAACTCCAATTTTTAAATTCCAAATTCCAAAGAGAAAAGAATTAATAATGAGATTGTTTTGAGTTTTGAGAGAAATCTCAGAACCTTAGTCCCGATAGCTATCGGGATAGCATCTCAGAACCTTAGAAAAAAATGATTATTTACAACGTTACCACAAACATACACGAAAGCGTTCATGACCAATGGTTAAAGTGGATGCAGGAAAAACATATACCAGAAATTCTGGCTACTAATAAATTTTCTTCAGCACGAATTGTAAAAGTTCTCGTTGAAGAAGAAATGGGCGGAATTACGTATTCTGTACAATATATAACAGACAGCAAAGAAACTCTGGAGAAGTTTTATATCGAAGATGAACCAGAATTTCACAGAGAAGCATTAGGCTTATTTGCTGATAAAATGCTTTCTTTCAGAACAGAATTGGAAGTTATTTCAGAGCACTAGTTTTAAATTGTGTTTTCTAGTTGGGAACGAGTGAAATTTGTCTTAAAAAGTAATTTTGCAGGATTTAACAATATTAAAGATTAAAAGTAACAGGTCTATCTGCTTAATACCTAAAAAAGGTATATTTGCAAAAAAAATTAATTTCTAACTAAAAATTGTGTCTCTCCAGTCATCTTGTTTATGAAACACCTACCAATAAAGCTTGTTTTATTTTTATTGCTAAGTCTTAATGTTTCTTGTCAGAGCAATAAAGAGGTGGTAAATGAGCAAGAAACTGCAAAATCTATTATTTTACAACTTAATGAATTTAGAGATATTGAATATACTTCAAAGGAAATTTTAAAGGGTTATATCATTTCTAAGTATGAAGTTTTAAAGATAAAAAATGAGGAATCTCCTGAAACATTTGGAGAAGCAACAGGAATTGCAGCAAAGGTTTATGATAAGGGGAATGAAATTGTTGAGTACATCGATGAAATTAAAGCAGAAATTCCTGAAGAAGATTATTTTGACACAAATGATACGGCATTCTATGATACATTCGTAAATCAAAAATATGCTGTGTTAAAAAGTAAAATTGACAATTTTTACAAACAAAATAAAACAATCATATCTTCTTCACGTCCTTGTGCCTCATTGAAAGAGGATAATGAGAAGTTTAATACAAATAAGACTTTCAAAAGTAAAGAAAATAAGAATGTTGATTTTTTAAACTATAGATTCGGTTACAAAGCTAATATTGGACTGCTGACGGGTTTAGAAAGAATTCAATTTGACGTTATTCATTTTCAATATATGGTTATGAATACGTTTATGGGATCTGCTCATTAAAAGCAGGAAGTAAATAAGGAATATGGAAAAAGTAAAAGCAAAAAAACATTTAGGACAACACTTTCTTAAAGACGAAAGTGTCGCAAAGGCTATTGCTGATACTTTAAGTCTTAAAGGATATGAGGAGGTTCTAGAAATAGGGCCAGGAATGGGTGTGCTTACTAAATATTTACTTGAAAAGCCAATTACCACACACGTTATTGAGATCGATACCGAATCGGTAGCATATTTGGATGCACATTATCCAAAATTAAAAGACAAGATTATTTCTCAGGATTTCCTGAAGTATAATATAAATGAAGTTTACCAAGACAAACAGTTTGCCATAATTGGAAACTTTCCGTACAATATTTCTTCTCAGATTGTTTTTAGGACATTAGATCTTAAACATCAGATTCCTGAATTTTCGGGAATGTTCCAGAAAGAAGTAGCCGAGCGCATCTGCGAAAAGAAAGGCTCGAAAACCTACGGAATACTATCCGTTTTAGCCCAGGCTTTCTATACTACAGAGTATCTGTTTACGGTTGATGAAAACGTTTTTATTCCTCCGCCCAAGGTGAAATCGGGTGTGATGAGAATGACCCGAAAGGAAGATTACAGTCTTCCTTGTAGCGAAAAGTTGTTTTTTACAGTTGTAAAAACCGCTTTTCAGCAGAGACGAAAAACATTACGTAACAGTTTGAAAACATTAAATTTATCAGACAAATTGCGAGAAGACACTATCTTTGATAAACGTCCGGAGCAGCTTAGCGTCGATGAATTTATTGAACTAACTCTAAAAATAGAAACCGATGGAGTTCAAAGTTAGTAAAGAATTTATACACCAGTTAGAGGAACTGATCAATAAGAAAAACGACAGTGAATTAGAAGTTTTACTTAATGATCTGCACCACGCTGATATTGCCGAAATTTTAGACGAATTAGATTTCGATGAGGCAACCTACATCTTTAAGGTTTTAGATAGTGATAAAACGGCCGAAATTCTTCTTGAATTGGAAGAGGATCTGCGTGAAAATATCTTAAGCCGACTTTCACCAAAGGAAATCGCAGAAGAGCTTGACGAGCTTGAAACCAATGACGCCGCCGATATTATCGCAGAACTTTCGCAGGAAATCAAAGCGGAAGTAATCTCTGAAATATTGGATGTTGAACACGCCAAAGACATTGTTGATCTTTTGCGTTACGACGAAAATACGGCGGGAGGTCTAATGGGTAAAGAGCTTGTAAAAGTGAATGAAAATTGGAACGTTTTGACCTGCGTTAAAGAAATGAGAATTCAGGCAGAAAATGTATCCAGAGTACATTCTATTTACGTAGTAGATGATGAAAACAGACTAAAAGGAAGACTTTCTCTTAAAGATTTGTTGACTTCTTCTACCAAAACTCAGATTGGTGAAGTTTATATCCGAAAATTAAATTTTGTAAATGTTGATACAGAAGATGTTGAAGTCGCTCGTATCATGCAGAAATATGATTTGGAGGCAATTCCAGTTGTTGACGAATTAGGTCGCTTGGTAGGAAGAATTACCATCGATGATATCGTAGACGTAATCAAAGAAGAAGCCGATAAAGATTACCAGTTAGCTGCCGGTATTACACAAGACGTTGAATCGAATGACAGTGTTTATGAATTGACCAAAGCGCGTCTGCCTTGGCTTTTGATAGGAATGGTGATCGAAATTGTTGCGTCTTTTGTTTTAAAAGGCAATGAAGCAACTTTTCAAAAATATTCAACATTAATCATTTTTGTGCCTTTGCTTTCTGCAACTGCTGGAAATATTGGAGTTCAGGCTTCGGCAATCGTAGTGCAAGGTTTAGCAAATGGAACATTGAAAGATTTCAGCCGTGCTTATTTTACTAAAGAAATTACCGTTTCGATGATTTCGGGAAGTATTATTTCATTTCTTTTATTGTGTTATCATTCTATCATGTATCAGCAGTATTTAGTTGGGTTTGCCATTTCAATTTCGATGATTGTCGTGATTTTATTTGCTGCTACTTTAGGAACTTTAGTGCCGCTTTTCTTGAACAAAAACAAAATTGATCCCGCAATTGCGACTGGTCCGTTTATCACAACAACCAACGATGTATTCGGAATCATGTTATACTTCGGAGTAGCAAATCTGATTCTTGGATTCTAGATTTTTGCCACAAATTAGCCGTTTGCAGTGATTTAAAATCTCTAAAATCTGCGTAATTTGCAGACGGAAAATGCTGTTTACCAGCCAGAAATAAATTAAAGCCAAACCAAAATGAAAGTACACATTATTGGAGGAGGAAACCTTGGGGTTTCTATTGCCTTAGGAATTGCTAAATTCTCGAAAAACAACCAAGTTACTGTCACAAGAAGAAACACAGCAAGTATTCAATATTTATCTGAGTACGGAATTACTGTTTCTAACGATAATAAACACAACATTGAGGAAGCTGATGTTGTAATTTTGACTATAAAACCCTATCAAGTAGATACTGTTTTGGCCGAAATTCTGCCAGTTATCCAAAATAAAACAATTGCTTCGGCGGTTAGCGGATTGTCTTTGGATATGCTTCAAACCAAAACAAATTTTGAATATCCAGTTGTTCGTATTATGCCAAATATTGCTGCACAGTTTGGAGAATCGGCAACTTGTATTTCTTTCCCAGAAAAATACGCAGCAAATGCTTCGCCAGTTGTTGATTTGTTTCAAGATTTAGGAACTGCTCCTGTAATTGACGAAAAACTAATGGATGCAGCAACAGTTTTAGGTGCGTGCGGAACTGCATATGCATTACGTTATATTCGCGCTTCTATGCAAGCAGGAATCGAAATTGGATTTGATTCTAATACTGCTCTTGCAATTGCGGCACAAACGGTAAAGGGGGCAGCAAAAATGCTTTTAGAAGAACGAGTGCATCCAGAACAATTAATCGACCGTGTAACGACGCCTCAAGGCTGTACAATTGTCGGTTTAAATGAAATGGAACACAATGGATTTAGTTCATCATTAATTAAAGGAATCAAAACTTCTTTAAAACAAATCAAAGGTTAGGTTTTAAAGAAATTTCAAATATTAAAAATCCCAAATTCCAATTTTCAAACTGGAGTTTGGGATTTTTTTATTGGGATTTTATTTCGATCTGTTTAGTATGTATTTCAAATAAACAAATCCCATAAGTCCAGCCATGAAAGAGGCTATAAGAATCGCTATTTTAGAAAAAACAATAACTTCGGGATTTTTGAAAGCAAGAACCGTAATGAATATTGACATGGTAAAACCAATTCCGCCCAGCATTCCTGCACCTAAAATATGTGTCCATTTTAAGTTTTTAGGTAACATGCACAAACCAGACGTCACGCCGACAGAAGAGAAAAGCAAAATTCCAAGTGGTTTACCGACCACAAGACCAAGAATGATTCCGTATGTATTAACATGATTAAGACCTTCGTGCCAGTTTTCTGTAATGGTTATAGCTGTATTTGCAATTGCAAAGAGAGGCAATATTAGAAAGGCAACGGGCTGATGCAAAAAATGTTGTAGTCTATACGAAGAAGTTTTTTCTCCGCCATCTCCAAACGGAATTACAAATGCTAAAATAACTCCTGTAATGGTTGCATGAACGCCAGAATTAAGCATAAAATACCACATAATAGCTCCACCAACAAGATATGGAATTAGATTATGGATTTTCATTCGATTTAAGATGAATAATAAGCCCCAAATTCCTAGTGCAATTCCAAGATTTAAAAAAGAGATTGATGTGGTGTAAAAAACTGCAATAACGATAATAGCGCCTAAATCATCAATAACGGCTAAAGCAGTCAAGAAAACTTTCAAAGATGTAGGAACTCTTTTTCCTAGAAGCGATAAAATTCCGATTGCAAAGGCAATATCGGTCGCCATTGGGATTCCAGCTCCGTTTTGTGTCGTTGTTCCGTAATTTAAAGCTAAAAAGATTGCTGCAGGAACCAGCATTCCGCCAAAAGCGGCCATTATAGGCAAAGAAGCGTTCTTAATATTGGATAATTCACCGTGATAAATTTCGCGTTCCAGCTCCAATCCGATCAAAAGGAAGAAAATTGTCATCAATCCGTCATTGATCCAATGTGTAATAGAATGCCCTGAAATTTCTTTTTCCCAAAAAGCAACATACGGAATTTGAACTGAAGAGTTGGCTAGATAGAGAGATAAAATCGTCACACAGAGCAAGATAATTCCTCCCGATTTTTCGTTTTCAAAAAAGGCTTTAAAAGTCTTGGTTAGTTTCATTATGGGAAGATTTTCTGAAGATTTATATGATGGATTGCGAAATCCTTATTCTTTCAAAGTTAAAAAAAAATCTGACCAATAAAAAGTTTAGAGGCAAAGCTGCAAAGATTCCAGGAGTTCAAAGTGCATTGCAATGGGAAAAACTTTGTGGCTTTGTGGTTTTGCGAGATTAAATTAACCGTATTTTTGTTTTTTTATAAAATTTAGAAAAAATGAGTATAAAAATTCTTCATATCGACAGTAATAATCCAATTCTATGGAACCAATTGGAAGAAGCGGGTTTTGAAAATCACGCTGATTTCAAATCTTCAAAAGAAGAAATTGAAGCAAAAATTCATGAATATAACGGAATCGTAATTCGTAGCCGATTCAAGATTGACAAGGCTTTTTTGGATAAAGCAACAAAGTTGCATTTTATTGCGAGAGTTGGTGCTGGTTTAGAAAGCATTGATTGTGAGTATGCTTCTTCAAAAGGAATTCATCTAATCGCTGCGCCCGAAGGAAATCGCAATGCTGTTGCAGAACATTCTTTAGGCGTGATTTTATCTTTATTTAATAATCTAAACCAAGCTGATGCTGAAGTAAAAGCAGGACAATGGAATCGCGAAAGCAACCGTGGTCATGAATTGGATTTAAAAACAGTCGGAATTATTGGTTATGGAAATATGGGAAAGGCTTTTGCAAAAAAACTGAGAGGTTTTGAAACAGAAGTTTTATGCTATGATATTTTGGATAATGTTGGCGACGAAAATTCTAAACAAGTTTCTTTGGAAGAATTACGCGAAAAAGCGGATGTTTTAAGCCTTCACCTTCCTTGGACACCAGAAACAGATAAAATGGTCAACAAGGGCTTTATAAATGCATTTAAAAAGCCATTTTGGATAATTAATACATCGCGTGGCAAAAACATCGTCACAGCCGATTTGGTTGAGGCAATGAAAGAGAAAAAAGTTCTAGGAGCAGGTTTGGATGTTTTAGAATATGAAAAACTTTCGTTTGAAACCCTATTTCAAGAAAACAATACGCCAGAAGCACTTCAATATCTTATGGAAGCAAAAAATGTGTTACTGACGCCTCATATTGCAGGTTGGACATTTGAAAGTCATGAACGTCTGGCTCAGGTAATTGTAGATAAAATTAAAGCGGTTTACCATAAAAACTAGCCTACAGCCTTTAGAATTTAATAACGAGTTTTTTCTTGTAAATTTTATTTAGTGAGATTAGTTTTATTTGTTATTTTTTAATAATATTGTTTCCGAATTTTAAAAGAATGAGTCTAAATAGGTTCTTTTTTAAACTAAGGAGAAAACCGAAAATCCCAAGAGTAGGCCAAAAATAACCGATTTAAAAATTATGATTGAATGGTATAAAATTGCAATGTTCGAGAACTATTCGAATTTTAGCGGAAGAGCTAGAAGAAGTGAATATTGGTATTTTCGTTTGGCAACCGCTGTAATCTTTTTTGTGTTTATTGCTTTAGCGATAATAGTATCAATAATTGGCGGAGGATTTTTAGGTTTTCCAGTTGCAATTGGGTTAATCGCTTTGTATTCTCTTATTGCTTTAATCCCATCTTTGGCTGTAACGGTTAGAAGAATGCACGATTTGGGTAAAAGTGGATGGAATGTTCTAATTTCTTTCATTCCGTTGGTTGGTCCTATCTGGTTTCTTGTTTTGTTAGCAACAGAAGGAGAACACGGGGAAAATTATTATGGTCCAGATCCTAAAAGTACCATTGAAGAAATTGATGAAATCGGAATTAATAATTAACTAAATAATATAAAAATGGAAACTACAAAACCAGAAAGCTGGAATACACCATCTCAACCTAGACAAGAGAATAAAAAGGTATTAGCAGGAATTATGGGAATTATTTTTGGATACTTAGGTATTCATAAATTCATCTTAGGATACACTCAAGAAGGAATCATCCAAATTGTAATTACAATCGTAACTTGCGGTGTTGGTAGTATAATTGGATTTATTGAAGGAATCATCTACTTAACAAAATCAGATGAAGATTTTTACCAAACATATCAAGTTGGTAAAAAAGGCTGGTTTTAAGAGAAAAACAAATATTTACTTAAGATCCCATTCAGAAATGAATGGGATTTTTTTGTGTAAAAATGTCTTTTTGTAATACAATTATGACTTTTAGTTCCTGCAAATTAAATCGATAGTAGTTAATCTTGCGCTTTGTTAAAGAGTGATGGAGTAACTGAAAATCCTTAAGAGTAAGAGAGAATTTAAAAGATTTTATTATGATTGAAATGTACAAAAAGGTAGTTTTTGAGAACTATGCAAATTTTAGTGGAAGAGCAAGAAGACAAGAATATTGGATGTTCTTTTTAGCAAACTTAATCATTAGTTTTGTTCTTGGTTTTGTTGCAGGATTAATTTCGCCAAGCTTGGCAAGGATTGCAAATATTTATAGTTTGGCAGTTTTAGTGCCTGGAATTGCTGTTGCTGTTAGAAGAATGCATGATGTTGGAAAAAGCGGGTGGTATATCCTTTTTCCATTTTACAACTTGTATTTATGTTGTATAGAAGGTGAAAAAGGACCAAATCAATACGGTGCTGATCCTAAAAATCAATTGGAGGATATTAATGAAATTGGAAAAGAGTAAGTTTTCTAGTTTTAATGATACAAAAAAAGCCGTTTCAAAATTTTGAAGCGGCTTTTTCATTTATATTAATCTTCTTTCTCAGACAATTTCTTTTCCAATTCAATCTGAAACTCTTCGATAACAGGTTTCATAGTGCTTTCTGGAATATCTGCAATTCGAATGTACATTAAACCATCAATTGCATTGTTGAATAAGGGATCAACATTGAAAGCTACTACACGAGCATTTTGTTTGATGTATTTCTTAATTAAAACAGGCAAACGTAAGTTTCCTGGTTCTAGTTCGTCAATAATTTTGTCAAACTTATTCAAATCAGATTCTGCTTCATCGAAGATAAAATCTTTGTCTGCGTCTTTCAGTTTTACTTTGTACGCTTTTTTCGGATGAATATATTGCGCAATATACGGATCGTAGTAGTTTGATTTCATAAACTCAATCATCAATGATTTAGAGAAATCTGAAAACTGATTACTGATACTTACACCGCCAACTAAATATTTGTGTTCCGGATGACGTAAAGTGGTGTGAATAATACCTTTCCATAATAAGAACAAAGGCATTGGTTTTTGCTGATATTCTTTCACAATAAAAGCACGACCCATTTCGATTGATTTGTGCATCATATCGTGTAATTCTGGCTCGAATCTGAAAAGGTCAGTCAGGTAAAAACCTTCAATTCCATATTTAGGGTAAATCTCAGAACCTAATCCCATACGGTAAGCTCCTGCGATTTTTTTGGTTTCATCATCCCATAAAAACATATGGTGATAATACTGGTCGTATTCGTCTATGTCGATAGATTCATTTGTTCCTTCTCCAACTTCGCGGAAAGTGATTTCACGTAAACGTCCAATTTCGTGTAAAATGTTCGGAATTTCTTTTGCGCTTGCAAAGAAAACCTCGTAGTTTTTGCTTTGTAAAAACCTGCTGTCACTATCGCGTAATGCTTGCACTTCATCAATCAATTTTGATTCACTTGCAGCGGTTACGATTTTTTTAGGTGCTTTTGGTATTTTAAGACTTGCCGTGTCAATCAGTTTGGTGTCTTTCTCAAACGGATTAGCCAGCATATAAGTTTTCTTTCTTAAGAATTCTGAATATTCTTCAAAAGATTCAATTTCATTTTGTTCACTTACGGAAATTGGTTTTCCAATACGAACTTTAATTACACGATCTTTTTGAGTAAGCAATTCAGAAGGCAATTTTGCAGTTCTCAAAGTATCGTCAATCTTAGAAAGCCAGTAGAATAATTTACTGTTTTTAGCATGAAAATAAATCGGAACAACAGGAACTTTAGCTTTTCTGATTAATTTCAGCGCGCCTTCTTCCCAAGGTTTGTCTACTACTAATTTACCATCTTTATAAGTCGAAACCTCACCGGCAGGGAAAATACCCAACGGTTTTCCGTCACTTAGATGACGCAATGTTTCTTTAATTCCAATTACGCTCGATTTTGCGTCCTTATGATTCTCAAAAGGATTAACCGGCATGATATATTTTTTCATCGGAACAATTCTGTGTAACAAGAAATTGGCGATGATTTTGAAATTTGGCTCTCTTTCGAGCATTAATTTCAATAATAAAATTCCATCAATTCCTCCAAGCGGATGATTTGAAATGGTTATATACGCACCATCTTTTGGCAGACGTTTTAAATCTTCTTCTGGGATTTCGAATTTAATTTCCATTTCATCCAAAATTCCATTCAAAAAGTCAAGGTCTTCCAAATGTTTATTACGATCGTAAATTTTATTAAGGGTCGAGATCTTAAGAACCTTCATAAGAATCCAGCCAGAAAAGGTACCGAAAACTCCGTACTTTTCAACATTTATTGCCTTTGCAACTTCTTTCGCGGTAACTAAACCCATCTACTACTTTTAAATTATTAGAACAGCGAACAAAGATAACAAAAAAGTCTACTTTTCGCTGTTTCCAAGACAAACTTTGCACTTTTTTATTACATTTGAAATCCTAAAAAAATCACTGATGAAAATTATTTCTTATAATGTAAATGGAATTAGAGCGGCAATAAACAAAGGGTTTATCGAGTGGCTGCAACAAGCAAATCCTGATGTAATATGCCTTCAGGAAATAAAAGCGACACAAGATCAGATTCCAGTTGATGATATTACGGCAGCAGGCTATCCGTTTCAATATTACTATCCTGCAACAAAAAAAGGGTACAGCGGAGTGGCGATTCTTTCTAAAACAAAGCCAAACAATATTGTTTACGGAACAGGAATTCACCACATGGATTTTGAAGGAAGAAACCTTCGTGCAGATTTTGATGATGTTTCTGTAATGAGTTTATACCTTCCGTCTGGAACAAATATTGAAAGATTGGATCACAAATTCATGTTCATGGATGATTTTCAAAATTATATTAATGAATTAAAACTTACGGTTCCAAATCTGATAATATGCGGAGATTATAATATCTGTCATGAAGCGATTGACATTCACGACCCAGTTCGTAATAAAACGGTTTCAGGATTTCTTCCGGCAGAACGTGCTTGGCTGGATGCATTTATGAAATCTGGTTTTATTGATAGTTTCCGTCATTTTAATAAAGATCCGCACCATTATTCTTGGTGGAGTTACCGTGCAGGGGCAAGAGGAAATAACAAAGGTTGGCGTATCGATTATAATTTGGTAAGCAATGTGTTAGAAAATAGATTAAAAAGAGCCGTTATACTTCCAGACGCTATGCATTCAGATCATTGCCCTATTTTAGTCGAAATTGACTAATTTTTGGTATTGTTCTTGTTGAGAGAAAGGTGGTTTAAATTCAAGAATTGATTTTGAATTTTGAAATTGTGAGATTTTAAACGCCTAAAATAAAAACCAATTAAAGTAAGATGATTAAAAAAGCCTCCATCGGATTATTGGCATTAGCCTTATCCACAACGTCATGCGTTTCTAAGAAAATTTATAATGATCTGGAAACAAAATATTCAGATTTAAAAAAGGAAAACCGCTCTATCACTGATGAAAACGAAAGTTTAAAGAAAGCGAAGAATCAGTTAGAAACCGATCGTGATAAATTGACTAAAGATTTAGCAACTGCTAATGATGATTTGGCAAAACAAAAAGCCGATCTTGCTGCAGAACAAAAGAAATATAAAGTGCTTCAGGACTCTTACAATGCATTGGAGAAAAATAGCAATGATGCATTAGAGAAAAACATGGCTAAAAACCGTGAGCTTTTAGCACAATTAGAGGCAAAAGGAAAAGCTCTTGCAGACGAACAAGCTCGTTTGGATAAAACGGCTAATCGTTTGAAAGAATTAGAAGATATGATTGCGGCAAAAGAAGAATCAATGCGCAAACTGAAAGAAACATTATCTAAAGCCTTAAACGGTTTTGAAGGTAAAGGTTTAACGGTGGAACAGAAAAATGGAAAAGTATATGTTTCTATGGAAAACAAATTGCTTTTCAATTCAGGAAGCTGGGCAGTTGGTGTTGAAGGACGAAAAGCCGTTGTAGAACTTGGAAAAGTTTTAGGCGATAATCCAGATCTTTCTGTTTTAATCGAAGGACATACAGACGACGATCCGTATGCTGGTTCTGGACCAATTGCAAACAATTGGGATTTATCAACTAAAAGAGCAACAGCAATTGTAGCTATTTTAAGCGAAAACCCAAAAATCAATAAACAAAAATTAACTGCTGCTGGAAGAAGCGAATTTTCTCCGCTAGCAAGTAACGCAACTCCAGAAGGAAAAGCAAAAAACCGTAGAATCGAAATTATCTTGACTCCAAGATTAGATGAGATTGCGGAGATGTTGAATAGTATAAATTAAAGGTGCTAAGGTTCTGAGATACTAAGTTTCTAAGATTTTAAAAAAGGGTTGAAGTAAAACTTCAACCCTTTTTTTATTAATTGGAATCTAAACTTAGCATCTTAGTATCTTAGTATCTCAGAAACTTAGCCTCTCAAAATAAATCTTGTACTTTTTTTAACCTTTCTCATTTTTAGATTTGAGAAATCCGTTCGTAACTTTGAAGCTTTATAACTCAAAATTAGAAAACTTAGAATCTTAGCGGCTTAGAACCTTAGCAACTCAAAAAAGAATGAAATACACTACATTACCCAACACCGATATAAAAGTTAGTAAAATATGCCTTGGAACGATGACGTTCGGGCAACAAAATACAGAAGCAGAAGGGCACGAACAAATGGATTACGCTCTTGAAAGAGGCGTTAATTTTTTTGATACTGCCGAAATGTACTCGGTTCCGGCGAGTGAAGCGACTTACGGAAGCACAGAAAAAATTATTGGAACTTGGTTTAAGAAATCAGGAAATAGAGATAAAGTGGTTTTGGCTTCTAAAATTGCTGGTCCAAATCCGAATTTTGGTTATATGCGTGAGAAATTGGATTTTTCTCCAGCAAGTATTAAATACGCAGTTGAAAATAGTTTAAAAAGACTTCAAACAGACTATATTGACTTGTATCAAATGCATTGGCCAGAAAGAAAAACGAATAATTTTGGTCAGCGCGCTTTTCACGGGCACGATGATGTTTGGGAAGATAATTTCAGAGAAATCTTAGAAACTTTTGACGGATTAATTAAAGAAGGTAAAATCAAACATATTGGAGTTTCAAATGAAAACGCTTGGGGAATGATGCGCCTTTTGGAAGAAAGCAAATACAATAATCTGCCAAGAATCAAAACTGTTCAGAATCCGTATTCTTTATTGAACCGTTTATTTGAAGTAAATTCTGCAGAAGTTTCAAAATACGAAAATGTTGGTTTATTGGGATATTCGCCTTTAGCATTCGGTATTTTGACTGGAAAATTCTTAACTGGAGAAAGTCACCCAAAAGCGAGAGTTAATCTTTTTCCGCAATACAAACGTTACAATAGCGACCAATGTACCGAAGCGACCAAATTGTATCTGGAAATTGCTAAAAAACATGGTTTAACGTTAACGCAATTGGCAATGGGGTTTGTATTGCAACAGCCATTTTTGACAAGTTCTATTATTGGAGCAACAACTATGAAACAATTGAAAGAAAACATCGACACTATTGATGTAGTTCTTTCTAAACAAATCTTAGCAGAAATTGATGCGGTTCAGGCTATAATTCCTGATCCAGCGCCTTAAGTTTTTTTGCCACGAAGGCACTAAGACACGAAGTTTTTTTAATCTCGCAATCCCGATAGCTATCGGGAGCAAAGTTTTTTTTAATAGCCCCTAGCTTAAGCTAGGGGGTTATGATCGAAATAGAAAAGGGCTTTAGCCAAACTAGTAAAGTTTGGCTAAAGCCCTTTGATTTGCATTTATATTTTCATCCAGCTAAAGCTGGACGCTATTGAATTTAATGGATTAAACTTTGCTCCCGATAGCTATCGGGATTGCGAGATTAAAAAGAAAAAAACTTTGTGTCTTAGTGCCTTCGTGGCAGAAAACAACTATAAATCAAATTCATCATCAACAGCTAAAGAATCTGTTTTGACTGCTGTAGAATCTGGAATTTTAATTTTGATTAAAGAACGTGCATTTCCTGAAATGTAAACAGGTAGTATTCCAGTTGTATCTTCCGGAACTAAAAGCCCTCTTCGGAACATTAAATTCTTTAAGAATTTCTGATTTTTAATAGCATAATCTTTCAAGTTACCTTCATCATTAAATTGATACATGAATTTTCTTGGTTTCGGAATTATCGTTGCCAAGTACAGACATTCGTCTACATTTAAAGCTGAAGGGCTTTTTTGGAAGTAAAAATGGCTTGCTTCTCCAATTCCATAAACATTTGGTCCCCATTCAATAATGTTGAAATACACTTCCAGCATTCTTTCCTTGCTTACAATTCTATTATTTTCTAAAATGTAAACCAATAGGATTTCTTCAAGCTTTCGCGAAAGTGTTTTTTCACGAGTTAAAAAGACATTCTTAATTAACTGCATGCTAATTGTGCTAGCACCACGAGAGAATTTCTTGGTTCTAATGTTTTTTAGAATAGATTGTTTGAAAGCCTCATTAATGAATCCGCGATGAGAGAAGAAAGATGGATCTTCTGTCGTTAAAACACATTTTCTTAAATAAGGGGAAATCTGATCTAAAGGCGTATAATTCGGATTTGCATTTCCAACCAAAATAGGTCTTTGCAATACATTTTGAATAATGGCACGATAAACAAATTCGCCATTTAGCTTATTTAAATCGGCTTCTCCATATTTGGTGATTCGTAGATCTTCTTTGTTGAGTTTACTGTCAAAAACAAGTGTGTTTGGTTTGTTTTTATTGAATTTGAAATCCAGTTTATAATCAAAATTTCCAGTTGCCTGCATTCCCTGAAAATGTGTAAACAATCCATCGGGAAGTGAAACGATAAAATCCTGCGCCTTCATTTTCGGAATATCCACTTTCAAAGTATAAACCGTGTCTTTTTCGGTGTCATAAGAGATATAAGGACGAACTTTGATTTTGTTCAACTGCATTGTTGAAGTGCTGTCGATTGAGATGAAACTGTCTCCCAATAAAAAGCGGTAATCAAAACGGGCATTTTTTATAACCACATCTTTACTGGCAATTTTTGGGTGATTGATTTTAAGATTGGCAATTGAAGTATAACCATCAATGTGTAGTTCGCTTCCGCTTTTGTCAATATTCTGAACATTCAATCGAATAGAATCGAAACTTGCTTTTAAGTTATAACGCTGATCCAAATATGGAACGCGAATCGCGCCAGTATCTAAATTGAAAAAACGAATATCGGCCTTTTTGTTTCGTGGATCTGCAAATCCTTTTATGTTCCAGCGCTGGTCAAAATCTTTTGCTTGAACATGGAGATTGGTTTCAAGCTGTTTGTTACTTAAAACGAGTTTGTCTACATCAATATTGGTTTGTTTTCCATTGTCGTCAATTTTGAATTTGAAGTTTTTCAAATCCATATCAGTTGGAACTAGATTTAGTACTTTCGAAATGATTCTGTAAGCAAAAGCAGCATACTTGCGTTTTTCGTTAGATTCTGTTTCTTCACGATCTCTTTTTAGAAAAGCATCAAAATTTCGTTTTTTGCCTTTTTTTACTAGCTGAATATATCCATTGTCTACTTTTAAAGTCCCAACTTGAACATCTCCAATAAGTAAATTGCTTAAACTGATGCTGGTTTCCACATTTTTTATTTTGACAAGCGTATCAGCATTAATTGGCGCCAAAACAACATCTGTCAATTTTATTGTAGATAAACCATCAAATGAGGCCGATTCAACAGAAAAATTACTGTTGTACTGAACAGCCATTTTATGGGTGACTTTTGCAATGGCCTGTTTTAAAAGTGAATTACGAAAATAGTATAGTCCGATGCAAAGCACTAAAATGAGTATTCCCAGTATTTTTAATGCTTTGTATATTTTTTGTTTTGGAAAATTCATAAAGTTGGTTTTCAAAAGAATTTAGAAATTTTTGAAACGTAGTATTGTTTGTCTGTCACGATTACGCGAATTAATTTTAGATAATGTAAAATGTATAAATTCAGATTTTAAATTTAAAATAAAATTCGTGTTTAATTTGTGTAATTCGTGGCAAAAAGAAAAAATTAACCAAAAAGTATACTTGCAACATCTTCAATTTTTGCCACAAGTTCAATTTTAATTCCTGTATTCTTTAACGCAATTTTGTTGTATTTAGAAACAAAGATAGTATCGAAGCCTAATTTTTCAGCTTCTTGAATGCGCTGATCCACACGGTTTACAGGGCGAATTTCGCCAGAAAGTCCGACTTCGCCAGCAAAACAGAAACCTTTTCCAACAGGAATATCTTCATTAGAAGATAAAATTGCAGCAACAACAGCCAAGTCAATGGCAGGATCGTCAACAGAAATTCCTCCCGTTACATTCAGGAAAACGTCTTTCGCGCCTAAACGAAATCCAGCCCTTTTTTCTAAAACAGCCAAAATCATGTTTAGTCTTTTCGCATTATAACCAGTTGTGCTTCTTTGCGGAGTTCCGTAAACTGCGGTACTAACCAAAGATTGAATTTCGATCATCAGCGGACGCATGCCTTCAAGAGTTGTGGCAATTGCCGTTCCAGATAATTCTTCATCTTTATGTGAAATTAGAATTTCTGAAGGATTGCTAACTTCTCGTAAACCGCTTCCGAGCATTTCGTAAATACCAAGTTCTGAAGTCGAACCAAAACGATTTTTTAGCGAACGCAAAATTCTATAAATATGATTTCTGTCCCCTTCAAACTGCAAAACGGTATCGACCATGTGCTCTAGGATTTTTGGTCCTGCGATATTTCCGTCTTTGGTAATGTGCCCAATTAATATTACGGGAATATTGCTTTCTTTAGCAAATTTGATTAATTCGGCAGTGGTTTCACGAATTTGAGAAATACTTCCTGCAGTCGATTCGATATAATCGGTATGCAAAGTCTGAATGGAGTCAATAATGACTACTTCAGGCTGAATAGTTTCGATTTGTTTAAAGATGTTCTGAGTTTTTGTTTCAGTAAGAATATAACAGTTGTCACTGTTTGGTGTAATTCTTTCTGCACGCATTTTTATCTGCTTCTGACTTTCTTCTCCAGAAACGTATAATGTTTTATAAGGTAACTTTAATGATACTTGAAGCAAAAGTGTACTTTTTCCGATGCCGGGTTCTCCGCCCAAAAGGGTTAAAGATCCAGGAACAAGTCCGCCACCCAAAACACGATTCAATTCGCCGTCGGTTGTGTCCATTCGAACTTCCTGCGTCGAATCAATTTCATTAATTTTTAAAGGCTTTGGCGCTTTGCTGGTTGGAGTAGGCTCACTTTTCCAAGCCACTTTATCCTGTTTCTGAATAATTTCTTCGGCAATCGTATTCCATTCTTTGCACGCGTTGCATTGCCCTTGCCATTTGGCATATTGGGTTCCGCAGTTTTGGCAGAAAAAGGAAGTTTTAACTTTTGACATTATTTACTTTTTTTAGCAAGTGTATTCATTTCGTCAATTTTCTCATACATCAAGTCTTTGTTCAAATCACCAATTGGCTCCATTTGTGAAGCGTTTTGGTATTTTTTTGAAGCATGTTTAGGATCGCCCATTTTTTCGTACATCAAACCTAATTCATATTCTCCCAACATAGCTTTTGGGTAATTCACATTTCCAATTTCGGCCATCTTTCCCAATTCATCGTAAGCGTTTCTCTTTAAAATAAGATTTTCCATTACTTTAAAATCGCTCATTCTAACAGGAATTTGAACTCCTAGAACTTCAGACATTGTCGCGTATTTTTTTTCTAAATATTCTGCATAACCAGTTTGAAGAACCGCAATTTTGTCGTTGTATTCGGCAGAATTTATAGGTCTGTATACTTCAAAAATCTGGTATAATGCACTTGGTATAGAATGCAATACTTCTGTATAATGTGTTGCGCCTTTAAATACATCATATTTATAATTCACTAACGGATTATTAGCGATTTTAATATTGCTGTTTAATTTATCTATTGGTTCTTTAATTTTCTTAATATCACCTTCTCCAGCAGAAAGATAATAGAAAATAGGACTTTTTACTTTTGCAAACTTCTCCGCAATGCGCACTTCCATTTTTGGGGCAAGTTCTGGACTTAAACAGATGTAGGCATTAAAAAGCGGTATTTCTTTGTACAAATAAAAATTAGCAAAACTAGCTGTTACATCATGACCTGCGATAAGCCTGAAAGGCGAGGTGCGATATTTTTTTTCAATATATGGAACTAATTCTGCTCCAATAAATTCGAAAAATTTTGCGCCTTTTTCAAAAGGCAAACCCTCGTTTTGGTCAATTGTGGTGTCATCATAGCGTTCTTCGTCTTTGTTTTGATGAATCCCGATAATGATCATTTCTGGAATATCATCCCAATAAGTTCCATAACTTACAGCTCCAGAAAATGGATCAAATAAGTAATCTCCATCCAATAAATAAAGAACAGGATATTTTTTGTCTTTGTTTGCTTCATAAGAAGCAGGAAGTCCGATCGTAATTCTGCGTTCTTCTCCCAGTTTTTCTGATTTAATGTTGTCGAACGTTTTTTGGGCAAACGACGAGAACGAAATCAAAAGTGTTAGTAGGTAAACTTTTTTCATGATTTGTGGCATTTCAGTAGATTAAAACGTATTGAAAATAGTGTAGCAATATACTATTTTATTTGCTTCTTTGTTAAGTAGATTAAAAATTGAAGCAGAGTATTTTATGGTCAAAATCATTTTAGATTAAGGCCAAAGAAGAGTTTTTTTGTTCAAAATTGACTTTTGACAAAGTAGGGAAATTCGGTAAGAAAAAGAAAATCTTAGGTTAAAGAATTGTCATTTTCATTAGGGAAAATAATCCAAGGTTTGAAGGTTTTTGCTTCTTCAAAATCTAGGGTTGCATAAGAAATGATAATGATGATATCATCTTTTTGAACTTTTCTTGCAGCAGGACCGTTTAAAGTGATTTCGCCTGAATTTTTCTCACCTTTAATAGCGTAAGTTTCAAAACGTTCGCCATTATTAATGTTAACAATAGATACTTTTTCGCCTTCAATAATATTTGAAGCCTCTAGTAAAGTTTCATCAATAGTAATGCTGCCAATATAATTTAAATCGGCACCCGTTACTTTAACGCGATGAATTTTTGATTTTATAACTTGAATTTGCATGATGCAAAGTTAGATTAATTTAATGAAATGGTGTCAATCAGTCTTATAGAATTAACAAATACCGCTATAAATGCTCGATATTTTTTGTCATTCTCTTTCTTATCGATAGATAAAAGTGTTGATTCATCAGCAATAACAAAATACTCTAGTTCGAACTCTCTATTATCTTTGAAAGAATTTTCTACAAATTCGATTGTTTCCTGCGGACTATGATTTTGAAAAATCTCTTTTGCCTCGGTTAAAGTTTTATAAATGATTGATGCATCTTTTCTTTCCTCTGCTGTCAAACGTTCATTACGAGAACTCATTGCAAGCTGATTCTCTTCTCTAAAAATTGGACATCCAACAATATTTACTGGCAATTCTGTTTTTTCAACTAATTTTTTGACAATTTGAAGCTGCTGAAAATCTTTTTCTCCAAAGTAAGCATTTGTTGGAGTCACGATTTCGAATAGCCTTTTAACAATTGTTCCAACACCATTAAAATGCCCAGGTCTGAATTTTCCTTCCATCTGGTTTTCTAATCCGTCAAAATCAAAAGGCTGCGAAACGGTATTGCCTTCATAAATATCTTCAACAGAAGGTGCGTATAAAATAATTTTATCGCTTAATGTACGCATTTTCTTAACATCTTCTTCTAGTGTCCTAGGATATTTTGCTAAATCTTCCGGGTTGTTAAACTGTGTTGGATTGACAAAAATGCTTACAACTGTATCGTTGTTTTCTTTAAGCGAACGTTGCATTAAAGCCAAATGTCCTTGGTGTAAAGCGCCCATTGTCGGTACAAATCCGATAGTTGAATTTGCGGTTTTGATAGTTTTAAGATAGGCTATCAACGCTGCTTTACTGTAGAAAATATGCATTGAGGTATTATTAAAATTTAGTGCAAACATAATATATTAGTTATAAACTGCATAAATTTTTGTAATTTTGCGACGTTTTTATTACCAAAATTAAGTAAAATACTATTATGAAAGATAAGAGGATATTATACGTATCATCTGAAGTCGTGCCTTATTTGGCTGAAAATGAGGTTTCTTTAATGTCTTATGACGTACCGAAAATGATTAACGATCAAGGTGGTCAGATAAGAATTTTCATGCCAAGATATGGGAATATCAATGAGAGAAGACACCAATTGCATGAAGTGATTAGACTTTCAGGAATGAATTTGGTAGTGAATGACTTAGACATGCCGTTGATTATTAAAGTAGCTTCTATTCCGAAAGAAAGAATCCAGGTTTATTTTATCGATAACGATGAATACTTCAAACGTAAAGCAACTTTTACGGATGAAGAAGGTGCTTTGTATCCTGATAATGACGAAAGGGCCATTTTCTTTGCAAAAGGTGTTGTTGAGACTGTAAAAAAATTAAACTGGGTTCCAGATATTATACATGTTCATGGTTGGCTTGCAGCAATGCTTCCAATTTATATGAAGCATTACTATAAACATGAAGCGCTGTTTTCTGAAACTAAAATTATTACATCTGTTTACGGACAGTCGTTTGATGAAAATTTAGATTTAGAGATGATCAATAAAGTTAAATTTGACGGTGTTCCTCATGAAGCTGTGTCAGATTTAGAAACTCCAAATTATGAGAATGTTTTAAAAGCCAGTATTTTACATTCTGATGGGGTGATTATTGCGTCGGAAAATGTTTCTCCAAGTTTAACAAAATTTATAGAATCTTCAGGAAAACCTTTTTTACCTTTCGCCGGGAAAGATGGATTTGCTGATGCTTATACAAATTTCTACAGAACATTTGGACTTTAAATTTTAATTTTATTATTAGACATGTATAAAACTTCTTTTTTTAAGAAATCTCTTTTGGCTGTAATGGCTATTTTTCTATATTCTTGTGACAAAGATTTTAATGCTATTGGTGAAGGTTTGATTGGAGATGACCACTTTGGACTTGAATCTGAAAAATATGATGTTTTAGCTTTTAATCAAGAAGTTACGCCTATTCAGTCAAATAATATGGTGACAAATGCTTTAGGTATTTTTGATAATCCGCTTTTTGGAACTACAACAGCAAATTTTGTAACTCAGATCGGGCTTGCGTCATATTCTCCAACAATTGGTGAATCGCCAGTTATTGATAGTGTTAAAATAGAGATTCCTTACTTTAGCCATGTTCTCAGTACCGATAAAGAAGGGAATAACACTTATGAGTTAGATTCTATTTACGGTGATAAAAATGGGAAATTTAAATTAAGTATATATGAGTCTGGAATTCAGATGAGATATAGCTATTTTAATAGCGGTAATCAGTTGCCTCAATTTTATTATACAGATCAAAACACTGAATTTTTTAATAAAAAAATTGGGACAAGGTTAAATGATAAAGAGAATACTTTGCAAAATGATGAGTTCTTTTTTGATGCTAAAGAAATTGTAATCAAAACCACTGATCCTACTACTAAGGCGGTTACAACGGATAGGAAAAAACCTCAAATGACATTGGATCTTAATAAGCAGTTTTTTCAAGATAAGATATTGAATGCCACTGCTTCAAAACTTTCGGCAGAGGATCTTTTTCAAGAATATTTTAGAGGTTTGTATTTTAATGTAGAAAAGTCTGGAGCTAATCCAAGCAATATGGCTTTGATAAATTTTAATGAAGGTAAAATTACCGTTTATTACAAGGCTAAAACAGAATCTACAACAGATGGTGATGCTACGGAGAATAAAACAATTGTTTTGAATTTGAAGGGTGCTAGCACAACAACATCAAATACTGCCAGTTTTCTTGAAGATGTTCGAAATCCAGATTATACAAGCGCTATTACAACAAACGTTAATAAAACGGATGGAGACGAAAAACTTTATTTAAAAGGAGGTCAGGGTTCAGTAGCGGTTTTAAGACTTTTTAATCCGACTGATGTGTTGAGTTATAATTCTAAAGGGGAGCCAGTAACCGGAGCAAATGGCGTTCCGGATCAGTTAGATGAAATAAGAAGCAATGCTGTAGTTAAGAATTGGAAGGTTAATGAAGCTAATCTGGTATTTACTATTGATGCTGATAAAATGGCAGGAACAGAAGAGCCAAATAGAATATTTTTATACGATTTGACAAATAATACCATTTTATTAGATTATTCGACAGATGCTTCTTCGACTTATGGAGGGTTGATTACTGTAGGGTCTGATAAAAGAGGGAAGAGTTATAAAATTAGAATCACAGGCCATATCCGTAATCTGATTAAGGATGCAACGGCTAAAAATGTTGATTTAGGACTGGTTGTTTCTCAGAGTGCTACTACACTTACGTTTAATGCGTTAAAGAACAAGATTCAGATTAAAGATAATCCAATTGAATATTTTTCTGCAGCGCCGAGAACTTCAGTTATGAATCCTTTGGGTACAATCTTATATGGCGGAAAAACTTCTGTTCCAGAAGATAAAAGATTGAAACTCGAAGTATACTACACGAAACCAAATTAATAAATATATATGTGTGGAATTGTTGGATATATCGGTCATCGAGATGCCTATCCTATTGTAATAAAAGGATTAAAGCGTCTTGAGTACAGAGGATATGATAGTGCCGGCGTTATGTTGTATGACGAAGAGGCGGGCATTAAAGTTTGCAAAACAAAAGGTAAAGTTTCTGATCTTGAAGCTAAAGCCAATGAAGGTTTTACAACAAACGGAAATATTGGAATTGGACACACACGCTGGGCAACTCATGGGGTTCCTAATGATGTGAATTCGCATCCTCATCTTTCTAATTCTGGAGATTTAGCGATCATTCATAACGGAATTATAGAGAATTATGCGCCTTTGAAAGAGGAGCTTATCAAAAGAGGCTATACTTTTAAATCGGATACAGATACTGAGGTTTTAGTTAATTTAATCGAAGAAGTTCAAAAGAACGAAAATCTTAAATTAGGTAAAGCTGTTCAAGTTGCATTAAACCAAGTTGTTGGTGCGTATGCAATTGCTGTTTTTGATAAAAAAAATCCAAACGAACTTGTTGCGGCTAGATTAGGAAGTCCGTTGGCAATTGGAGTTGGAGAAGGAGAGTATTTTGTTGCTTCTGATGCTTCTCCATTTATTGAATATACTTCTAATGCAGTTTATTTAGAAGATGGCGAAATGGCAAATATCAGATTGCATAAGCCTATTAAAATTAGAAAAATCCAAGATGACTCTTTAGTGGATCCTTATATTCAAGAACTTCAAATGAATTTGGAGCAGATTGAAAAAGGAGGGTATGATCACTTCATGCTTAAAGAAATCTACGAGCAGCCAAGTGTTATTAAAGATACTTATAGAGGAAGGCTTCATGCAAATGAAGGAATTGTTCAGATGGCTGGTGTTGAAGACAACTTGGAGAAATTCTTAAATGCAAAACGTATTCTGATCGTAGCTTGCGGAACTTCATGGCATGCAGGTTTAGTGGCAGAATATATCTTTGAAGAATTTACACGTATTCCTGTAGAGGTAGAATATGCTTCTGAATTTAGATATAGAAATCCAATTATCAATAAAGATGACGTAGTAATTGCTATTTCACAATCTGGTGAAACGGCAGATACTATGGCGGCTATTAAATTGGCTAAAGAAAACGGGGCATTTGTATTTGGAGTTTGTAACGTAGTGGGGTCTTCTATTTCTAGAGAAAGTCATGCGGGTGCTTATACACATGCCGGACCTGAAATTGGAGTAGCTTCTACAAAAGCATTTACTACTCAAATTACAGTTTTAACGATGATTGCTTTACGTTTAGGAAAAGCAAAAGGAACATTGTCAAATACAGATTTCCATACTTATCTTCAAGAGTTAGAAATTATTCCTGAGAAGGTTGCTGAAGCATTAGAGACTAATGATAAAGCAAAAGAAATTGCGGCTGCATTTAAAGATTCGCCAAACTGTCTTTATTTAGGTAGAGGATACAATTTTCCAGTTGCTTTAGAAGGGGCATTGAAATTAAAAGAGATTTCGTATATCCATGCAGAAGGTTATCCTGCTGCCGAAATGAAGCACGGTCCAATCGCTTTAATTGATGAGTTTATGCCAGTTATTGTGATTGCTCCAAAACAAGGACATTATGATAAAATTGTAAGTAACATTCAGGAAATTAAATCTAGAAGCGGTAAAATTATTGCTGTAGTTACAAAAGGAGATATTCAGGTTCGCGAATTGGCAGATTATGTAATCGAAATTCCAGAAACTTCAGATGCATTATCGCCATTAGTTACCACAATTCCGTTGCAGTTGCTTTCTTACTACATAGCTGTAATGAGAGGTTGTAATGTTGATCAGCCTCGTAACTTAGCGAAGTCGGTTACTGTAGAATAAAAATTGTATTAAATACAAAATAGCTTAGAAAAGCGAGACTTAAGTCTCGCTTTTTTTGTGCCCAAAAGTTAAAATTAAGATAAAATTTGTAAGAATATAATTATTTTATATGTTTGTAAGAAATATTTTAAATTTTTATATGCCGTGCAAAAAATTCTACTCCTTATTTTTCTTAATTGCTCCTTTTTTTCAATAGCTCAAACTAAACTCAACTTCAGTTACGATCAAGCAGGAAATCAAATTACGAGAACATTATGTATCAATTGTTCGGCTAAATCTGTAAAAGATATTGTAGAACCAGAAGCTTTAACTGAAAATGATTTACAAAAATTCTCTCCCGAAGATTTTATTTCCTATTACCCAAACCCTGTAAGAGAAGAACTGTATTTACAGTGGGAATTGGCACATGATAATTATGTTGCTTCTGTACATGTTTATTCGATGGCAGGACAAGTATTGCGAGTTTTTCAGCCCAATTCCAATACTAATAATTTAAGCATTCCTTTTCAGCAATACCCTACTGGGGTTTATCTGGTCTTGCTTTCTTATAGAGATGGAGGAGAAAAATCTATTAAAATCATTAAAAAGTAGTTCATAATGAAGAAGTTTTATATCAGCTTATTGTTTTTATTTGTTGGGTTATTTGGTTTTGGACAAACTGATTCGGAGAATGTTATTAATGAAACCACGGTAATTAAAAGAGTAAGTAGCTCAGAAGAAAGTACTAATGCAATTACTACTAAAGCAACATCATCTAATTTGCTTACTGCTTCGAATTCCCTAACAGGTAGTTCTGCTGAAACTGGTATTTTGGAAGGTGAATTATTTATTTCGTTAAATGGTAATGCAAATTATACAGTTCCTATAAAAGTTCCACAAGGAATTAATGGTATTGAGCCTTCTGTAAGTATTACTTATAACAGTCAAAATGGACTTAATGGAAATATAGCTAGAGGCTGGGATATGTCGGGAATTTCATCTATAACACGAATTCCATCAACTAAATTTCATGATGGAGTTATTGATCCTGTCGATTTTAATGCATTAGACAGATTCGCGCTTGATGGGCAAAGGTTAATAGTGAAAAATGGAACAAATGGAGTTTATGGAGCTGATAGGACGATTTATGAGACCGAATATTTTTCAAACTTAAAAATAACGTCCTATGGAGTTTCTCCTTATGGTTCAAATTATGGTCCAGCCTATTTTTTAGTTGAGTATCCAGATGGATCAAAAGCTTATTATGGCAATTCGACAGATTCTAGATCAATTATGGAATGGTCTATTTTATATTTTGAAAATGCTCAAGGAGTTCGTGTTAATTATAGTTACATATTGCTAAATAATACTTTATATATTGATTCAATCAAGTTTGGAGCCCTTGGAAATAATTCTCAGCCTAATGAAGTAAAATTTGTTTATGAGGATAGAGGAGTCCCTGATAATATTTATGTTGGAGGAAAAAATATAATAAGAAGTAAAAGACTTAAAGCAATCAAAGTCTTTACAAATGGAATAGGTTTTAGAAATTATAGCTTAGATTATTTAAACGTTGATCGGATTAATAAAATTACAGAAACTAGTGGTGATGCTACAAAAAGTTATAATCCGACCCTTTTTGATTATAATATGGTTTCTGAGGAAATTAAATATTTAGATATAAACGCTAAAGTTGATATTGGAAATTTAAAATCTTTAAATGTTGCAGCAGTCTCTGGAGATTTTGATGCTGATGGCAAAATGGATTGTTTGGTTTATCCAACTTTGGGAGCAGAAGCTAAAACAAAGTATTGGTTATACGCAGGAATTGAATCAGGATTTAACATGGGCTTAGAACATAAGGTTGGTGCTTTTGAAGATATTTTTCCTGCTACATTTTTAAGTGAAGAAAATAAAGTTTTACCTCAAGGTTGGGTTGTTGCTAAAAAAAATGGTACTGATTATACTTTTTCAGTATATAGTATGGTTCAATATTTAGGAATCCCTAATGTCAAAAAGCAATACGATAGGACTGTTAGTTTTCCAAAATCAGGTAATTATACTTATTGTGATTCTAATTGTTATACATTAAATGGAATAGGTGCAGTTTTTCCGAAAAGAATACTTTCTGGAGATTTTAATGGAGATGGTTTAACAGATATTCTCGTTATTGATATGCCTCACATTTCAAAAGAAGAATGTGATTATGAAAGACCCTGCCATGATGGAGATTATACATCGACAAAGACTTACTTTATTGATTTAAAGAGAGATAATGCTGCAGATTTCATGAAACTTGCAGGCAATATAGTTGTGTCAAGTAAAACTAAAATAGAAATTGGTGATTTTAATGGAGATGGAAAGTCTGATATATATATATTTAACAATGGATATTTGTCTGTTTATTCACTAGATGCAAACAATAAACTTATTGTGTTGTATTCTTCGATGAATAATCCTTTTTCTACTGATTATCCAATATTAATTGGAGATTTTAACGGAGATGGAAAATCGGATATTTTATTTCCAAGAATTTATAATAAGGGGCAATGGTGGAAATATACTTCAACAGGAAGCACTTTTATAAAGGAAGAAAAAGCATATTCAGTAGATTTTAGTTCTAACAACTCGTCTTATACTTATAATTACATCGCGACAGACTACAATAATGATGGCAGAACAGACTTAGTAAAAGTATTGAATTTTACTGAAAATGCACAAGGATATGTTACTATACAGTGTTTTGGAAATACAAATGGTGATTTTGTAAATAAGCCAAACGTAAATAGTACTGGGCCAAAAGCAGATATTAATATCTATGCACTGCCTGTATATTTGCCTCAATCGTTAAATGTGTCAAACCAAATAAGGAATAAAGTTAATTCAACACTTGAAATCGCTTTTTTCAATCAAAATAGAATACATTTTTTTAATTCTGGATATGATTATAAAAAACAAAATTTAATAACCAATATAACAGATGGTAATGGAGTTCAAGAATCACTTAGTTATGTTCCATTAAATACACAGTTTGCAAATACGTATCAAAATACGCCAATTTATAAGCCTAGTAAAGAAATTGCCGTTTACCCCAATTTGGATATTCTTATTGATCCTAACCTTTACGTGGTTTCAAAACTGGAACAACAGAGTAAGGATAATTATAAAAAGAAATTATTTACTTATTATGGCGCTGTATCAAATGTAGAAGGACTTGGATTTATGGGGTTTCGTTCAGTAACACAAACAGATTGGTATAATGATAATAACCCAATGTTCTCAAATATTGTGAAAAACGATATGGATTTAAGAGGAGCAAATGTTGAGAATTATTATGCTCAGGGATTTAGAGAGCCATTGATAGAGAAAATTGGCGCTAAAACATCTAATATAATTATAAAAGGCCAAAGTGAAGATTACAATGTAACCACGTCTGATAATTTAGTTGCTACAGAAAGTATTATATTAAAGCCAAAAACAGTGATAAAAGCAGGAAGTACATTTTCTGCAAAAATAAATCCAGTAGCCAATGATTCTCCAAATACGCCTACAGATTATATAACAAAATCAGTCTTGGCTTATGAAAAAAGTCTTTTGAGCAATAAGGTTTTTAAATTGACTAATACAAGTACAAAACAATTTAATACTCTTACTAATACCAATAGTGAAGAAAATACAGAATATGATGCATACAATAATCCAGTAAAATCTACTGCTATTATAAAGGAAGGCGCTTCAACAGTGCAGACAACTGTCTCAAATGTTGCCTACTACAATAATACAGCATCATCGCCTTACATAATTGGACGACCATCAAATAAATCTGAAAGTGTCTCAATTACAGGAAGTACAATGAGCTCAGAAGAAATATATGATTATAATGCCAGCGGACTTCTTAGCCAAGTTAAAAGAAAAGGAACCAATACCAATTATATTACAGAGAATAACAATTATGACAGTTTCGGAAATATTGTAAATAAAAAAATAACAGTTGTTGGCGTGACACCTAGAGAAACAACTTATAGTTATGATGTTTCAGGCAGATTTTTGACAAAAATTATGGACTCAGAAAAGCTTTCAACACAATTTGAATACAATCCTAATGGAACCTTAAAATCTGAAACCAACCCGTTTAATCTTACTACGTCTTATACTTACGATTCATGGTTTAAAAGATTGACAGCAAAAGATGATAAATTAAATAAAACAATAAGCTATAAGTATACTAGAAATGCAGAAAATACAATTATCTCTGTTACTGCAGACGCATTGGACGGAAGCGCAGTAGAAGAAACATTTGATGATTTGGGTAGAAAAATTAAAACATCTCAAAAAGACTTAAATGGCAATTTTTCGTCTGTATCTTTTATGTATGATATTTTCGATAGAAATTATAAAACAAGCGAGCCTTATTTTGGATCGAATGCGTCTCAATGGAACGAAACTAAATTTGATATTTACAGCAGACCAGAACAAAGCAAGTCATTTACTTCAAGAACAATTACAGCTTTGTACAATGGATTGACATCAACACTTATTGACGGAAATAAAACAAAAAGCTTTACCAAAAATGCTATTGGAAATCTAATCTCGACTACAGAAACAACTGGCGGAACAATTAAATATGATTATTATGCAAACGGAAATCTAAAACAGACCGATTATAACGGAGTAAAAATAAACATTGAACAAGACGGCTGGGGACGCAAAACAAAAGTAACAGATCCATCAGCGGGTGTATATACGTATAAAAACAATGATTTTGGAGAGCTGGAAGTAGAAACCAGTAAAAACGGAGAAGTCGTGACCACGATAACTCGTGACGAAAATGGCAAGCCAATCAAAAAAACAGTTACGGGTTCTGGAACAGATACCGAAACAGTTTACGAATATAATTCGTCGACCAAACTGCTTTTTAAAACTACTTTTACAGATAAAAAACAGCCAACAGGAACCAATAAGATTATCACAACCTATACTTACGACGATGTTTTTAAAAGGCTTCTAAAAATAGAAGAGGACAAAACAGGAGTTACAAAGTTTACAACTGCATTTTCTTATGACGAGTTAGGAAGAATAAGCACCGAAACCAAAGAAGCACAATTAGGTTCTAAAAGAAGTATAGTAGTCATAAAGAGAGAATATAAAAATGGAGTATTGTATCAGATTGTTGACAATAATACCAAAAAACTGCTTTGGCAAACCAATACATTAAGCGCAAAAGGACAAATTAAAGAAAGTGTTTTAGGAAATGGCATAATAAATACCAACGAGTATGATACGAATGGTTATATAGAAAAAATTAAATACGATAAGGCAAACAATCAAGGTAATGTCTTGACATTGGATACAAAATTCGATTTTAAAACAGATAATTTAGAGAATCGTACCAATAGTATATTTAATAATTATACCGAGAAGTTTAAGTATGATGAATTGGACCGACTTGTGGAATTTACCAATACATTAGGAACTCAGGAAACACAAAATTATGAGTCTTCTGGTAAAATAAAAAACAACTCTTTAGGAACTTATGAATACGGAACTTCAACAAAACCGTATCAAAATACGTCTATTGCTCTTACGCCAGAAGCGTATGCTTATTATGCCAATAGAGAAGGCAGTTTTAAAGATGGCGCACAAAGTACAGAGAGGAAATTAGATGTTACCTACAACGCTTTTAAAAGCCCGCTCCAAATTACAGAAAGCACTATAGATAAAATAAGTTTTACTTATAATGAGAATAACCAGCGCAGTACCATGTACTACGGAAGCATGGAAGAGGAAGAGCTAAGACCTCTACGTAAACATTATGCCGCAGATGGCACCATGGAAATCGAAGAGAATATAAAAACAGGTACTGCCGAATTTATTACTTACATAGGAGGCGATGGCTATACTGCACCAGTAGCGCTAAAAAGTAATGGGGTTACTACTGCAGATTATTTATATTTACATCGCGATTATCAGGGGACTATTTTGGCTGTTACAGATGCCAATGCCAATGTGGTAGAAAAACGTTTGTTTGATGCTTGGGGGGCTATTATTAAAGTGGAAAATGGAGCAGGAACTGCGCTTGCGGGATTAACAGTTTTAGACCGCGGTTATACAGGTCATGAACATCTGCAAAGTGTAGGATTAATTAATATGAATGCCCGTTTGTACGACCCAATGTTGCACAGATTCTTACAAACAGACAATTATATACAAGATATAACCAATACTCAAAATTACAACCAGTATGGGTATGTGTATAATAACCCATTGTTATATATTGATCCAAGCGGTAATGCATCTCAAGGTGGAGACTGTAAAGGCTGTGGAATAGGTATTGGACCGGGAGACCAAACAGGAACTTCTTGGGATATTGAACAATTTGGAAAAGATTATGGAATAGACAGATGGCTTAACAAAAATTTCAATTTGAAGAATTGGGATAGATGGAGAAAAGACAAAATAAGTCTAAATAACATTTTTGGGCGTCATAAACAGCATGGCCCTCCGTCTAATAAAAGTAGGTATGCAAACATTCAAATGCCTACTCAACATAGTAGCTTAGGTTTTAATTGGACATATTTGTCTCAAGGTAAGCCAGGAGAAAGATTTATCTACACTATCGCTAACGGAATAAATACCACCGGACAATATTTTATGGGTAGGGGTGTAGGAGACTCAAGTATGCGTAATTTAGATGGTTCTGCTACTTCTACAGATCAGGCAGTAATGGGATTGGTTGATGTTTATAGTAGTATAATGGGTGCTGCTGAAGCGAAAAGTGCTTTGTCTGAAATCAGATTTGTTAAAAGTGGAAATGAACTTTTTAATTTTGGAAGAGCTGCCGGTATACATATGACAGAGCCGGCAAGAGTTGTTCCGGTTCAAATTTTAGAACAAGCTATTAAGAGTTCAAAGGGAGTAGTTGATCCAAGAGGGTCAAGAGCATTAATGCATACTGCAGAAATGTGGAGAAATGGTAAAGTATATAACCTTGAAGTTCTATACGATGAAGCAACAAATTCGATATGGCATTTTAAATATTATACAAAAAAATAATAAAACTAAATATGTACAAAAAAAATGACAAAAGGAGATTGTATTGGTTAATTAATAAATATTTATTGAATGAGATTGATGAGTCAACTTTTTGTAATGAATTTTATTACTCATATGATTTAGAAATTAATGTTAATGCCTTTACAAATAATGAAAAAATATTTTTTTCTGAACTCAATGAAGTTACAAGTAGATTTTCTCAATACGAGGAAGACCATATGATGGATTCAAAGGCCTTTTCTGATATAGATGAGTTAAAGAAAAAAATAATAGAAACTAAAATCAAATTAGAAGGAGAAGGTTTGTTTTAGCAAAAATTATATTTTTTAAATGAATAATTAAAATAATATGAATTTTAATGATTATGGCTGGCATGATTCAGTAATTAAAAAAATAGAAATAGATAGAGATGAGTTTAGGAAAATGGATTCTAATAAAAAGTTTAGGGAGTTAGTAAGACAATTAGAAAAAATAAAAATAGAAAAATGAAAATGTCTGCAATATACCGCCCGCTCCTGCACGAATCCTTTCGTGTGGCATAATGGAAATGAATCAAAGTTTAAAACATTTAATAGAAAAAAATGAAGAAAAATAGAATAATTATTAAGCTTGGTATTTTTGTGTTTTTCACAAATTTTCTCTTTTCTCAATCTAATCAATATCCAGCAAATGGAGATGTAACAATTCGTAGTTATTCTCCGAGGTTAATTTTGCAAAGAGATACAGATGAGGGTGGATTTATTTCTGGAATAGAAACTAAGCTTAAAGATGGAACTGATAATTGGTATTTTGGTGCTTTACATACTAATTCCTGGATTGTTAGTAAAGGGGATTATAAAAGTCCAAAATTGACAGTATCGAGTAATGGAAATGTTGGAATTGGTACAACAAGCCCGCAAAACAAACTGGATGTCAACGGCACTATCCACTCACAAGAAGTGAAAGTAGACATGGATAATTGGTCAGATTTTGTTTTTAAAAAAGAGTATAATTTACCAACTCTTGAAGAAGTTGAAAAACATATTGTTGAAAATGGGCATCTAGAAAATATTCCAAATGAAAATGAGGTATTACAGAATGGAATAAAGCTAGGAGAAATGAATGCGAAACTACTTCAAAAAATAGAAGAAATGACCTTATATATAATAGAGCAGAATAAGAAGATTATAGAGTTAAATAGAAGGTTGGAAAAAGTAGAGTCAAAATAAAATAAAATATAAATATGTTAAAAAAGCGAGATTTAGGTCTCGCTTTTTTTTATTGTCAAAAATTTTTTTGAGCCTATGTATTTTTATGAATTTTTCAGTTTTTTGATAAAAATTTATATGTATGCATAGTAAATTGATTTTTGTTTACGTTTTCTTTGTTTTTATTTTAATAAAATGAATTAGTAAATAGTTAAAATATTATGCAAAATCATGATAAATATCAATTTTATTTAACGTTTTTTTATGCATATTAAAATATTTGTGTATTTTGGCTATATATACTAACAAAAAAAACTAACCCTAATGAGAGTCTACTTGCTAATTATGTTGTTATTCAGCGGAATATCTTTTGCGCAGAATACAATTACAGGTTCGGTTACAGATAGTAACAAGCAATCTGTTCCTGGTGCCAATGTTGTTGTTGTAGGAGAAAACACCGGTGCTTCTACTGATTTTGACGGATCGTTTAAATTGACTACCACTGCTAAACTGCCTTTTTCTGTAAAGGTTTCTGCGGTAGGATTTGAATCTAAAACGGTAAGTGTAACAGCGGCAAATCAAAAAATAAATGTGATTTTAAAAGGTGAAGAAACAAAGCTAGATGAAATTGTAGTTTCGGCATCAAGAACGCCTGAAAGAGTTTTAGAGTCTCCTGTGACTATTGAAAGAATGGGGGTTCAAGAAATTAAAAGAACGGCTTCTCCTTCTTTTTATGATGGTTTGGAAAACATGAAGGAGGTGCAGATGAATACGAGTAGTATGTCGTTCAAGTCGATCAACACTAGAGGGTTTGCTACGGTTGCAAATACTCGTTTTATGCAGTTGGTAGATGGAATGGATAATGCTTCTCCGTTATTGAATTTTGTTTTAGGGAACATGATTGGGGTTTCAGAAATCGATGTTCAAAGTGTGGAATTGCTTCCAGGAGCTTCGTCTGCATTGTACGGAGCTAACGCTTTTAATGGAATTTTGTTTATGACTAGTAAAAGTCCGTTTACGAATCAAGGTATTTCGACTTACTTTAAATATGGTGCGACTTCACAAGAAGCGGCGGGTACAAATAGTTTTTATGATTTTGGTATTCGATTCGCTCATGCATTTAATAAATATTTTGCGGCCAAAGCAAACTTTACTTATATGCAGGCTACAGATTGGTATGCTACAAATTATGATGATAAAACAAGAAGTGGTATTGATAGAGCAAATCCAAGTTATGACGGTATAAACGTTTATGGAGATGAGGCAGCTACAAATATTAAAGGTGTTGGTCAGAAATTAGAAGCAATGGGGTTGATTCCGGTAGGCGCATCTAATCTTTTACCGAATTCTATGGTTAGTAGAACAGGATATAATGAAATTGATTTAACAGATAACAAAGCGGCAAATACAAAGATTGATTTTTCTTTGCACGGAAGACCTTTTGGAGATGAAAGATTAGAGATTATCTGGCAGAGTAAATTTGGTACAGGAAATGCAGTTTATCAAGGTGCTAACAGGTATTACTTAAATAACTTTTTTATGCAGCAGCATAAGTTAGAGTTTAAAGGGAAGAACTTTTTTGTCAGAGGATATATGACTGGAGAAGATGGAGGTCAATCTTACGATATGATTTTTACAGGTATCAATATAAACAGAAAATGGAAAGATGATAATACTTGGTTTGGTCAATACGCAGGAGCGTTTATTCAAGGGACTTTAGCAGGTATGACACCAGAGCAGGCTCACGCAGCTGCAAGATCTACTGCTGATACAGGTCGTTTTTTACCTGGTACGCCAGAGTTTAAAAATGCATTTAGTCAAGTAATAAGTGATCCAGACGTTTTAACTGGATCAAGATTGGTCGATAATTCGAAAATGTATCACTCAGATGCAAATTATAATTTTAGAGACATAATAAAATTTGCCGAAATTCAGGTTGGAGGTTCTTTTAGAGCGTATGAGTTAAATTCTCATGGAAGAATCTATACGGATGCTGATAGTCAGATAAATTATAATGAATATGGTGCGTATGCACAATTGATGAAGAAATTTTTAGATGATAGATTGAAGTTCACGGGATCTCTTCGTTACGATAAGTCTAAAAATTTCGATGGTAATTATTCTCCACGTTTGTCTCTTGTGTATTCGGCTGGTGAAAAAAGAAATCACAATTTCAGAGGATCTTTCCAAACAGGTTTTAGAAACCCTACAACTCAAGATCAATATATAGGATTTAATATTGGAAATGCAGTATTACTTGGTTCTGCTCCTGATAACTTAACAAGATTTAATGAAACTTTTAATCTTAGTGCAGAAGGTCAGTCATATACAGGGAGCCCTACAAAGGTTATGAATGGTAATGATGCTTATGGAAACTCATACATAGCAAGTTCTGTAACTGCATTTTCTGCAATGGCAGGAAGTGATCCAGTTGCGGCGGCGGCTTTATTAAAAAAATCTAGAGCTAATTATGTAAAACCTGAACAAGTAAAAGCTTTTGAGTTGGGGTATCGTTCTGTTTTTGAAGGAACATCAATTGATATTAATGGATACTATAATATTTACAACGACTTTATTGGTAATTTAAATGTAGTTTCTCCTTTCTACGGGACTGCGCAGGATAATCCTAATATTGCTGCAGGAACTTCTGATCCAGGTGTTCAGTCAATTAGAGCGCTTCAGAATGGTGAATATAGAACATATCAATTGTATACAAATTCAGACGTAGAAATAAATTCGTTAGGATTTGGAGTTGGGCTTTCTAGAAAAATTATTTCTGACTTTGAGCTAGGAGTAAATTATAACTATGCTCAGTTTGATTTTGATCAAGCAAAAGATCCAAGTTTTGAGCCTGGCTTTAATACGCCAAAACATAGAGTGAAAATGTCAATTGGAAATGATAAGTTGTTTAAGAATTTTGGATTTAATGTTAGCGGAAGATGGAATAGTGAATATTTATGGCAAGCTGGTTTTGCTGATGGTATAATTAAATCTGCGACTGTAATTGATGCTCAGGTTAATTATGGAATTCCAAAATTGAAATCGGTAGTAAAATTAGGTGCTGCTAATATTGGCGGTAAAGAATACTATCAAGTAATTGGGGCTGGATTAATCGGGCAGCAGTATTTTGCTTCTTGGACTATTAATCCATAATTGATTGTTAACTCTTAGTCAAATTCATTATTTATGTTTCTGAATGTCAAATTTGGAAGCAGGTAATTATAAAAAATATAAATTATGGTACAAAAATTCAAGTGGCTTTTATTGGTTTCGTTAACCTTTATGGCTTGTAATAGTGATGACGATGTAGCTCCGGTTGTAGAGTCGTCTGATGGTAAAGCTTTGACTGCTGGAAGTGCTGATTTTTCTAAATACGTTGCTTTAGGAGATTCTTTTGCTGCGGGATTTAGTGATAATGCTTTGTTTATTAAGGGTCAAGAAGGAGCTTATCCTAATATTTTGGCACAGCAATTTGCTTTAGTAGGAGGAGGTGATTTTAAAACGCCTTTTGCAAATGATAATATAGGAGGTTTGTTGTTAGGCGGAAATGTTATTGCTGGTCAGCGTTTGTATTTTAATACGACTGTAACGCCAACCCATCCAGAATCGACAGTAGATCCTATTGAGGGAGTGCCAACAACAGAAGTTACGGCACATTTATCTGGGACTTTTAATAATTTAGGAGTTCCGGGTGCTAAAAGTTTTCATTTGTTAGCTCCTGGTTATGGTAGTGCGGCAGGTGTCGCGGCTGGAACAGCAAATCCTTATTTTGCTCGCTTTGCATCGAGCGCTACAACTACAGTTTTGGCAGATGCTTTAAGTCAGAATCCGACTTTCTTTTCTTTATGGATTGGAGGAAATGATGAACTAGGTTATGCAACTGCTGGAGGAGATCCAACGGTGAATCCTTTAACGCCTCCTGCAACTTTTGAGGCGGCTTACAAAGGTTTGGTTGCTCAATTGGTTGCTGGCGGAAGAAAAGGAGTTATTGCGAATCTTCCAAATATTACAACTCTTCCTCATTTTCATGTGATAGCATATAATCAGTTAACCCAGGCTAATTTAAGTTCTAATGGAGTTAGTCTGGTTAATACTTTAAATGCTCAATTGTATGGGCCTTTGAGTAATGCTCTTGCTTTTCTGGGGCAGGGAAGCAGAATTAAACTTTTGTCTACAACAGGGAAAAATCCTCTGTTGATTGTAGATGAAACGTTACCAGATCTTTCGGCAAATTTGAAAGCTGTTTTGATGGGTGGAGGGTTAGATGCTACTACTGCTACAGTAATGGGGCAAATTTTTGGACGAGCTAGACAAGCGCTTCCGACAGACTTAATTGTTTTAGGAGCTTCTTCAAGAATCGGAAAGGTTCCAAGTGTTGCACTTGACGGAGTTGCTTCTCCTTCTCCTTCATTGTCTCAATTAGGGGTTACTTTTCCTTTGCCTGACAGATATGTTCTGCTTCCTTCTGAAGTGGCAGAAATAGAAGTAGCGACTAATGCTTATAATACAGTGATCAATGCGGCTGCAGAGGCAAATGGTTTGGCAATTGTTGATGCAAAAGCAATTATGGACGATTTAAACAAGTCAAGTGGTATTACAATGAATAATTTTACATTGAAAGCGACATTTGTTACAGGAGGAATGTTTTCTTTAGATGGAGTCCACCCTTCGCCAAGAGGATACGCTTTTATTGCGAATAAATTTATTCAAGCTATAAATGCTAAATATGGTTCAAATTTAAAAGGGGTAGATATTGGTAATTATCCAGTTTTGTTTCCTTCAAAATTATAATCATATAGCTATTTTCAATTTCAAAAAGCCGCTCATTTATATTAATGAAGCGGCTTTTTTCTTTTATTAAAAAAATGCTGTTTTTGTTGTTTTTTGGGCAAGTTTTATGAATCAAACAAAATGATGCTATTTTTTATGAAAAAAAAATTGATTTTATATTTTAAAAAATTATCTTTGCGCTCTGAAAAAAGAGGTATTTTCGATAAACCTAAATAGCTATTTAATAAATACATAAGTAATGTCAAAAGTAATAGGAAAAGTTGCTCAAATCATTGGACCAGTAGTAGACGTAGTTTTCAACGGTAAAGATGTTGAACTTCCAAAAATTTATGATTCACTAGAAGTCACTAAAAAAGATGGAACTATTTTAGTTCTAGAAGTACAATCTCATATTGGTGAAAACACTGTTCGTACCATTTCTATGGATTCAACAGATGGTTTAAGCAGAGGATATGAAGTAGTTGGAACTGGAAATCCAATCCAAATGCCAATCGGTCCAGACGTATATGGACGTTTATTTAATGTTGTTGGAGATGCAATTGACGGTTTAGGTGATTTGCCAAAAACTGGAGAAAATGGTCTGCCAATTCACAGACCTGCACCAAAATTTGAAGATTTGTCAACTTCATCTGAAGTTTTATTCACAGGTATTAAAGTAATCGATTTGATCGAGCCTTACGCAAAAGGAGGTAAAATTGGATTGTTTGGTGGTGCTGGTGTTGGTAAAACAGTATTGATTCAGGAGTTGATCAACAATATCGCAAAAGGTCACGGTGGACTTTCTGTATTCGCTGGAGTAGGTGAAAGAACACGTGAAGGAAATGACTTACTTCGTGAGATGTTAGAGTCAGGAATTATTAAATACGGTGATGATTTCATGCACTCTATGGAAAATGGAGGATGGGATTTATCTAAAGTAGATGTGCCAGGAATGAGAGAGTCTAAAGCTACTTTCGTTTTCGGACAAATGAATGAGCCACCTGGAGCTCGTGCACGTGTGGCACTTTCAGGATTATCTATCGCTGAGTATTTCCGTGATGGAGCTGGATCTGACCAAGGAAAAGATGTATTATTCTTCGTTGATAATATCTTCCGTTTTACTCAAGCAGGTTCTGAGGTATCGGCACTTTTAGGTCGTATGCCATCTGCAGTAGGTTACCAACCAACTTTGGCAACAGAGATGGGTGCTATGCAAGAGCGTATTACATCTACAAACAAAGGATCTATTACATCTGTACAAGCGGTTTACGTTCCTGCGGATGACTTAACTGACCCTGCGCCAGCTACAACTTTCGCGCACTTAGATGCTACAACTGTATTGTCTCGTAAAATTGCTGAGTTAGGTATCTATCCTGCGGTAGATCCGTTAGATTCTACTTCTAGAATCTTAACTCCACACATCTTAGGAGATGAGCACTACAACTGTGCACAAAGAGTAAAAGAGATTCTTCAAAAATACAAACAATTACAGGATATCATCGCTATCTTAGGTATGGAAGAGTTATCAGAAGATGATAAACTTGCAGTATCTAGAGCACGTCGTGTACAACGTTTCTTGTCTCAGCCATTCCACGTAGCAGAGCAATTTACAGGTATTCCAGGTGTATTAGTTGATATTAAAGATACTATCAAAGGTTTCAACATGATCATCGATGGTGAGTTAGATCACCTTCCAGAGGCTGCTTTCAACTTGAAAGGTTCTATTCAAGATGCAATCGAAGCTGGAGAGAAAATGTTAGCTGAAGCGTAATAATATTGGTTGTTAGTTGTTAGTTGTCAGTTGTTAGAAAGCAACCATCAACCATCAACCATCAACTATTAACTAAAAAAAATATGATTTTAGAAATAGTATCACCAGAAGCGAAATTATTTTCAGGAGAGGTAACATCTGTTACTTTGCCAGGAGTTAATGGTAGTTTTCAGATTTTAAATCATCACGCCCCAATTGTTTCTATTTTAGAAGAAGGAACAATTAAAATTGCAGCTCCAAGCTTCAGTTTTTCTAAAGAGGCTGCTGATAAGTTTACGAGAGTTAATGATCAAACTTATACTTTAGAGATTAAGTCAGGAACAATCGAAATGAAAAACAATAAGATAATTGTATTAGTTGACTAAAACAATTTCAAAAATAAACTGAAAAGCCAGACAGTATTGTCTGGCTTTTTTTATTTTTGATTTATGAGAGAAAACGAAATTTCTATTTTTACTGGAAAAAGAGCTTGGTATGAGCTGTTATTGGCTTCAGTGTTTTTTGGAGCTTTTATTTATATGATTGTTTTGTTTGTCTATTTTGCATTTATTGAAGTTTCGGTTAAGATAGCGATCAGAGCGTTTGCAACATTTCTTGTGTTTGGTACATACTGTTTAGTTTACGGATTTAAATTTTCTGCAACTAAAAACATGCTAATAAATTTGCAGACCAATACTTTAATTTCAAGATATATTATTGGTCCATTTTCATACGATGTGAAATTGAAAGTAACCGAATTTGAATATGTTTCTTTTTTTGAAGATAGATATGGTGAGTTTGGGACAAATCTTTGGTATGTTAAAAATAAGCATTACAAAATGTACAGTTTTGAAGATAAAGAATCAGCGTTTCAATTTTCTCTTAATCTTTCCAACAAGCTTAATATTGATTTGCTTGATGCTACCGAAAAAGGAAATTTTAAATGGATAGAAAAGGAAAAGGTATAATAAATTGAAAGCCAGATAGTATTGTCTGGCTTTTTTTATTTTATTATTTTTGAACCATCAAAATCTCTTTATAAAATATTGATCAACTGTAAAGGCTTAGGATGCCTTTACTCTTTGTTTCATCTAATGGTGGAGCATAACTTTTTATGTCAAATTTTATAAAGAATATATATGAAAAATATATCAAAAGTTGCTGTTCTTGGCGGTGGCGGAAGAACAGGAAAATATCTTGTAAACCAGTTATTAGAAAACGGGTTTAGTGTAAAACTTCTATTAAGAAATCCAGACAATTTTGCCATTCAAAATTCAAAGTTAGAAATCATTAAAGGCGATGCAATTAATGAAGAATCTATAAAGTTACTACTCAAAGATTGTCAGGCTGTAATTAGTACTATTGGTCAGAGACTAGGGGAACCAATGGTGGCGAGTCAGGCAACAAAGAATGTTCTCGATGCTATGGATGCATATGGAATTAGGAGGTATGTTCTTCTTGCTGGACTGAATATAGATACTCCATTCGATAAAAAAGGCCCGAAGACATTAATGGCAACCGACTGGATGAAAACTAATTTTCCTGAGATCCAGAAAGATCGCCAGTTTACGTTTGATCTTTTAATGGACAGTAAGGTTGATTGGACGCAGGTTCGTGTTCCATTAATTGTGTTTTCTCATGATAGTCATGAAATCTCTGTAAATCTTGAAGATTGTTTAGGAGATACAATTACAGCATTGGATATTTCGAAGTTTCTTATAAAAGAAATGTTGGAATCACATTATGTTAGACAGTCGCCTTTTATTAGCGCTATTTAAATTTATACAGACAGCGGGTTCTCTAGAATCCGCTGTTTATTTTATTCTAATAGGAATTGTCTAACTTTGTATTTATGAAGCTTCCTGAAGAACTTAATCGAAGAATAGAGACTCTTAAGCAGAACAATCAGTTTAGAAAATTACCTGTGTTTAATAATCTGATTGATTTTTCTTCGAGTGATTACATTGGATTTTCTAAATCTGAAAGTATTTACAAGCATGCACATGCTTATCTATTAGAAAATGAGTTTTTTCAAAACGGTGCTACAGGTTCAAGATTGACTACAGGGAATCATGCTCTTTATCAAATTGCCGAAAGTTTTATAGCGCAATTTCATGAGGCAGAATCGGCCTTAATTTTCAATTCGGGATACAATGCCAATTTGGGATTTTTTAGCGCTGTACCGCAAGAAAATGACATTGTTTTGTATGATGAATTGTGCCATGCTTCTATAAAAGATGGAATTGCGATGTCTAGTGCTAAATCGCATCATTTTATCCATAACGATTTTGAAGATTTAGAAAAGTATATTCTTAAATTTTCAGATTCTACAATTTACATCGTTACCGAAACTGTTTTCTCTATGGACGGTGATAGTCCTAATTTAGAAGAATTGATACAGCTGTCAGGAAAATACAATTGTTATTTGATTGTTGATGAAGCTCACGCTTTAGGTGTTTTTGGAGAAAAAGGAGAAGGACTGGCTCAGTATTTACAATTGCATGACAAAATTTTTGCGCGAATTGTAACTTTTGGAAAGGCTTTAGGTTGCCAAGGATCGGCAGTTTTAGGAAGTGTTGAACTTAAAGATTATCTAATCAATTTTGCTCGAAGTTTTGTATATACAACTGCTTTGCCTCCTCATGATGTAGCAATAATTTTTACGGCATATCAGCAATTAGAAATAGAAAAAGAGACTATTGAAAATCTTCGTCAGAATATCGTATTTTTCAATCAGCAGAAAAATTTATTGGGATTAAAACCAATGTTTGTTCATAGTAAATCTTCAATACATTCTGCGATTGTTCCAGGAAATGAAAAGCTTAAAAAACTGGTGCAACAACTTCAGGACAAAGGGTTCGATGTTCAGTCTATTCGTTCTCCAATTGTTGCTGAGGGTCAGGAACGCGTTCGTTTTTGCATTCATAATTATAATTCTAAGGAAGAGATTAATCAAGTCTTGGAATTGGTTAGAGATTTCGTTTTTGGTTAACGCTAAAAAAAGAGTACAAAACAAGAAACCCATCTACATGATGGGTTTTTGTTGTTAATTGAATATGATTTTCTTTGTTACTACATGATCATTTTCTAGAATTATTTTTACCAGTAAAATTTGATTGCTTGAATATAAGTTTGTTATTTCTAATTCTTTTGCCTCAATCTTATTTTTGCTGTAAAGCAATTGTCCGCCGATTGAAAAGATTTTTACTTCTTTAATGTTCTCAGATCCGCTCGCTACATTTATTACTTTTGATTTTACAGCAACGAGTATTCCATCAGTTAGATTTTCAAAATCATCTGTGCCTAATGTTTTATTTGTGTAACGCAAAACAAAACGAGTTGTATTGGTCCCGATAGCAGTTTTAAACGTATAATTTTCTTTTCGTAAATCTATTATTTTTCCTAGAGCTTTATCCTCTAAATAAACTTCTTGAGTAGTAAAGAATCCGTCTGCGTGATCGATTGATATTGTAAGGTTGGTTTCAATCGTGCTTTTGTATCCAAGGGGAACAATATCTTTATTGTCAAAAGGAAGTGCACGACCTTGAATCGTTAATTTTTTAGATTCACTGATGCTATAAAAATCAATGTAAGAGTTGCCTCCTCTTGTCGTAGCATCATAATTATGATCTAAGCTATTGGTTGCTTCAGTTGCATATCCAACAAGCATTTGTTTGAAAGCACCTTCTGAATTGGTTAAATTTAGCCACAAACGATTCTTTTCTATTTTACTAACGTTCTCACTAGTTTTAAAGAAAGAGGTGTTATTAGCCTTAACTCTTTGTTTGTTGGTAAACAAAACAGAGTTTACTTTTGGTATAACAAAAAAACCTTGCCCTGCAGCAATGTAGCCGTTAGGAGTTTTTCCTTTGGGAGATGGCTGAGTTTCTCCCATTAATGAAAAAACAGCAAAATCTGAACTAGAATAAGTAAACGTGTTCGTTCCCTCGATTATTTTCGGTGGCGTATCGTGTGACCAGAAGTATAAAGGTCCTACATCTCCATTATCTCTAATGAATTGTTCAGCATCAATCGAAGATGGATATGGGTTTCCTAGTAGATTCAAGTTTCCTGCTACAAGCGGAATTGGTATATTTCCGTTATTTGGTGTTCCCGTAAATTTTGCAGTAAAATCTTTTGGAGTAGTAAGGTCGTATGTTTGTGGAGCTCTAATGCTGTATCCATTTCCTGCTTCCATTTTCTTTTCTCCAAAATTATCCAGTATCCATGTGTTATTTGAAGGATTCCAGTAATGGAATTTGTCATACAAAGTTTCTGGAGATAAATCATGCATTGATAGGCCAATTACAGGCGACGACCAGTATGTTACATCGTAACGAACGACATTAGTCGTTCTTTGTATTTCAAAAGCTTTTGAACTTCCTCCTGTAAACATATCTTTACTTGTTGAAGTTTGAAGCAATGATCCTCCATCTAAAATGAGTAGTTTTCCTTCGCCAAGAACATTTATATCTTCATCAACAGTCAATGTAACATCTTTTTTGACAGTTAATGTAGCCTTATCATTTATTGTGCAAGAACAAACTGTAAGGTCTGAACTTAATTCTGTATTTGCAGTTATTATTAAAGAACTGCCATTTCCATTATTTGGAACATCTATAAAAATAACAGAAGATTTTGCACCACCTGCATTTTCCTTTAAACGTATTTCTATTTCGGTTTTGCTATTTAAAGAAAAAATCCTTCCTTCTTTAACCAACACGGCGTCGTCTGTATTTCCTGTTTCATTGAAAACCTGCTCACCATCTACATAAATTTGAAGATCGTCATCATAATTTGCAACTTGTATTTGGTATTGACCGCATGCAAAACCTCTACGTTTAGAAACTACTGTGAAGTAATCATTAGGCATAGGCGCACCCTGCCAGTTGTTTGCTGCATATGGAGATTTGGCTGTTGGCCAGAATGCTGTTGAGTTTGCATTCGGATTTGGATCTACATAATAACCTGCATATCCCGTTTTTTGTAATGTTAAATCACTGCCGTTGTATCCGTAGACATTCCAAACTTTGTCTCCAAATTGTGTAGGATCACCTTTCGTTAAGCCAAAAGAAAAAGAAGTTCTAGCATCTTCTGCTACTTCGAAATAATCTATAACAAATTCATAATCTTTGTTGGCTTCAAGTTTAAACAAAGTAGAGTTAATAGAATAATTTCCTCTGCCCCATCTTTCTAAAACAATTTCACCATTAATATACAATCTGATCGCGTCATCTCCGCCGACTGCAAAATTGTAAAGACCAGTTTCAGATACCGAAGTGCGCATTCTATAACGTACCAAGAAAGAATCGATAGGTGGAGCTTCGCATGGAAAGTTTGCAGTAACACCAGTAATGGCTTCTTTTTTTACATCTCTGTCAAAAATTGCATTCTCGGTTACGGTTCCGATATAAGTCGCGACTGACGTATTAGGGATTTCATTGTAGCCAATATTAGGAACTACATTCGTCGAAGCCCATTTATATACATATCCATTCCACTTGTCAACTCCAAATATGGCAGGATCTTGGGTTGGTGCGCAAGGAGCTAATTCATCTGCTCCCATATATGGTTTAACTCTTGCTTCTTTATCAATATCATTTGTAACTTCTAGAATAGCTTTACCTTGCAAATTTTTGTTAGTAGCAACATCTTGTAAGTGATAATCAGAAGTAAAAGAAGGGTTAATAATTGTAGAATTAGTATCTGAAGTGGCACTATTCCAGCCTTCCGAACCTGTGGGGCCTGGATTTGTGCCAATATATTCATTAGTGCCTATTCTGTTTGAGAAACCATTGGCGCTGTTGGTCACATAATAATTGTTGTGGCTTACTGTTCCTAAAGTACCACCAGCCTTAAAGATGCCGTATTGTATTCCAGACTGCGTGTTAACAAAAATATTATTTCTGACGTTAATGCCAGAGCCTCCAGTTATGTAAAGACAAGAAGCGCGTGTTGATTTTCCGCCAGAACTAATAATTGTATTGTAATATAAATTTGTTGTGCTTCCAGATTCTATGAAAATATTATGCCCTCTATAGTGAATATTTCCACTTTCAGAAGTTTCAGCAGGGGTGTAAACATTACTTATAATATTGTTTGCAATAGTGTTGACTCCACTAGATTTTACCAATATACCAGCAGTTAAATAGCTGTTACTGTACCAAATGTTTTCGATATTATTGATTTTATTGCCAGAAATAGTACCAGAGCTTGTTCCTAAAAGAACAATTCCGGCACAATCATTTCCTTGGTTTTCAGTGTTTCTAATTCCTGATATTGTATTGTCGGAAATTTCATAATTTAAGGCATTAGACATATAGATTCCCCTAACTGGTTTTTCAGATTCAATATTAGTGGTATTACCAATTTTATTTCTTTGTATTATCCAACCAGTTGGGGATAAAGTACCGTTGCTGTTTCCATTAATGTTGATCCCGTCTTTTACATTAAACATTTCATTATTTATAACATAAATGTCTGAGTTAGGAGAGGTATTTGTTTGTGTGCCAATTGAATTGTTGCTTCCGTATTGATTGCTTCCAGAATAAACTCCTGTTAAAAGTGTTAGCAGTTGATTACGAGATGAAAATTTTAATTTAGTATTCTTAATTGTAATGTTATTTGATCCCGTCCCGCCATTACTTGCAATCCAGATGATAGACCTGCGAACACTGTTTATATTATCAGTATTAATTAAAGTTAGATTCTTTGTATTAGCGGTTGAGTTGCTTCCATCAATAATAACATTGCTGGCCCCGTTAAATAAAAAAATTGCAGGAAGAGCTGTATAGGTATTTATATTCTTGATAGTAATCTCAATATCTTTATCGGTATAGGGCTTAATTGTCAAAGTGTTCTCTTTGCTCGAATTTTTGTATTTGTTAATTATATATTGAGAAGTAATTGTTTGATTTTGTGCAAGTAAGAATTTTACTGGACCAGCAAAGCCCTCTTCTTCTAATTTTTTGAGGGCGCTCGAAAGAGATTGAAATTCTGTTTTTAAATTTTCTGAGCTAATAATATAATCACCACTCAAACCTTGAGCAAACGTTAAAAAAGGTAACAATAAGAATAAAAGTAAAGTTTTTTTCATGCTAAATGTTTTCTATCAATTTGTTATGCGGGCATAGGACTTGTGAGTCCGCGCAAATATAGATACATCTACGAGCTTGATTTTACTTGGGTTTTTGGAACCTCGATATAATCGATGAATTGATAAAATAGTCGATGAAGTGCATTAAAAATTTTAATGTTCGATAAGTATTCCTATAAAACCTAAGAAACAATTATAAGAATAATCGCAAATATTGGTGTTTTTTAAGACTGTTTTTTGAGATTTTAGACTAGAAAACGTCAGATTTGGTATAAATTCTTCAAAAAGAGAATAATTTACAACCAAAAGTTATTGCGGATTGTGTAGGTAATTTAAGATGTTTTAAAAGAAAAATTAAATGGATTTGAAAAATAGAAAAAGCGGCTTTTTTAAAATGTTATAATAAATTAGATTTCTTCTAGTTCTTTAGCTTTTTCATAAACCAGATTACTTTCGTAACCTCTACGAAGCATATAGTCGCAGAACTTTTTGCGTTTTTTAAGCTGATTGGTTTCCGAAATACTATTCCAGCATCTTTCTGATAGATTTTCGAAGGTCTCAAAATATTCTTCTGCAGAAATTTCTTTTAGCGCAAGCGTAATATTTGTTGATGAAATGTTTCTTGCTTTCAGTTCGTTGGTGATTCTAATTTTTCCCCAATGTTTGATTCGGTGTTTGCCTCTCGCAAAGCTACAGGCAAAACGGGTTTCGTTTAAAAAATTCCCTTCTATAAGCTGTACGATAATGCTGTCTATCTCTTCAGAAGTCATTTTTAGGCTGTATAATTTGGTTGTTACCTCGTCATGACAACGCTCTTGATAGGCACAAAAATGTTCTAATTTTTGTAAAGCTTCTTTGAGAGTAAAAGTGCTTTTCGTCGGCTTTTTCATGCATTTTAACGTTTAAATTGATTTGTGCTCAATTAGTTATAAAAAAATTCTAAAATTTGTTAATATATTATGAAAAGAAATAAATTATAACCTTGTGTATTAGGCTAATTTAAATATTTTTGTACGGAATTTTGACAGTTTTTATATTCTGGTAAAAGTCAAAAATTTAACATTTAGTTTCCATTAAAATACCAAAATGAACATTTATTTTTTTGAAAATATAATGCCATTTTTTGCTTTATAGCAAACCAAAAACAAATTTAAAATAAATACCTACTAACATATGATGAGAAAATTACTTTACTCGTTTTTATTTTTTATTTATACCAAATCTGTGCCCCAAAGATTGTTTATTCCAAATTTAAGATTGCTTTGTGTTGGGATGTTTTTTGTGGTTTCTTTTGGGTTTGCTCAAACTACTGAGATGCTAACTGGTAATGGTAGTTTTAATACTTCTGGAATAAATTCTATCACAGTTGAATGTTGGGGTGGTGGAGGCGCTGGTGGTGCAGGTATAGGGGCGTCGGGAGCCGGCGGCGGCGGCGGCGGCGGCGCATATACCAAAAGCACTATTACTGTTTTTCCTGCATTTATTAACTATTCTGTTGGTAATGGAGGAACGGGTGGGACAACAAGTTCAGGTGGCACAGGAAATGGACAAAATGGAGCAACAACTACTTTTGGGTCTATTTCAGCTTCTGGAGGATTTGGAGGAACGCGTGGTAATTCTGGTGGTGGTACTGGCGGAGCACCCGGAACAGGTGGGACTTATTCAGGGGGAAGCGGAAGAAATAGTGTTTCTAATGGAAATGGTGGCGGTGGTGGATCTAGTGCAGGAACAGGATCTGACGGTAATAGCCCAACAACAGTATCAGCAGGAGGAATTGCTCCAGCAGGCGGTGGTGCCGGCGGTGCTGGTGGTGTATCTTGGTATTTTTTCGTAGAAATAGGGTCTGACGGTTCTCCAGGAATTTTACCTGGCGGCGGCGGCGGCGGCGGCGATGGAGGAACATTTAATAATGGTGATGGTGGCAATGGAGGTGCTGGCCAAATAAGAATTACATATTGCCGTAATTTTAGCATTAGTTCATTGTCAAACAATGGTCCTATTTGTGGTAGTGCTGGTAGTGCTACAATTACAGTATCTTCTACTCCTACTGGATTACCCGTAGGAAATTATACAGTTACCTATAATACAAGTTCTCAAACAGGACTTACAGCTAATATGAATGTTGTTGCCGCAGGAAGTGGTACATCTGGTACTTTTACTGCAACGGGAATGCCTGCGAATGGTACATCTATAGTTAGGGTTACTGGACTTGCGCTAACTTCTGGGGCATGCACTACAACAGGATTGAATAATTCGACAACTGTTACTATAACTGCGGTTCCAACTATTAGCTATAGTGCTGCATCTTTTTGTAAATCAAATACAACGGCACAGTCAGTAACCAGAACTGGAGTAAATGGTGGGCCATATAGTGTTGCGCCAACAACAGGTTTGTCAATAAATACTTCGACAGGAGCAATTACCCCTTCAACAAGTGCAGCAGGAACATATACAGTTTCTTATGCTTATCCTGCATCGGGTGGTTGTCCAGCAGGTTCAGCTACAACTTCCGTTACAATTAATAATGTGCCGACTGCCACACCCGGACCACCTTTAACCGCTATCTGCCAAAGTGGGACGTCAGCAGCTATGGGCGGATCAGTTGGAGGCGGAGCTACAGTCGGGACATGGACCGGAGGGGCAGGAAGTTGGAATAATGCATCTAATCCTTCGATGGCTACATATACAGCAGGAGCATCAGAATCAGGAACGATCACATTGACTTTAACGGCCTCAAATGCATCATGTGCTAATGTTATAACAACCAAAACAATAACTGTAAATCCAATTGTTGCGGCTTCTGTGAGTATTGCAGCAAATCCGCTAGGGGCAATCTGTTCTGGAACATCAGTAACATTTACTGCAACACCAACAAACGGCGGAACAGCTCCAACTTATCAGTGGACAGTTAATGGAACAAATGCTGGTACAGGTGCAACTTATTCAAGTTCAGCTTTATCTAATAATGATGTTGTTAGGTGCGTTATGACGTCAAATGCAAATTGCGTAACAGGAAGTCCAGCCACATCGGCAGGTATAACAATGGTCGTTAATCCAATTGTTTCGGCTTCTGTGAGTATTGCAGCTTCTTCTTCTGGAGAAATTTGTTCGGGCACACCAGTAACATTTACTGCAACACCAACTTATGGTGGAACAGCACCAAACTATCAATGGAAAAAAAACGGAACGAATGTTGGTACAGGTACAACTTATTCAAGTTCGACTTTGGCAAATAATGACGTTGTAACATGTGTCATGATCTCTAATGCTTCTCCATGTTTGACAGGAAGTCCAGCTACGTCTAATCCAATTACCATGACTGTAAATCCGAATCTTCCAGCCTCTGTTAGCATTGTGGCTTCTCCGTCAGGAGCAATATGCTCAGGCACGCCAGTGACATTTACGGCAACGCCTACTTATGGAGGTGCGGCTCCTGTGTATCAATGGTACAAGGGGACGACAGCTATTTTAGGAGCGACGAATTCAACATATACTAGTAATGCATTGGCAAATTCAGATGTAATAACAGTTCAAATGACATCGAATGCTACGTGTGCAACTGGAAGCCCAGCTACATCTAGTCCTATTACCATGACTGTAAATCCAAATCTTGTGGCTTCTGTGAATATTGCAGCCAATCCATCGGGAGCAATTTGTTCAGGAACATCAGTGACGTTTACTGCCACGCCTACTTATGGAGGTACGTCTCCTAATTATCAATGGTTTAAGGGAGGGATAGCTATATTAGGCGCGACGAATTCTACATATACTAGTAATTCATTGGCAAATTCAGATGTGATCACAGTTCAAATGACATCGAATGCTACCTGTGTAACAGGAAGTCCAGCCACATCAAGTCCTCTAACCATGACTGTAAACCCAATACCAGCAACCCCATTAACTTCACAGAACAATGTATCTTGTAATGGTTTAGGAAGTATAAAATTAACAGGATTGCCAACAGGAGACTGGAAAGTTTATCTAAATGATCAGTCAGGAGCACATCAATACTCTCGTCAAAATGCAGAAACAGATCTGACTATTAATAATCTAACAGTAGGAACATATGATTTTACTGTTCAAGATATTTCTTCGGGATGTATTTCAGGTATGGCATCTGTGCACTTAATAGATACTAGTTTAAGCACAGAGTGGGATGGTAATGGATGGACAGATGGTCCTCCAGATGAAAATACAAGTGTTAAGATTACTTCGGTTATGCCAAATAAGCCATTTGAGTCTATGTCCGCAACTAACTTAACAATTTGTTCTTTAACCATTACCGCTACAGATGGAGATGTAATTATTCCATCAGAAATGACTTTAACCGTCACAAACGGTATAACAAGTAACGGTAAATTGGTTTTTGAAAGTGGTTCAAGTTTATTGCAAGGAGCAAATGCTGTAAATTCAGGTAATATTTCTTATAAAAGAAAAGTTGATTTGACCCGTTACGATGTAGTTTATTGGGGATCACCAGTAACGGATGCAAATATGACGATGGCTAAGTTTTCTCCAAACACTTTGTGGGATAAATACCATCATTGGGACGCTGCTAGCGGACAATGGATCCCTGATAACTTTGGTGAAAGAGTTATGGAAGAGGGAGTGGGTTATAGCATCAGAGCTCCACAATATTTTAGCTTAACTAGCCCAAGCACATTTGAAGGTATATTTGTTGGAGTGCCAAATAATGGAGACGTATCAGTTCCTGTATTAGAAAATAAATTAAACTTTATAGGTAACCCTTACCCTTCTCCAATAAGCGCAAAAGAGTTGATGCTGGCAAATAAAACCCAATTAGGATCATTATATTTTTGGTCACACAATTCGCCTCCGCAAATTATTCCAGGAACTACTACTTTTCAGTACCTAAGTTCAGATTTTGTGGTTTTTAATGGAACAGGTTCGACAAGAGTAAATGATGATCCTGCTACAGAATTTAAAGGTTTTATTGGGGCAGGACAAGCTTTTTTTACAATATCTCCTGCAGGTGCAACGGCAATTAAATTTAGTAATGATCTTCGTAAAGCAAGCTCACAGAATACACAATTTTATAAACCAAGTGAAGCCAGTAAAACTGAAGGTAACCGTCTTTGGCTGAATATTGCAAACTCACAAGGCGCTTTTAAACAGATATTAATCGGATATGTTGAAGGAGCGACTAATGGTATTGATTTCAGTTATGACGCCACGACAAGAGGAGGTACTACTTATATTGATTTTTATAGTATCAGTGAATCTAGAAAATTAACGATTCAAGGTCGTGCACTTCCTTTTGATGATACAGACGTAGTTCCTTTAGGTTATAAGAGTGGTGTTGATGAAAAAGGTGATCGTAACTTCACGATTTCTATTGATCATGCAGACGGATTCTTTGCTACTCAAGCTGTATACTTAGAAGATAAAGCTCTAGGTAAAATAATAGATTTACGAAAAGAGAATTATACTTTCTTTAGTTTATCAGGAAGCAATTCAACTCGTTTTTCGATTCGTTATACAAATAAAACCTTAGGGACAGATGATTTTGAAAATCTTGAGAATACGGTTTTAGTTTCAGTGAAAGACAAAGCAGTAAATATTACATCATCTAAAGAAACGATTAAAGAAGTACATGTTTACAACGTTGGAGCGCAGTTGTTATATAGCAATAACAAAGTGAATGCTTCAGACTTGCAAATTAAAAACTTACATTCTAGTGATCAAGTATTATTGGTAAAAATAACCTTAGAAAACGGACATACCTTTACTAAAAAAGTTATTTTTTCTAATCTGTAAAATAATATAGCGTCATATTTAAAAGCCCATTCGTAAAAGGATGGGCTTTTTTTGTACTTAAAATATCCCTAAATCTTGGTATTGCGCATATTACCTTAACTTTATAAATTTAGCTTAATTCTTACAAAATTAACTTTAATTATACTGTTTTGATTAAAAATTTATTTTATTCTTTAATTTCACTTTTGCTCATTCCTGGTTCAAGTCTTTTTGCACAACAGGGTAAAGTCGATCATACTTTTAACGCATTTGATGACGGACAAAACGGAGACGGTTTTGACGGAGCTGTACGAACTCTTCTCTTACAAAAAAATGGTAGTTTGATTGTTGGAGGTGATTATCTTAGTTTAAACGGATTTCCAGTCTCTTATCTTACGTGTTTAAATCCTAACGGATCTATTGATGAAAGTTTTAATACAGGTACAGGCCTTAATGGCAAAATTTACGCATCATATTTACAGCCAGACGGTAAAATTATCTTAGGAGGAAATTTTACAATGTATAACGGAATTAATGTGGGAAGACTTATTCGCCTCAATCCTGATGGATCTTATGACCCAACTTTTAATACTACGGTAGGAGTGACAACAGGAATTGTCTATGACATTACAATGCAGTCAGATGGGAAAATAATAATTGTTGGAAGTTTTACAAAATATACAAATACAACAGTGAATCGAGTGGCTCGTTTGTCTTCAAACGGAACACTCGATTCTTCATTTTTGACTGGTTCTGGTTCAACTTTAAATATTACTCATGTTAAGATAACAGATGATGAAAAAGTCATTCTTACAGGTAATTTTATCACGTTTAATGGAATTTCGGCAAATAGAATTGTACGCTTAAATAGTAATGGCAGTTTCGATTTTACTTTTAATTGTGGGGATGGGTTTAATGATGATGTTAACGCCATCGCATTGCAATCTGATGGAAAAATCGTATTAGGAGGAAACTTTACCACATTCAATAATGCTGTAGCCAATCGTCTTATTCGATTAAATATAGATGGTACAAAAGACGAAAGTTTTCAAACAGGATTAGGTTTTAGTAAAGAAGGAGTTCAAACCTTAAAAATAGATTTAAACGGAGATTTAATGGTAGGAGGATCTTTTACAGGTTTGTACAATAGCAACGATGTTAATAGACTAGTTTTTCTAAATCCGGATGGAACCGTAAAATCAAATTTTGATATTGGCTCTGGGCCTTCTTCTGCATCTGTTTTATGTCTAGAATTTGACGAAGAAGGTTCTTGGTTTGTTGGAGGATCTTTTTATGTGTTTAATGGTCTCAATCAAGGCAGATTGGCTAAAATTAATAACGAAGGCGAACACGATATTGGTTATTTGTCATCAGGAATAGGTTTTGATAATTCTGTTTTGAGTCTTTTACCACTTCCAAATCAAAAAACAATTGTTGGGGGTAATTTCAGTAAATTCAATGGAGTACCAGTTTCAAGAATAACCTGTTTGTTAGAAGACGGTTCACTTGATCCATCCTTTAATACTGGAAAATCTGGTGCAAATAACTTAGTAAAAACAATTGCCTTACAGACTGATGGGAAAGCAATTATTGGAGGAAATTTTACAAAGTATAATGATATAAACAGTAACAGGATTGTTAGAATTTTATCTAATGGAGAAATCGATAATTCATTTAATAGCGGAGACGGGTTTAATTCCCAAGTCTACGCCCTGGCAATTCAGAATGACCAAAAAATAATTGTTGCAGGCGCATTCACAAAATACAATGGCACAAGTTTGAATAGGATTGTAAGACTTCTTCCAGATGGCTCAAAAGACACCAGTTTTAATATTGGTTTGGGCGCCGATGGAACTATTGAAGCGATATTGATACAATCTGATGGAAAGATTCTTCTTGGGGGGCATTTTAAAACTTTTAATGCACAGTCTTTTTCTGGTTTAGTTCGTCTAAATTCTGATGGCAGTATTGATTCTAGCTTTAATATTCAAAATGGTTTTGATAAATATGTTTATGCATTGGCACTCCAATCAAATAAAAAAATTATTGTTGGAGGAACATTTTTAACGTTTAATGGCATTCCTGAAAAAAGAATAGTTCGGCTAAATAGTGATGGAAGTCTTGATAATGCATTTGAATCTGGAACTGGTTTTAGTAAAGGAGATGTCCGTTCAATTTTAGTACAGCCAGATGACCGAATTTTGGTTGGAGGAGCTTTTTCGGGAACATACAATAATACGGCATCTTCCAGACTTATTAGGTTGATGCCTTCTGGAGTTTTTGATAATTCTTTTACTGCGCCTTTAAATAACACCCTGTTTGATATGAAATTTAGTGCAGATTATAAATTGTTTATTGGAGGTAATTTTAATTCAGTTGCAGGTATATCAAAACATAGAGTCGCTCGTTTAAAACTTTGTGTAAATACTACAGTTTGGAATGGCGAGATATGGTCAAACGGCCCGCCATCAGCAGGAAAAGATGTATATTTTAAAGAGAATTTCCCGCAACTAACCAGTACTGCTATTTGCGGTTGCAATATTGATCAAGGTAAGACCGTGACCTTGTTAGAAAAAAATACTCTCGCAGTAGAGTTTGCATATACTGGTTCTGGAACTTTAGTCTTAGAAGATGCAGCAAGTTTATATCAGTCAGATGATGATATGGTAAATACAGGAATTATTCATTTAATAAGAAAAACAAAACCGGTAATCCGTTATGATATGACCTATTGGTCTTCGCCTGTTGATAAGCAAACAATGAAAGATTTTTCACCAGATACTCTTGGAGATAAATACTATTGGCATGACCCAATTTCTAACTGGATAATCGATTATAATGGAACTATGGATATGATTCCTGGGCAAGGTTACTGTATTAGGGCTCCGCAAAATTATTCAATTACTGATCGCAAAATATTTGAGGGGACTTTTAAAGGGATTCCGAACAATGGTAAAATAGATGCTGAGTTTAAAGTAGTAAATAGCCTTTATCTGATAGGAAACCCATATCCTTCGGCCATAAATGCAGATCTTTTTATAAAAAACAATTCTTCAAAAATACACGGTGCTCTTTATTTTTGGACGCATAGCACACCTCCTTCCAATGGCAAATATTCAGCAGATGACTGCGTGGTATATAATCTTTTAGGAGGTGTTGGAATAAGTTCTTCTTTAAATTCAGAAAATTATAATACAACACCAGATGGCACAATAGCTTCTGGGCAAGGCTTTTTTGTACAAAGTAAAACAGTAGGTGTTATTGAGTTTAATAATAATATGAGAATCAAAGCTCATAATAGCAGCTTTTTTAGACCTAGTTCTCAAAGTCAAGTCGAAAATGAGAAATTTCGATTTTGGCTTAATCTCCATAATGGGAAAAATGCCCTAAAACAAATTTTATTAGGTTATGACAAAGAAGCTTCCAATTCTCTAGACTATTATGATGCAGTAATTTTCAGTTCAAGTCAAGAAATTGATTTTTACAGCATTTTAGAGAATAAAAAATTGGTAATTCAAGGAAGAGCAATGCCATGGACAGAAAGTGATTTTATTAATTTGGGATATAAAACGACTGTTAAAACGGCTTTGAATTTAGAGATTGACCACCAAGATCCATTATTTGATGAAATCAGTATTTTTTTAGTGGATAAAACGCTAAATAAATGTCATAATCTTTCCGAAAGTGCATATCAATTTGATTCTGAAGCAGGAACTTTTAACAATCGGTTTTCAATAATTTATGCCAATAAAAATTTAGGAATTACAACTTTTGAAAACATTTCTAAGAGCATTTTAATATCAAATAAAAATCATGTGATAAATATTGAATCGTTCGATGAAAAAATCAATGAGGTTATAATTTTTGATATTTCAGGAAATGAATTATACAAAAAGAATCAGCTTGAAAGTAAAAAAATATCAATTCAAAATTTATTCTCTTCTCACCAAGTTTTGTTAGTAAAAGTCATTTTTGAAAATGGAAAATCTGTTTCTAAAAAAGTAGTTTTTTAAAAGAAACAGTAAATAATCTATTGTAAATCCTCTGTGTAAAAAGCAAAGGATTTTTTTATATTTCGTTGTTAATGAGTTATTTAATTAAAAATTAACAGTTTTTTCCTATTTTATAAATTTTCTAGCTCAAACGTGTTAAAATTAAGGGGTTAGTATTGTAAGGGTGATTTTAATGTAAATAAAATCGTACCTTGTTTAAGGTTTTAATCGATTAAATGCAAATTAATTCGATTAAGCGCAGTTTCCTTATAAGCCTTTTCTAATGTATTTTTTTCTTAAAAAGCGAAAGCTTTAAAACGGTCATTTTATCAGCCTTTAATTAATTGTGACTCTATAAAAATCATAGCCTAAAATATGCTTTAAACGATTAAGTCTCCCAGATTTCGCAATTAATCTTTTTGAGTTTGAATTTATTTTTCAATTACTAAAATGCCACAAGATGAAAAAAGATTTACTTACTGTGCTGAGTTTCTTCAGCTTTTCAACTTTAGTAACTTATATTAGAAAACCCTTAGAATTTAGTGGGAAATTTAAAATCATAATGATTTTGGTTTTATCATTTTTTTATACTTCTTCAAAAGCACAAACTATAGTACATGCAGTTCCTTCTAGTAATGCTTCTTTTCCTCTTCCAGCAGGTATGGATGTTGTTACTGTAGAAGCTTGGGGAGGTGGAGGTGCAGGCGGAGCCGCTTTTGCGGGCTCAGGATGGGGAAGAGGTGCTCCTGGCGGCGGCGGCGGGGCTTATGCTTTAGGAAATATTACAGGAATAACAACATCAACTTTAAATGTTGTTGTTGGTACTCCCGGTGCGGGCGGAACAGGTAATGGAGCCAGTGGTGGACCATCTTTTATAACAGGTTTTTCTGGAGTTTTTTACGCGCCAGGGGGAGCTGGTGGTGTTGCCAATCTTCCAACTACAGGAGATAATCCTCCTGTTGCAACGCCTGCCACTACAGGTGTTAAAGGAAGTATTACAGCGACAAATGGAGGAGCTTCGGGAACAGGGTATAATAGTTTGCTCAATTTAGCTCTTTCATCTGGAAATGGTGGAGATGCAGCCAATCTTGGCCTGCAAAAAGGGGGAAAAGGAGGGGTTGGTTATTCTAGTCTTTTAGGAGCAAATGGTGCAGGGAAGCCTGGACAGGAATATGGAGGAGGAGGTTCAGGAGCGGCTAGTTCTTTGCCTTTAATAGGGTCACCAACTTTATATAACGGAGGAAGTGGTGCAAAAGGTTATGTTAGCATTACTTATACTTGTAAAGCGTATAGTTTTACCTCAATATCAGCATCAAATGTTTGCACGGCAACGGGGACAACTTCACAGGTACAACTTACTGGCACACCAGCAAGTTTGCCTGCGGGTATATATACAGTAAACTACAGTACAAGTAGTCCATCGGCTACATTAACGGCTTCAATGGAAGTTCTGTCTCCAGGAGGTTCAGGAAATTTCACTGCTGCTGGTTTAAATCTTTTAGGGTCAAGTAGAATAACAGTTAATTCTTTAACTTCTGTAGATTGTGTTTCTTCATTTTCTTCAAACAATTATGTAGATATTGTAGTTGGAGCGCAACCAACATTGACATTGAGTGCAACAACTGCAGTATGTGCAAGTACAAGTTTGCAAAGTACCACATTGCCGTATAGTAACGCTACCAATTCTCCTTCTACTTATAGCATAACTTGGAATGCAAGTCCAACAAATAGTTTTTTGCCAGTGGTAAATGCAGCTTTACCGGCAAGTCCAATCAATATTTCAATACCTGCCAATACATCACAGGGTACTTATACAGGAAATTTAACGGTGAAAAATGCAGCAGGCTGTACATCAATAGTATATAGTTTTAATGTTACAGTAAATCCGCTACCAGCAATTACATTAGGCAGTATAGCTGGAGTTTGTACAAGTGCGGCTCTACAAAATGTAACATTGCCTTATACAGCTCCCGCCAATTCACCAACAACCTATAGTATTACTTGGGGTGCAAATCCGCCTAATAACTTTGGGACAATTACAAATGCAAATTTAACAACAAATTCAATAAGTATTGCCGTTCCAGCGGGAACAGCAGCGGGAACTTATACAGGAACCTTAACGGTAAAAAATGCGAATGGATGTACTTCGACACCAAGTAATTTTACAGTAAACGTAAATTCATTACCATCAATCACGCTTGGAACAGCCAGCTCGGTTTGTTTTAATGCTGCAGCTCAGACCTCTAATTTAAGCTATAGCGCTCCCGCCAATTCGCCAGCATCTTACAGCATTGTCTGGAACACGAGCCCTACGAATAATTTTTTGGCAGTTACAGATGCCGTTTTAACTGCCAGTCCGATAAGTATTGCTGTTCCAGCGGGAACAGCAGTGGGAACTTATACAGGAACCTTAACGGTAAAAAACGCGAATGGATGTACTTCGACACCAAGTAATTTTACAGTAAACGTAAATTCATTACCATCAATCACGCTTGGAACAGCTGGCGCGGTTTGTTTTAATGCTGCAGCTCAGACCTCTAATTTAAGCTATAGCGCTCCCGCCAATTCGCCAGCATCTTACAGCATTGTCTGGAACACGAGCCCTACGAATAATTTTTTGGCAGTTACAGATGTCGTTTTAACCGCCAGTCCAATAAGTATTGCCGTTCCAGCGGGAACAGCAGCGGGAACTTATACAGGAACCTTAACGGTAAAAAACGCGAATGGATGTATTTCGACACCAAGTAATTTTACAGTAACCGTTAATTCGTCTCCAACAATTACAACTTCAGGAAATTTAACTCCAGTTTGCCAAAATGCATTAGCGCAAACAGCATCTTTGCCATATTCTGCCACAGCTGGTTCACCTATTAGCTATTCAATAGATTGGGCAATTTTAAATGATCAAACGACTACCTCTTTTTCTTTTGATTCTGCGGGAGGAAATGTAAATAATATTAGTGTTCCTGCCAATGCAGCAGCTGGAACTTATAGTGGAGTAATGACAATTTTCACATCAAATGGATGTCAAACGACACAAGCAATTTCACTAACAATTAACAGTCTTCCAACTATAAGCACATCAGGAGTCTTTACTCCGGTTTGTCAGAGTTCATTGGCGCAGACTACTACATTAAATTATAACTCGACAACAGGATCTCCAACGAATTATGCAATTGACTGGGTTGTTTTAACCGATCAAGGCACAACACCATTTCCTTTTAGTTCGGGATCAGGAGAAATTGTCAATATAAATGTTCCAGCAAATACCGTAGCAGGAACTTATAATGGGGTCATGACAATTACAACTTCTAATGGCTGCCCAGTAAGTCAGGCAGTTTCTTTAACGGTAAATCCAGTTGTAACTGCACCCGTAGCTTCTGTTACCCAACTTCCAACTTGTGTAAACAATACGGGGATAATAACAGTAACTTCTCCGGCTTCAGGAACTGGATATACTTATAGTATCGATGGAGTAGATTTTAGTAATACTTCAGGAGTATTTGCAGGTTTATCTTCAGGAGGTTATAATGTGCAAATAAAAAATAATACATCAGGATGCGAATCACAACCAACACCCGTCACAATAAATGCTTTTGTGACTAAAGCATGGAATGGAAGTGTTGATGCCAATTGGGCAAACCCCGCTAACTGGACTCCTACAGGAGTTCCTGTTGCAACAGATTGTATTGATATTCCAGATGTAGGTATTGATCCGATAATTTCTGGAACAAACGGAAGTTTTTTTGCTAGCAGATTAACGATTCAAAATAATGGTTCTTTGATTGTGGAAAGCACCAATACAATTACGGTAACCAATGAAGTGAATGTGTTAGGTAATGGAGTTTTTGTCTTTGAAAATAATTCAAGTTTGGTGCAAGTTTCAGATGTGGCGAATTTTGGAAATATTACCTATAAAAGAAATACAACTCCTGTAAGACGTTATGATGTTACCTATTGGTCTTCTCCAGTAACCCGTGATCCAGCATTTACATTACATGATTTGTCTCCGAATACGCTGTGGGACAAATTTCACAGATATGATTCATCTGTTGGATGGATATTAATTGATAATGGAGCAGGAGAAATGGTAAAGGGAAATGGTTATAGTATTAGAGCTCCTCAATCTTATGATTTGAATAATGCTCAAATTTTTGGTGGAGAATTCGTTGGTGTACCAAATAATGGAACTATTTCGGGACCAACCACTGTAGCTGGAAAATTAGTTTTTCTAGGAAATCCATATCCTTCAGCGATTTATGCAGATCAATTTATTCATGACAATGCAGATCGTTTGTACGGGACATTGTATTTTTGGACACATAATAGCCTTCCTACTCTGATACCAGGCAGTAATACCTTTACTTACACTAGCACGGATTTTGCCTATTACAATTTATCAGGACAGGTAGATGTAGGACAAATGGAAGGAACAGGAGCATCGTCTCCAGGAAATAAAGTTCCGCCAGCAGGATATATTGTTTCGGGGCAAGGTTTTTTTGCTAAAACTTTAACGGGTCAGAGCGTTGTCTATACAAATTCGATGCGTGTTGCTAGTTTTAACAGTCAGTTTTTTAAATCTAAAGCTGATGCTGATGTAGAAAAACATCGTGTCTGGTTGAATTTGACAAATACACAAGGAGCGTTTAAGCAATTACTTATCGGGTATATAACTGGCGCCACTAACTCGTGGGATAATAGTTACGATGCAACGACAATGAACGCCAATCCGTATCTTGATTTTTATAGTATAAATGAAGGTAAAAAACTAGTTATCCAAGGAAGAGCCGTACCTTTTGTTGTTTCCGATACGATACCTTTAGGATATAAATCGACAATTCCAGAAGGTAATTTTACAATGACGATAGACCATACCGATGGGAATTTAAGTACTCAGGATATTTACCTGCAAGACAATGTAACAAAGACTATTCATAATCTTAAAACGGGTAGTTATACTTTTACATCGGCACCAGGAACTTTTCTTAATCGTTTTGTATTACGATATACAAATAAGGATGATAAACCGCTTGGTAATGAAGATTTTGATAATCAGAATCAGCAGATAATTGTTTCTGTTAAAGATAAAAACATCAAACTGCAATCTATTTCAGACCAGGAAAATCTTCAAGAAGCTGCTATTTATGATACAGGGGGTACATTATTATACCTTAAAAAACAAATTGGAAACAAAGAATGGCTTATAACAAACTTTCAATCGGGACCTCAAGTATTATTCGTCAAAATGACTTTAGATAACGGAAAAACGGTTACAAAGAAAATAGTATTTAGATAAAATGAAAAGCGGTTGAGGCTTTAAAATCTCAACCGCTTTTTTATTAAAGGGTTCGCTGCAAATTTTGATGCGTATTTTTAACAGCTTTTTCGTTTTTATAGTCAATCCACTTTTGCCCCTGAATTTTTCGCATCATAATATCAAAATGGCGCATTATAAAAACATTATACGCTGCTTTAGATAAATTGACAATGTTTTTTGGAAAAGAGCGTAGACTCATTGAAAAACCTGGTGTTAGATATTTCATATAATGCCAGTATCCCTCAGGCATATACAGCATTTCACCATGTTTTAAGTTAGTGATATAACCTTCGACATTTTTGAGTGCTGGAAATTTTTCATAATCAGGATTGTCAAAATCAATATCTTCTCTCGAAATTAAGGCATGAGGAACTTTATACATAAATTTGGACTGATTTGGAGGAAAAATCATGCATTGCTTTTCGCCATGAAAATGGAAATGAAGAATGTTCGAGTAGTCAATATCATAATGCATAAAAACCCTCGAATTTTCTCCTCCAAAAAACAGCATTGGCATTTGCTTCACTAATTTCAAACCAATATCGGGCCATAAAAAGTCGTTTTTTAACGAAGGAACCTCTTTCATTAGATTATAAAGAAAAATACGGTAATTGGTAGGTTTTTCTTCTAATAAGTCGATGTACTCACTCATTTTCATGGTGGTATGCGCCTCGTTAAATCCGTCTTCGTGGTTTACAGGTCTGTCGTCGTATAAAGGAACGATTGAATTTCCTGCGATTTCTTTTATATAAGATAATTTCCATTTGTTATAAGCTGGCCAATCTTCGGTCAATTGTTCAATAACAACAGGAATTTGTTTTTTTACATAATGGGAAACAAAATCTTCTTTGGAGATTTTTTTAACCCTTTCTATTTGTTTTAACTTCATTTTATTAAATAAAAAAATTGCTTATAGTCTGAGCTATAAGCAATTTAAAAAATTTTGTTGAAATTATTGAGCTCTTTAGACTAATTTTTTTAATCTAATCGATTTGAAAAAATCAATCTGCAGCATATTTATTATTCCAATACAGCATCATCATTAAAGTAACGATTACAGAAGAAGCGATTCCTTCAAATAATAGACAGATACAATAAGTTGGCACCGATGGATTTCCTCCAAACATAAATGTTTCAGATAAAGTTCTTACGTAAGCATCTCCGCCTCGAGCGTAGCTATAAACCAACAGACCAAATATGCTTAGTGCTACACCAACTACAGAAGTTGCCATTGCAGAAACAGCATTAGAAACAAAATTAGTTTCTCCTTCATGAAGGTTCATCTGCATTGTCCTATTAACGCCATAGAATATAAAGAAAACGTTGAGTGTTCTCAAATAAAACAAATCTGCTAAACCTAGTACATTCATCAATAAAAAATAAATGCCAATTCCGAGGAAAATCAAAAACCCGTTGGTAATTTCTTTAGGTAATTTCATAGTGGTTATTTTTTAGAAGTTAATAGTAAATATTTGAAAAACAGAGTTCTATCAAAATTACTAAAAAAATAACTACGATGATTTAAAAACAATAAAAACTATGCAGTCTGGTTTTTTAATGTAGAGTTTATAAAAGCCAAAGAATCGGTTTGATCTTGATTAAGCTGTGCTTTTAAAGCATCTATCGAACCAAATTTTTGTTCTTCGCGAATATAATGCAATAAAGAAACTTCAATTTTTTGATCGTAAATATCTTTGTCAAAATTAAACAAGTGCACTTCTATAGTTTGTTTTTCGCCATTAACAGTAGGGTTGAAACCAATATTCATCATTCCAAAAACAGTTTCACCGTTTACAATGGCTTTCACAACATAAACACCAATTTTTGGAATCAGTTTGTAATCTTCCTCAATCTGAATATTTGCTGTAGGGAAACCAATAGTTCTTCCAAGTTGTTTTCCTTTTACGATCGTTCCGTTTAGAAAATAGCTATAGCCTAAATATTCGTTGGCCAAAGCCATGTTGCCTTCATTTAAAGCTTTTCTGATTTTGGTCGAACTAACCGAAACATCTTGAATTTCTTCGGCAGAAATCTGCTCAACTTCAAATCCATATTCTAATCCAAAAGCAATGAGATCATCAATATTTGCAGTTCTATTTCGACCAAAACGATGATCATGGCCAATAATAATTTTTTGAATCTGGAATTTTTCTACTAAAATCGTTCGAACGAATTCTTCGGCAGTTAGTCTTGAAAAACTTTCGTTAAAAGGGTGGACAACTAGGTTTTCTATACCAGTTGCTTCCAAAAGCTTTATTTTTTCTTCAATAGTGTTTAACAATCTTATCTCAGATTTTTCCTGAAGAACCATTCTTGGATGCGGAAAAAAAGTTAGAACAAGACTTTCATATCTTCCATTTTCAGTTTGCTGCGTAATTCGTTCGAGAATTTTTTTATGACCAATATGCACACCGTCGAAGGTACCAAGAGTTAGAATTGTTTTCTTGGTTGACTGAAAATCGTTTATAGAATGAAAGAGCTTCAAAACAAATTATTTAAGATGCTGCAAATTTATACTATTCTCTTTTAAATTTAATGCTATGCTAAATCGAATTTTAATGCGTAACCTATCTTTTTGTAAAAATAAGACGACTCGTCGATTAAAAAGCAATAATTGTCGTATAGATAATATGATTTCAAATTAATTGAAGTAATTTTGATACTATATCTTAAGAGTATGAAAAAACAACTACTTTATATATTTTTAATTTTTTGTTCTGCAAATATCAATGCACAAGATGTTCTATGGCAGAAGGTAACTTCTTCATCGCTTTTGCGAAAAGCTGATGATGTAAGTTCTGCTAAATTATATTATAAATTAAATGAAAATCTTCTTAGTTCTAAACTAGCTCCGGCATCAAATAAAACAGCGAAAAATACAACATCAGAAATTACGATTCCAAATACTGATGGAATTTTGGAACGTTTTTCGGTTTGGGAATCCTCTAATTTTGATCCAGAATTACAGGCAAAATATCCCGAAATTAGATCTTATGTAGGGCGAGGAATAGATGATAAAAATGCTAAAATACATTTTAGCGTAGCTCCAATCGGAATGCAGACGATGGTTTTTAGACCATCAAAACCAACAGAATATATTGAACAAAATCCAGATAATAAATCGGAATATGTTTTGTATAAATCGGCAGACAACGTAGCGTCAAAAAAGCTTTTGGATTGTAAAACGCCAAATTCGTTTTCTGACAATAAACCTTCTACTACTGCAAAAACAGCTTCAAACTCTAAACAATTTAAAACACTTCGATTGGCGCTATCCTGTACAGGAGAATACACCACTTATTTTGGTGGAACAAAGGCGAAAGCTTTAGCTGGAATGAATGCTACTTTGACTCGAGTAAATGGTATTTTTAATCGAGATCTTGCAGTACAGTTGATTTTAATTGCAAATAATGATGCTATAATTTATACAGACGCTTCTACAGATCCTTATTCTATTGCATCAGCAGGTGCTAACAATGACAATCCTGCCTGGCCAAAAGAAGTGCAGACAACATTAACAACTGTAATTGGTGAAGGTAATTATGATATTGGCCATTTATTTGGCGCTTCAGGCGGAGGAGGAAATGCAAGCTGTATTGGTTGTGTCTGCGTGAGCCCTACTTCTAGCCAACCTCTTGGAAAAGGTAGTGCATTTACATCTCCAGCAGATGGAAGACCCCAAGGCGATAATTTTGATATTGACTTTGTGGCGCATGAAATGGGGCATCAGCTTGGAGGTACGCATACTTTTTCGCATGCAAATGAAGGTTATGGAACCTGTTACGAACCAGGAAGCGGTTCAACTATTATGGGGTATGCGGGAGTAACAGATTATGATGTTCAAAGTCACTCAGACGATTATTTTTCTTATGCAAGTATTAGTCAGATACAGAGTAATTTAGCAGGAAAAACTTGTCCGGTTTCTACATCTATAGTTGATAATAATCCGCCAGTCATAAATGCAGGTTCAGATTATACGATTCCAATTAGCACACCATTTATTTTAACCGGAACAGGTTCTGATCCAGAGGGAAATTCCATAACATACACTTGGGAGCAATACGATAGTGCTATAACAACTTTTGGCAATAAGAGTTTGACGTATGCTACAAAACCAGACGGACCAATGTTTAGGTCTTTTTCGCCAACAACTTCACCTGTTCGATACATGCCTGCTTTAAGTTCTGTATTAAATAATCAGCTGACCACAAGTTGGGAATCTGTTTCTTCTATTGCCAAAACAATGAATTTTACCCTTACAGGAAGAGACAATGCTGCAGAAGGAAAGGGGCAAACCAATACAGACGCGATGATCGTAACGGTAAGTGCTGCCGCTGGGCCATTTGCAGTGACTTCACAAGCAGACGATAATTTGGGTTGGGCAAAAGAGTCTGCACAAACAATTACTTGGAATGTAAATAATACAAACACACTTCCAGGGTCATCAAATGTCAATATTAAGTTGTCAATTGATGGCGGATTAACATTTCCAATTGTTTTGGCTTCTAATACTCCAAATGATGGCTCAGAAACGATATTGGTTCCAGAAATTGAGGCTTCTACAAATTGCAGACTTTTGATAGAGCCAGTTGGCAATATTTATTATGCTGTAAATAGTAAACCATTTGCTGTAGGATATACGGTTTCAACAGATTGTTCTTCTTATAATTTTGGTGGAGGATATTCAACCGGTGACAATGTGTATGTAAATAGAACAGTTTCTGTGCCTTCTTCAACAGGATCTATTTCAGATGTAAATGTTTCCGTAAATGTAAAACATGAGAAATTTTCGGATCTTACCATGCAGATTATTAGCCCTAGCGGAACAATTGTAACTTTATTTAATAAAAACTGTGGAAATACAAATTCAACCTTAGCTTTGCAATTTGATGATAGCGGAACTGCTTTAAACTGTAACACAACTACTAGTCAGATTGTAATTCCTTCGACTGTTTTAAGCGCTTTTAATGGAGAAAATCCACAAGGAAATTGGACTTTTAGAGTTCTTGATGATGCTGTAGGAGCTTTAGGAACAATAAATTCTGCATCAGTAAATATTTGTTCTAAAACCTATACATTAGGGAATGATGATTTTGAGAATGTTAGTTTTGTTGCATATCCAAATCCAAACAAAGGAACTTTTACAGTACAATTTGATCGAGATTCGGTAAGTGAGATTAAAGTTTACGTTAATGATATTAATGGAAAATATGTTTACGATAGAACTTTTCAAGGATCAGGATATTTTATTCAAGATATTCAATTGCCAGGTGTTCCTTCAGGTCTATATTTTGTAACAGTTACTGATGGTAACAGAAAAGAAATAAAAAAAATACTGATTAATTAATTCTTGAAAGCTTAAAACCTTAATGCGCCATCGCCATACAAATCATACTAATTTTAGCGCCTGGAATTTTTAATAACGCCCGAGAACAGGCTTCAATTGTTGCGCCTGTTGTGAAAACATCGTCTACAATTAAAAAATGTTTGTGATGATCGGATTCATTGAATTCGACATCAAAAATGTTTTCTATGTTTTCGGACCTGCCTAAAAGGCTTTTTTTCGATTGGGTTTTAGAATATACTTTACGAAACAATAGTTTTTCATTAAAAGGAACTTCAAAACCATGGGCAATTGCTTTCCCAAAAGTAGTGACTTGATTGTAGCCACGTTCCTTAAATTTTCTTTTATGAAGTGGAACAGGAATCACGACATCAAATGGAATTTCGAGTTGAAGTTCTTTTAAATCTTCGGCATACCAATTTCCTAAAACAGTTCCTATTTCCTGGTGACCTTTGTATTTTAAATTATGAATGAGTTCCTGTACCATTCCCTTTTTATTAAAGTATAAAAATGCAGAGGCAAATTGAATATCGATCTTGCCATAAAACTTTTTTGCAGCCTCATTTTTTAGATCTAAATGATATTGGGTTAGAGGCATTTCATGTCGACAGCTGGTGCAGAAAACCATTTCATTTGTCACTAAAAGAGAACGGCATCCGGAGCAAACTTTCGGAAAAAAGAGATCGATAATAAAAGTAAACATTTCTGACTCTTAGAATTGTTAATAAAACCTAACAGAAATTTCTGTTAGGTTTTAGATAAAAGCTTGTTTTTTTAACTGTTTAATTTGGCTGTGCTTGCAAATCCACATCCGTAAGTTTCATTTAAATAATTATCCATAAAATCAGCTTTTTCAGAAAGTCCAATTAATTTGTCTAATTCCTGTTGCCCATATTTTTTATTAAAAAGATCTGTATAATGTGTTCTATATGTTATATAGATGGTCTTCTCCCAGGTTCCAAGATTATAAGGGAAATTTTCATTAGATAAAATGTATCTCATAATTGGCTCAAGATTTCCTGATGGAAGTTCATTGATTGGGGAATTTGCGCAAACAAAATTTGTATTGTAAATGTAGATTCTAATTAATGTACTTCCTTGGTAAAATTGCCAGTACTCATATCCGTCTCTTGCTAAAATCGGATTAATTCCTTTTGTAATCATACCGCTTTCGATTTTTTGGGCCAACTCCGTAATTTCGTTTTCACTAAACAGGTTTTTGTCTATTTCAACCCCGCAATTATCGCAGTATTCCGTTTCTTCTTCTATGCAGCAACTGCAACTGTTGCATACAACCGAAAAACTTTCGGGATTTTCTTTTTTGTAGATATCTAAAATCGTTAAAAGACGATCAACAGGAACTGTAAAACCAATATTATCAGCATCTGTAAATTTAGAAGTATTGATTCCTACAATTTCTCCTGCGCTATTAATTAAAGGTCCTCCAGAATTTCCTGGATTTATTGGTGCATCTGTTTGAATGTATTTTTTTCCTTGAAAAAGCTGATCAGGTGCAGAAATAATTCCTTTAGTTTCTGTGTAAGGCAACCCATAAGGATATCCAAGCGCATAGACTTCATCTCTTGATTTTAATGTTGAAATGTCTGATAAAATTAACTCAGGTAAATTAGAAAAATCCTCATTTACTCTTATTATTGCAATGTCTTCAGATTGGCTGATCATTACAACAGTTCCTTCGTAGCTATTTTTGTCAAATGTTTCTACACAAACTTTTTTATGACCTTCAACAACATGATGGTTGGTAATTAGCGCATTAATGTCAGACAAATAAAATGCCGATCCAGAACCAGCAGCTGTTCTTATTTTAAATATTGATTGTTGTTTCATTTTTATTAAACTTTGATGTAATTTTATTATTCTTATTTGCCAAATCCTGACAAAAATCCTGAAAGCATATTTTTATACTGTTTTACACACTCCTGAATGTTTTGTGTGCTATCATCTAATGGATTGTTTGGCTCGGGAGTATTTTTAAAAATAAAATCTTCGCCTGTATTCTGGTAAAAGAAATCAAGGACTTCAATTAAAATTTCAGCAGCTTCTTGCCAGCTTTTTTGAGATGCTTTTTGAAGCCCATACAGCATTACTTTTTCATCTTTACTTTCAATATTAAAGTAAGACAAAGCATAATACAAGGCATAATAGCTATTAAAAGCAGATTCTGTAAAATTTTCAACACTATAGTCTTCCTCAGAATTTTCAAGATATCCTTCTACCCAACTTTCAAGCTGCGTTCTGTTTGTTGTTCTTTTATTTGAGATTAAATTGAAAGTTACATTGCAATAATCATTAAAATCTTCAATTAGAATTTCTTCTACAAATTTGAAAAATACTCTTCCAGCCTTCAACTTATCAATCATATTGATGCTTCGATCGTATATAATGTCAATGGTTTCGTCCATTTTATTTAAAAGAATACCAGTAGGATTGCAGTATAAACGAATTTGATTTATTCCAATAAAAACACTGTCGATAGCATTATTTAAATTTCTTTTGGTTTCAAAATGCTGTATGTTTTCAACTCTTTCAATCGCAATTTCTTTGCATACTTTTAGGTATTCGGCCAATTTTTCATTATCATAGTTGCCCACCATTGGTTCTACAATACGTTCAGCACTAAATTTTGTCACAAATTCATCGTCATATTTGTCAGCGTTGAAGGTTATATTTCTTAAAATGTCATATAATTTCCACGGATTGCATAGCTCTAAAGGCATATCATACACAAACTTCATTTCATTATCCTGTAGTTTAATATTAGGAAGAGTCATGTATGAGAAGTTTATTTCGCTGCTTTTTCTTAAAATTGGAATAAATTTAGCCTCAGGTAATTTTATAAATGGAGCTTCTATAAAAAGATGGTTGTTTTCTATCTTTAAAATAATAATTGAGGAACCATGAGGAATGGTAAAAATAGTTTTCTCTGGATTTGAGTATTGTTCGTAAATATTGGGATCAAGATAATTTAGAAAATCTACCAATGATTCTTTGTGATTTTCTTTTTCATAGTTATCTACGCAAGAGTTCCATGCGGAGATGTTAAGTTCTTTATATAAACTTGAGTTTATAGGTGAATAATAGGAAATGCTTTTTTTCATAAGAATAGTATTATTTTTTCTTACAAAAATATATACTTTTTTCTTATAAAAAAATGATTGGTTTATTTTAACTTATATCTAATTAAGATTATACAGTTTTAAGAAAATGAAATGTCTCAAAAATACAATTTCAATAAATATCTTTATTTCTAACCAGTTAACATTTAAAGATGTAAAAGTTTAATTAAATACAAAAAGTTAATACACTTTTTATATTTTTGCATCACTATGGCAAAACAAGAAGATATATTTAAGAATGTGGTTTCGCACGCAAAAGAGTACGGATTTATTTTTCCGTCAAGCGAAGTTTACGATGGTTTAAGTGCTGTATACGATTACGCACAAAACGGTGTTGAATTAAAAAAGAATATCCGTGAATATTGGTGGAAATCAATGGTTCAAATGAATGAAAATATTGTCGGCCTTGATGCTGCAATATTGATGCATCCAACAACTTGGAAAGCTTCTGGTCACGTTGACGCTTTCAATGATCCATTAATTGATAATAAAGATTCTAAAAAGAGATATAGAGCTGACGTTTTGGTTGAAGATTTTGCTGAAAAAATTCACCAAAAAGCACAAAAAGAAATTGACAAAGCAAAAGCTCGTTTTGGTGATGCATTCAACGAACAAGAATTTGTAACTACAAATGCTCGTGTAATTGAATATTTAGCTAAAGAAAAAGAAATCAGAGAGCGTTTAGGTCGTTCTTTGGGAGCAGGTGATTTGGCCGATGTAAAAGCATTGATTGAAGAGCTTGAAATTGCTGATCCTGAAACTGGTTCTAAAAACTGGACAGAGGTTAAGCAATTTAACTTAATGTTCGGAACAAAATTAGGTGCATCTGCAGAGAATGCAATGGATTTATATTTGCGTCCAGAAACGGCTCAAGGTATTTTTGTGAACTTCTTAAACGTTCAGAAATCAGGCCGTATGAAAGTTCCTTTTGGAATTGCTCAGACAGGTAAAGCTTTCAGAAATGAGATTGTTGCAAGACAATTTATTTTCCGTATGCGTGAGTTCGAACAAATGGAAATGCAATTTTTTGTACGTCCAGGAGAAGAAATGAAATCATACGAGTACTGGAAAGAAACTCGTCTAAAATGGCATTTATCTTTAGGATTAGGAAAAGAAAATTACCGTTTTCATGATCACGAGAAATTAGCGCACTACGCAAATGCAGCAGCTGATATCGAATTTAATTTCCCATTCGGATTTAAAGAATTGGAAGGAATTCACTCTCGTACAGATTTCGACTTAAAAGCGCATGAAGAATATTCTGGAAGAAAATTGCAATATTTTGATCCAGAATTAAACGAAAATTATGTTCCTTATGTAGTAGAAACTTCTGTAGGTTTAGATCGTATGTTCTTGGCAGTTTTTGCTACTTCATTAAAAGAAGAAACATTAGAAGACGGTTCTACAAGAACAGTTTTAAAATTACCGGCAGTTTTAGCGCCAACTAAAGCGGCAGTATTGCCATTAGTTAAAAAAGATGGTTTGCCAGAAGTTTCAAGAAAAATCATCGAAGATTTGAAATGGGATTTTAATGTGGCTTATGATGAAAAAGATGCTGTAGGACGTCGTTACAGAAGACAAGATGCTTTAGGAACGCCTTTCTGTATTACAGTAGATCACCAGACACTTGAAGACGAAACAGTAACAATTCGTCATAGAGATACAATGAAACAAGATCGAGTAAAAATTACTGAATTAAGAGGAATTATCGAAAACGAAGTTTCGATGAAAAACTGGTTAATGAGAATGTAATCTTTACAGTTTATTATAGAAGTCCCAAATTCCATAAAGGAGTTTGGGATTTTTGATTTTAAAAAACAGGTATTTTATCGGTTTTTTTTGCATTTCATCCTTATGTATCAACATTTTGACTTAATGTGTTAACAATGAAATGTTTAAAAGGCTTAAATGCGTAATTTTAAATTTGTATTAGCGCAAAAACCAATTTTTTTTCTCCACATTGCAATTAAAAGCTTTTTTTTGAGTATGATTGCGCCGTGAGAAAACCAACAAAACCCAAAATTGAAAAAGTATTCGTATATTATAATTGATGATGACGCTGAGAGTATTTTGAAAACCCAAACAACCGCTTCAGGTTTTTCAGAATTATCTTTTATGGCTTCGGCTTCAAATTTTCAAGAAGGTTTAGACTTGGTTTTAGAAAACAAACCAGCTTTGATTTTTCTCGAAATCGAACCCAAAAATCTGTCAAGTCATTTGTCTTTGGCTTTTATAAGCGAATTGCACCGTTTCTTTCAGGAAATTCCCAAAATTATAATTACTACAAATACAAAAGAAAAATCTTTTGATGCAATTCAATATGGTGTCTTTGATTATCTTTTAAAGCCTGTTGCGCATATTGAGCTTCTAAAATCGGTTTTAAGGCTTAAAAAAGCCAATTTAGATAGCAAAACACCGCAATTTCTAGAAGAGCCGACTTCTATTGTAATTGATAATGTAAATAACGTAACGATTCCTCAAAATATCGAAAGACCATTGACCATTTGTATAAAATCGTATGGAGATTACCGGTATTTAAATGCTGAAGATATCTGTTACTTTCAAGCCGACAATAACTCTACCGATATTTATTTGAATAGTGGTGAAATGATTACGGCCTTTAAAACGTTAAAGCATTTTGAAAGTGTTTTGACGTATCCTTTTATCCGCATTCATAACAGTTATGTGATAAATCGAAACTATATTTCGAGGATTCATAGCGGAAACTCAATCTGTTACATAAAAAACTCCACAAAAAAAATTCCTTTTTCTAAAACCTACAGAGCAAATGTAGAGCAGATTATTGCCGATTTTGCAGCAGGAAATTATCTAGAAGTCTAAAAACTAGATGTTTACACGGATTTGCTATCCATTGACTATCAATTGGGTATGATTTACCATAAACCCAATTTTTCGTATAAATTTTTTTTGACCCCGGTATTAGTTTTACAATCTGATTCGCAGCAGACAGCGAATCATCTCCAAAAAAATAATACAAAACATATAAAACCTCAGGTCATGAAAAAAACAGCTTTAACATTCGGATTATTCTCATTAGTAATAGTTGCAACTTCTTTTGCAAACCCAACAGTTTCTAATTCATCAGCAAAAAAAGGTATCGATATTTTTGATACAGATACAGATGGAACTGGTCATGGTACAAGCGGAAGACGTAAAGGAGATGACTTTGCTCAAACTAAAAACATATCAAACAACTTTAATGCAGATCGTCAATATACAAGAACTACAGTAAAAGTAGACTAATAAGAAAATTAGAAATATAAAGAAAAGGCTGTCAATTTTTTGGCAGCCTTTTTTTTTCGTCCATAGTTTTAGTATTTTTGGTAAAACTCCAAAAAGCTATTGAAAAGCAAACTGCTAATATTATTCTTTTTATTCATTGTTTTTTTTGGTTGTACCAAGAAAACCGAAAGTGATAAAGATGTGCATTTATCAAAAGATAGCCTATCTTCTTATTTATCATTAGCTAATGATATCAGTCTCCCATATAAATATAAGCAAAGATATAATCTAAAAGCATTTGCGATAATTATGAGACAAAAAGATGACTCATTAAATAAAGTCAATCTTTTTAAAATAGCCAATCGATATTACAATATGAATGATTGGAAGTCTTATAAACAAACTACAAAATTAATTTTAGAGAGGGCACAAAACTCGAAAGACTCTGTACACATGGCAAAAGCCTACAGTTATTTAGGGGATTATTATGAAAGTCAATCTATATCTGACAGTGCTTTCTTGAATTATTTTAAAGCAGAAAAGATCTATCTAAAGATTAATGATAAATTAAATTTAGCTAAAACTTTTGTAAGCAAAGGAAACCTTCAGTATAATGAGGGGGATTATTTTGAAAGTGAAATTAGTGTTTTTAAAGCTCTCCGAATTTTAAAGAAAGAAACAAATGTAAATAATCAGCTTTATGATTGTTATAATTTATTGGGGATACTTTACAATGAGCAAGAAGAATTTGATAAATCTCTTGATTTTCATGAATTAGCACTGAATATTCTATCTGACAAATCGATTCCGTCAGATTATCAGTTGAAGGCAACGTCATTAAACAATATTGGGTTTGTTTATTTGAGAATGCATAATTATAATAAGGCAAAATTGTATTTTCAAAAAAGTATTGAGCAAAAAAATTTGTATCAAGAAAATACGACTTTATATGCTATTGTTTTAGATAATTTGGCTTATTCAAAATTTAAATTAAAAGAATCTGAAAGCATGCCAAAATTGTTTTATGATGCTTTAAAGATTAGAGATAGTTTGGGACTCAAATCAGGAGTTGTATTAAATAAAATACATCTGTCCGAATACTATGCTTTTAAAAAAGATACCTTGCGAGCAATACAATTTTCAAAAGAGGCATTAGACATTTCTAGAAGTACAGATAAATTAGCTAATACCTTAGGTGCTCTCCAGCAAATCGCAATTGTCGATCCAAAAAACGCTTCTGTTTATTCGAAAGAATATATTCAATTGAATGATAAAATGCTTAAAGCGGAGCGCAAAATGGGAGAAAAATTTTCCCGTATTGAATACGAAACCAACGAAATTAAAGATCAGAATTCCAGTCTTCAGGAAAAAAATAAAACTTTGGTTTATGTATTTAGTATTTGTACATTGCTCGGGTTGTTTTTTTATGTTTATAAAACGCAACAGGCCAAAAACCGTGAACTTCTTTTTAAGCAGCAGCAGCAGATTGCAAATGAAGATATTTACAATTTGATGATTTCGCAACAAAACGAAATTGAGCTTACGAGATTAAAAGAAAAGAAAAAGGTGGCGCAGGAATTGCACGATGGTGTTTTAGGACGGATGTTTGGTATTAGAATAAGCCTTGATAGCTTAGATAAACTAGACGAATCTGAAGCTATTTCTAAAAGAAAAAAATATCTTGCTGAACTAAAAAATGTTGAACAGGATATTCGCGAAATTTCGCATGACTTAAATAGAGAAAAATCGGAATTAATTAATAATTTTGTTTCGATTTTAAATAAACTATTTGAAAATCAGATAAATACGTATAGCTCGAAATTGATTACTGTTTTTGATCCTGAGATTAAATGGGATTTAATAAGTAATATGGCCAAAATTAATTTGTATAGAATTGTTCAAGAAGGGCTCCAGAATTGTAATAAATATGCGAAAGCTGATATTATTAGAGTAGCGTTTAAAAATGTAAATAATAATCTGGTTTTAACAATCGAAGATGACGGAATTGGATTTAACGCCAATAAGACTAAGAACGGAATTGGTCTGCATAATATTGAATATAGAGCAACAGAGTGTAAGGGAACAGTTACCATAAAATCTGCCAAAGGAGAAGGAACAATTCTGACCATAAAAATCCCAATAGAGCCAAATAACAACCTGCATAATGACATTTGATTTACCAGCTTCAGTTCCACAATTAGTTACTAAGAATATTCTAATAGTAGATGATCATCCTTTTATTATTGAAGGATATAAAAATGCTATAACTCGTTATAATCCAAAGCAATATGGGTTTTTAATTTCGCAAGCACACGATTGTAGATCAGGTTATGATATAATAGAAAATAATAACACACCTGATTTTGATATTGCTTTTTTGGATATCAGTATGCCTCCGTATGAAGAAAAAGAGATTTTTTCTGGCGAAGATTTGGCAAAATTGCTTTTAAAGAAAATGCCTTCTTGCAAGATTATACTTTTGACGATGTATACCGAATTGCTGAAAATTAAAACCATTATCAGAACGATTCAGCCCAATGGATTAATCATTAAAAATGACCTTACTTTTGACGAATTGCTTCTAGCTTTTGATAAAGTCATGAAAAATGAGAAATATTACAGCCAATCGGTTATAAAAATGCTGAATCAATCCACGCACAATGCAATCGAGATAGATCAATACGATAAACAGATATTAATTCATTTGGATAAAGGAACTCCAATTCATGAAATGCTGGAAAATATTCCAATTTCATTAAACGCTATCGTGAAACGAAAAAAACATTTAATGGAACTGCTAAAAATAAGAAACGGTTCAGACCATGATTTGGTTAAAGAAGCAAAAAGCAAAGGGCTTTTTTAGAGGTAAAATTCCAATGTTGAAATTCCAAAAAAACGAAATAAAAAAAATCCAAATTCCAATACTCATGTTGGAATTTGGATTTTTTTTATTCTTTTAGCATCATCATGTATAACTTAAAATACCTTTTAAGAGAAATAAAACTCCTGCAACAACTAATACTAGAGCAGCAAACCAAGCTTGTAAATCTTTTGAATTGGAAAATAAATCAACATTTTTTCTAAAAAAACCATTATTTACTTTATATAACCATTTTGAGTAAACAAGACCAATAAGGAAACTCACAAATGGTAAAATAATGTTCTGTATCATGGCTTTTGCTTAGAGTTTCATTAGAATTATTCAGTCAAAGCATCCCATCCGCGGGCTTTTAAAGCAATTTTTGTGTTGGCACGTGTTACAAGATGTATTCCTTCATTTTCTTCTGCCATGTGACCGATAACAGAGAAATTCGGATTTCCTTTTATTTTGTCAAAATCATTAATGTCAATTGTAAATAAAAGCTCATAATCTTCACCGCCGTTTATGGCAACTGTTGTACTGTCGATATTAAATTCTTCGCAAGTAGAAATAAACTGCGGATCTAATGGTAATTTGTCTTCATATAAATTACAACCCACTTTTGATTGCTTACAGATATGGATAATCTCAGAAGATAATCCGTCTGAAATATCAATCATTGAAGTTGGTTTTATATCTAAAGCATGAAGTAAGGTGCGAACATCTTTTCGTGCTTCAGGTTTCAATTGGCGTTCTACCAAATAAGTATAAGGATCTAAATCTGGCTGATTGTTTGGGTTAACCTGGAAAACTTGTTTTTCACGTTCTAAAACCTGCAGTCCCATATAAGCAGCGCCTAAATCTCCGGTTACAACTAGCAAATCAGTTTGTTTGGCTCCGTTTCTGTAAACCAATTCATTTTCATCAGCTTCTCCAATTGCTGTTATACTGATAATTAATCCTTTTTGAGATGAAGTTGTGTCTCCGCCAATAACATCAACTTTATATTCTTTTGCTGCGTGCGTAATTCCTGCAAACAATTCTTCTAGAGCTTCAAGTGGGAAACGATTAGAAACTGCAACCGAAACCGTAATTTGAGTTGGTTTTGCATTCATCGCACAAATATCAGAAACATTCACTACAACTGCTTTGTATCCTAAATGTTTTAAAGGCATGTAAGCCAAATCAAAATGAACTCCTTCAATCAGTAAATCGGTAGAAACTACTACTTTTTTGTCCTTAAAATCAAGAACAGCCGCATCATCGCCAATACTTTTCAAAGTAGATTCCTGAGTAACGTCAAAGTTTTTGGTTAAATGGTCAATTAAACCGAATTCGCCTAATTGAGCTATACTAGTTCTCTGCTGATTTTTATCTTCAATCATTTCTGTTAAGTTCCAAAGTTATTAAGGAGCAAAGGTACAAAGGTTTTTTTTAAAGATGCTAAGATTCTGAGATACTAAGGTTCTAAGTTTTTTTTGTATCAGATTTACATTGCTGTCTAAAAAATCAATTGCCTCCTGCTTTAGCTGGAGGCCAGCTTAATGCAAACATAAAAAGGCTTTAGCCGAACATTAACGTTTTGGCTAAAGCCTTTTTTCATAATCCTTCTTCCCCTAGCTAAAGCTGGAGGTAATTCAAAAAAACAAATTAACACAGTATCTCTATGGTAGTGCGTTTCTACGGCATAAAAAAATATTTTAAAATTTATTTTTTGCTGCTGACAAACTGTTGTCACCGGCCCATTTTACTTTTGAAGTATTAAAAATATTTAAACTTTAAAACCATGAAAACATTAGAAGCACAAGTTATTACTTCAGAAGATTTATTGAAACACTGGCAAGGGCATAGAGCACTTACACGTCGTTTAATTGAGATTTTTCCAGAGAAAGATTTCTTTGAATTTTCAATTGGTGGAATGAGACCTTTCTCAAAATTGGTAGATGAGCTTTTGGCTATTGCAGTTCCAGGTTTAAAAGGAATTGTAACGAAAGAAACTGCACCATTTGCAGAAGGAACTGAAAAACTAATTTTCAAAGCACAATATCTTGAAAAATGGGATGAAGCTACCGCAGAAATCAATAAATATTGGGAACAATTATCAGTTGAGGATTTTAGCGAAACCTTTAATCTTTTTGGACAATATGAATTTCCTGTAATTCAGAATATCTTATATTTTATTGATAATGAAGTGCATCACCGTGGACAAGCTTACGTTTATTTAAGAGCATTAAATATCGAACCGCCATTTTTCTGGGAAAGATAATTGATAATTTTTTACTAACTTAATATCAGAAATCTAAAATTAAGACTATGAGTTTAAAGAAGATAATGGCCAATTTTGCAGATTATAATTTATGGGTAAACCAGCAATTTGTAAACTGGCTTTCGCCAAAAGCAGATGAATTGCTTTATACTGAAGTTCAATCGAGTTTTTCTACTATCATGAAAACGCTAGATCATATCTGGTCTACTGAAGAATATTGGTTTTCGGTAATTTCTGAAAATGAAATGGCAGAAAAAAAGACAGAAAGCGAATTGTCAAAAGAAGAAATATTTGCTGGATTATTAAATTCGTCTACAAGATTGAAACATCTTATCAATTCATTGTCAGAAGAAGATTTGATGAAAGAAGTAAAAATTACAAATCCGTGGTTTGAATGCGAATTGCCAATTTCTGAATATTTAATTCAAGTAATCAATCACGGAACTTATCATCGAGGCCAGATTGTAACAATGGGACGAAATATCGGAATTACAGATGCTTCAAACACCGATTATAATTTCTATAATGTTATAAAACAGAAATAAATGAAAAAACTCCTGAGATACTACTCTCAGGAGTTTTTTTATAAAAGTCTCTTTCTGTTAATTTCCAATAATTCCAAGACATTGGTTTTTAATATTTCAGGTTCAAGAATTTCTGCATAATCTCCAAACATCAAAAACCATCTCGGAAAAGCATTATTGATATCTCTGGACATAAAAGTCATTTCGATTTTTTCTCCTACATCTTTTTGAGAAATAAAGCCATGATATTTTCTTTCGGTTGCTAAATATCGCGCTATTTTGCGGTCAATTAAAATGCGAACTTTTGTTGTTGGACAAGTTTCAGTTTTAGTTAAATAGGTTTCCAGTGCATCGTGTTCAATTGTAAAATCTACATCTGTTTTTTTAATTCCCTGAATCCTATCGGTTCTAAATTGTCTGTAATCTTTTCGAAGATGGCAATATCCGAGAAAATACCAATTGTTATTATCATGAAAAACGCCGATTGGTTCAAGATTGCGCTGCGTTGTTTCGTCTTTATCAAAAGTTTTATAGGTTAAAAGAATTTGCTTTTTCTCAGCAATTCCTTCAAAAAGAACAGCCAAAGTGTTTGGCGAATTATCATTAAACATCGGTTCTGCGGTCTGCATCACGATTTTTGATTCGATAGTCGAAAGGTAATCTTTATCAGTACTCCTTAAAACTGATTTCAGTTTGTACATCGCCGACGCATAATGTGTTCCCAAAGAAGGATCGGTAAACTTTTGCATTAATTTTTCGGCAGCAATAAAACTGCTCACTTCTTCGCGAGTAAACATAACCGGCGGAAGTCTATATCCGTCCATTAAAGCATAACCAACACCTGCTTCACTATAAATAGGAACTCCAGACGCTTCCAAAGTTCTGATATCTCTATAAATCGTTCTCAAACTGCACTCAAAACGATCGGCCAATTCTTGCGCTTTTACAATCTTTTTAGATTGCAATTGAATAAGAATGGCAACAATTCGGTCAAATCGTTTTGGGGTTTCGTCGAGCATTTTTTTAAAGATTCTAAGGTTCTGAGTTGCTGAGATTCTAAGTTTTTTGCTGATGCAAAGATTCAAAGATACAAATGTAAAAACTAAAGAGAATTAAAAAACCTGTTCCAAATTGAAACAGCTTTTACTTTATAGGGCGAATGAATTTAAACATTTTTTTTGCATCTTTACAGAATTATAGTATTAAATTTTAAAATATCGAATGAAGCTTCCTTTTGAGCCAGTTATTTTTGGTTATGAAATTAATATCCATTTAGTTCTAGAATATTTGGCATTTTTTTTAGGATACCGATATTATGTTTTTTTGAGAAAAAGAACGAATGATACTATTGTTTCCACAAACAGGTTATCGATTATTTTGGGTGCAGCAATTGGTGCTTTTTTGGGTTCTAGAATTATGGGATTTTTAGAAAATCCTGTTTTTCATCTAGATGCAAGATCAATTTTGGAACTATTTAATGCAAAAACAATTATGGGAGGATTGTTTGGCGGATTACTAGGAGTTGAAATTGCTAAGAAGATTATTGGTGAAAAAGAATCATCGGGCGATTTATTTACTTTTCCAATTATTCTAGGAATTTTTATAGGCAGAGTTGGCTGTTTTTTATCTGGAACCAATGAGTTTACGTACGGAAAAGAAACGACTTTTTTTATGGGGATGAATCTTGGAGATACTATTAAAAGACATCCAATTGCTTTATACGAATTAATTTTTCTGATTATTGTGTTTTTTCTTTTGAAAGAATTGAAAACAAAAAATCTAAAAAACGGCTTGCTATTTCAGTATTTTATGATTGCCTATTTTGCGTTTCGCTTTTTTGTAGAATTTTTAAAACCAAATCATTTCCTGATTTTTGGCATAAGTTCAATTCAGATCTTATGTTTAATTTGTCTGCTCTATTATAACAAAACAATTTTAAATTTATTTGTAAAAAATGCCAGTTAGAAAATATACTTATTATGATTTTACATTAAGCCTTTGTCCAGAATGCTTAAAGAGAATTGATGCTAAAATTGTTTTTGAAGACGAGAATGTCTACATGCTTAAAAGATGTCCAGAACATGGAAATTCTAAGGTTTTAATTGCTGACGATATTCAGTATTACAAGAATATTCGAAACTACAATAAACCATCTGAGATGCCATATACTTTTAATACAAAAACGCATTATGGCTGTCCGTATGACTGTGGTTTATGTCCAGATCATGAGCAGCATTCCTGCCTGACTGTTGTTGAGGTTACAGATCGTTGTAATCTAACTTGCCCGACTTGTTATGCAGGTTCATCACCTAATTATGGTAGACACAGAACTCTCGAAGAAGTAAAAGCTATGCTCGATACGGTTGTTAGAAATGAAAAAGAACCAGACGTAGTGCAGATTAGTGGAGGAGAACCAACCATACATCCTGAATTTTTTGAAATTTTAGATTATGCAAAATCAATTCCGATAAAGCATTTAATGCTAAATACAAATGGAATTAAAATTGCAAAAGACAAAGAATTTGTTCAGCGACTAAAAAGCTATTCTCCAGATTTTGAAATCTATCTTCAGTTTGATTCTTTTGAAGATAGTGTATTGCAAGAGTTGCGTGGAGCTGATTTAAGTGAAATACGGAAACAGGCTTTAGAAAATCTAAATGAAGTTAATTTGTCTACAACTTTAGTTGTCACGCTTCAAAAAGGATTAAATGATCATGAAATTGGTAAAATTATTGAGTTTGCACTAAAGCAAAAATGTGTTCGAGGCGTTACATTTCAGCCAACTCAAATTGCGGGCCGATTGGAGAATTTCAATTTAGAAACCGATCGTATGACTTTAACAGAAGTAAGAAGAAAAATTCTGGAGCAGACTACAGTTTTTAATTCAGATGATTTACTTCCTGTTCCTTGTAATCCAGATGCTTTGGTAATGGGTTATGCTTTGAAACTGGGAGACGAAGTTTTTCCGCTAACACGATATATTAATCCGAACGATTTATTAGACAATAGTAAAAACACTATTATTTACGAGCAAGATGAAGTACTTCGTGGTAAAATGATAGATTTGTTTAGTACAGGAAATTCTGTAGAAGTAGCGCAGGAAAATTTGAAATCGATATTATGTTGTCTTCCTAATATTGATGCGCCAGAACTTGGTTATGACAATTTGTTTCGAATTATCATAATGCAGTTTATTGATGCCTACAATTTTGACGTGAGAGCAATAAAAAAATCGTGTGTTCATATTGTCAATAAAGACAATAAAATAATCCCGTTCGAAACAATGAATTTGTTTTACAGAGATGATAAAGTAAAAAGGCTAGAAGAATTAAGAACTAATGTATAAAGCATATGATAAGATTAGAAGTTGGTAATTTAGGTGGTTTAGTCGCATTTTTTATAGCGATTATGGTTGGGCCACCAATTTTGATGGCAATCATTGGTTTTGCAATCAGGAAAAACAGTCCGAATGGAGCAAAGATTTGCTTTATTATTGGAGCGTTATATTTAATTATTGGATTAGGAATATGCGGAACACTTATGTCTTAAGAAAAACCCTCAATAAACTAAATTATTGAGGGTCTTAAAGTATATTATTATAAGTGGATTAAAATCTAAACAATAATCCGAATTTTGGTTGATCGAAGATGTTTTCAAATAAATTGATGTTTAATTGGAAAGTATCTGAAGATGGACCATTTTCTGGAGAAACACTGTTGTATGATAATAAATTAGCAAGAGTAAAAGTAACCGCAATGTTTTTAGTCACGAAGTAATTTAAACCAACATTGATATTGGCTGTTAGACTATTGCTATCATCTGTACCAGTAATTGGACTTTCGTATTTATTTCTGCCGTATCCTAAACCTACTTCTCCATAAGCTTTGAATCGTTTTTTATCGAGTTCCAATACATAGTATCTTGCGAAACCACCGATTCCAAAAATATTAGTTTTTTCATCGGTTGCTTCAACTTTATTGCTAGAATAGCTCACTTGTCCTCCAACGGCAAATTTATCATTAAGAAAATATCCAAATTTGGGATTAAAAGCATAATAGTCTTGATCGCCTCCCGTACTAATTTGTATTGCACCTTCTATAAACATATCGCCATGTGCAAAGGTGATTCCTTTTGCAGAATTCATTTCAGAATTAACCTGATCTTCTTGTTGCGCATTTGCAAAGTAAAAACTAAATAAAGCTAAAATAATTGAAAATTTGGTTTTCATAATCTTACAGTTTTAAAGTTGTAAGATTAAAAATACAATTTTATCTTAAAATTAACTTTAAGTTTTTGTAAAAGCGTTAAAAAACAATCGATTAAGTTAATATTTTTATAAAAAATAGGTTTTAACCTACATTTTTTTAAAAGATCAGAAACGGATTATATTCGAACAAAAAACCCGATAACGAAAGTTATCGGGTTTAATCTATATTCTTGTTTCTTTCTTCTATTTAAAAGAAAAGACTTAGTCATTCAATTTCAAAACAGCCATAAATGCTTCTTGAGGAATCTCAACGTTTCCTACTTGACGCATACGTTTTTTACCTTTTTTCTGTTTTTCAAGAAGTTTACGCTTACGCGAAATATCTCCACCGTAACATTTTGCGGTAACGTCTTTACGAAGTGCTTTAATTGTTTCACGAGCAATAATCTTAGCTCCAATTGCAGCTTGAATTGGAATATCAAATTGCTGTCTTGGAATTAATTCACGCAATTTCTCAGTCATTTTCTTACCGATATTGTAAGCGTTATCTTCGTGGATCAATGCAGAAAGCGCATCAACTGTTTGTGCGTTTAAAAGAACGTCCAATTTAACTAATTTAGAAGTTCTCATTCCAATTGGAGAGTAATCAAAAGAAGCGTAACCTTTAGAAACTGTTTTTAAACGATCGTAGAAATCGAATACAATTTCTGCCAAAGGCATGTCGAAATTCAATTCAACTCTTTCTGTAGTTAAATACGTTTGGTTTGTAATTAAACCACGTTTTTCGATACATAAACTCATTACGTTTCCAACAAAGTCAGATTTTGTAATAATCGTAGCTTTAATAAAAGGCTCTTCAACTCTGTCAAGTTTTGAAGGCTCTGGTAAATCTGAAGGGTTGTTTACAACAATAGCTTTTTCTGGCTCTTTTTTGGTGTAAGCCAAATACGAAACGTTAGGAACCGTAGTAATTACAGTCATATCGAACTCACGCTCTAAACGCTCTTGGATAATTTCCATGTGAAGCATTCCTAAGAATCCGCAACGGAAACCAAATCCTAATGCCGCAGAACTTTCAGGAGTAAAAACTAACGAAGCATCATTCAATTGTAATTTTTCCATTGAAGAGCGCAAATCTTCATAATCTTCTGTGTCTACAGGATAAATACCCGCGAATACCATTGGTTTTACATCCTCAAAACCAGCAACCATATTTGTTGTAGGAACTTTTGCATCTGTAATCGTATCACCAACTTTTACTTCGCGCGCTTCTTTGATTCCAGAAATCAAATAACCAACATCTCCTGCTGAAACTACATTTTTAGGAACCTGATTTAGTTTTAAAGTTCCAATTTCGTCCGCAAAATATTCGTTGTCGGTAGCCATAAATTTAATTTTCTGGCCTTTTTTGATTTCACCATTTACAACTCTAAAGATTACCTCAATTCCGCGGAACGGATTGTAAACCGAGTCGAAAATTAACGCTTGTAATGGTTCTTCTGGATTTCCTTTTGGAGCAGGAATTTTTTCGATAATGGCAGCAAGAATGTTCTCAACACCAAAACCAGTTTTTCCTGAAGCATGAATAATATCTTCTAATTTACATCCTAATAAATCGATAATATCATCGCTAACTTCTTCAGGGTTTGCACTAGGTAAATCGACTTTATTCAAAACCGGAATGATTTCTAAGTCGTTCTCAAGCGCTAAATATAAATTTGAAATTGTCTGTGCCTGAATACTCTGAGCCGCATCAACAATTAATAACGCTCCTTCGCAAGCAGCGATAGATCTTGAAACTTCGTATGAAAAATCTACGTGGCCTGGAGTATCAATCAAATTCAGAATGTATTCTTCACCTTTGTAGGTGTATTCCATCTGAATAGCATGACTCTTAATGGTGATTCCACGCTCACGCTCCAGATCCATGTTGTCAAGCAATTGTGCTTTTTCTTCACGAGCTGTAACGGTTTGTGTTGCGCCTAGTAATCTGTCCGCCAATGTACTTTTACCGTGGTCAATGTGTGCAATAATGCAAAAGTTACGAATCTTCTTCATTTTAGTATATCAGTTCTCTATCGAGTTTTAAGTATTTTTTTGCTGTAAAATGCGCTGTAGCAATCGTTTTAACGTATCTTATCAAGTGGCAAAGATAGCGCAAAGTTTTGGATTCTGGAATTTAGTTGCACGATTTTGAAATTTGAAGTCAAAAAGCTGTTTTTCAGTGTCTAAACGTATCTATTCTATTTAAATTACTGTTTCGCATTCAATCAAAAACTTGAAGAATGTTTGCTTTTATAGATTTATTTCAATTATTGTTTATTGAAAAAATGTTAAAAATGAATTTTAGCCGAGTAATTTGTAAAATTTGTGCGAATAATTGTCGGTTTAATTAAATATGAGTATACTTGTAGTCATTGTAACTATAAGATTGATCAGCTTTGGTTTTTGTATTGTTTTCTTAAAATTTATCTGTGCACTAGATACATCTTCGAAAATGATAGAATGAATTTTACTATTTACTAATTTAACCCCAACAAATTATGAAAAAACAAACTATGCAGCTTGCCGCTAAATTTGGCAGGCTTTCTAACGAAGAAATGAAAAATATAACTGGCGGCGTAACACCCGTTGGCCGATTTACAGTTCCTACAAGTATTTGTGCCTCGGGATATGGTTTGGTGGCAACGGGTTGTCAGGGAACTTCTTATCCTATGCTTGATGGTTATACTTGTGTGTTGACTTGTTTATAGCCAAATTGAATTCAAATAAAAAAGAGACATCAATTATTGATGTCTCTTTGTGTTTTAGAACTCAAAATTAAATCCTTTTTCAGTCAGTTTTTTATAAATATCAGGATCAAATTTGTAGAGTTTTGCTGCTCTGTGTGATACGTCCTGCTGTTTTTCGTCGAGAGCTACTAATAATTTCATGTGCAAAATTTTTCGTCTAAAATTAGATTTATCCAATTCGATTCCTAAAATTTCTTCATACAAATGCATTAGCTGCAATAGAGTGAATTTTTCTGGAAGAAGGTTAAAACCAATTGGAGCCTGACGCACTCGGTTTCGCAACTGCAATAAACTGAAATCAAGAATTTCGTTATGGTCAAAAATCAGCTCAGGAATTTCATTTATCTTGAACCACTTTGCTTCAAAAACTCTTAAACTGGCTTTAATATTATAATCTTCTCTATTGACCAAAGTATAATAGCCAATAGTAACCACGCGTCTTTCTAGTACACGTTGCGGATTTGTAAATGCTTTTAACTGTTCCAAATAGATATTTTCAAGACCCGTAAGTTCCTGTAAAATTCGTTGAGCAGCATTATCTGCGCTTTCGTCTATTTGAAGCCATCCGCCAAGAAGTCCCCATTTGCCTTTACTTTCACCCTCGGCATGCTGTACCAATAGCACTTCGAGACTCTCTTTGTTAAATCCGAAGAAAACACAGTCAATCGTGATTCCGTCTACGGCTGGTTTGTGGTGGTTATTAGTTATTTCAGTCAATTTGTTGTTGTCGTGTTAATATTGTGTATTGAAAATTAGAACTCAAAATTGAATCCTTTTTCAGTTAATTTCTCATAGATTTCGGGATCAAACTTATATAACTGAGCCGCTCTGTGCGAAACATCTTGTTGTTTTTCGTCTAAAGCAACCAACAGTTTCATGTGAAGAATTTTTCTTCTAAAGTTGGGTTTATCCATTTCAATTCCTAAAATTTCTTCATAAAGTTGCATTAATTGCAATAAGGTAAATTTTTCGGGAAGCAGATTAAATCCGATTGGCGTTTGGCGCACTTTACTTCTAAGATGTTTTATACTGTAATCTAAGATCTCGTTATGGTCATAAATTAAATTCGGAATGTTATCAATTTTATACCATTGCGCATCCGAAGCTGTAAAACCTGCTTTAATATTATAATCTTCTCTTTTTACAAGAGCATAATACCCAATCGTAATAACGCGTCGCAGCGGAAAACGATCCGGATCTCCAAATGCTTTCAGCTGTTCCAAATAAATGTTATCAAGACCGGTAAGTTCATTCAATAAGCGGTGAGCCGCATTATCTGTGCTTTCCTTTTTATAAATCCATCCACCCGGAAGTCCCCATTTTCCTTTACTGATACCTTCGGCATGCTGCACCAAAAGCACTTCAAGACTGCCTTTGTCGAAACCAAAAATGACACAGTCAATCGTGATGGCATTCATCGCACTGTTTTCATTTTTTTGAGCAGTTTTGTCGTCTACATTTTCAACCATATATGAGATAAATTTTGACAAATTAAATAAATAAAATGATTATTAGCCTTTTTGAAAGCCTTATATTTTTTTTAACGAAACAAAAAATTGATAATCAAGCTTTTAAAAATAAGTGTGAAAAGCTCTTAAATTCAGAGGATTTCTTAAACGACTGATTGTCAATTTTATAAATCGTTGATTTTTCTATATTTTTTATTTCAATTCTACTTCAGATTTTACAACATTAATAAAAATGGATTAGGATTAATCAGAATCGAAAAAAAATAACCCTAATATTTTGTTAATATAGAAAATTTGTTTTACACTTGTAGTCAAATTTACCATAAGATAAATTCAAATTGACCATAAGCAAAAATAGGACAAACATACACTTAACTTAAACTTACCACAAATGTTTTTTCTAAAAATTGATTTAAATAGCTTTTTGATGAGATTACCATCATCAAATTCTACCAAAAGAATCGATTTTGATGTTTTAGAAATGCTTGTTTTTAAAACGCCTGTTTATAGTCAGCAAGTACTAAATGTTGGAAATGAGATTCAGGCCCTCATTTTTGGCGTGACCTACTTGGGAAGTTTTCCAGATTTCTCTTAGGGTAAGAAAAACTAACTATAACTTAAACTTAATCAATTCTTATTATGAAAAGCAAAAATTGTATTAAAACAACAAAGCTTCCATATTTTATGGCGGTGCTGCTTAGCGTATTTATGATGCAGTTTGGATTTGCTCAAGAATCTAAAACTGTAAGTGGGACAATTACCTCTTCCGAAGACGGATTTGGAGTTCCAGGAGCAACTGTACTTGTACAGGGAACAAAATCGAGTGCTGTTACCGATTTTGACGGAAAATATAAAATTGAAGCCAAAACAGGCGATGTTTTAGTAATTACCTTCGTGGGATTTAAAACAAAGAATATTACAGTCGGTGCTCAAAAAGTAGTCGACGCTGTTTTACAGCCAGAAACTGCAGAACTTAAAGAGGTTGTAGTAATTGGATATGGATCACAGAAGAAAACATTAGTCACTAATGCTGTAACTCAGGTAAGTGGTGAGAGCCTGACAAAAACAAATACTACAAATGCGCTTCAGGCACTTCAAGGTCAGGCAGCGGGTCTTCAAATTACTTCTACATCTGGACAACCGGGAGAAAGTCTGAATGTGGTAATTAGAGGAGTGGGGTCAACAGCAGGAAGTAATCCGCTTTATGTTGTAGATGGAGTTCTTACTGGAGATATTTCTTACTTGAATAACTCTGATATCGAATCTATTTCTGTTTTAAAAGATGCTGCTTCGGCGGCAATCTATGGTTCGCAAGCTTCGAATGGAGTTGTATTAGTAACAACAAAAAAAGGGAAACGTGGCACAACAGGACAAATAACATTTGATCAGTATTATGGCGTTCAGTCAGTAGCGAGAAAAGTAGATTTGCTTGATGCTAAAGAATATGCAACAATATTAAATGAAGCAAGGGTTAACTCTGGCAATACTCCATATTTTACTAATGCTCAAATTGCTGGAATGGGCTCAGGAACAAATTGGATGGATAAAATGCTTACAGATAATGCTGCAACTAAGAATTTCTCTTTTGGAGCGTCTGGAGGTTCTGACACTTCGGTTTATTCGGCTTCATTATCTTATTTGGGGCAAGAAGGTGTAGTTGGAGGTAAAGATTTGTCAAACTACGAACGTTATAATTTCAGATTCAATTCTGAGCATAAATTATACAAAGATGTTGTGACATTTGGAGAGAATTTGAGTTTTGCTTACATTAATAAAAATGGAATTGGTGTTGGTAATCAATATAATAACTCTCTTAGAGGAGCTTTTCAAGCAACACCTTTGCTGCCAATGTACGATGCAAACGGCAACTATTTTGATACTTCAAACAGTACAGAACCATGGTTGACAGGAATGGCAAATCCTTATGCTTTAATGGTTTATAATAATCAAAACGAAAGCGATAGCCAAAAATTATTAGGAAATGTTTACCTACAGATTCAGCCAATTAAAAACCTAACTTTTAAAACAACTTTAGGTTTGGATTATAACGTAAATGAAGGACACTCTTATTCTCCAATTTACAGATTGTCAATTTATGCTAATAGTGCTTTTGATAGGGTAAATCAGAACATGAATAAAAGTACAAGTATAAACTGGGACAATTTATTAACATATAAGTTTAATGTATCAGATAATCATCATTTTGAAGCTTTGGCTGGTACATCTTATATCAATTATAATACAACTTCTGTAGAAGCGGCAAATGCTGATTCTGTTTTTAACGATTTAGAGCACGCCTGGATTGACAATACAACAAATAAAGACGGAGCAAGAATGTCAATGAAAGGAAGTAAGTTTGAGAATATCCTAATGTCTTATTTTGGAAGATTAAACTATAATTACAAAGAGAAGTATTTATTAAATGCAACTCTTAGGGCTGATGGTTCTTCTAAATTTGCGCCAGGAAATCAATGGGGATATTTTCCATCAGTTTCTGGAGGTTGGGTAGCTTCAAACGAAGATTTTTTGAAGGATTCAAAAGTATTTAATTTTTTAAAATTAAGAGCAAGCTGGGGTCAGGTAGGAAACCAAAGTATTAGATCATTTCAATATTTATCTTTAATAAAATCAAATTATACTAACTACACTTTTGGTGATAAAGAAGGTGCCTTAACACCTGGAGCATACCCTGAGAATATTGCAAATCCAAGCCTTAAATGGGAAACTTCAGAACAGATTGACCTTGGTTTTGATGCCAGATTTTTAGACAATGCATTGAGTGTAAACTTTGATGTTTATAAAAAGACAAACAAAGACTGGTTAATTTTAGCGCCAATCTTAGCAACGGCTGGTGCGAACGCGCCATTTATTAACGGAGGAGATGTAGTTAATAAAGGAGTAGAGTTAAGTTTGAGCTATCAAAATAAAATTGGAGATTTTAACTACAGTGTGAGTGCAAATGGTGCTTACAATAAAAACACTGTTGGACAAATTCCAAATGCAGACGGAATTATTCATGGTCTGAGCGGTGAACTTTATGATAACTCGGGTGAATTTTATAGAGCAGAAAACGGACATCCGTTAGGATATTTCTGGGGATACAAAACAGGGGGAGTATTTCAGAATCAGGAACAAATTAACAATTACAAATCGGCAAACGGAGTGGTTTTACAACCAAATGCAGCTCCTGGAGATTTGATTTATGTGAATACAAATGGAGATGATAAAATTGATGCTTCTGATAAAACAAGCATCGGAAATCCAAATCCTGATTTCACTTACGGTTTCTCTATTTCGGCTAGTTATAAAGCCTTCGATTTTTCGCTTAATGGAAATGGAGTAGCAGGAAATCAAATTGTACAATCGTATAGAAACCAAGCAAATACTTACGGTAATTATACTTCAGCAATATTAAGCCGCTGGCATGGAGAAGGATCTTCAAACACAATGCCTAGAGTAACTGAAGATAACCGAAACTTTACACAATTTTCAGATTTATACGTTCAGAATGGGGATTTCTTAAGAATCAACACAGTTACACTTGGATTTGATTTAGCAAAAATGAAACAGTCAAAATCATTTTTTGCAAGCCAGTTTAGAGTTTATTTCTCAGTATTGAACCTTTATACTTTTACGAAGTATGATGGAATGGATCCTGAAATAGGATTTGGTTCTTCTAATGATGATCAAAAGTTTTCATCAGGGGTTGATGTAGGTTACTATCCAAGACCAAGAACATATATGTTAGGTCTAAATGTTAAACTTTAATACATAAAAAAATGAAAAAGACTTATTTATATATTTTCTGTTTGGGTTTACTTTCTCTTGCATCTTGCAGTTTAGAAACAGAACCACTTACACAACAGACAGATGGGAATTTTTATAAAACCACAGATGATGCTTATACAGCATTAGTAGGTTGTTATGACGGAATGCAGGTGGCTACAGGAGCTGCTGGTTTAGGAGTTCCAGTAATTAGCGAAGTAATGTCTGATGATTGTTTTGGAGGAACAGGAAACTCAGATGGTTACAATTATGCTGCGATTGATGAGTTCAACATTCAACGTTCACCATCGGATATTGATATGTTAAACAATAACTGGATAGCTTACTATAAAGCACTTTATCGTTGTAATGTCCTTTTGTCAAAAATGGATCAAATTGACTGGAAAGGGGATACTACTTTAAGAAATACTTACGAATCTGAAACAAGATTTATTAGAGCCTATTTATATTTTGAAATGGTTCGTCTATGGGGAAATATTCCATTATTGACTAAACCTTCAACAGAAAATATTCCACAGGCAAATCCAGATGATGTATATAAAGTAATTGCAGAAGATTTAGTTTTTGCATCAGATCATTTACCATCAGCAGCTTATAGTGCAACTGTTAGCGGCCGTATTACAAAATGGGCGGCCAAATCTTTGCTTGGACGTGTCTACCTATACTACACAGGATATTATGGTAAAACCGATTTGGTTGGAGTAGTAACTAAAGCACAAGCGCTAGCACATTTGGAAGATGTTATAGCAGGAAGCGGACATGGTTTGGTTGATGACTTTTCTACACTTTGGCCTGCAGCTTCAGTTGATAAATATGCAGGTGAAAGCAATAAAGAATTTGTATTTTCTATAAAATATACTTACACAAGTGATTATAACGGAAACACAGATGGTAATCACTGGCTGGTAATGTTTGGAATGAGAGAATTCTCGTCTTATCCTTATGGACGTGGTTGGGGCGTAACTGTAAATTCTAAATTATGGAACGCATACACAGCAAATGATACAAGACGTGTTTCAACTGTAATAGGAATTAATGAAGAAAAAATTCCATTTGATAAAATAAATAATCAGCGTGAATATACAGGTTACTATAACAAAAAGTATACACCGATGGTTGATAAAGATGGAAAAGACCTTCCATTAACAATGGGAAGCCAATTTTGGGACATCAGCCAATTTCAAGATTATGTGGTTTTGAGATATTCTGATGTACTTTTAATGGCAGCAGAATTAGGAAGTGGTAATGCACAATCTTATTTTGATGACGTAAGAAGAAGAGCTTACAAAACTGCATTCACTTCTATTCCTGTTAATTATGATAATATCATGAACGAAAGACATTTAGAATTCGCTCTAGAAGGAGTTAGATATTGGGATTTACTTCGTCAAGGAATTGGCAAAGCATCTTCAACTATCGCAGAAACTACAACTTTACTTAACGGAGGAGTACAGACTACAAAAACAATTTCTTCAGTAAACATCCAAAATACAAAAGGATTACAGCAAATTCCAAATACACAGATAACATTATCTAATGGAGTTTTAAAACAAAATGCAGGCTGGTAGTTTTAATTAAAAAATCAAAAAAATGAAAAATATAAAAGTATTAATTACAACACTTTTGATGCTGGCCATGCTGGTGTCATCTTGTTCGCCTGATAGCTATTCACTAGATGGCGCGATGGATAAATCGGATATACATTTTGAAATTACTCAGGATTTAGCAGCAGATCCAGGAGGAAATACTGTAATTCTGAAAAATACGACACCTGGTGTTATATTAAACTGGGATTATGAAACAGGAAAATCAGACAAAGCGATAGAAACTGTAAAGTACGCTTTTAAAGGAAATTATACGATAAAAATTTCGGCAGTTACCGGCGGCGGAATTGTAGAACTTGATCCAGTAACGGTAACCGTAAATCAGGATAATTTAAATTATGTTAATGATGCACTTTGGACAGCTTTGTCTGGAGGTGTAGGAAAACAAAAAGTTTGGATTGCTGATAATGGTAAATACGGAATGGCTCTTGGAGCAATGTCTTATGCAGATCCTAGCACTACAGTAGAGTGGGGTAATTTTACACCAAACTGGGAACCAGAAGGGAATGCTAATTCAAGTACAGATGCAGATATGCATTGGGGCAGAACAATGACTTTCAGTCTAGAAGGTGGTCCATTTATGAAAATTCATGAAGCCGATGGAACTCTTAAAGAAAGTGGCACTTATTTCTTAGATATAAATACACATACTTTAACAACAACTGGAGCAACAATTCTGAGACCAGACAACTATATTGCAAACGCAAGTAACTGGACTAACAATATCAAGATCTTAAAACTTACTGAAAACCAATTAAGAATTGCTATTATGAGAACTAATAGCGAAGGGCCATGGTGGTATATCTGGAATTTCGTTTCTAAAGAATATGCAGAAAACTACGTACCACCTGTTACTGGACCAAGTTATGATGAAGGTTTTAATCCAACTTTTGCTTCTGGCGAATTATTAAAAATGATTACTGGTGGAGTAGGATCAGGTAGAGTATGGAGTTTAGACGGAAATGGAAATCCAGTAGACTGGTTAGGAAAAGGAAAAGGATGGACTACAGGTGCTTCAAGCTCGTATAACTGGGGATGGAATGATGATTGGGCTGCTATAGCAGGTAATTCTTGGATTCGTTTTGATCAATTTGGTGGAAAACTAAATTATACTAGAAGCCAGAATGGTGTAGTAACTTCTGGATTATTTACAATTGATGAAGCGAAAAATGAAATTAACTTAGGAACAAATACATTGATTCAAAATCCAGATAGCTGGATGAATCCAACAACAAATGTTATTAAAGTTGTAAAGGCTTATAATAATGACTACCTACAAAAAGGTATTTGGTTTGGAACATCTTATGATTCAGGAAAAGATGAGTGGTTTGTGTTCCATTATATAATTCCTTAAAAATTCATATATTTCACTTTATAAATAACTCGGAAGCAGAGTCATAACTGCTTCCGGGTTATTAAAATTTACGTACTATGTTGCAGTTAACTTCATATAAAAAACTAGGATTACTATTTGCAGGCTTTCTTTTATTGTCAGCATGCAAATCGTCAACAGATCAAAAATTTAGTAACCGAAAAGTTTCTTTTAATGCAGATTGGAGTTTCCATCTAAACGATAGTATTGTTGATAAAGATACTATTGGGACTTCAACCAAATGGAGAACTTTAGATGTTCCGCATGATTGGAGCATCGAAGGTAAATTTGATGAAAAAAGTCCTGCAGGTTATGGCGGAGGATCTCTAAACGGAGGTTTAGGCTGGTACAAAAAAACATTCAAAGTCGCTGCAGAAGACAGCACAAAAATAACTTCTATAACTTTTGACGGAGTATATAGAAACAGTGAAGTTTGGGTAAATGGACATTATTTAGGAAAACGCCCAAACGGATATATAGGTTTTCAATATGATATGTCATCATATTTAAATTACGGAGACAAAAACAACGAAATAATTGTTAAGGTTGACAATTCAAAACAACCCAATTCACGCTGGTATTCAGGATCAGGAATTTTTAGAAATGTCTGGATCGAAACTACAGATAAACTTCATGTGGGACAATGGGGAACCTATATTACAACTCCAAAAGTTACGACCGAAAAAGCTTCTATAAGTTTTGAAACAACAATTAAAAATCAATACAAAGAAGGAAAAAAAACCACAGTAACGACCACCATTTTTAAAGAAGACAAAAAAGTAACATCGGTTACACAAGATATAACCATCAATGGCAACGAAAATCAAATTCTGAATCAATCGGCAGAAGTTGAAAATCCGATTTTATGGTCAGTTGAAAATCCAGAATTGTACACCGCGGTTACTGAAATTTCGCTTGACGATAAAATCATCGATCAATACAAAACCAATTTCGGAATCAGAGATTTTAAATTCGATTTGAATAAAGGTTTTATTTTGAATGGAAAACAAGTAAAAATAAAAGGTGTTTGTCTGCATCATGATTTAGGTCCGTTGGGTTCTGCGATTAATACTCGCGCCATCGAACGCCAATTGGAAATCATGAAAGAAATGGGGGTAAACGGAATCAGAACTTCTCATAATCCGCCCGCTCCAGAACTTTTGGATCTTTGCGATAAAATGGGTTTCATTGTTATGGATGAAGCTTTTGATATGTGGAAGCAAACCAAAACCAAATACGATTACGGAAATGATTGGGACAAATGGCATAAAAAAGATCTAATCGATCAATTGCTTCGCGACAGAAATCACCCAAGTATTTTTGTTTGGAGCATCGGAAACGAAATTCCAGAACAATGGAATGAAAAAGGTGTTGAAATTGCTAAAGAATTGGCTACGATTACACGCGAGTACGATAAAACGCGTCCGTTAACCGCAGCGATGAATCCGCCGGTAAACATGAATATTGATGCCGTGACTTTACAGTTTGAGAAAAAAGATGTATCGATTAATCCGCTTGCTGGATCAGGAGTTTTAGATTTAATAGGATACAATTACGCGCATCAAACGTACGAACATCATCTAAAAAACTTTCCAAATACGCCTTTTATCGCGACCGAAACCACTTCAGGTTTACAAACACGAGGATATTACGATGCCGTTTCAGATACTATCAAAAAATGGCCAGTAAGATGGGATCTTAAATTTACAGAAGGAAATCCAGGAAATACCGTTTCGGCTTACGATCAGGTGCAGACACCTTGGGGGTCTACGCACGAAGCAACTTGGAAAGTAATTAAAAAACACGATTTCCTTTCTGGAATGTACGTTTGGACAGGTTTTGATTATATCGGAGAACCAACTCCATACGAATGGCCTTCGGTAAGTTCGTATTTCGGAATTGTAGATTTAGCAGGTTTCCCAAAAGACGTTTATTATATGTACCAAAGTGAATGGACAGATAAAACGGTTCTTCATATTTTTCCGCATTGGAACTGGAAGGCTAGACAAACTGTTGATGTTTGGGCATACTACAATAAAGCCGATGAGGTTGAACTTTTCGTAAACGGAAAATCAGTTGGAAAAAGAAGCAAAAAAGGAGACGATTTACATGTCATGTGGAGAATTCCTTTTGAAGCCGGAACTCTAAAAGCAGTTTCCCGTAAAGACGGAAAAGTAGTTTTAGAAAAAGAAATTAAAACAGCTGGAAATCCTACTCAATTAAAACTGACTGCAGACAGAAGTACCATCAAAGCAGACAAAAACGATTTGTCATTTATCACAGTTGATATTTTAGATGATAAAGGAACTTTAGCTCCAAATGCGAATAACGAAATTAATTTCTCTTTAAAAGGAAATGGAAAAATTGTAGGCGTTTGCAGCGGAGATCCGGTTAGCCACGAATCGTACAAAGGAAATAAACATACCGCTTTGGCTGGAAAATGTTTGGTTATTGTTCAATCTGGAGATCAATCGGGAAGATTAGAATTAACAGCAAAAGCAAATGGATTAAAACAGTCCACAATTGTAATTACAACAGAATAATTTTTGAAATTTTAAATATAGCCACTCCCGATAGCTATCGGGATAAAAGGATTAAAAAGATTTAAATCTGCATGATCTGCTAAATCTGCGAGAGAAAAGAGAAAAGAAAAAATCCTTTTAAATCTTTTTAATCTGTGGCAAAAAAAATAAAAAGTAACCAATGAAAAACTCAAAATTAACCGCATTATTTTCTGCTGTCATGTTTGGATTTTTAGCTATTCCAAATGCTAATGCCCAAATCCAAAATGCAGATGTATTAAACGCACCAATAGATATCAGTAAAGATTTTCAGAATTATCTGAACACTTTTTATTTCGCAGACGAATTGGCTTCTTTTGATCCTGCAACGGGAAAAGGAACCATCAAATATTTGAGATACAATTATAAAACACGTCAGGCTTTCAACAATATGATGATGAAGCCAGATGTTGAAAAAGCAAACGAATTTCCAACAACAGAATATGCAGAATCTCCTGTTTTGCCATTCGAAATTCAGTTTGTTTCAGATAGAACAGTTAGAATTAAAACAACTTCTGGACCGCAATTTCACCCGCAAAAGGAATCTTTAATGTTGGTTGACGGTGTTGCGCCAAATCATCCTGAATTATGGAAATATGCTAAAATTGAAGGCGGTCACAGTTATACAAGCAAACAAGGAAGAGTTGAAATCTTAACAAAACCGTGGCATGTAAAAATCTACGACGAAAAAGGAAAACTGCTGACAAGCACACTTCACGATACTGATTTTAAAAATACGTATACACCAACACTTCCATTTTCTTACGTTCGCAGAAACAGCGATTATTCAAGAAGTATGGGCGCGGCTTTCAGTTTAGAACCTGACGAAAAAATATTTGGTTGCGGTGAATCATTTACACAATTCAATAAACGCGGACAAAAAGTAGTTTTATGGACGGATGATGCTAACGGAATCCAAAATGAAACAATGTACAAACCAATTCCGTTTTACATGAGCAGCCGTGGTTATGGAGTTTTCATGCACCATTCTACACCAATTACAGTGGACTTTGGAAAATACTTCTCAAGTGCCAACGAAATGTACATTGGCGATGACGAAGCCGATTTGTTTTTCTTCATTGGAGAACCAAAAGACATCTTAGACCAATACACGAATCTGACTGGAAAAGCAGCAATGCCACCACTTTGGTCATTCGGTTTCTGGATGAGTAGAATCACTTATTTCTCTGAAAAAGAAGGAAGAGAAGTAGCAAGAGATTTGCGTAAATATAAAATCCCAACAGACGTAATTCACTTTGATACCGGTTGGTTTGATGTAGATTGGAGAAACAATTATGAGTTTGCAAAATCTCGTTTCCCAGACGCCACAAAAATGATGTCTGATTTAAAGAAAGACGGTTTCCAGGTTTGTCTTTGGCAGTTGCCTTATTTCACGCCAAAGAATACGTTGTTTCCAGAAATTATGGATAAAAACTTGGCAGTAAGAGACAGAAAAGGAAATCTTCCGTACGAAGATGCTGTTTTAGATTTTTCAAATCCGGAAACAGTAACATGGTATCAAGGAAAATTGAAAAAGTTATTTGATGAAGGTGTTGCAGTTTTCAAAGTAGATTTTGGAGAAGCAGCACCACCAGATGGAATTTACCATTCTGGAAGAACTGGCTTTTATGAGCACAATTTATATCCATTACGCTACAACAAAGCAGTTGCAGAAATTACTCAGAAAGAAAAAGGATATACTTTAATTTGGGCAAGAAGTACTTGGGCAGGATCTCAGCGTTATCCTTTGCATTGGGGAGGAGATTCTGAAACCAGCAACGGAGCAATGTCAGCAGAATTACGTGGCGGACTTTCATTAGGATTAAGCGGATTCAGTTTTTGGAGTCATGACGTTGGAGGTTTTGCAACAAAATCTCCTGAGAATATTTACAGAAGATGGACACCGTTCGGAATGTTCACTTCGCACGTAAGAAGCCACGGAGAACCACCTCGCGAGCCTTGGTTGTACAGCAAAGAATTCTTAGAAGGATTTAGAAAAGCAGATAATATGCGTTACGAATTAATGCCATATATCTATGCTCAAGCAAAAGAAAGTTCTCAAAAAGGATTGCCAATGATGCGTGCTCTTTTTGTCGAATATCCAAACGATCCAGGAGCTTGGTTAGTAGATAATCAATATCTATTTGGTTCAAGTATGTTGGTTGCACCGCTTTTTGAAGAGGTTGAAGAAAGAGATGTTTATCTTCCAGAAGGAACTTGGATCGATTACCAAACTAAAAAAGTGTACCAATCGGGCTGGCATAAAATCAAAGCTGGCGAAGTGCCAATCATAGTTTTGGTAAAAGATGGAACTGCAATTCCGCATATCGGTTTAGCGCAGTCTACAAAAGATATGGATTGGAGCAAATTGACATTAAAAGTTTATGCTAGCGACAAAACCACTTCGGCTACAGCTAAAGTGTTTTTACCAGAAGGAGATGCGGTACAAGAAATAAAAGTGAACAAAAACGGAAACAATTTCGATGTTGCAGCAAATCCTTTAAACGGAAAAACCACTTTTAAAACCGAGTGGGCAAAATAAAAAAGTTAGCCACAGATTGCATAGATTAAAAGGATTAAAAATTGAAAATTAAAAATCTGCTAGATCTGCAGAATCTGCGTGAAAAATATTTAAACACATAGAAACATAGGTTTTTGTTTGTAAATAAAAGGTAAATGGAAAGAAACTAGTTTCTCACACATAGAAACTATGTTTGTTTAAAACAAGTGAAACGCCTTTTTTAAGTTTCCAATGAGCTATGATTCTATGTGTTTAAAAAAGTTTAAGCCACAGATTAAAGGATTAAAAAAATCAAAATAAAATCTGCAAAAATCTGCAGAATCTGCGTGAAAAAATCACAAAGAAAAAATCCTTTCTAATCCTTTTAATCAGTGGCAAAAAAAATATAATACCAAAAAACATGAAAAACTATCTAGTTCTCCCAGCCGTATTGTTTTCGATAGCAATAGGCTACAGTCAAAAAACGAAAAACGCTTACGAATTGGCATCGCCAAACGGAAAGAATACAATCAAATTTGAGCTGGTAAAAAATGCTCCAAAATATGCCGTTTCTCACGGAAATACCGAAGTGATTTCTCCGTCAGATATGGGATTTGTATTAAAAGGAAATGAAGACTTAAGCACAAACTTTGAAATAAAAGGAGCCAAAACTTCTACGTTTGATGAAACTTGGGAACAAGTTTGGGGAGAAAAGAAAAACATCAGAAATCACTACAATCAATTAGTTGTTGATTTACAGCAAAAAACAGGCAATAAAAGAAAATTACAAATTCAGTTTCGCGCGTTTGATGACGGAGTGGCTTTTAGATATGTGTATCCGAAACAAAATGTAAAAGACAGTATTTTCATCATGGATGAAAAAACAACTTTCAACTTAAAAGAAGATGGAAAAGCATGGTGGATTCCGGCAAACAGAGAAAACCGCGACGAATATCTTTTTAAAGATGCGCCGGTAAGTACTTTGGATACGGTTTTGACTCCGTTAACAATTGAAAGCAAAAGCGGTTTAGCTTTAAGTTTTCATGAAGCAAATTTGGTTGATTTTGCGAGTATGACTTTGGTAAACACTAAAGGGACAGAGTTAAAATCAGATTTAGTGCCGTGGGCCGATGGAGTAAAAGTTCGTGTAAAAGATTCATTTACGTCTTCTTGGAGAACGCTTCAGATTGGAGAAAATCCGGGTGAGTTGATTACTTCTTATTTGGTTTTAAACCTAAACGAACCAAACAAATTAAAGAACACAAATTCTTATTTTAAACCATACAAATATTTAGGAATTTGGTGGGGAATGCACATTGGGAAATATACTTTCTGGGAAAGCGACAAACAAGGTGCAACAACCAAACACGCTGAAGAATATATTGATTTTACAGCAAAAGAAGGGTTCCATCATTTATTGATTGAAGGATGGAATAAAGGTTGGACGCCAGGTTGGTACGAAAACCGTATGCACATGTTTAGCTTCACAAAAAACGCAGACAATTTCGATTTAGAAAAAGTAGTTGAATATGGAAAGAAACATAATGTAGAGTTAATTGGTTATCATGAAACTGGTTCGAACTTAATTAACTATTTAAAACAAGTTGACGAAGCTTTTGCTTTATACAAAAAACTAGGAATTCATACGGTGAAAATTGGTCATGTAGGTTCTAAATTGAATATGAAACAGATGCACTTCGGACAATTTGGAGTAAATTATTTCAGATACATTTTAGAAAAAGCAGCACAATACGATTTAGCTGTTTTATACCACGAATCAATTAAAGATACAGGAGAACGCAGAACTTATCCAAACATGGTTTCGAGAGAAGCAGCGCGTGGTCAAGAATATAACGCTTGGAGCGAAGGAAATCCGCCAAATCACTTAACGATTATTCCGTTTACAAGATTACTTTCTGGACCAATGGATTTCACGCCTGGAATTTTTGATGTTGAGGTAAAACAAGGTTATCCAGGAAAAAGAATTCAGGGAACAGTTGGGCAGCAATTGGCATTGTATGTAACGATTTATGCACCAATTCAAATGTTGGCAGATCTTCCAGAAAATTACGAAGGAAAACCAGCTTTACAATTCTTAAAAGATGTTCCAACAGATTGGGAAGACACTAAAATCTTAGAAGGAAAAATTGGTGAATACATTACAACAGCAAGAAAAGACAGAAACAGCGCCGACTGGTATCTAGGAACTTTGACAAATGAGAAACCAAGAAATGTAGAAGTTTCATTATCATTCTTAGATCCAAATACAACTTATGAAGCACAGATTTATGTAGATGCAGAAGGAACAGATCAAACACACAATCCAGAAGCGGTAGCAATCTCTAAGAAAACTGTAAAAGCTTCAGACAAATTACAATTGAAATTAGGCGGAGCTGGAGGTGGAGCAGTTAGATTTAAGAAATTATAATCCACAAAGATTCTCTGTAGAGACGCACTGCAGTGCGTCTTTATTAGATGTTAAACCCGACAGGTTTTTAAAACCTGTCGGGTTTACTCAACACAATGATTATACACAACGAAATCTGTAGAGACGCACTGCAGTGCGTCTAACATATAGTTAGAAAATAAAATATTTAGCCACAGATTAAAATGATTTAAATCTGCGAGAGAAAAAAAATCCTTTTTGAATCTTTTTAATCTCTGGCAAAAAATAGACAAAACCATTTTCAGATGAAAAAACTTTTAATATTAGCAGGAGTTTTATTTAGTTCAATCTATTCGTTTGGGCAAAATGAAAACCGAATCATAAAAGTAGATTTCAATAAAACTGCTGGAAAATTAAACACCATGTTTAAAGAATGCATCGGAGCCGGAAGAGCAAATGAAGGTCTTCGTGCAGATTGGCAGCAGCAATTGGCATTGGTAAAAAAAGAATGCGATTTTAAATACATCCGTTTTCATGGTTTATTGTCTGATGATATGGCCGTTTATCGTGAAGATGAAAAAGGGAATCCAGAATATAATTACCAATATGTAGATGTTTTGTTTGATTATATTGTAAGTCTGAAAATGAAACCGTTTGTAGAACTAGGTTTTATGCCGAATGCATTAGCAAGCGGAAAAGAAACTATTTTTTGGTGGAAAGGAAATGTTACTCCTCCAAAAGACTATAAAAAATGGGAAGATTTAGTTCGAAATTTAACGCAGCATTTTAAAGACCGTTACGGAGACGAAGAAGTAAAAACTTGGTATTTTGAAGTTTGGAACGAACCGAATTTATCACCAGGTTTTTGGAGCAGCACACAGCAAGAATATTATAAATTATACGATTATGCAGCCCGCGGTGTAAAAGCGGTAAATGCAGCTTATAAAGTTGGTGGACCAGCAACAGCAGGTTCTGCTTGGGTTGCTGAAACTATTGATTTTTGCGCGAAGAATAATGTTCCGATGGATTTTGTTTCGACGCATACTTATGGAGTGAAACATGGCTATTTGGATGAATTTGGAACTTCGGGAACGATTTTAAATCAAGATGAATGGAGTGTTAGCGGTGAAATTATCAATTCAAGAAAATTGATTGCAGAATCGGCTAAACCAAATCTGGAATTGCATTATACGGAGTGGAGTACGTCTTATACGCCGGCAGATCCAATTCACGACAGTTATCATTCTGCAGCTTATATTTTGCAGAAATTAAAACAAGTTGGAAACGCGGCAAATTCCATGTCATATTGGGTTTTTACGGATATTTTTGAAGAAGCGGGACCAAGATTTACGCCTTTTCATGGCGGTTTCGGATTATTGAATACGCAGGGAATTAAAAAACCAGCTTATTTCTCTTATTATTTATTGAATAAACTAGGAGAAACAGAACTTCAAAACTCCGATAAAGCTTCTTGGACTTCCAAAAATGCAAAAGGTGATGTTCAGGTTTTATTGTGGGATTTTACCAATACGCATCCCGGTGATAAAGAATTGAATCAAACGTATTACATAAAAGATCTTCCATCAAAAGAAAAAGGGAAAGTGAGAATCGAAGTGGATGGAATGCAGAAAGGAAAATATCTTTTAGAAATTTATAAAGTGGGTTACAAAGTAAATGACGCTTACGCGGACTATTTAGCAATGAATAAACCAAGTCAGTTAACACGTGAGCAAGTCAATTCCATAAAAGAAAAAAATAATGGCGCTCCGATTTCCACAGAAAAAATTACAATTGACGGAAAAGGAACTTTCAGCAGAGAATTTAAAATCAACGAAAATGATGTTGTAATGCTGAATTTAATTAAACAATAATAGAGAGAAAACCACAAACATAAAAATAGTATTAACGGTATTTGAAGATGATGCGTGAGGAATCAGAAATCTTTAAATCAAAAAACACCTAACTATCTATGAAAAACAAAATGATATTCCTTTCATCAGCTCTAGTTTTTGCATTTTTTACTTCATGTAAAAATGATGCACAGACTACAGCTTCAAATTCGGAGCAGACCGAAGAATATGTTGGAAAAGAAATAAGTACAGATCATGATGCAGAAATCGATAAACTGATTTCGCAAATGACATTAGAAGAAAAAATCGGAATGCTTCACGGGAACAGTATGTTTGCCAATGCAGGCGTAAAACGTCTTGGAATTCCAGAATTAAAAATGGCCGATGGTCCGTTGGGAGTTCGTGAAGAAATTTCAAGAGACAATTGGGCTCCAGCAGGATGGACAAACGATTTTGCTACTTACTACCCAGCAGGAGGCGCTTTGGCAGCAACTTGGAATGCAGAAATGGCGCATACTTTCGGAACCAGTTTAGGAGAAGAATTACGTGCAAGAGACAAAGACATGTTGCTTTCGCCAGCGATCAATATGGTGAGAACACCGCTTGGAGGAAGAACATACGAATACATGTCTGAAGATCCGTTCTTAAACAAAAAAATTGCCGTGCCTTTGATTGTTGGTTTACAAGAAAAAGATGTAATGGCGTGTGTAAAACACTTTGCAGCAAACAATCAGGAAACAAATCGCGATTTTGTAGATGTACAAATTGACGAGCGTACACTTCGCGAAATTTATCTTCCAGCTTTTGAAGCTTCGGTAAAAGAAGCAAAAGCCTACAGTATAATGGGTGCTTACAATAAATTTAGAGGCGAATATTTATGTGAGAATGATTATATGCTGAATAAAATCCTTCGTGACGAGTGGGGATTTAAAGGAATTGTAGTTTCAGATTGGGCTGCGGTTCATTCTACAGCAAAATCTTTGAAAAATGGTTTAGATATTGAAATGGGAACTCCAAAACCTTTCAATGAATTTTTCTTAGCCGATAAATTAATCGCCGCAGTTAAATCTGGAGAAGTTTCAGAAAAAGAAATTGATCTACATGTAAAACGTATTTTAAGAGTTTTATTCCAAGTGAAAGCAATGGGTGGAGGCGAGCGTGCAAAAGGAAGCATCGCAACCGAAGCACATTATCAAGACGCTTACAAAATTGCAGCTGAAGCGATTGTATTGTTGAAAAACGAAAACAATGCATTGCCTTTAAAACTTGATGGGGTAAAATCTATCGCTGTAATTGGAAACAATGCAACTAAGAAAAACGCTCTTGGCGGATTTGGAGCTGGAGTGAAAACGAAAAGAGAAGTTACGCCTCTTGAAGGTCTTAAAAACAGATTGCCTTCATCAATTAAAATTAATTATGCGGAAGGATATTTAGAGCGTTACGATAAAAAGAACAGAGGAAACTTAGGAAATATTACGGCTAATGGTCCTGTTACAATTAACCAATTAGATCCAGCAAAAGTTCAGGAAGCAGTTGATGCAGCTAAAAACTCAGATGTAGCAATTGTTTTTGCGGGTTCAAATCGTGATTACGAAACAGAAGCTTCGGACAGAAGAGATTTACATTTGCCTTTCGGACAAGAAGAATTAATCAAAAAAGTAATAGAAGCTAACCCAAAAACAATCGTTGTAATGGTTGCTGGTGCTCCTTTTGATATTAATGAAGTGAGCAAAAAATCTTCTGCTTTAGTTTGGAGCTGGTTCAACGGTTCTGAAGGCGGAAATGCTTTGGCTGATGTTATTTTAGGAAAAGTAAATCCGTCAGGAAAATTACCTTGGACAATGCCAGTAGCTTTAAAAGATTCTCCTGCACATGCTACAAACAGTTTTCCTGGAGACAAAACGGTTAATTATGCGGAAGGAATCTTAATTGGATATCGTTGGTTTGACACTAAAAACGTAGCGCCATTATATCCTTTTGGTTACGGATTATCATATACTAATTTCGCTTTTGGAAATCCAAAAACTAATAAAACAGATTATGCTTTAACAGATGTGATTGAAGTTTCTTTAGAGGTTAAAAATGTCGGGAATGTTGATGGTAAAGAAGTAGTACAATTATATGCTTCAAAATCTGATTCTAAAATTACGCGTGCAGCACAAGAATTAAAAGGTTTCAAAAAAGTTGCTGTTAAAGCTGGAGGTTCAGAAAATGTAACCATTAAAGTTCCAGTAAAAGAATTGGCATATTATGATGTTACTGCAAAAAAATGGACAGTTGAACCAGGAAAATATATTTTGAATATAGGAAACTCTTCAAGAGATTTAAAATTCAAAATTGATGTAACAATTAAATAAAACTTGTTATTGCTATAAAATAACCAAACTATCAACGCCAGCCCATTAAAAGCTGGCGTTGATTTTAAAAACTTACACTTAACTTAAACCAAACCAAATGAAAAAAACAATTAAAGATTACTGCTTGAGCTTTATTTTATGTTTTGCATTTTTAGGCGTTTTAGCTTGCAGCTCAGATAAAGAAACTACTCCAGAAAATACGATAAAATCATTAACAGCAAGCACAGCCAAAATTGATTTTGACAGCAAAGAAAACACTTCGGATATCAGTATTAATTCAGAAGCTTCAAGCTGGACTTTGGCCAGTTCTGCAAACTGGGTAAAAGTGAGTCAGACAACAGGAGTAAAAGGAAGTGTTATTGTTAGAATAACAGCTTCAGCAAATACAGAAAATGCCGCTAGAACAGCTTCAGTCACTTTAAGTTCAAATGAGGCAAAAACAGTTACAATAGCAGTTTCGCAGACTGCTGCAACAGTTGCGACAGGTTTATATCCAAGTTACAATACTAACCCAATTGCAGCAGATGCGTCAGGAATGGGAAGTTCTGCGGTTGAATTGGCAGCAAAAATTAAATTAGGCTGGAATATCGGAAATACGTTAGAAGCAACTGGAGGCGAAACCGCTTGGGGAAATCCAAAAGTGACTAAAGCCTTAATTGATGCCGTAAAAGCAAATGGTTTCAATGCGGTAAGAATTCCGTGTTCTTGGAATCAGAATTTAGAAAATGCTGCAACAGCAAAAATCAAAACTGATTGGTTAAACCGAGTGAAAGAAGTCGTGCAATATTGTGTTGATAACGATATGTATGTTGTAGTAAACATTCACTGGGATGGTGGCTGGTTGGAAAATAATATTACAGAAGCTAAAAAAGTAGAAAACAATGCCAAACAGAAAGCGTTTTGGGAACAAATCGCAACACATTTAAGAGGTTTCGACGAACATTTACTTTTTGCAAGTGCCAATGAACCGGCGGTTGAAGATGCTACGCAAATGGCAGTTTTAACTTCTTATCATCAGACTTTTATTGATGCGGTTCGTTCTACAGGAGGAAAAAACGCCACTCGTGTTTTAGTCGTGCAAGGTCCAACAACAGACATCGAAAAAACAAACAAATTAATGACTACATTGCCAGTAGATAAAGTTACAGGCAGAATGATGGTTGAAGTGCATTACTATTCTCCATGGAATTTTGCTGGTTTAACCAAAGACGAAACTTGGGGTAAAATGTTCTATTATTGGGGATCAGGATTTCATTCTACAACCGATACAGAACGAAATGCAACTTGGGGAGAAGAAGCCGATTTAGAAAAGAATTTCAAATTGATGAAAACCCAATTTGTAGACAAAGGAATTCCAGTTCTATTGGGAGAATTTGGTGCAATTCGCAGAACAACTTTAACTGGAGATGCTTTGACTTTACATTTAAATTCAAGAGCGTATTATTTAAAAACGGTGGTAAAAACAGCAATAGCAAACGGATTATTGCCTTTTTATTGGGACGAAGGAAGTTTAGGAGACAACGGTTTCGGAATCATGAATAGAAGCAATAATACCGTCTTCGATACACAAGCTTTAAACGCTTTAATAGACGGATTAAAATAAAAAAATGTGGTTAAACTCTATAAGTGATATAAATAAACTTAAGCGCAATTATAGGTAAATACTTAAAATAACTTATATCACTTATATGGTTAAAAAAATATTTAAAATGAAAAAATGAAAAAGAGTGTAATATTTATTTTTCTGTTAATTAGTGTTTTAGCTAATGCTAATGTGAGAATGCCTTTAATATTCTCTGACGGAATGGTACTCCAAAGAGACAAGCAAATTCAGATTTGGGGTTTTGCGGAGGCAAATGAAAGTGTAGAAGTTCATTTCAACAAACAAATCAAGAAAACAATAACTGATAAAAACGGAAAATGGTCGGTAAATTTGGCTGCTGAAAAAGCCGGCGGACCATTCGAATTAATTATTATCGGAAAAAATACAATCACAATCAAAAATGTTTTGGTTGGAGAAGTTTGGATTTGCAGTGGACAATCGAATATGGAATTTCAGGTTTTCAAAACCATGAATTCTGAAAAAGAAATCAGCAGTGCAGATTATCCAATGATTCGTCATTTTGGTGTTGCACAAGATTTAAGCGGAACTCCAAAAGACGATTTAAAGCAAGGAAAATGGGAAGTAGCCAACAAAGAAAATGTAGGCAACTTTACTGCAGTTGGTTATTATTTCGCCAGAAAACTATATTCAGAATTAAAAATTCCAATCGGAATTATCAATACTTCTTGGGGCGGAACCAATGTTGAAACCTGGACAAGCCGTGAAGCTTTCGAAAATAGTCCCGATTTTAAAGCGATGATTGCCGATGTTCCGACCGTAGATATCAATGCCATTTTTGAAACTTATAAAAAATCGGTTTTAGACAATCTTAAAAAAGTGCAAGGTTTTGATGTTTCAATGGAAAACGAAGATCAGTTTAAAAATCTAAACTTTCAGGATAAAAACTGGCCAGAAATAAAAGTGCCATCACTTTGGGAAAACCAGCAGATTGGCAATATCGACGGAATTGTCTGGATGCGAAAAACGATTGTTTTAACCGCAGAACAAGCCAAAAAGGAAGCTGTTTTACATTTAGCAAAAGTCGATGACGAAGACAAAACGTATGTAAACGGAGTTGAAGTTGGAACAAACAATCTTTGGGATGCTAAAAGAATTTACAAAATTCCGGCAAATGTCTTAAAAGAAGGAACAAATATAATCGCAGTAAGAATTACAGATTACAGTGGCGGTGGCGGAATCTATGGCGATCCAGCAGATTTAAAAATCGATTTTAAAGATTCAAATGTACTGCTTGAAGGACTTTGGAAATTCAACGTTGTAAAAGTAAGAATCGAAGTTTCGCCAAATAGTTATCCTTCATTATTGTACAATGCAATGGTAAATCCGTTAGTGCCTTATGCGATGCAAGGTGTTTTATGGTATCAGGGAGAAGCCAATGTTTGGAGAGCGGCAGAATACAAAAAGTCATTTCCATTGATGATAAACGATTGGAGAAGTAAATTCAAACAAGGAGATTTTCCATTCTATTTTGTTCAATTATCCACTTTTGATGAATTTGGAGGCAACAGCCAAAAAGGAAGCCGTTGGGCAGAACTTCGCGAAGCACAATCTGAAACTTTAAAATTGCCAAAAACAGGAATGGCTGTTACAACTGATATTGGAAATGCAAAAGACATTCATCCAACAAACAAACAAGACATTGGTTTGCGTCTGGCAGCGATTGCGATGAATAACATTTACGGCAAAAAACAAGTTCACAGCGGGCCAACTTATAAATCTCAAACAATAAAAGGAAACGAAATTATTCTTACTTTCGATAATATCGGCAGCGGATTGTCAACGCCAAATAACGATGAATTAAAAGGTTTCGAAATTGCAGGTTCAGACAAGGTTTTTCATTCCGCAAAAGCGATAATAAAAGACAACAAAATAATCGTTTCTAGCGATAAAGTTCAAAATCCCGTGGCAGTTCATTACGGTTGGGCAGATGACGATACGGCAATTAATCTTTTCAATAAAGAAAAATTTCCTGCATCGCCTTTCAGAACGGATAGTTGGGAAATGCTAACGGCGAATGAGAAATATAAAGTGAGCAAGTAGTTCGTAATGAAAAGTAAAGAAAACACATTGAATGATGTTCCGTTAGGAACATTTCATCGGTAGCAACGGATGAAATCCGTTGATCAAAATGGATATAATAAAAAATGTTCTATAGGAACATCTGATCGGTAATATTTAAAACGTAGCAAAATGAATTCAAGCCTTATAAAAACATTTCTCATTTTACTTCTAACATCTTATTATACAAACATTTCTGCGCAATCCAAAAATGTTTTGTGGTACAAACAGCCTGCAGAATTCTTTGAAGAAAGCTTGGTTTTAGGAAACGGAAAAATGGGAGCAACCGTTTTTGGAGGAGCCAATTCAGATAAAATTTATTTGAATGATGTTACACTTTGGTCGGGCGAACCCGTAAATGCGAATATGAGCCCAGAAGCGTACAAAAATATTCCGGCAATTCGTGAAGCATTAAAAAACGAAAACTACAAACTGGCAGAAGAACTCAACAAAAAAGTTCAGGGAAAAAACTCCGAATCGTATGCGCCTTTAGGAACTTTAGAAATCAATAATTCCGAAAAAGGAAAAGCAGTAAATTATCATAGAGAACTGGATCTTTCGAACGCTATTTCAAAAGTAAGTTATGAAATGGCAGGTATAAAATATACACGCGAATATTTCGTATCGGCTCCAGATAAAGTTATGATTATCAAATTGACAGCCGATCAAAAAGGAGCTTTAAATTTCGATATTAATCTAAAAAGTCTTTTACAATCCAATGTCGAAGTGCGAAATAATATTTTGGTATTAAGAGGTTCTGCGCCAATTCATGAAAATACAGGATATAATGTTTCCCCAAAATATTTGAGCTTAAAAGAAAGAGGAACAAGATTTACAGGTTTAGTTCAAATCAAAAAAACAGACGGAACGGTTACAAGTTCTCGAGAAACGTTGAGCTTAAAAGACGCAACAGAGGCGATTATTTTCGTTTCTGTCGCAACAAGTTTTAATGGTTTTGACAAAAATCCAGCGTCAGAAGGTTTAGATGATGTTTCAATTGCTTTACAAAATCTGAATAATGCCTACACAAAAGCATTCGATAAATTAAAAGAATCTCACATTACCGATTATCAAAAATTCTTCAATCGTGTCAATTTAGATTTAGGAAAAACAACCGCTCCAGATTTACCGACAGACGAACGTTTATTGCGTTATGCTGACGGAAAAGAAGATAAAAATCTGGAAATTCTATATTTCAATTTTGGCCGTTATTTATTAATAAGTTCATCAAGAACTTTGGGCGTTCCAGCCAATTTGCAAGGACTTTGGAACCCGTATGTGAATCCGCCTTGGAGCAGTAATTATACGATGAATATCAATCTGGAAGAAAATTACTGGCTGGCAGAAAATACCAATCTTTCCGAAATGCATTTATCACTTTTGAGTTTCATTAAAAACCTTTCGGTAACAGGAAAAGTCACTGCCAAAACTTTTTACGGAGTAGATAAAGGCTGGGCGGCAGCTCATAATTCAGATATCTGGGCAATGACCAATCCGGTCGGACAATTTGGAAAAGAAGATCCAATGTGGGCGTGCTGGCCAATGGCACAAGCATGGTTGAGCACTCATATTTGGGAACATTACACTTTTACACAAGATTTAGGCTATTTGAAAAAAGAAGGATATCCGTTGATGAAAGGCGCGGCCGAATTTTGTTTAGGCTGGTTGGTTACCGACAAAAATGGAAACTTGATTACATCACCTTCTACTTCGCCAGAAAATCAATATAAACTGGCAGATGGCTTTGTTGGAGCCACGTTTTATGGCGGAACTGCTGATTTAGCTATGATTCGCGAATGTTTTGAGAAAACGATAAAAGCTTCAAAAGTGCTTAATACTGATGTTGACTTCAGAAAAAAACTAGAAACAGCGCTTTCAAAATTGTATCCGTATCAAATTGGTAAAAAAGGAAATCTTCAGGAATGGTATTTTGATTGGGACGATAACGAACCGAAACACCGCCATCAATCACACTTATTCGGACTTTTCCCTGGAGATCATATCACACCTTTGAAAACTCCAGATTTAGCTGAAGCTTCAAAGAAAACATTAGAAATTAAAGGCGACGAAACCACAGGTTGGTCAAAAGGTTGGAGAATCAATCTTTGGGCAAGACTTTGGGACGGAAATCGTGCTTATAAAATGTATCGTGAATTGCTTCGCTACGTAGATCCGGACGGAAAGAAAACAGAAAAACCAAGGAGAGGAGGAGGAACATATCCGAATTTATTTGATGCGCATCCGCCATTTCAAATTGATGGTAATTTTGGAGGTACGGCCGCAGTTGCAGAAATGTTGGTTCAGTCAGATGAAAATGAAATTCGATTACTTCCTGCTTTGCCAGATGCTTGGTCAGAAGGTTCTGTAAGTGGTATTTGTGCCAGGGGAGGATTTGAAATTGAAATGAATTGGAACAATAAAATAGTTCAGGAAATAACAATTTCTTCTAAAATTGGAGGGAAGACAACTTTGATTTATGGTGACAATAAGCGAGAAGTTGAATTGAAAAAGGGAGAAAAAAAGATTCTGCAGCTTTGGATTAAAGAGAAAAAGTAAATTATTTAAACGCGACAAGTAAGCTTCGGAGAAGCGAAATATTTATAGAATAAAATAGATATTTACAATATAGAGCTCCAGCGGAGCGACATATAAATTATTTACAATTCAAATATTTTGCTCCGTTGGAGCTCTTTACATTCGGAGGGTTTAATTTCTATAAATATATCGCCTCGCTGAGGCTTTCTAATAAATAAACCCGACAGGTTTCAAAAACCTGTCGGGTTTATTATTTGTAAACGAAAGGCTTCGACTTCGCTCAACCTGACAAAATGAATTATTCCTTGTTTGTGGCTTGCTCTTGATTTTCTGGTTTCTCAGAATGATCTTTTTTAAATGTTTCGTACCATTTCTCAATTGAAGGATATACAAAAGCAGCGACTTTTTTTACTGGATTATAAAAGATATAATTATCTAAAGTTTCCTTTTTAGCGAATGTATTATTGAAATTGATTTTCTCAAACAAAGCAATAAAAATACTTAGAATAAGAATCGTTTTTAAAATTCTGAAAAATCCACCACCAAGTTTATTCATCCAGCCTAGCATGGCAAAATCGGCGATTCCCGTTAATATTTTCGCTAAGAAATAAACTCCAATTACAACTAAAATAAACGTCAGGATAAAAGCCGTAATCTGAATATTAGTTGGATTCCAAGAAACGTGTTTTGAAATCCATCCAGTCATTAACGAAGAAAATTTAATGGCAAGATAAATTCCTAATAGCAAAGAAATAAACGACGCAACTTCTACAAAAAGTCCATTTTTAATGCCCTTGTACAAACTGTATCCTAAAAGTGCGGCTACAATAATATCAAAAAAACTCATGTTTGGTTTTGTGTTTAATGAGGCGCAAATATATGTTTTTTTTAAGGTTCAAAGGTTCAAAGAAGGAAAGGTTCAGAGGTTTTTGTAATACAATTTTTGTATATGTTTATTTTTTTAGGTGCAATGTATTGAACTCTGTATCTTTGCAAATCAAATTTAGAGTTCAGATTGCATTCTGCCCCCTTCAGAATTGATTTTTAAATCAGCAATCTAAAATCTACAATCTAAAATCATAAATTAAATGTCTAGAGATACACAATTAAAAGAGCGCTGGGAAAAGCTCGTTGATATACTTTCTAATCAATTTTCGCAAGGCGAAGATTTAGATTTGGATGCCATAATTTACCTAATCGGAGTTCAGGAATACGGAAAAGTGCACCGTGAATACAAAAAAGACGAAAAGTTAAACTTAATGCACATTGCAATCTGCCGATTGTTAGAACCATACGGATTTTATGAATTCGAATATTTCGACGACGAAGGTTGGCCTCATTACAAAGTAAAAGAAAATTTACCGCCGTTAAAAGCCGGTGAACAATCGGTTTTAATGAAAGAAGCTATTGTGAGTTATTTTTTAGAAAGAAAACTTATTGAGTAGTTTTTTTAGTTTACAGTCGCAGTCTCAGTTTACACTGTTTGAGACTGTAAACTGTCACTGAAAACTGAGACTAAAATTAAAAAAATGTGCAGATACGCAATGACATCTTATAAGCCTCATTATGCTTGTTTTAATTGTCGAAAGACTTTTAAAAGAAGATTGATGATTGATATAAAAAAAGGAGAAGTATCGGTTTTTGAAGCCAAATGTCCACAATGCGGAGAATTTATGGCCAATATGGGACTAGATTTCGAATCGCCTAAAAAAGACGATGTCAAAAAGTGGGAACATATTAAAAGTTTGTTTTCTGTAGGCATTACATTTCACTCTTGCGGATGCAGCGGACCTGGTTATATCCCAAATTCAAAAGAAAAATTAGTGGAGTATTTTGAAGATATAAAAAAAAGATATCTGGAAAATATGAACTTTTGGCGCAGCAGAATTGAACCCACGACAAAACAAGAAAAAGAACGGGATTTAAATAAAAACTGGCATAAACTAAGCAGTATTTCTCCTAATTACAAAAAGGAGATCGTAACCAATCAGGAAGGTTTAGATTATTGGCATGTAAAGATTAAACAAGTTGAAGAAAAGTTAAATCTGATAAAATAATTTACAGAAAACCTAAAACTGCGACTGAGACCGCACACTTTCAACTAAAAACACTAAATTTGTACTCTCAATTATCGAAGGAAAATGATAGATAAGATAAAACAGCACATAGAGGAAGCTAAAGCCTTTAATGAGAAGAATAAAGAATCGTTAGAACAATTCCGTATTAAATATTTAGGAAGTAAAGGTTTGCTGAAAGAACTTTTTACTGAATTTAAAAATATTCCAAATGACCAGAAAAAGGACTTTGGACAAGTAATCAATACTTTAAAAGCAGTTGCTGAAGAAAAAGTTAGAGTTATTCAGGAAGAGCTTGAAAGTAAAGAAGAATCCAAAGGAATTTTTGGAGATTTAACACGTGCTGCAGAACCCGTAATTATTGGTTCGCGCCACCCAATTTCTATCGTTAAAAATCAGATTATAGATATTTTTGCTAATATAGGATTCAACGTTTCTGAAGGACCAGAAATCGAAGACGACTGGCATAACTTTACAGCATTGAACTTACCAGAGTATCACCCAGCGCGTGATATGCAAGATACGTTTTTCATTCAGACCAATCCAGATGTCTTGTTGCGTACGCATACATCATCTGTTCAGGTGCGCTATATGGAAAATCATAAACCACCAATTCGTACGATTTCTCCGGGACGTGTTTTCCGTAACGAAGCTATTTCATCTCGTTCGCACTGTATTTTCCATCAAGTAGAAGGATTATACATTGACAAAGATGTGTCTTTTGCCGATTTGAAGCAGACTTTGCTTTATTTCACAAAAGAAATGTTCGGAAAATCTAAGATTCGTCTTCGTCCATCTTATTTCCCATTTACAGAGCCAAGCGCCGAAATTGATATTTATTGGGGACTAAAAACAGAAACTGATTACCGTATCACAAAAGGAACAGGCTGGCTGGAAATTGGAGGTTGCGGAATGGTAGATCCAAACGTCTTGAAAAACTGTGATATCAATCCAGATGAATACAACGGATTTGCTTTCGGAATGGGAGTAGAGCGTATTGCAATGCTTTTATACCAAATTGGCGATATCCGTATGTTCTACGAAAATGATGTTCGTTTCTTAGAGCAGTTTAAAGCAAATATTTAATTTAAGTCATAAAGTTGTAAAGTCGAAAGTCAAAAGTCTCAGAGTGATGGCTTTTGACTTTCGACTTTCGACTTTAAAACTTTTGACTCATATGAAAAAAGATATAATAATTCCAGAAGTTGAAAATGTATTTCTTGCAGCGGTGCAGGAATGGAGCGACGATTTTATGGAAAAAGTATGGTACGCTTACTTGGTTAATGACAGTGATTTTAATTTAGACAGCGTAATGGTGGTTTCAAAAGCGTTTGGAACTATTGATGGTGAAATGAAAAAAACGTCAATTCTGCGTCATGCTTTTGTTGAAGTTCCTTCGGTTTCTGTTGTGAAGATAGAATTGGTAGAAAAAAGCCTTTTAGCGCTTAATAACGAGTTTATGGTAACTTTCTTCATCGGAAATACTTTGTACGATAAGAAGTTTATTTTTAAGGCTAATTCGCTTGACGAAAACAATACGGAAGAAGTGCCGATTTTGTTTGTTGAAGGGGTGATGGTGAAATAGTAAAAAGAGACAAGAAGCAAGAGACAAGAGTTTCTAATGTAGATAAAAAAAGAGCCAAACTGAATTTCAGTCTTGGCTCTTTCTTCTTTATTCTATTTAAGTCTAATATATAGTCTTTTTTCTTGCTTCTTGCATCTTTTAAGTAAAACTAATCTAAAGACTCAGTCAATTTCTTGAAAACCGTTTTGGCATCTTTTCCTTCGTATAAAACCGCATAAACCGCATCTATAATTGGTGTTTTTGCTCCGTAGCCTTGATTTAGTTTATAAGCACTTTTTGTTGCGTAGTAACCTTCGGCAACCATGCTCATTTCCATCATGGCACTTTTTACAGTATATCCTTTTCCAATCATGTTTCCGAACATTCTATTTCTAGAGAAAACAGAATATCCTGTCACCAATAAATCGCCCAAATAAGCAGAATCGTTGATGTTACGTTTCATTTTATGCACTTTTCTGATGAATTTCTTCATTTCGCGAATTGCATTACTCATTAAAACCGACTGAAAGTTGTCGCCATATCCTAAACCGTGAGCAATTCCGGCAGCAATAGAGTAAATGTTTTTCAGCATCGCAGCATATTCAGTTCCGATAATATCGTCTGAAATTTTGGCTTTGATGTAATTTCCAGAAAGTGATTTTGCTACCATTTTAGCTTTATCAGGATCACCACACGCAATTGTTAGGTAAGAAAGTCTTTCTAAAGCCACTTCTTCAGCGTGACAAGGACCTGTTATAACTCCAATATTGTAATATGGAATATCATATTGAATGTGGAAATGTTCGCCAACAATTAAACTCGTTTCAGGAACAATTCCTTTAATAGCAGAAAAAATAATTTTATCGGCTAGAGAAACCGTCATATTTTTTAATTCGGCATCTAAGAAAGCTGACGGAATTGCAAAAATGATATAATCTGCATATTCTATTGCTTCGTTTATATTGCTTGTTAGTTTAAGTTTGTTGGTGTCAAATTCAACAGAACTTAAATAATTAGGATTGTGTTTATATTTCTGGAGATGTTCAATTGCAGATTCATTACGCATATACCACGCAATTTCTGAAAGATTCACACATAGCATTTTGGCAATTGCCGTTGCCCAACTTCCTCCTCCAATTACTGCAAACTTTAACTTTTCGCTCATTATTTTATTAATTTGAAACAAAAGTACTTAATAATGTGCTAATAAAGCAAAATCTGCTTTAAGAAATTTGGCAAACCTCTTTAATTGCAATGACTTTCAAGAAGTTTAAGACTAAAATATTTTTTTAATTGCCGAACAATAAAAAGCATTTCGCGTGCGTTATAAGACTTTATAAATTAGAATTTTAATGAATTTAAAAAAAATTGAGTTAGTTAGTTTTGTTTTAGTATTTTGAAAAGGCGTTCCTAAACTTGTTAAGAACGCCTTTTTTAATGAAATTCCAATAAAAAAAATCCAAATTCCAATAAGTCTAAGATTGGAATTTGGATTTTTTAAAATTTGGAATTTATACTTTAGTAACTAAGCTCTACAATAGATCTTACCTTATCTAAAGTTATCAGTTGGTTTTCGCCAAGACCTTTCCAGCCTCTTTCGTCGAAACGATTTACAATAAAATCTGCTGTTTTAGAATAGTCATTGGTGTATTGCGAAAGTTTGGTATCCATTCCCATTGTATGGAAAAACTCCACAGTTTTGTTGATGGCTTCTTTTGCTACTTCTTCGTCAGAACCTGTTAAGTTGAAAATTCTTCTTCCGTATTGCGCCAGTTTTGCTTTTTTAGTTTCAAACATCACTTTATACAAATTCGGACCAATAACAGCCAATGTTCTGGCGTGGTCTATTTCGTAAAGAGCTGTTAATTCGTGACCAATCATGTGTGTTGCCCAATCGCTTGGAACACCCTTTTGGATTAATCCGTTTAAAGCCATTGTACAGCTCCACATAAAATTAGAAGCCAATGTATAATCGGTTGGGTTTTTTACCACTCCAGGTCCAACTTCGATTAAGGTTTGCAAAATTCCTTCGGCAATTCTATCCTGAAGAAAAGCATCAGTTGGATACGTTAAATATTGTTCCATTACGTGTGTGTAAGCATCTACAACTCCGTTTTCGATCTGTCTTTTTGGTAAAGAAGAAATTACAGTCGGATCACAGATAGAAAATTGTGGAAATAAAGCACTTCCGCCAGAAGATAATTTTTCTTGAGTAGCTTCAATTGTTACCACGTATCCAGAATTCATTTCACTTCCCGTTGCCGGAAGCGTTAAAACAGTTCCAAAAGGCATTGCATTTTCTTTAATCAAAATACGTTTTTGTAAAATGTCAATCGGATTTCCTTCAAAATGAACAGCGCCCGAAATAAATTTCACACCGTCAATTACAGATCCTCCACCAACAGCCAAAATAAAGTCGATTTTTTCTGCTTTAATCACATCAACCGCTTTCATTAAAGTTTCAAATCTTGGGTTTGGTTCGATTCCGCCAAATTCCACGATTTCAAAACCTTTTAGATTCGCAATTACCTGATCGTAAATACCATTTTTAAATATACTTCCGCCACCATAAGCCAAAAGAATTTTTGCCCCTTTTGGTACTAAAGTCGAAAGTTTTTCAATTTGTCCTTTTCCGAAAACTAAGTTTGTCGGATTGTATAATTCAAAGTTTAGCATTTTTTTAGGTTCTAAGATGCTAAGGTTTTGAGGTTCTGAGTTTTTTTCTTTGAACTTATCCGCAACCTAGCAATTGTTATTTGTTTAATTTTTTAATAGTAATGAAATAAGAGATTAAGCTTTTAAGCAACTAAGAAAAACCTTAGAACCTTAGCATCTCAGTCTCTTAGTCCCTTTTATTTCAACTCCTGTAATAATTTTGCAGCTACCAATTTAGACGATGCAGGGTTTTGGCCTGTAATCAAAAGTCCATCAGCAACAGCGTAAGGTTGCCAATTTTCTCCTTTCGAAAAAATGGCTCCATTTGAAGCTAAAGCATCTTCTAATAAAAACGGAACTACTTTCGTTAAACCAACCGCTTCTTCTTCGGCATTTGTAAATCCGGTAACTTTTTTACCTTTTACTAAATATTGGCCGTTTACTTTTACGTTTTTCAGAACAGCAGGAGCGTGACAAACAAAAGCTACCGGTTTATTGTGAGTATAAAAAGATTCGATTAATGCGATAGAGTTTCTATCTTCGACCAAGTCCCAAAGCGGGCCGTGACCTCCTGGATAAAAAACAGCATCGTAATCTTTTTGGTTTACTGTCGAAAGTTTTAAAGTATTTTTTAATTTTTCCTGTAAAACTTTATCGGCGTCAAAACGTTTTGTGTCTTCAGTTGCCGATGCTGGATCAGCACTTTTTGGATCAATTGGCGGCTGGCCTCCAAGCGGAGAAGCAATGGTAATATCAACTCCTTGATCTAATAATTCATAATATGGTGCAGCAAATTCTTCTGACCAGAATCCTGTTTTTTCTCCTGTGTTGCCCAGTTTATCATTGCTGGTTACAACAAATAATACTTTTTTCATCCCTTTTTTATTTGATTTTTGAGCTTCAGCAGATGTGCCTAAAGCTGTAAATGCAACTATTGCGAGTAATGCTATTTTCTTCATAAATATTAAATTTTGAACAAATTTACGTCGAAAGTGATATCAGTAAAAATAAAATAAACTATGTTTGTTATAAATAAAATTATATCATGGTAAATCTAGAATGGTACAGAACATTTAAAGCGGTTTATAAAAATGGTAATTTTTCGATCGCTGCAAAAGAGTTGTTTATGAGTCAGCCTGCCGTAAGTCAGCAGATTTCAATGCTTGAAGCGCACGTTGGAAATAAATTATTTAATCGGAAGTCAAAAGGGGTAGAGCCAACCGAATACGCTAAGTTACTGAATAATTTGATAATAGATGCGCTTGATCGTCTGGAAAGTGTCGAAACTGGCTTTCGTGCAAAGGCAGAAGATGCTACCCGGTTAATTTCTGTTGGAGTTTCAAAACATCTTTTCGACTGTATTGGAAATCTTTTAATTTCAAAGTTTGATTTAATCGATTTTACTTTTGCAGAAAATGATGAACTTTTTGCTTTAGTGGATGCTAAAAAATTAGATTTTGCTATTACCACAAAAAGATTTGACACTTTTGATACTACTTATGAAATAGTAGGTAAGATTAAATTGATTCTAGTTGCTCCAACTTCTTTGGACATAACAGAATTCCGCCAGAAATTAAAGGCAGATAATTATAATGAAATAGAACAATGGCTTAATGCTCAAAAATGGTACAGCCACGACGCTCGCATTCCACATATAAAACTATTTTGGCTTCATGCTTTTAATAAAAAAAGACCGTCGATGGTTCCAAATTATATTATTCCGTCAGAAGCTGAAATGCTGAGACTTTTAGCTAAAAATGAAGGAATTGCAGCAACCTGGAATTGCAATGCAAGACATTATATTAAAGAAAATAAACTGCAGTTAGTTTGGAACAGTTTTCATGTTCCCGAAGAATTTGTGTATTTGTTGGCTCCAAAAAATAATAACATAAAATCAATTTTTGATATCATTGAGAAAGAACTGAAATTATTTTTCGGAAATAGATTATGATTTCAATCATTTGTTCACGTAGCATAAAAGAGTAATTTTGATAAAGAAACCACTAAAATTTTCAAAAATGAAAAAGATTGCAACATTGTTAATCCTAATTACAGCTGTACTTATAAGTAATTCGTGCAGTAAACATGACGACGAAGTGATAGTAGATTGTTTGGCAGAATCGATTTTTGTTAAATTACACAATTCAACCGATGCTACTAATCCGAAGTTAATGAACTACTCGGTTGAGTATACAGGAACGGGAACTTTGGTTGGAGTAAAATGGACATTTGGTGACGGATCTACAGGAACTGGCACTGCAGTAACACATACTTACGCAGCGGCTGGCACATATGAAGCCAAAGCTGAAGTTACAATTAAAAAAGATGGTGCAGAATGTACTTCTGTTCCCAAAAGAACTGTTACGGTTAACTAGGAAAAGTTAAAAGATATTGATGAGAGTCAATTTTATAATTTAAGCTTTTGTATTGAATTATAAAGTTGGCTCTCATTCGTTATATTTGTTTGATAGGATTGAGGATTATGGAAAAATTACAAAATATTAGAATTGCTGTAGATGCGATTGTTTTTGGATATAAAAATAATGGACTATACGCACTTTTGATTGAGCAGAAATTTGGCTCAGCAGATAAATATTGGGCATTGCCAGGAGGTTTAGTTCAGAATGATGAATCTTTGAGTGATGCTGTTATTCGCGAATTGCATGAAGAAACCAATGTGCAATTGACTTTTATGGAACAATTGTACACTTTTGGCGATGACATTCATAGAGATTCCAGAAACCGTGTGATTTCGGTTGCTTATTATGCTTTGGTAGACGCTTCAAACTTAGAGATTAAAGCCGATACAGACGCCGAACGGGTACAATGGTTTAAAATAGATGAGATTCCGCCTTTGGCATTCGACCATAATTTGATTTTAGAAAAAGGTATTGAAAGGCTTAAAGCCAAATTGACATACGAACCAATTGGTTTCGATTTACTTCCCGAAGAATTCTTGTTCTCAGATCTTGAAAATCTTTACTGCACGATTTTAGAAAAAGAAATAGACCGCAGAAACTTCAGAAAAAAAATACTCAGCTATGGTATTTTAGAAGAAACAGAAAAATTTTCACCAATAAAAACGGGCCGTCCGGCAAAGCTTTTTAAGTTTAATAAATTGAAATATAATGAGTTAATCAATAAAGGCTTTCACTTCGAAATAAAGTTTGCGTAATTTTTACACAAAATAAATTGTTTATTTAAAATTTAATTCTACATTTGCGTATAATTAACGCAAACTGCAACACTATGATACTAAATCTCGACCCAAAATTCGCTCCATTTCAAAATCAGGAAGAAATCAAATTTCAAAGTTTTACATTTTCTGGTGGAGAACCACACATTAAAATTGCTCCAGATTTTGATGTCAATAGAAAAGTAACCATTACACATCGATTAAATTCATTCAACGATTTAGGCTTGTTATGCGTTACGGTTGATGCTTTGCGCAGAATGGATGTTAAAATCATAGATCTTTTTATTCCGTATTTTCCAGCTGCAAGACAAGACCGAGTTATGATTCCTGGCGAACCGTTATCTGTAAAAGTATATGCTGATATTATAAATGCAATGCAACTGAACAAAGTTTTGGTTTTTGATGCGCACTCTGAGGTTACTCCAGCTTTGTTGAATAATAGCACAGTGATTCCAAACTATACTTTCATCAAAGAAGTGTTGAATAGAATTGGTCAAAACGTAAAATTGATTTCTCCAGATGGTGGCGCTTTAAAAAAAATCTACAAAGTTTCTGAGTTTTTAGGCGGAGTTGAAGTGGTAGAATGCAGTAAAAGCCGCGATGTAAAAACAGGAAAATTATCTGGATTTAAAGTTTACGAGGATGATTTAAACGGAATGGATTGTTTAATCGTGGATGATATCTGCGATGGAGGAGGAACTTTCGTAGGATTAGCAGAAGAATTAAAAAAGAAAAATGCAGGAAAATTATACTTAGCGGTAAGTCACGGAATTTTTAATAAAGGTTTTGAAGTTTTAAACTGCTTCGACGGAATTTTTACCACAAATTCTTTTAAAGATTTTGAAGGAGAAAGTGTTCAGGTAATTGGATTGGATCAATTAGTTTAAATGTTTCAAGTTCTATATGTAAAGTAAACCTGAAACGAAAAAAAACTACAAACTGTTTCAAGTTAAAAACAGTTTTCAAGTTCAGTAAAAAACCTGAAACTTTAAACTTGAAACAAAAACACTAACAAAATGAAATACAATATAGACAATATAGCTCCAGAAAGTAAATTTTTGTTTTTCTGGGGACATCAGCCAAGTAAAGACGGAACGGTTACTAAAACCTGTTTCAGCCAATGGTGGTTAAGTTCTTTTGAAGTTAATGGTGTGACTTACAAAACAGCTGAACATTGGATGATGGCAAAAAAAGCGAAATTATTTAATGATCAAGAAATTTTAGAAAAGATTATAAAATGTAATTCGCCTGCTGAAGCCAAAAAATTAGGCCGTAAAGTGAGAAACTACGATGATAAAATCTGGTTAGAAAACCGATTTGAAATTGTGAAAGAAGGGAACTTTCATAAGTTCAGCCAAAATCTCGACTTGAAAACCTTTCTGTTAAGCACAAACGACAGAGTAATTGTAGAAGCAAGTCCTGTTGATCCAATTTGGGGAATCGGAATGGCAAGTGATCATACAGAGGCGCTAAATCCTGAGAAGTGGAAAGGTTTGAATCTTTTAGGTTTTGCTTTGATGGAAGCTCGGGATGAATTAAAATAATTAGAAATTATAAAAAATAATGATGTTCCATCGGAACATTTCATAGGTAATGAATGAAAATATAGCAAAGAGCGTCAGCAAATTTCTAAGTTTGGTGCTCAGACATTCGCCAGAAAAAATCGGATTAAAATTAGACGAAAACGGTTGGGCAGATGTCAAAGAATTAATAGAAAAATGTACTAAAAAAGGGAATCGTCTCGATGCCGAACTTTTAGATTACGTAGTAGAGAATAACGATAAAAAGCGTTTTGCTTATAACGAAGATAAAACTAGAATCCGTGCAAGTCAGGGACATTCGATTTCGGTTGAATTGAATTTAGCCGAAACAGAACCTCTAGAATATCTGTATCACGGAACTGTTGGAAAATTCATGGAAAGTATTCAGAAAGAAGGTTTGAAAAAAATGAGCCGTCAGCATGTACATCTTTCCAAAGACAAAGAAACCGCAACAAAAGTAGGAAGCAGAAGAGGAGTTCCACAAATTTTAACCGTTAGAAGCGGTGCTATGTACAGAGACGGATTTAAATTTTATTTGTCTGAAAACAATGTTTGGTTGACAGATGAAGTTCCATCAAAGTATATCGAATTTAAATCTTAAATAATCAAAAACAACAATTATGATTTTAGAAGCAGCAATAGGCGATGCATACGGTGCGGGTTTTGAGTTTAGAGATTTAGATTTTATTTCTAAAAACAACAATCTGACTCAGTATGATAAACACGGAATGTATACAGAGATTTATAAAAAATATACTGATGATACTCAAATGGCAATTGCGATTTCAGAATTGCTTTTAGAAGATGATAATTGGAACGAGATTAAAGTTGCAGATAAGTTTGTTGAGGTATTTCATAGAGATAAAAGACGCGGTTATTCAGACCGTGTATACAATGCTTTAGATGCTAGTAAAAATGGCTCCGATTTTATCAAAATAATCGATAATGGAAGCAGCGGAAATGGTTCTGCCATGAGAGCATATTCAATTGGACATTTGAAAGATATCAAACAAATACTCGAGTTCTGTGAGATTCAGGCAAAAACTTCGCATAATACAGTTGAAGGAATAAGCTGTGCGAAACGCATTGCTTTGGCAGTTCATTATTTTAAATATAATCTTGGTGATGGATCTACTTTGATAGATTTTTTGAACGAGACATTAAGTGAGAATGAAAATTATCGGATTACTTCTCCAATTGATATGCATGGATATCCAACCACGCAAGCTGTAATTAAAATGGTTTCTGAAGCTGTTTCTATGAAAGAGTGCCTAAAAACAGGAATTGGTTATGGTGGAGATACCGATACAGTTGCAGCATTGTCTATGGCAATTTTAAGTCAGAAACAGAATTGTGAGAAGACATTACCTTTGTTTTTATATGAAGAGTTGGAAAATGATAAATTCGGAAAAGATTTTCTCATGAAACTGGATGTAGCTCTAAATAACAAGTTTAGTTAATCATGAAAAGAACCTTAGTTTTTGGAGACATTCATGGCGGATTAAAAGCTTTAATTCAGTTATTAGAAAGAATTAATTATTCCGAAAATGACCGGTTTATTTTTCTCGGAGATTATGTTGACGGCTGGAGCGAATCTAAACAAGTGATCGATTTTCTTATTGATTTATCTCAAAAACAGGATTGTATTTTTATAAAAGGAAACCACGATGCCTGGTGTCAGGAATGGTTAGAGAATGATGTTGTAAACGACATTTGGTTTTTGCACGGAGGAAAATCGACTATAGAAAGTTATAAGGTAATTGATTCTTCAGATAAAGAAAAGCATCTCGAATTCTTCAGCGGAATGAAAGATTACTTTGTAGACGAAAACAATAATTTGTTTATTCATGCTGGGTTTTCATCTATGCATGGCCCAGAAAAAGAGCATTATAAAACCAATTATTCTTGGGATAGAACACTTTGGGAAGTGGCTTTAACGATGGATAAAAGAATTCAAAAAGATTCACTTTCATACCCAAAACGATTATTGCTTTTTAATGAAATTTATATCGGCCACACGCCAACACTTCATTATGATATCGAAATCCCGATGCAAGGATGCAATGTCTGGAATATTGATACTGGAGCATGTTTTTATGGAAAATTAAGTTGTATAGATATTCAAACAAAAGAATTTTGGCAGAGTGATGTCGTACAGACATTTTTTCCAAATGAAAAAGGAAGAAATAAATAGTCATGAAGAAAATTTATAAAGCACCAGAAGCAATTCCCTTGCAAATTGATTTAAAAACCATTTTCTTAGCAGGTTCTATAGAGATGGATAAAGCGGTTGATTGGCAGAAAAAATGTGAAGAATTGCTGCAAGATCAATTTGTTGTTTTTAATCCAAGAAGAAATGAATGGGATAGCAGCTGGTCACAAACCATAGAAAATATTCATTTTAAGGAACAGGTAAATTGGGAACTTGAGGCACTTGAAAAAGCAGATATTATTATTATGTATTTTGCAGAAAATACAATGTCGCCAATATCGTTGCTAGAGTTTGGACTTTATGCGCAATCGAATAAAATGAAAGTAGTTGTTGAAGAGAATTTCTGGCGAAAAGGCAATATTGATATTGTTTGCGAAAGATATTCGGTACAACAATTTAAAACATTAGATGAGTTGATTCAAAATTTATTAAATAAAAATATATGAACCCACTATTATTAACCGACGGTTACAAAGTTGACCACAGAAGACAATATCCAGACGGAACAACATTAGTATATTCTAATTGGACTCCTCGTAAATCTAGATTAGAAGAAGTTGATGAAGTTGTGTTCTTCGGATTACAGTATTTCATCAAAAAATATATTATTCATGACTTTGAAGAATATTTCTTTAAAAAATCAAAAGAAGAAGTTGTAGCAAAGTACGCTCGCAGAATCAATAATTATTTAGGCGAAAACCAAGTTGGAACTAAGCATATTGAAGATTTGCATGATTTAGGTTACATTCCGATGGTCTTTAAAGCTTTGCCAGAAGGAGCAAGCGTTCCTTTGAGAGTGCCAATGTTTACGATGTATAATACCATTCCAGAGTTTTTCTGGCTGACCAATTATTTCGAAACTTTACTATCTGCTGTAATCTGGCTTCCTTGCAACTCAGCAACAATTGCAAAAGAGTATAGAAAAGTTTTAGATAAATATGCAGATCAGACTTCATCTGTTCCGGAATTTGTAGACTGGCAAGCGCATGATTTCTCAATGAGAGGAATGGGTGGAATTGAAGCGGCTTTAACTTCTGCATCAGGACACTTATTGAGTTTCACAGGTTCTGATACTATTCCGGCGATTGATTTCTTAGAAGAATATTACAAAGCCAATTCAGATCAGGAATTGGTTGCAGGTTCAGTTGCCGCAACAGAACATTCTGTTATGTGTATGGGAACTACAGAAGGCGAGTATGAAACCTTCAAAAGATTAATTACAGAAGTTTACCCAAAAGGAATTGTTTCTATCGTTTCTGACACTTGGGATTTATGGAAAGTTTTAACGGATTATCTTCCAAGATTGAGAGAAGATATTGTATCAAGAGAAGGTAAAGTCGTAATTCGTCCTGACAGTGGTGATCCAGTTGATATTATTTGCGGAAATCCAAACGGAAAAACAGAGCAGGAGAAAAAAGGAGTTATCGAATTGCTTTGGGATGTTTTTGGCGGAGCAACAAATGCGAAAGGATTCAAAGAATTGGTTCCGCAAATCGGTGCTATTTATGGAGATAGTATTACTGTAGCAAGAGCGACTCAAATTTGCGAAAGATTAAAAGAAAAAGGATTTGCTTCTACGAATGTTGTTTTAGGAATTGGATCTTTCACTTATCAATATAACACTAGGGATACTTTCGGATTTGCAATGAAAGCAACTTATGGAGAAGTAAACGGAGAAGGAAGAGCCATTTTCAAAGACCCGATTACAGATGACGGAACGAAAAAATCGGCTAAAGGATTAATGAAAATTGATTTAATCGATGGCAAGTATCATTTAACTGATAATGTTTCTTGGGAAGAAGAAAAACAAGGCGAATTGAAAGAAGTTTTCAGAGATGGAAAACTTTTGATTGATCAATCGTTGAGTGAAATCAGAACGAGAGTAAAAAATGAAGTAAGTATCGAAGCTTAATTATAAAACGAAAGCCTGAATGTAAGTTCAGGCTTTTTTTGTGATTTGAGTTTTTTACGTTCTGTTTGTCATTTCGACGAAGGAGAAATCTTCGCAAGTAATTCTATATAGTTAATCGCCAATCTTTGTAGAGTTTCTAACGAAGATTTGCTTCGCCTGTTCGCTATCGCTCGAGTCTCCTTCGTCGAAATGACAAGATTGTGTGAAACAAAAAACCTCCAGTTAAAACTGGAGGCAATTCAAATTATTTATTTTTTATAAAAATTATTATGATCAATATATTCCCAAACCTTTGGTGGCAATAAAGGCTGAATGTTTTTACCTTCTTTAATGCTGTTTCGAATAAAAGTCGAAGAAATCTCAACAATAGGCGCATCAATTACATGAATTTTTGGATGCGATTTTAATTCGACATTTTCGGGTTCATCAGATATTCTTGGATACACATAAATATCATGATTTTCTAGAATCACTTCGTAGTTTCTCCATTTATGAAGCGTTTTCAAATTATCTTCTCCCATAATTAAAGAGAATTCATGGGTTGGGTATTTTTCTTTAAGATGAGCAAGTGTAATTATGGTGTAACTAGGCTGAGGTAGCTTAAACTCGATATCTGATGGTTTTATCTTTGTGTAATCTTCTGTTGCCAGATAAACCATTTGCAAACGCTGCTGATCGTCTAATAATGTCGATTTCTTTTTTAACGGATTATGTGGTGTCACAACCATCCAAATCTGATCTAAATCTGCAAACTCTGCCATATGATTGGCAATGATCAAATGACCAACATGAATGGGATTGTAAGTTCCGAAATATAAACCTATTTTCATTTTCTAGAGTTTCATAGGGAGTTGCTAAGATAGCACAAAGATTCGCAAAGTTTTATTTCAACTTGGCGAATCTTTGCGTTTTTCTTTGTGTATCTCTGCGGAATAAAATTATTTACTTATGAAGTCCTTAACCAATTGATGAGCTTCTTCCAAAGCTACAGGTAAATCATAATTTTTGATAATTACATCAAATTGGGGAGCAGTTGCCAATTCAACAGATGCTTTTGCGATACGCATATTGATTTTGTCATCGCTTTCTGTAGAACGCTGCTTCAATCTGCGCTTTAGTTCGTCAACACTTGGTGGTTTTACGAAAACGGCTAAAGTTTGTTCTGGAAATTTATGTTTAATACGTAATCCTCCAGCGACATCAATATCAAAAATTACATTTTTGCCCATAGCCCAGATTCTTTCAATTTCAGATTTTAAAGTACCGTAGAAGTTATCTCGATACACTTCTTCCCATTCCAAGAAATCCTCTGCCTTAATGTGTTTTTTGAATTCTTCCAACGAAATGAAATAATAATCCTTTCCGTGTACTTCTTCTCCACGTGGTGCACGTGATGCTGCCGAAATCGAAAATTCAAGATTTAAATCTTCTTGACCTAATAAATGTTTTACGATAGTTGTTTTTCCCGAGCCTGAGGGTGCCGAAAAAACAATTAATTTTCCTTTGTTCATTATTGTGTGCTTTAGGCTTTAAGCAGTATGCTCTAAGCTTTTTTTATGCTCTAAGCTTTAGGCGGCATGCCTTAGGCTTTAATTTGATTTCGTTTTTAGCTTATTGCCTATAGCTTAAAGCTTATGGCGTTTTTATAAAACGTTTAAAACTTGTTCTTTAATCTTCTCCAATTCATCCTTCATCATTACGACCAATTTCTGCATTTGTGCGTGATTTGATTTAGATCCCATTGTATTGATTTCACGCCCCATTTCTTGAGTGATAAAGCCAAGTTTTCTTCCGTTAGCTTCGGTTCCATTTAGGGTTTCTATAAAGTAATCTAAGTGATTGCCTAAACGAACTTTTTCTTCGGTAATATCTAATTTCTCTAAATAATAGATTAATTCTTGTTCAAAGCGGTTTTCATCAACATTAACCTGTAATTCTGAAATTGCAGTCTGGAGACGATCTTTAATGGCTTGTACGCGTTCTGGATCAAGAGCCAATGTATCGTTCATGAATTGACGAATGTTTCCAATTCTTATGTTGAATTCTTTTTCAAGAGATTCTCCTTCGTCTTTACGGAAATTTAAAATATTTTGAAGCGCTTCATCAATGATAACTTGAATCTGCTCCCAGTCATTCTCGTCAATTTCTTCGCGTTCTGTTTTTAATGTGTCAGGCATACGAACGGCCATTTTCATTAATTCAGTTTCATCGGCATCTGGATTTACCTCTTTTAACTGTGCGATATAATTTTTTACAACAGGGACGTTTACTTTAGTTGAAGTTTGTTCTGCAGTACTTTCTACATAGATTGCAAAATCAATTTTTCCTCTTTCCAGCTTAGTCGAAATAAGAGTACGTAATCCAAGTTCCATCTCGCGATAAACCGATGGCATTCTTACATTTAAATCTAAACCTTTAGAATTTAGAGATTTTACTTCAACGGTAATTTTCTTTGTAGGCAATTGCAAAGAAGCTTTGCCAAACCCTGTCATAGATTGTATCATATAATTGAGTATAAAGGCGCAAAGATAAATAAAAGTTTGCTGCTTTGCGTTGTAAATTGTGAATCAGTTTTGTAGATCAAAATTTACGGTTATTCTTACGATAGTGCGTTTATAACTTCGGCTACATTTTTTTGACTGTTGCCAATGTAAATTTTTCCGTCAATAATAAAAACTGGACGACTTAAAAAAGTATAATGTTCCAATATGTATTTTTTAAAATCGGCTTCAGTCAAAGATTGATCTTTTAGCCCCATGGATTTGTATAGCTGTGCTTTTCTGCTAAATAACGCTTCGTAGCTTCCAGCAAGTTTATGCATTTCTTCCAATTGTTCTTCGGTAATTGGATCTTGTCTGATGTCTTGAAAAACTAAATTGTTTTCAGGTAAGCTTTTGATAATTTTTCTGCAGGTATCGCAAGAAGCTAAGTAATATATTTTGTTCATTATTTTATGAATTTGTTAGAATGCAAAGAAAATCCATTTGAAACGTAAAAATGAGTATTTTTAGAAAAAAAATTAAAATTATGAGTTCAGTTTTTGATGTACAAAAAACAATTAGAGAAATTCTTTTGAAACTCTTAGAAGGTCATTCATTAGAACAATTAAACAAAATTCCAGATGGTTTCAGCAACAATATTATCTGGAATATAGGCCATTGCATTTCTTCGCAACAGCTTTTGGTTTATAAATTATCTGGCCTTCCAACAATGGTTTCTGAAGATTTTATTAACAAGTATAGAAAAGGGACGAAGCCAGAAGGGGATGTTTCTCAAGCTGAGGTAGATAAGATTAGAATACTGCTTTCGACGACATTAGAAAAAACAAAAAATGATTTTGAAAGTGGTCTGTTTGTAGATTATCACGAATATACTACGAGCGTAGGTTTCACGCTTCGTAATGTTCAGGGAGCCTTAGATTTTAATAATTATCATGAAGGGCTCCATACGGGAGTTGCAATGGCGCTGAGAAAATTGGTTTAATAAAAAAATCCCGCTTTTAAGCGGGATTTTTTTATTCGATTATGGTTTCGATGGTAACCTTCATTGCTCCGGCACCTTTATTTTTGCTAATATCCATAAAAGCTCTTTTAGACAAATCGATTTCGCGTGTTTTTACAAAAGGACCACGGTCTGTAATTTTTACGATAACAAATTTGCCATTGGCTTCATTGGTTACTTTTACTCTTGTTCCAAAAGGAAGTTTTTTGTGAGCTGCAGTATAACTGTTGTTGTTAAATCGGCTTCCGTTAGCGGTTCTTTTTCCATTAAAACGATCTGCATAGTAGGAGGCATGTGCGTTTTTCTTGTATGGTCTTAGTTTTAAACCTTTGTCTGTAAAAACAGAATCCGGCAATGGAATAATAACTGGTTTTATGTTCTTAACAGTATCTTGAATAATTTTAGGTTCTGTTGTAGGTTTGGTTTGGCTTATCACATAGGTAAAGCCGCTAATTAAAGTTAAAGCGATTGTGGCGAATAAAATGTTTTTTTTATTTCTCATGGGTTATTCTTTTTCAGACTTGGGGGGAGTTTGTACAAATAATATGCCGAGATAAAAAAAGCCCTGAAAAAGGGCTTTTAATTGGTATTTTTTAGAACCAAAGGTTCCATGGAATTCTACTTAAAATAAGCAATAATCCTAATCCGTAAAAAATAGCGAAGGTTTTAAATTTAGCTTCACTATTTACTAATTTTTTATGTTTAGACCATCCGATAGTAATTAGGATGATAGCGATAATATTAATTAGAGGGTGCTCTAAAGATGTTAATCTTAATTCAGCATTAGACATTTGTCCAAAAGCAGCTTTTCCAAGAGGAGAAATAAAATATAAGATTAAGCCAATCAATAATTGAGTGTGTGTTCCAATTAAAGCAAATAAAGCAATTTTACGATCTTTAGCTGTAAATTCTTTTTTAGAAGTTACTCCAATGATAGCATTAACGATTGCAACAACCAAAAGTAGTAGTGCTAAGTATGCCCAGCCAGAGTGAAATTTTTGTAGAAAATTATACATAAGGGGTGTTTTTTGTTCAAAACAAATATAACAAAAAAGGCTATAAAAAAACGGCATTAAACTTAAAAGTCAATGCCGTTTTTATTATTTATTTAGATTCTAAATTTTAGAAATCGTAACGTAAACTAAAGTTCCAAGTTCTTCCGTAACCAAAGTAAACTTTGTTTGCAGTAGCAATTCCATTGTAAACTTCTCCAGCTTGTGCATAAGTTACACCTGGCGTTGTAGGAGTTGGAGCTGTTTTGTAATCACTTGTAAAGATGTTTGTAAATGATTCGTTGATGAAAATTTTATCAAAAACGTTGTTTACATTTAATCTGAAGTTTAATGCACCGATTTTAGGAGAGATGTTCCATTTGTATGATACACCAGCATCTGTAGTTGCGAAACCTGGTAATTCCATTGCACCTTTGTTGTTTGCTGCCGAAAATTTAGATACATCAATGTTTCCGTATAACTTCTCAGAGTAGTTAAGGTTTGCATCAACATTAAGGCCGTTAATGATTTCGTAAGCTGCTCCAATTGCCATTGTAGTTTGAGCATTGTTTCCAACTTTAACTCCATCTAAATATAAAGGCTGGTCTCCGCTAATTGGGTTGTTGCCAACATCAAAACGGCTACTTGTAGCATTTCCGCTGTATTTCCAATCACCAATAGAGATCATCCCGTTTAGTTTTAATTTGTCAAGTACTCTAGCATTAACATCTAATTCTAAACCTTTGTGTATTTCATTAACACCTTGGAAAGTGTAGTATCCGCTTGGGTTAGTAGCTGCTTGATCTGTTGCAGTTGTAAATCTGTCATCCCAAGTTGTGTAATAAGCATTTAAGTTTGCATTAAAGATTCCAGAACGGAAACCGTAACCAACTTCAACTGCTTTGATTTTTTCATTTGTAAGGTTAGGGTTAACAATTGAAGCATTGTTAGGGTATACTGCATTGAAAAACGGTTGTTTTGAGTATATACCTCCATTTACAAATACATTATGGTGCTCATTAATGTTGTAGTTAGCTCCAGCTTTAATGTCTCCACCAGTAATAGTTTTGAAACCTGTTTTAGCAAGAGGGCTATCATAAGTATACTTGAAATGGTCAATTCTTTGGTAAGCTTGTTGAGAAATAGCTCCTTGAAGGAAAGCAGTAAAGTTACCAGTAGTATATTCTAATTGAGTAAAAGCGCCATAGTAATTAACTTTACTGTCATTCCAGTAGTTAATTCTGTCTTGGTAGTCTGTACTAATAAATGGATTTCCATTTGGTCTTGGAGCATAAGTAGTGCTGAAATAACCAGGGTTGTTATTTACGTCAGCTGTATTTTTGTAAACATCAGCTCCAAGTAAATCAATTAAGTTTTGGAAGTGGATACCTTGGTACATTCTTCCTTCAACTCCAAAATCGAATGTAAAGTTTTCAGAGAATTTTTTATCTAAATTGATTACTGCACCATACCAGTTGTGTGAGTTTACAGAAGCAATTTGAGAAATACCTGCCATGTTGTTGATAACTGTTGCACCATTAACTCTGTTACTACCTGTGTCAGAACTGTTTTCATATCTACCATTTACAGGTACTCTTGTTCCTAAAGTTGTTGGTTGACCTGAATTCCAGTTTTGAATTAAATCAAAGTTAACAAGACCGTCAGCTGTTCTTAAAGAGTTGTTTGTTGAGTAAGGATTGTTTCCTCTAATACCACCATTTGTAGTAGTACCTCCTCCACGTCCCCATGAAGCATAACCAACTGTAGATAATTTTGTTGTAGAGTTGATATCGTAATCCCAGTTAAGAGACATTACAGGTTTGTGGTAATAATTTGTTTTTAAATTATATTGCTCACCATTTCTCATTCCCCAATCAGAGTTGTATTTAATGTTTGGGTCTGTACCATTACTTCCGTATTTTAAGTAATCACTTAATAGAGGAGAGTTAGATCTTTGGTCGTGCCATTGAGGTGCTCCTGTAAATGTAAATTGGAAGTTATGTTTGTCGCTAGCTTTGTATCCTAAAGCAATGAAATAATTGTATCCTTCAAATTCAGTAGCGTTAACGTATCCGTCTCCAGCTGTTCTACTAAATAAAACAGAAGCTGAAAGTCCGTTTTTCATAACTCCTGTATTGTAAGAAGCTTGTGTTTTCAAGTAATTGTTGTTACCAAAGCTTGAAGAAACAGATCCACCTTCTTTCATGTCAGATGTTTTTGTAACAATATTGATTGTTCCTCCTACAGAAGAAATAGCCAATTTAGAAGCTCCAAGACCTCTTTGAACCTGCATTGCAGAAGTTACATCAGAGATACCTGCCCAGTTACTCCAGTAAACAGAGCTGTTTTCCATATCATTGATAGGCACACCGTTGATCATAACGGCAATATTTTTTTGGTCAAATCCACGAATTGCAATTCTTGAATCTCCATATCCACCACCTGCTTTTGAAGCATACACAGATGGAGTGCTTTTTAAGATTTCAGGAAACTCCTGAGATCCTAATTTTGCTTGAATTTCAGCAGCTTTAATTGTAGAAACTGCAACAGGAGTTTTTCTGTCCTTTGCAACGTCAATAATGCTGCTTGTTACTACAACTTCACTTAATTCGTTAGAATTTGAAGCTACCAAAGTGATAGTTCCTAAGTTTGCAGTTGAGCCATTTGCTACTGTAAATTTTACAGTTTGGTTGTCATAACCTAAAAAAGAGATAACAATCTCTCCTGTGCTTGATGTTGAGGTAAGGGAAAAATTACCATCAAAGTCTGTTGAAGTTCCTGTAGTAGACCCTTTGATCACTACATTTGCTCCTGGTAATCCACCTGTTCCATCGGTAATTTTACCAGTAACCTTTCCTTGAGAAAATACGGTCGAAACTATCATAAAAAATAGTCCAGTCAGTAACCAATTTTTCATTTTCTTCATTTTGTTATTGAGTTTATTGTTTTTGGCAAAATTATAACAAATAACTCAGATAATGTTATCGAAATGTTAAGAAAAAACAGTTTTGCCTTTTGTGTTGCGCATTAAAATGAATTTTTCTTTTTTCATTAATAAAAATATTGTTTTGTTGAATTTATGTAAAGCTTTTTTGTTAAAAATGTAATTATTTGAACAGTGCTGTAAATTAGAACAGGCAAATTGGCGGATAATTCCGCTTTTTGTCGGTAATTTATGTAAAAAACGTCCTAATTTTACTAGAAATTAGGACGTTTCAAAAGTTATAGAATATTTAAATAAATGTTTCTATTTATTTTTTAAGAAATGATTTAACAAAAATGAAGTTGAACTGTCATGGTTCTTAACAGTCTTAGAATTGATTTCATCTAAGATAGAATTTGCTAATTGTTTACCTAATTCAACTCCCCATTGATCAAAGCTGAAAATGTTCCAAATAACACCTTGCACAAAAATCTTGTGTTCGTACAATGCAATAAGAGAACCTAAGCTTTTTGGAGTTAATTTTTCGATTAAAATGGTATTCGTTGGTTTGTTCCCTGTGAAAACTTTAAAAGGCAATAAGTAAGAAGCTTTTTCAGCGGCTAATCCTTGCTTGTCAAATTCTGCTTGTACCTGAGCTGGAGTTTTTCCATTCATTAAAGCTTCAGTCTGAGCAAAAAAGTTAGACATTAATTTATCGTGGTGATCTTCGTTTCCGTATAATGGTTTTACGAATCCGATAAAATCTGTTGGAATTCTCTTTGTTCCTTGGTGAATTAATTGGAAGAAAGCATGTTGTGAATTTGTTCCTGGTTCTCCCCAGATAATTGTTCCAGTTTGGTAATTAACAGGTTTTCCGTCACGGCCAACACTTTTTCCGTTACTTTCCATAGTTGCCTGCTGTAAGTAAGGAGCTAGTTTTGATAAATATTGCGTGTATGGAATTAAAGCTTCGCTTTCGGCACCATAAAAATTATTGTACCAAACGCTTAACAAAGCTAAAATAACCGGAATGTTTTCATCAAATTCTGCCGATTTGAAATGTTCATCCATTTCGTTTGCTCCAACTAATAATTGGTTGTAATTGTCAAAACCAATTGCCAAAGCAATGCTTAAACCAACGGCACTCCAAAGAGAAAATCTTCCTCCAACCCAATCCCACATTGGGAAAACGTTGTCTGGATTAATTCCGAATTCTGTTACATTTTTAATGTTTGTAGAAACTGCTACGAAGTGTTTTGCAATGTCTTCTTGAGAAGCCGATTTTAAAAACCATTCTTTAATAGTTTCTGAATTTGAAAGCGTTTCTTGAGTTGTAAAAGTTTTAGAAACAATCACGAAAAGTGTGGTTTCAGGATTTAGTTTTTTGATAACTTCATTTACGTGGTCACCGTCAACATTTGAAACGAAATGTGTGTTTAGGTGATTTTTGTAAAATTGTAAAGCTTCAACAGCCATAACAGGACCAAGGTCAGAACCTCCAATACCAATATTTACAACATCTGTAAAAGCTTTTCCAGTGTAGCCTTTTCTTTGTCCAGAAATAACTTCTTCAGTAAATTTTTTGATTTTATTTTTTACTTCGTAAACTTCAGGAATTACATTTTCTCCGTCTACTTTGATAACTGCCGATTCTGGAGCACGCAATGCTGTGTGTAAAACCGCGCGATTTTCAGTCTGATTGATTAATTCTCCTCCAAAATATTGTGCAATTGCATCTTTCAATCCGATTGAGTTTGCTAATTCTAATAAAAGAGAAACTGTTTCTTGACTGATATTATTTTTTGAATAATCTACTAAAAAGTCATTCCATTGCAAATTGAATTTTTCAACGCGCGCACTATCTTGTTGAAACAATTCTTGTATTGTGGTTTCGTGAATTGCGTTATAGTGGTTTTGTAGATTTTTCCACGCTTCAGTCCCAGTTGGGTTTGTTGTGTTTAAAGCCATTTTATCTATAATTGAGTTTGTTTTCTGAAACACAAAAATACTGAAATAACTTTTAAAAGGGGAGCGGTTTGCGATTATATAACAATTAGTTACGAAAACGTTTTATGAGTTTTAGTTTTGGATTTTTGAAGTTATGATGATTGCGCCATCATTTTCTTTTTCATTGTAAATGATACGACTGCTGTTTTTATTTAAAAAATCTAAAGTAAGAATGTCGGACTTTTTAAGTGGCAATAGGATGGTATCTTCTTTTTTGTTGTATTTAAATGGAATTCCATCAATTACAATTAAAGGTGAATTTCCAATTAAATCTTTTTCATAGGCTTTGCAGACTAACTTCTGGACAAAGAATTTACTTTCTTCTTTATCATTTAAAATAAAAACCTTCGGATTGGAGCATCCCACAGTGATTAGTGATAAAAGTATCAATAAGTTTTTTTGCATGAATACTTACCGTTTTAAAAAAGTTTTTATGAAACTTTGGCTTTTACCAAAACTTCCTCCAAGGTTTCTTATTGATTTCTATAATTTTCTTCGAAACGTCGACATCAATTCTTTTTGGAGATTCAGTTTTAATCTTAGAATCATCAAAAAAAAGTTCGCCATTATCACTCATTCCTAGTGGAGATTTTGTTCTTTCTTTCCAATTTTCGGTCTGCAATTCTGCAATTAAATTGGCATCGATTTTTTCGCGAAAGCGTTTTTGAGCTTTTTCTATAATTTCTTCTTCTAAGTTCGAAGATGAATTTTTGAAAAGCGAAATGGAATTATCTGGAATATTTAAAAGGAAAACCTGAGTTTTATCCCCGATTTTCTGAATGTCCAATATTTTAAAATAAGCTATAGAGTCTAAAAGAAAATGACCGTTTTTTGCCGAATCGGGATTAAATTTTGACAAATCTTTGGCATGAGCACTTGCAATTAAATACCTGAAATTTCCAGAAAGTCCTCCGCCAATCGAACTCATGTCAGTAAATCCTTTTTCTTGAATGATTTGGCCGACTTTGTAATTTGAAATCAAATTCTCGGAAAGATTCGTATCTCTGTAAAATAGTTTTAAACCAGAAAAAGTTTCATGGTAAATGGTTTTGAGGCGTTCATTTTTCATGACTTTTGATTCAAAAAAGATTGCAAAATAGATTATTTACAGATTCCCAATGCTGTCCAATTCTCTTTTCAAAGGTTCAATCTGTGTCATAAAACGAGTTCTGTCATTTCCTGTTAAAGATTCTCCCGTTGGAAGATTTAATCGAAGCGCATCAACTTGAACGCCGTTTTTCCAGAAACGATAACAAACGTGCGGGCCAGAAGCCAAACCTGTGCTTCCTACCAAACCAATTGTCTGACCTTGTGTTACGCGTTGTCCGCGACGAACTAAGATTTTAGACATGTGTAAATATTGAGTAGAGTAGGTTCCGTTATGTTTTACTTTGACAAAGTTTCCGTTACCTGCCGTATACCCTGTAGTTTCTACAACTCCAGATGCTGTGGTAGAAATTGGTGTTCCGGTTGGCGCTGCATAATCGGTTCCCTTGTGGGCTTTCCAAGTGTGCTGCACCGGATGAAATCTATTCATAGTAAATCTTGATGTGATTCGGCTGAATTTGATTGGGGTTTTTAGGAAGAAATTTTTAAGTGTTCTTCCTTGGTCGTCATAATATTCAATCTTTCCAGAAGTAGTATCTCTTTCAAATGGAAAGGCATAAACAATTTTACCTTTATATTCAAAAAATGCTGCTTCTAGTTCTTCAACACCATCGTAAGTTTTCCCGTTGATGAATCGCTCTGTGAAAATTAATCCGTAACGATCTCCTTTTTTTAGTTTGAAGAAGTCAATAGACCAAGAAAAGACTTTTGTAATTCGGCTGGCCAAAGCGGTTTCGACACTTTCGTTTCCTAAAGTTTCAGATAATGAACTTTTTAAAACGCCACCAATAATTTTTCTTTTTAAAGTAACAGGTTTTACTTTTTTATAAGCTTTAGCAATACTGTCTCTTAAATCGATAACATAATAACTTAATGCATCTGGCTGATAAATAAAAACCTCTAAATTATTGGTTTTGTTTTTGGCGCGAAGTAAAGTGAAAGGTTTGCCGTAACGAATGCTTCTAACATTAAAAGAATCTTTTACTTGCTCAACAATATCATGGACTTTTTTGTCTCCAATATTTTGGCTTTGAAGAATGGAGCCAAAAGAATCTCCTTTTGAAATAGTATCATTAACAACATTAAAGTCTGCGTAATTAAAACCGAATTCTATTTTTTTGGTTGCTGGTTTAGTAATTTTTGCTTCTACTTTTTCTTCTGCTTTTTTACATGAAAAAATAGAAAACAAGATAATTAAAATTACGACTGCTCTTTTCAAACTTTATAAATTTTTTTGTGGTGAAATTAGACTTCGGTTTCATTTCCCCAATTGGACAATTCTTCTTCGGTCCACAATTTAGGAAAAAAGATGCGTCTTTGGTATTTTGGATGCATATATTTTTGCCAGTCACTTCCTCCTGTTGCTTCTCCGTTGCCTTTTCCGCTTTCCAAGATGTATTTTCTTGCAGTATTTAAGTGCTGCATTACCCACGTAATATTTACCGTTTTGTCATAATGGCGCATTGCATCTATCAACGCTGCATTTTGCTGATCTTCAATTGGTAATTGCGTGAATTTTTGCCAAATGTTTTTCGTTTTAAACGAAGCCATTTGTCTTAAAAATTGCTCTTTGTATTTTTTTTCAAATTCATTTAGTAAATACGATTTTTCGCCTGTGTGATAGTCTTTTCCGGCAGCTTGCCAATAAAGGTGTTCAAAACTGGTTTCTAAATCGGTGTTTTCATCAAAGTTTGCTTTGTATCTGCGATCTGTTAAATTGATAACATCTGTAGAGGCAAATTCAATCATTCTATATTGAGCACTCTGGAATCCGCTTGCTGGAGTAAGAGTGTTTCTAAATTTCATGTATTGATCTACTTCCATTCCGTTTTCCATAATGCTGAACGAATTGGTAAGCATGTCAAAATATCTAGTGATTCTTGATAATCTTTCGCTAAAAAAATCAACCTGAATGTTTTCTGTGTCTGCAATCTGGTCAATTTCCCACAAAATCATTTTAAAGATTAATTCATTAACCTGATGATACATGATAAAAACCATTTCGTCAGGAAGTGTGGTGCGCTGAATTTGTAAATTTAATAGAGCATCAGTTTGAATATAATCCCAATAAGTGATTGGTTTAGCCCAAAGCAATCCTTCTAATTGAACATCAGTTTTTTGATTTATGGCTTGAAATTTTAGGTCAATTTCTTTTAAAATTGCTTCAGAATGATCTGTAGGGTTCATTATTTTTTTGCTTTTAGTGGACTTTTTAATCCTTTATATTCGTCGAGATCGGCTTTAAGAGATCCTACAGCCAAATCTGCTTTAATTCTAATTGGAACTTTGTTTACATCGTCTGTTATCCAGAGCGTTAAACTCTCTTTTTCTTTAAATACTCTTCCCGTTTGTACCAATGGCTTGAAGACCATCGTAGAAACGGTTCCAAATTTAGTCGTAATATCTTGACGACCTACATATTTTAACTTAAATTTTGTGATTTCATCATCAAAAAACATGTCAATTGTAATGGCTTCACCCGATTTAAGTTTGTCAATGTTTGGGTGGTTTCTCAGATAATAAAAAGCTGAAACTATATCTTGTACGCCTTCTGTAACAATGATTGTTTTTTCTGTTTTGCGTTTATAGTCTTTTACTAAAACTTTATTTTCCGCTTGATTAAAAAAACCTTCTTGATTTTTGGTGTAGCCGCCTTCATCAATTTTTCGGACATAGCGGTACGGTTTTCCTGTCTCTTTGTCAAAATAACTCTCATACAAATCTTCTACTTTAAAGAAAAATTTGGACATTCCGGTTGTGTAACCTTTTCCAACAGAGTGATATGCCTTTTTGTTGTTTATGGTAGCATCTTTTACTTCAAGTGTTGCATATCCAGCATTTACAATTCCGTAATGTATTCTAAATTTGAAATATTCTCCTGTGTCGAAAGCATCTTCTTTTTGAGGGCTGAAAGCAAGTAGTGTTAGTGCTAATATAATGAGGATGAGCTTTTTCATAGTACAATCTTTACATTTATTTATAAAGGTAGACAAATGCAAATTTTATTCCAAATGTACCAAAACAAAAAAACTCAGTCAAAGATGACTGAGTTTTTATGCTATTAACTAACCAAAAAACTATAAATTATGAAATTTATATCAATTCGGAAGGAAACCACCCCTTCCTTATTTGCGAGTGCAAAGATAGATAGAAAGTTCAAAAAACAAATAGCTAAAGTCAAGTTTAACATAACATTTGCAAAAAAATCATCGTTTTTTGGAGAATTATGCTGTTTTATGCATGAAAATTAATGTTTTACAGTGTTCCTCGCAATTCTTGCTCTCTTTCGATTGACTCAAAAAGGGCTTTAAAGTTGCCTGCACCGAATCCTTTTGCACCCATTCTTTGAATAATTTCGAAGAAAAGCGTCGGTCTATCCTGAACTGGCTTAGTAAAAATTTGTAATAAGTATCCATCTTCGTCAGCATCTACCATGATGGCAAGTTTCTCGATTTCGTTTAAATCTTCTTTCATCATGTCCATGTGAACACCTAGTCTTTCTGGAATTGCTTGGTAATACGTATGAGGAGGAGCAGATAAAAATTCAACACCGCGCGCTCTCAATTGAGATACTGTTTTAATAATGTCATCTGTCGCAATGGCAATATGCTGAATTCCAGGTCCGCCGTAGAAATCCAAATATTCTTCAATCTGAGATTTTTTCTTTCCTTCTGCTGGTTCGTTGATTGGGAATTTAATTCTTCCGTTTCCGTTAGACATTACTTTACTCATCAAAGCAGAATACTCTGTAGTAATTTGTTTGTCATCAAAAGATAAGAAATTCACGAATCCCATAACGTCTTCGTAAAATTTTACCCAAGTATTCATTTCGTTCCAACCCACATTTCCAACCATGTGGTCGATATATTTTAAACCAGTTGATTCTGGGTTAAAATCAGATTTCCATTCTCTGTAACCTGGCAAGAAAACACCATTATAGTTTTTTCTTTCTACAAAAATGTGAACCGTTTCTCCGTAAGTGTAAATTCCAGAACGAACTACCTGTCCAAATTCATCTTCTTCAACAGTTGGCTCCATAAAAGAACGAGCGCCACGTTTCATGGTTTCTTCGTAAGATTTTGTAGCATCTTCAACCCAAAGTGCTGCAACTTTTACTCCGTCACCGTGTTTTTTCAAATGTTCGTTTATTGGAGAATCAGCTGTTAATGGCGTTGTTAAAACAATTCTAATTTTATCTTGTTTTAAAACATAAGATGCTCTGTCTTTTACTCCTGTTTCCAATCCGGCATAAGCCAAAGATTGATATCCAAATGCAGATTTATAATAATGTGCTGCTTGTTTTGCATTACCTACATAAAATTCTACATAATCTGTTCCTAATAATGGAAGGAAATCTTGTGCTCCTTCAAATATTTTTTCTAATCCGTATTCTACTGATTTTACTTCTTTACTCATAATTAGATAATTTGATAATGAGAAAATGAGATAATTTTTGAAATGCTTTAATTTATCAATTTTGTAATTGACACATTTTCTAATTTTCTAATTCCTCTTAGATGTTGATATTATTTTGTTTAAAATTTCTGAAAGATCATTTATTAGACGCTTGCAATTTGGATATTCCTTATGGGCATCACATAAAAACAACCAATACTCTGTTTCATCTGCCTTTAATTGCAATTTTTAATTTATGAATAAAATCTGACTTGCTTTCTGCGTTTTGTGACTCTTTTGAATTAGCTCCAATTGATGTTCCGCTTTTTAATAATTGGTTTGCAATTACGAATTTCTTTTGATCTTGAAGTTCGGTTGTATAATCAATTATATTTAATGCAAAGTTGAAGGTTTTTATTAAAAGAGCGTTGTCTTTATATTTTTCGTTAAAAGTCATTTCTTGAATTAGTTAATTAGAGAATTTGATAATGAGATAATTTTTTGTAGGTTTAAAATTACAAATTAATAATTAGTTTTCTCATTTTCTAATTGTCACATTCTCTAATTGGCGAATTGACACATTGCCACATTAAAAAACTATTCCGTCCAAGATTTATAGTACTGACCATCGTCAAGGCCCATAGCTTCTTCAGTAACCATTAATGGTCTGAAAGTATCCACCATCACGGCTAATTCCTGGGTTTCTTTGTGGCCAATACTGCGTTCCATTGCGCCTGGCGCTGGTCCGTGCGGAATTCCTTTTGGGTGTAAAGTGATATGACCTTGCTCGATATTATTACGGCTCATAAAATCACCATCAACATAATATAGTACTTCGTCAGAATCTATGTTGCTATGATTGTATGGTGCTGGAATAGCTTTTGGGTGATAATCGTAAAGTCTTGGGCAGAATGAACAAACTACAAAAGCAGCTGTTTCAAAAGTTTGATGGACTGGTGGCGGTTGGTGAACGCGTCCAGTTATAGGTTCGAAATTATGAATTGAAAATCCGTAAGGGAAATTGTAGCCGTCCCAGCCTACAACGTCAAACGGATGTGTGGCATAAACCACTTCATGAATCATTCCTTCTTTTTTGATTTTGATTAAAAAATCGCCTTTTTCGTCATACGTTTCTAATTCATTTGGCAGAATAAAATCACGCTCGCAAAATGGAGAATGTTCTAAATGCTGCCCTGACTGATTTTTATAACGTTTTGGAGTGTAAAAAGGAGAATACGATTCTACGTAAAATAGTCGGTTGTCTTCTGTTTCGAAATCGATCTGATAAATAATACCACGTGGAATAATCAAGTAATCGCCATATTCAAATGGAATATTTCCTAACATGGTTCTTAATTTTCCTTTTCCTCTGTGAATGAAAAGCATTTCATCGGCATCGGCATTTTTGTAGAAGTAATTTCGAAGCGATTCTTTTGGCGCAGCTAAACCAATGATACAGTCTTTGTTGACTAACATCGCTTTTCTGCTGTCTAGAAAATCATTTTCAGGTTTTAATTCAAAACCTTTAAAAAGAAGTGATTTTATATTTTTACCGATTGCAATTTTTGGTTCAACCGAATAAGAATTTAAAATCTCTTTAACCTGTGTTGGTCTATGTACGTGATAAGATAGCGACGAATGTCCATGAAAACCTTCAGTTCCAAACAATTGTTCGTAGTAAAAACCTCCATTTGGTTTTTCAAATTGGGTGTGTCGCTTTTGAGGAAAATCCCCAAGTTTATGATATAGTGGCATGGCTTTTTCAATTAGATAATTAGTAAATTAGATAATTCGAAAATTTGAATTGCAGAGATAATAATCAGTTCAATTTTTGCAATTGACTGATTATTTCAATTCGATAGAGCCATTACTCAGGATTTCTCTTGATGAGGAATTGAAGATACTCTAATAAACCTGTCCAATTTGTTTTCATTATAACAAATGTCGTAATTTTTTCGGAGTAAAAATAAAAATTATATTATTTATAACTATAAAATAACTTAGTTTTTTTGATATAATTTTTAGGATGTAAAAAAATAGGCAGAAATTATTGAAGTATTCTCTGTTATACTACTAAAATTGAAACCCGATACTAAACCAGGTAAAACTTTTTGACATTTCTGGAGACCAAGATTGTTTTACTTCTATAGGACCAATAATAGTTTCTAAACCATAACCAATCGCATATCCTGTATATTTTGGCATAGAAATCCAATCGACAGATGAAAAAATATCATCTCCTAAGTTGGCAAAATTAGCAGATATATTGATGTGATTTTTTTTGAAGATTTCATAATCAATATTAATATCCGTTTTAATATAACTGTTGCCGGCAATGCTTAGAAAATCGTATCCGTAGAAATAATTGAAATTGTTTATTTTATTGTAGCCATAACCGCCAAATATAAAATCAAAAAACGGAACGCTGTCGCTGCCAATATTAAATCCAGCATCGGCTCCAAATTTTATAGTTGCTTTTTTAAATAGTGGTCTAACAACTGCTATTTCAGCTTTGGCAATCGAGAAAGGTTTGAATTGCTTCGTATAATCTGATGATGCCATATAAGTTTGCAAATCTGTAGAAAAATATAATCCAGAACTTGGGTAATATTTTTCGTCTAGCGAATCGTATTTTAAATAGGCAAAGGCACTAAAATAATTGCTTTTTTCTATTATGTTGTCTTCATTGGTAAGGGTCGGTGAGCTAATTTTTAGATATTTATATTCTAAGCCGCCGCCCATTAAAAACTTCTGGACAAAAATGGTCTGAAAATAGGCCTGATTGGTTATATCCATGAAGTCAACATTAATAAGGTTGACATTGGGATTCTCTTTTAGAACGCCACTTAAACTCGTAGTTACATTTCGATTAAATTGATTCAATCTAGAACGGAATCCAAAACTGATATTAAAACCATTTTCGACATAATAATTAAAATCATATCTGAAATTATCACCCAAAATGATATCTAAAGAAGTAACATCGTTTTTTAAAAAAGTCTTTTTATGGGTTAGATTTAATAAAACTGCACTTTTGTAAAGACCATCATAATGAAGCCCAAGTTTTAGATAAGTTTGAGTTGGGTTTTCCTTTAAAACCAAATCAAGATCGTCTTTATCTCCATTTGGCTGAAGACAATAGGAGATTGTGCTAAAGTTTTGTGTCGCATTCAAGTTGTTTATTCCTGTTTTAAGACCATCGTAAGTTATGGTGCTTTCAGGTTTGAAACGAAGTTTACCACGAATATATTCTTTAGTATAATTTTCTAATTTATCTGTATTTATTTTTTGAATATGAAGTGTATCAGTTGCAACTTTCAGTTTTGGTTTTTTATAAAAGTTATTTTCATCGCTTAATGCTTTGATTTTTTCGTAAACGGCAAAAGCAGCTTCTTCTCCTTTTCTGATAATTTCTTCTCCTCGGTCAAACGAAATAACACCAAAATCACGAATATCGGGTCTGATATAAATATCGGTGTCTTTTATTTTGCTTTTCATTTTGTCAATAGACTGTAGATTGGTAATCTGAACTAAGATTCTGGTCGCATTTTTCAGATTTTTTCTTTTCAGCAAATCATCCTGAACATCAACGCCAATAATAATATCGGCACCAAGTTTTCGAACTTCTTGAATAGGATAATTATTTACAACTCCCCCATCAACCAACAAATTTCCGTCAATTTCAACTGGCGTAAATAAGGAAGGAAAAGCCGAACTAGCCATCATGGCTTGAACGAGATTTCCTTTATTTAATAAAACTTCTTCACCTGTTTCGATATTGGTTCCAATACATAAAAAAGGAGTCGGCAGTTGATTAAAATCGCGAACATGACGAACGTTTCTAGTTAAACTGCTCAATAAATTGTAATTGTACATTCCTTTTGAAAGTGCTTCTGGAATGCCGACTCTAAAATTGCTGAAAGGCAAAACAACAGCATACAATTCGTCATTCTTCTTACCGTAAAAATTCTTAGAAGAACGCGGAATATAGTCGTTTATTAATTCGTCAAAATTGGTTTGTTTGAAAATAGAGTCGATTTGAGAAGCGTTGTAACCAGAAGCATAAAGCCCGCCAATTACAGATCCCATACTGGTTCCGCCAATATAGTCAATTTTGATTCCAGCTTCTTCCAAAACTTTCAAAACTCCAATATGCGCAAAACCTTTGGCGCCACCACCACTTAAAACCAATCCTATTTTGGGTCTTTTGACACTGTCTTTTTTTATTTCTTGAGAAAATGATTTTGACGAAAAGAAAAATGCCGTTAAAAAAACGAATATAAATACGCGCCAAGAAACTCTTTTTTCGAATTTAGTTAAAATTTCTTTTGACCAAATATTTGAAATGTATAATTGGGATGGACGCATATAATGTTTAGTTGGTTTTGTAAAAGTCGACAATTTTTTTTGCTTTGGAAGCACCTATAACTTCTGAAATTTCTTTTTCTGTAGCTAATTTTAATCTTTTAACACTTTTGAAATGTTGTATTAATGCAAGCATGGTTTTTTCTCCAATTCCCGGAATGCTTTCTACAGAAGAATTAAGTGCAGATTTACTTCGTTTGTCTCTATGGAAAGTGATTCCAAATCGATGCGCCTCGTTTCTTAAATGCTGAATCACTTTTAAAGTTTCTGATTTTTTATCTAAATATAACGGAATCGAATCTCCAGGATAGAAAAGTTCTTCCAGACGTTTTGCAATTCCAATAATAGCAACTTTTCCTCTTAATCCTAAATCGTCAATACTTTTTAATGCTGCCGAAAGCTGTCCTTTTCCACCATCGATAATAATCAATTGCGGTAGAGGTTCGTTTTCATCCAACAATCTTTTGTAACGGCGGTACACGATTTCGGTCATAGAAGCAAAATCGTTCGGACCTTCAACCGTTTTGACATTAAAATGGCGGTAATCTTTTTTACTTGGTTTTCCGTCTTTAAAAACTACGCAAGCCGCAACAGGATTTGTTCCTTGAATATTCGAGTTATCAAAACATTCAATATGTCGAGGTTCAGAAGGAAGACGTAAATCTTTCTGCATCTGAGCCATAATTCTATTCACATGTCGATCGGGATCTACAATTTGCAACTGTTTCAATTGTTCGATTCTGTAGAATTTCGCATTTCGAATAGATAAATCTAGAATTTGCTTTTTGTCTCCAAGTTGCGGAACAGTTACTTTAATGTTTTCGCCCAAATCCATTTCAAAAGGAACAATAATTTCTTTAGATAATAATTGAAAACGCTCACGAAGTTCTACAATGGCCAATTCTAATAATTCTTCATCACTTTCGTCTAGTTTTTTCTTCATTTCTAAAGTATGCGAACGAATAATTGAACCATGTGAAATTTGTAGAAAGTTGACATAAGCCGCACTTTCGTCAGAAACAATGGAGAAAACATCAATGTTGGTAATCTTCGGATTGATAATGGTAGATCTAGATTGATAGTTTTCTAGTACTTCAATCTTTTCTTTTATTTTCTGCGCTTCTTCAAATTGTAAATTTTGCGCATAATTATTCATCAATTTCTTGAAATCCTTTAAACTTTCTTTGAAATTTCCTTTCAGGATTTCGCGAATAGCATTGACTTGTCTTTGGTATTCTTCCAAAGGTTCCAAACCTTCGCAAGGGCCTTTACAATTGCCAATGTGATATTCCAAACAAACTTTAAATTTTCCTGAATTAATGTTTGATTGGCTCAAGTCATAATTGCAGGTTCTAAGCGGATACAATTCTTTAATAAGATCCAAAATAGTATGTACTGTTTTGAAACTGGTATATGGGCCAAAATATTCAGAGCCATCTTTGACCATGTTTCGAGTTGAAAATATTCTCGAAAAAGGTTCTTTTTTAATACAGATCCAAGGATATGTTTTGTCGTCACGAAGCAAAACATTGTATCTCGGCTGAAGTGTTTTAATTAAATTGTTTTCTAATAAAAGCGCATCGGTTTCGGTTGGAACTACAATGTGTTTTATGGTCACGATTTTTTTTACCAAAACATTCGTTTTGGCAGTATCGTGAATTTTATTGAAATAGGATGAAACCCTTTTTTTTAAATTTTTGGCTTTTCCGACATACAAGATTTTCCCGTCTTTATCATAATATTGATACACGCCTGGATTATCAGGCAACGTTAAAATTTGAAGATCTAAGGACGGTTTTTGCATTCTATTGTGTTTCTGAAGATGTTTGATAAGCTTTTCAAAAAACATTCCTGTTTCTAAAAGAAGCTTAACATTGAATTAGTTTCAAATTTACAAAATCAAAAGAATAATTTCTATATTTAGATTTTATAATTCTACATGAAAAATAGTGCTCCATTGGTTATTTTCGGCGAATCGATTTTGCCGGGAGAACATAGAACAATAAATGTCGAAATTGCTCGGCTTCATACTACAACAAAACTAAATATTCCTGTTATTGTACGTCGTTCCAAACATGAAGGGCCGACTGTTTTATTTTCTGCAGGAATTCATGGCGACGAAATTAATGGTGTCGAAATTGTTCGTCAGATTATCAGTAAAAAAATCAACAGACCGTCGCGAGGGACTATTATCTGCATTCCGGTAATCAATATGTACGGTTTTGTAAATAAATCACGCGAGTTTCCAGACGGGCGTGATTTGAATCGTGTTTTTCCAGGAAGCAAAAAAGGTTCACTTGCCAGTCGATTTGCGTATCATATTGTCGAAGAAATTCTGCCGATTTTAGATTATGCCGTCGATTTTCATGCAGGTGGTGCAAGCCGTTTTAATGCTCCGCAGATTAGAATTACCGAGAATAATCCCGAATTAAAAGTTTTGGCCGACATTTTTAATGCGCCCTTTACATTGTATTCTAAAAACATAAATGGATCTTTTAGAAAAACTTCTGAAAATGCCAATGTGAAAATGTTGCTTTTTGAAGGCGGAAAATCATTAGACATCAATAACGAAATTGCAAATCAAGGTGTTTTGGGAACCAAACGTTTGCTTCATTATTTAGGAATGCTCGATTCGAAACAAATTGCTGAGCCAGCTTTAACTCCTTCCATTTATATCAAGCAATCGGTTTGGCTTCGCGCAAAATGTTCTGGCTTACTTCATGATTTTAATTTGGTTGGAAAATTTGTAACCAAAGGCACTATCTTAGCCATCATTACAGATCCGTTTGGTAAATTTGAGCAAAAAGTCAAAGCACCCCATGATGGTTATGTAATTAATGCCAATCATTCGCCAATTGTTTATGAAGGCGACGCAATCTATCATTTATCTAAAATTCCAGACAATGCCGACGAGTAAAAAAGAACTCCGATTAGAATATAAAAATCTCCGCAAAACGCTTTCTTTTGACGAAATAGAAGAAAAAAGTTTGGCAATTGCCAATCAATTAATTCAAATGCCAATTTGGGATAAAAGTTATTATCATGTTTTTCTTCCGATTGAAGAGCATAAGGAAGTCAATACCGAATATGTTTTGCATTTGCTTTCTGGAAAAGACAAAGAAATCTTGATTTCTAAAAGCGATTTTGAATCTAGAAAAATGACTCATTTTCTATTAACAGATAATACCAAAATTAAAAAGAACGAATACAATATTCCGGAACCAGTTGACGGAATTGAAGTTCCTTCGTCTAAAGTGGAAGTGGTTTTTGTACCGCTTTTGGCTTTTGATATTTTTGGAAACCGAATTGGTTACGGAAAAGGTTTCTACGATAAATTCCTCGCCGAATGCAAACCAGAAACCATCAAAATCGGACTTTCATTTTTTGAAGCCGTAAACCAAATTGATGATGTTTTTGAATCGGATATTAAATTGGATTATTGCGTTACGCCTGAGAGAATTTATCAGTTTTAATTTTACATTCCGGTATTCTGTAGAGACGCACCGCAGTGCGTCTAACATATAGAATATAAATTACTGCCACAGATTACAAGATTAGAAAGGATTAATCTTTTAAAATCATTTAATCTGTGGCAAAAAATAAATATTCATTCCAGTGCATCCGACACAATGTTTGTCGATATGCTTGACGTAGACGCACTGCAGTGCGTCTCTACAATTCTGTATGGACAAAAGATAGAATTACATTTCACTTCTCACATTTCTCATTTTACAAAAAACAAAAAAATATTTTCAGCTAAAAATCCCTTTAAAAATAAGGGTTTCTCATTTTATTTTCACGTAAGAAAAATATTTGTAAAAAAATTGGCACGATTTTGATACTCGACAAAATGCAAATAATCGCCTCTAGTAAATCCGGAATGCTAGTCCTTATTTGAAGCCTATAACCTTTTATTAATTTTTTTAAAAACTTACTTTATGAGAAATCTTAATTTCTTTATGATGGCATTCCTCGTACTTACTATTTTTAGCTGTAAGAAAGCGTATGCACCAGACCAAAGTTACGAGGCAGTTGATTCTGCTGCGGCTGTGACCGATGCAATTCCAGAGGAAATGTACATTGAACCGAATACAGAAAGCTACGCAGGATTAGAAGAAAATCCGTTTGAATCTCCACTAAAAGAACCACTTTCTACTTTTTCCATCGATGTTGATAATGCGTCCTACACCAATATCCGTCGATTTATAAACGAAGGGCAAAAAGTTCCAAAAGATGCTGTTCGAGTGGAAGAAATGATCAACTTCTTTAAATACAAATATCCACAGCCAGATGGACAGCATCCATTTGCGATTAATACAGAATACAGTGATTGTCCGTGGAATAAAAACAGCCGATTACTAAAAATTGGTTTACAGGGAAAAAATATTCCAATGGCAAATTTGCCGGCTACTAATCTGGTTTTTTTAGTAGATGTTTCTGGTTCTATGGATGAACCAAACAAACTACCGTTGCTAAAAGAATCCATGAAAATCTTGGTAAAAGAACTTCGAAGCATTGATAAAGTTTCGATTGTAGTTTATGCAGGATCTGCAGGAGTCGTTTTAGAGCCAACTTCTGGAGATAATAAAGACGAAATTATGGATGCTTTTGACGATTTGCATGCTGGAGGAAGTACAGCTGGGGGAGAAGGAATTGAATTGGCTTACAAACTTGCACAACAAAATTTCATTAAAGAGGGAAATAATAGAGTGGTAATAGCTACAGATGGAGATTTTAATGTTGGCGCTTCTTCAGATGATGATATGTTGAAATTGATAGAGCAGAAAAGAGAGTCTGGAGTTTTCTTAACCGTTTTAGGATTTGGAATGGGGAATTATAAAGACAGTAAAATGGAAATTTTGGCCGACAAAGGAAATGGAAATTATGCTTATATCGATAATATTCAGGAAGCAAATCGTTTTCTTGGAAAAGAATTTAAAGGATCTATGTTTGCTATTGCGAAAGATGTAAAAATTCAAATTGAGTTTAACCCAAAACATGTTCAAGCATACCGATTGATTGGTTATGAAAACCGAAAACTGAATGCAGAAGATTTTAAAAATGATAAAATTGATGCGGGCGAATTGGGAAGCGGACATTCAGTTACAGCTTTGTATGAAATCGTTCCAATAGGTGTAGAAAGTGACTATGTTCCGTCAGATCTGAAATACACTAAAACAAAACAAACTGAGGGAAATTACAGTGATGAATTGGCTACAGTAAAATTTAGATATAAAAAACCTGATGGCAACAAAAGTATTGAAATTGTAAATGTTATAGCAGATCAGAAAACAGATTTAGAAAATAGTTCTCCTGATTTTAAATTTACAACTGCAGTTTCTTGGTTCGGATTAAAATTGCGTGAATCAAAATATATAGCCAACAGTTCAAGTTCGGACATCAAAAGATTAGCAAAATCTGGTTTGTCAAATGACGAAGATGGTTACAGATCTGAATTTGTTAGATTGGTGGATGCTGTGAATTAATCATTAAATTTCAAAAAAGAAAAATTCCAAACTCCAACTTAAAATTGGAATTTGGAATTTTTTATTTGAATATTTTTAAAATCTATTTTACTTCTTTGATTGTTGCCGATTCTATCCAACCTTGAGTTCCGTCTGTCAATTCGATTTTTTTCCAGCCAGCAACACTTTCCAAGACATAAACTTTTGCTCCTTCGTGCAATAAAATAATTCCGTTTGAAGATTTTTGAGGCTCATGTCTCACTTGACTTAATTCCGAAAAAACAATGGCAACACGATCGTTTTCAAAATGACTTTTTTCAGACATTCCAGCCGAAATGCTTAAAGCAAAGGCTACCAAAATGATAAACATTCCGACGAAATAAATCCTTTTTGCAATTGTAGCGCTCGAAAAATAATACCCAATAAAACTCAATAAAAACACAAAACCAAGCACAACAGAAATTTTAGCCCAAGTATTATAATCAAAAATGGAAGTAAAGTTCTGAATCAGTTTTGCAAAACCTACTTTAGGAACTTCTTTGATTTCGTCAATGGTTAGTTTTTTGGCAAACTTTAAATTATTTAAAGTCTCTGGATCATTTGGTTTAAGAACCAAAGCTTTTTCATAATTATAAATCGAAGGCGCAACCTGATTTAGTTTGTAATAACAGTTTCCAAGATTAAAATACAATTCGGCAGACTGTAATTTATCTTCTTTTATAATGTTCTCATAAACCTGTGCTGCTTCTTTATATTGCCCTTTTTGGTACAATGCATTGGCCGATTCAAAACGACCTTGCGCAAAGAAAACCTGCGAGATGAATAAAAAGAGATATCGTATGTTTTTCATCTTATTTTGTTTAAACCTGACAGGTTTTCAAAACCTGTCAGGTTTGTTTTATTACGTTTAAACAATCTGTTTTTCTAATTCAGAAATAATCATAACCGCTTTATCATAATCCTGCTGAATTGAAGCGCTCGATGCTGGTGCATAACGTGCAAATTCGCAGTTTTCAGTCAAAGCAATAAAATTCTGAACCGTTTCTGCATTTGCATTTCTAGACAATAGCAATTCTCTAATATTGTCTTTACTCATTTCTGAAGTTTCAATATGCAGTTTTGCTTTCAAGAAGTTATGCATTGCTTTTTCTAATGCGATATAGAAAGGCTCTTTGTTGTTAAGATGTTTCTTGGCTTGCGATAAATATTTTTTAGCCAGCTTATTGTTCATTCTAATTCTGTTTCCAGTAACATCACTATCCATAGCCTCTTTTTTCTTTCTAGCTAAAATGATTATTGGAATAATGATAAATGGAGCTAACAATAATCCTAAATATAGATTTGAATCATAAAAATCTTTTTTCGCAATAGGAATTAATATTGTTTTAGGTTTTATGTTTTTAAATTGATCAGCTTTTGCAACAACATTTTTAGATGCTGCTCCTGTATTTGCTTCCGCTGGCGTTGGTCCGTCTAAAACATCAACCATAATTTCTTTTGAAGTAATGGTTTTATATGTGCCAGTACTCAAATCAAAATAAGAAAACTGCATTGGTTTGATCGCATATTTTCCTCTGTATTGCGGTACAATCGTATATTTATCTGTAATTCTTCCAGACATACCCGTCAGAGAAGTCGTCACGTTTTCATCATGAACAGGATCATACATTTCTAACGCATTCGGTACAACTGGTTTTGGAAGTGTAAATAACTTCATATTTCCGCTACCTTGTGCGCTTACGATTAAGTCAAGTCCTTCACCATTTTTAAGCGTTGTTTTTGACGGAGTTACGGTAAAATTAAATCTTCCGACAGCACCCGTAAATCCTTCTGGTTTGTTTGTTTCTGGAAGCGGTCGCACATTGATTGTTTTTGCTCCAGCAGAAACCACTTTATTGTCTTCTGCAATAATCATTTGGCCAAACATGTCACGACGATTTGTTGGTAACTGTACACCAATATCTAGTGAAAGAGGTTCAATTGTAAGTCTTCCTGATTTTTGAGGATATAGAATAGTCTTTTTTAAGATTACATAATAAGCTTGCTGACCTTGGTAAGAACCTTGCTGTACAGAAAGCTGCTTAACATCAATGTTCTGATTCCAAAAATCATTGTATTTAGGTTTTGCCAATTCTTTAAAACCAGTAACACCAATATTATTGAAATACAGTTTGTAAACGACTGTAATAGGTTCGTTTAAGTACGGATTTGTTTTTGAGATTTCGGCAACAAGTTCCAATAATTCATTTCCAGATCCTTGAGGTCTGTCATTTGGATCTCTTTCCTGAGCCACAGCATTGGTTACTGTAACCTTTATCGGATTGGTTTTGTAAACCTGTCCATTGAATTCTATAGCGGCCTGTTTTATTGTTAAGGCACCTTTTCTTTCAGGTTGTAAGATATAGGAGTATATTTTTTGAAAAGAACTGCGTCCGTTTATCCAAGACTGGCTAATCTGTTGGCTTGGTCCCGCAACCATTTTAAATCCGTCAAAAGAAGGTTGCTCGAAATTATCTCCGTCCACATTCATGATGAAGTCTATGCGAAGTCTTTCATTTATTCCAAGCGAGTTTTTGCTGACTCTGGCTTCAAATTGTACTTGAGCCATAAGTCCTTGAAAAGTGATTAGAAATAGAATTAAATATCTTTTCATTACTTGTTTTAGTCGTTGTTTGTTTAACTGTTAAACCGTTTAATCGTTTTGTAATAACAAATAAACGATTAAACGATTCAACTTATTTTACCAGTCTTTTTCTGTTTTCTTAGGACTACCTTTTACTTTTTGAGCGTTTACTTTGTCCTGAATTTTCTTTTCTTCATTATTAACCGCATCTAATAAATTCTGAACACGTTCTTTTGATATTCCTCCAGGCTGTGGTTTTGGCTGGCCTTGATTGTCTGATTTGTCGTCTTTCTTAGGATCATTTTGGCCATCTTTTTTGTCTTTGTCTGGATCGCCTTTATCGTCTTTTTTATCCTTGTCTTTATCTTTATTTTTATCCTTGTCCTTGTCCTTGTCTTTGTTTTTATCCTTATCCTTGTCTTTGTCCTTATTTTTATCTTTCTGATCGTTTTTAGGAGGATTTTCTTTTAGCTTTTGTTTGGCATAAGCATAATTGTAACGTGTTTCCTCATCGGTTGGATCGTTACGAAGTGCTTGTTTGTAAGCTTCAACTGCCTGAGTATAATCTTTCTCTTTCATGAAAGTATTTCCAAGGTTATGATAAGCCTTGTGTTTTTCAGGTCTTGTTTTGGCATTTTTTATTGCTTTCGCGTAAGCAAATTTAGCTTCCGAAATCTGATTTTGTCTGTAAATGGTATTTCCTAAATTATAAGGCGCTGCTGATTTTTTAGGAAATTTTGATTCCGAAATTCTATAGTTTGCCTCAGCATCAGTAAATTTATTCTGCTTATATTCTTCATTACCAGTAGGCAACGTTTTGTCTTTTTCTTGAGCAGAAACTGCAAAAGAAACGGTTAGTAAAATATAAAGGAGTAAATTTTTCATTCTAATTTTATTTTTTTTCGCCACGAATTTCACTAATTGGCACTAATTTTTTTATCATTATTTTTGAATTTAACAAATTAAATAATTGTCTTTCGTGTAAATTCGAGTAATTAGTGGCTAACTTTTTTATTTCTTTTCATTAAATAAATCCAACTCTTTGATCCAGCTTGTTTTTCTTTCTAATAAGAAAATGTCTAGGAAAAGCAATAAAAATGCAAATCCGATAAACCACTGAAACTGCGATTGAAACTCGGCCATTTGTGTTGCCTCAAATTCTGTTTTCTGAATATTGTTTAAAGCATTTTTGACATATTCTAACACTTCTTTTGTGCTTCCGCCGTAAACATAACCACCTTTTGTTGCTTTTGCAATTGTTTTTAAACCTTCCTGATTTAATTTGGTAATTACGGTTTCTCCGTTTTGATCTTTTTGATAACCTCTTACAACACCATTTTCTTTTAGCGGAATTGTTCCTCCTTTTTCTGTACCAACTCCAATTGTAATGATTTTCATTCCTAGTTTATTGGCTTCTTCTGCCGCGGCAGCCGCGCCTTCAGAATGATCTTCACCATCAGAAATCAGGATTAATAATTTGCTAGTTTTGCTTTTTTCATCAAAGTAAGTCGAAGACAATTTAATCGCTTCATCTAAAGATGTTCCTTGAGACGAAACCATTCCTGGACTCATACTCTGTAAAAACATTTTTGCAACGCTGTAATCTGATGTAATTGGTAAAACTGGGAAAGCGCTACCTGCGTAAGCTACGATTCCAATTCTATCGCTTCCTAAATTATTAATGATCTGAGAAACCAGCTGTTTACTTTTGTCTAGACGGCTAGGAACGACATCTTCTGCCAACATACTTTTAGAAACGTCGACAGCAAAAACGATGTCAATACCTTCTCGTTTTACGGTCTCCATCTTGGTTCCAATCTTCGGATTTACCAAACCCATAATCAAACAGGTAAGTGCCAGAAGAATAACTACAATTTTTAAAACTGGTTTAAAAACCGATTTCTCTGGGCTTAATCTTTTTACCATTTCCAAGTCACCAAATTCTCGTTGTGTTCTTCTCTTCCAATACATATTGAAAAGAAAAATACAGACCACAATTGGGATAAGTAATAAGAGATATAAATATTTTTTTTCGTCTAATTCCATTTTTTAATTCTAGTTTTCAGTCGCAATTTTCGGTCGCAATTTTCAGTTGTTTACTGTAAGCTGTGACTGCGACTAAAATATTAAATAAAGCTTCTATAAACCGTATTTCTTAATCCAACTTCTAGTAACAGCAAAAAGCCTGCAAATAAAACAAAAGCTCTGTACTTTTCATCATAATCATAGAATTTTAATTCTTGAATTTCTGTTGTTTCCAGTTTATTGATTGAGTTGTATATTTCTGCTAATTTATCGTTACTTGTAGCTCTAAAGTATGTTCCGTCTGTTTTTTGGGCAATACTTTTCATCAGCCTTTCATCGATTTCAACTTTTTGCATTTTGAATAAGAAACCTCCGTTTGGTGCGTATGCGTATGGAGATTCTGCCATTCCGTTTGTTCCAAGACCAATGGTGTAAACTTTTATTCCGTATTGTTTTGCAATATCAGCGGCAGTTTCTGGTTCGATAAATCCAGCATTATTTACACCATCTGTAAGCAAAATGATAACACGGCTTTTTGCTTTACTGTCTTTTAGACGATTTACAGCCGTTGCCAATCCCATTCCAATTCCAGTTCCGTCTTGTAAAACCGTATCGTATTTAATACCTTTTATAGCTTCAAGAATGATTGCTTTGTCACTAGTTACAGGAGTTTTGGTATAAGCTTCAGAAGCGTACAAAACCAATCCGATTCTATCATTTGGTCTTTCTTCAACGAAATCTGCTGCCACTCTTTTTAAAGCTTCCATACGGTTCGGCTTTAAATCTTTTGCCAGCATAGAGCCAGAAACGTCAATTGCCATTACAATATCAATTCCTTTTGTCGTTTTAGTCTGGTTGCTAATGTCTACTGTTCTTGGTCGAGCCAATGCTATAATCAATGAACATAAAGCAAGAATTCTGAAAACGTATAAAGCAGGTTTGAACTTGGTCCAAAACGATTCATTATTTTGGAATCCTGCTGTCGAACTCATTTTTAAGGTAGCCGACTGCTGGTTGCGTTTCCAGAAAAACCAGATTATCGCAATCGGAATTAATAGAAACAACCAAAGAAACTCTGGATTTAAAAAAGTGATCTTGCTCATTAGTTGTTTGCTCTTTGAAGTTCAACAGAATTTAGTATTCGGGTAGTGATTTCATTTGCATAAGTATCGCCTTCTTCATGTAAAATCAAAATTTGCTGTAAACCTTGATCTTGTTTGAAAAGCAGCAATTCATAATACGCCTTTGTACTTGTTTTGGTTGCTGGATTCAAAACAGTCATTGTTCCGTAACCTTTTATTCCCTGAATACCTTCGTTTGTTTGAAAATCTTCTTGTTTTACAATAATATTTTGTCCGCCTTGAGCTTCAATAATTTTTAGCGTTCCTTCAAGAGTTTTGCTTAAATCAATATCTGTTGGCTGTTTAAATTTAGATGTTGAAACGGTTACATAGAAATTGTCAATCAAGCTGCCGTATGCAAAAAGCTGCATTTCTTTAATAAGAGCCATTGCTTCTTTTGGAAGTGCTTTTTGCGCGTCCAATCTTTTTAAAACCTTTGGAGTTTCAATAATAACGGCTGGATTTCCGTAAGCACTTTTTACCCATTCGCCTTCTAATAATTCTTTAGAAGGATGGCCAATTATATTGTCTTTTACGTAATTGAATCCTTTGGTAACCACAAAGAAAGTTGTTGTAGCAAACAATAAAAGTATGATAGCGGCAACAGCATAACCGATTCTTGCATTGCGCTGTTTCTTAAGCTGTGCCTGAATTTGTTTTTGTCTTTGCGCTTCGTTTAACAATTGATCTTCTATATCCTCAGGAACTTCTGTCGGAATAGCATTATCAAGCGTTAAAATTACTTTCTGGATTTTATTTTTATCTTCTTTAATTTCAAATTCAAGCGGTTTAGATTTCGCAAATTTTACTAAATCGGCCTGACGTAAAACGCGTTCCAGATTTTCAACTGTTTCTGGCGTAAGCGTCATTTTCTTTTTGGTAGAAGCATCTCTAATTGCGGAAATTAACTCAGAAGTAGTACTTTCCATTGCTGGAATATGAATCGCTTCTTCGATATAATTACGTGCAATATCAGTTAATTCACTATAGTATTCTTTAATTTCGCCTTTTTGAACCAGCTCTTTTTGTTCTAAGTTGTTTAATAAGCTTGTAGCTTTTTCGATAGGTGTTTTGTAAACTTCTTCTTCGATTTTTTTTAGCTGACGTTTTTTAACGTACCAATAAACAAAGGCTCCGATTCCGATAATTACTAAAGCTATTAAAACATAAATCCACCAATTGCCGATGCCTTCGTCAACAGTGGAAATATCTTTAATATCATACATTTTTTGCTGTAGTGTGTCCACTTTTACATTGGCTACTTCAACCTTAATAGAATCGCTATAAAAAGGCTTTTTATCTATTAAAATCTTAACGCTTGGAATTGTATAACGACCAGAATCAAACTGTGTTAAACCATATTTTTTGATTAACTCATAAGTATCATCTTTCTTAACCGTATCAACTGGATAAGATTGAATAACTTCTAATGGCCCAATGTTTTTAAGCTTTGGAAATTCAACTTTTGATTTTGAGTTTACGACCGTTTTTAGTGTCAGTTTGAACTCTGCACCAATTTTGTTTTTTGTAGTATCAATACTTGTTTCTACTGGTTTCTGCTGCGCAAAAATCATAGTAGAAAAAAGCAATAAAAATATATAAAGTTTAAATTTCATTTGATTGACGATTGTTGATTTTAGATTAACGATTTTTGATTGGTTAATCAAAATTGCCAAAATTTTATCGTGATTTGAAATAGCCTAATAGTTTAGTAACGTAATTTTCGTCTACTCTGGTATTTACAATTCCTGCTCCAGATTTACGGAAAGTATCTTTAAAGTAATTTAATTTCTCCTGGTAATGCTTCTCATAATTCATACGAACAGCTTTTGAACTTGTATCAACCAATTGGATTTTTCCAGTTTCGGCATCTAGCATGTTTACCATTCCTAAATTGGGAATTCTTTCTTCACGGATATCGTACACACGAACACCAGTGATGTCATGCTTCTTAGACGCGATTTTTAAAGTATGCTCATAAGAGTCAGACATAAAATCGGAAATCATAAAAATAATAGCTTTCTTTTTCTGGGTTCCAGATAAAAATTTCAAGGCTTGAGCAATGTCTGTTTTATGACTTTTTGGTTCAAATTCGATCAATTCTCGAATGATGCGAAGCACGTGCGAACGTCCTTTTTTTGGCGGAATATATAATTCTACAGTATCAGAAAATAATATTAAACCAATTTTGTCATTATTCTGTGTAGCCGAAAAAGCCATCGTTGCCGCAATTTCGGTTACGATGTCTTTCTTGAATTGATTTTTAGAACCAAAAGATTCCGAACCCGAAATATCGACCATTAAAACCATGGTTAATTCGCGTTCTTCTTCAAATACTTTAACGTGAGCTTCGTTGTAGCGTGCGGTTACATTCCAATCGATGTTACGAATATCATCTCCGTATTGGTATTGACGCACCTCGCTAAACGTCATTCCTCGTCCTTTAAATGAAGAGTGGTATTCTCCCGAAAAGATGTGATTACTCAGTCTTTTCGTTTTGATTTCTATTTTCCGTACTTTTTTTAAAAGCTCTTTTGTATCCATTTGATTTGTTTAAAGTTTAAAGTTTAAAAGTTTCAAGTTTGCTTTGCAACAACTTGAAACCTGAAACTTGAAACAAATTTTTAAGGTACCTCAATCTCGTTAACGATTTTGTTGATAATGTCTACAGAAGTGATGTTTTCTGCTTCTGCTTCGTAAGTGATTCCTACTCTGTGACGCAATACATCGTGAACAACTGCACGAACGTCTTCTGGAATTACATAACCACGACGTTTGATGAAAGCATAGCATTTTGCAGCATTAGCCAAGTTGATACTTCCACGAGGAGAAGCTCCAAAACTGATAAGCGGTTTTAAATCGGCTAATTTGTATTTTTCTGGATAACGAGTAGCAAAAATGATATCCAAGATATATTTCTCAATTTTTTCGTCCATGTAAACTTCACGAACAGCTTCTTGCGCACGTAAAATCTGATCTACAGAAACTACCGGATTTACTTTTTCGTAAGATCCTTTTAAGTTTTGGCGAATTACAAAACGCTCTTCATCAATTTTTGGGTAATCAATTACAGTTTTTAGCATAAAACGGTCAACCTGTGCTTCAGGAAGTGCATATGTTCCTTCTTGTTCAACAGGGTTTTGTGTTGCTAATACTAAAAACGGACGATCTAATTTGAAAGTAGTGTCACCAATAGTAACTTGTTTTTCCTGCATTGCCTCCAAAAGTGCTGACTGAACCTTAGCAGGAGCACGGTTAATCTCATCAGCAAGTACGAAATTGGCGAAAATTGGTCCTTTTTTAATTGAGAACTCGTTTGCTTTAATGTTGTAAATCATGGTTCCGATAACATCGGCAGGCAGTAAATCTGGCGTAAACTGGATACGGCTGAAAGAACCCTGAACCGCTTGAGAAAGCGTATTAATGGCTAAAGTTTTTGCCAGACCTGGAACTCCTTCCAATAAAATATGCCCTTGTCCAAGTAATCCGATCAATAGACGCTCGACCATATGTTTCTGACCCACAATAACTTTGTTCATTTCCATTGTAAGAAGGTCTATAAAAGCACTTTCTCTTTCAATTTTTTCATTTATCGCTCTAATGTCTAAAGTCGTTGTATTTTCTTCCATATAAATATTTTTAAAACCTTGATTTTTACGCCTAATTTTTGAGAGTGCAAATTGAATATTTTTTGAGAAGTAAGATGTTAAAGAATGGTTAAAACTTCGACCAATGACTTAATTTTAAGGACTAATTGTGAATCTATTTTTATATTTTTAAGAACTTTGATGATTATGTTTTATTAAAGCATAATTATTACCAAAAATAATGCATAATTATTATGAGCAAAACAGTCTTATCGCCTATAATTTCGGGCACTATGAATTGGGGAGTTTGGGATAAAAACCTTACAACCAAAGAAATGGAAAACATGATACAGGTAAGTATCGAAAACAAAATTACGACTTTTGATCACGCGGATATTTACGGTTCGTATACGACCGAAGCCGATTTTGGAAAAGCCTTTCACACAAGTAAAATTGATCGTGAAAAATTACAATTAATTACCAAGTGCGGAATTCAGATGATTGCTGAAAAACGCCCTGAAAACAAAATCAAACATTATGATTATTCTAAAGACTATATTATTAAGTCTGTAGAAACATCTTTGAAGAATTTAAAAACAGATTATGTAGATGTTTTTTTACTTCATAGACCAAGTCCGTTAATGCAGGCTGATGAAATTGCCGAAGCAATTGAAAAGTTAAAAGGAGAAGGAAAAATTATCGATTTTGGACTTTCTAACTTTACGAGCTCTCAAACCGAATTAATTCGCAGTAAAACTGAAGTGAGTTATAATCAGGTACAGTTTTCTGCAACTCATTACGAAGCAATGACAGACGGGAGTTTAGATTATATGCAAACACATGGAATTCGTCCGTTATCTTGGAATCCGCTTGGAACTGTTTTTAGAGAAGATACCAAAAAAACACGTCGTTTGAAAAAACTGTTTTCTGAATTAGTAGAAAAATACCATTTAGGGTCTGATACTTTATTATTAGCTTGGATTTTAAAACACCCTGCCAAAATAATTCCTATTGCGGGAACTGTAAATATTGCCAGAATTCAGTCTTTAATGAAAGCAGTAGAACTGGAAATGGATACCCAAGATTGGTTTGCTATCTGGACAGAAAGTATGGGTGACGATGTGCCTTAATTTTGTACTATTCTGAAAATGATATACCTAGAAAAATTTGAGAGAAAAGATTACTTTGAATTGATCGATTCTGTCAAAAGTGCCAAAGATTTGATGCAATTTGGCGGGCCAGAGTTTACTTTTCCTTTAACAGAACAGCAGATCGATAAAACACTTTCTGATGAAAACAGAATTGCTTTTAGAGTTGTAGATGTTTCTAATGGAAATACTATTGGACATTGCGAAATTTATTTTTACGACGGTTTTGCAAAATTAGGTCGAATCTTAATTATGGATAAAAACCAAAGAGGAAAAGGAATTGGCGAACAAATGGTAACTTTATTGCTGCAATATATTTCTGAAAACAGAAAAGAAAAAAATATTGAATTGAATGTTTTTGATTTTAATATCGGAGCTCAAAAGTGTTATGAAAAAGTTGGGTTTACTTTAAATCCCGATAAAAAATACTTAAGAGAAGTAGATGGGGAAACTTGGACAGCGCTCAATATGGTGTTGAATTTGGAGGAGTGGAAAAATAAGAATTAGAAATATTTTACCACAGATTAAAGAATCATTTTAATCCTTTAATCTGTGGCAAAAAATCTTTTTTAAAGAAAAAACAATGAAAAAAACAGTTTTAATTACTGGTGCAACAAGTGGAATTGGAAAAGCAACCGCTCAGATCCTAGCAAAAAACAATTTTAAAGTGATCCTTTGCGGAAGACGTACAGATCGTTTGGAAGAACTTCAAAAAGAACTTTCGGCTTTTACAGAAGTTCATTCTTTAGCATTTGATGTCCGAAACAAAGAAGAAGTTTTAGAAAAAATAGGAGCTTTGCCAAACGATTTTTCTACAATCGACGTTTTAATTAATAATGCTGGAAATGCCCACGGTTTAGATCCGATTCAGAACGGAAATTTGGACGATTGGGATGCTATGATTGATATTAATGTGAAAGGTCTTTTGTATGTTTCAAAAGCGATAATTCCGCAAATGGTTGAAAGACAATCGGGGCATATTATTAATATTGGTTCAACAGCGGCAAAAGAAGTTTATCCGAACGGAAATGTATACTGCGGTTCTAAACATGCGGTTGATGCTATAACTGCTGGAATGCGAATCGATTTGAATCCGTTTGGAATTCGAGTTGGAGGCATTCATCCAGGAATGGTAGCAACAGAATTCAGCGAAGTTCGTTTTAAAGGAGATGTTGAAAGAGCAGCGAATGTTTATAAAGGATTTGATCCGCTGCAGGCAGAAGACATCGCCGATATTATTCATTTTGTGGTTTCGAGACCTTATCATGTAAACATTGCTGATTTGGTTGTCATGAGTACAGCACAAGCATCTTCGACGATTGTTAAAAAGAATATTTAAAACTAGATGATTAGACTTCTTAGAAAATCAGATCTTTAGTTTAACTTAGGAAACTGAAAACCAATCTAAGAAGTCTAAAATCTAAGTCAGTCTAAAGATCCGGAATAATGATTAATAAGCGCCTTTTAATTAAAAATCTCCTCGCTCATAATGACGAAAGCAGTTTTTATGATAAGAAAAGGCAATTGAATCTTCATTCTAGAGAAGGAAAAGGAAAGTTCTTAAAGCATATTTGTGCATTGTCCAATTCTAACCCAAATAATAATTCTTATATCGTAGTTGGAGTAGAAGATCAAGATAACGAAATTGTCGGCGATGACTTCTTCGATGATAGCAGAATTCAGAATCTGGTCAATGCTTTCTTAGAAAATCCACCGAAAATTCAATACGAAAATGTCCCTTTTCCAAACCTTCCAAAAGACAAAGTAATCGGCCTGGTTACTATAAAACCCAAAAGTAAAATCTCTTACTTTAAAAAAGGAATCCACACCATTCTTGCTAATAGTGTTTTTATAAGGAGAGGCAGTAATTCGATTCCTCTAGAAGAACACGAGGAAATCGAAAAAAGCAATCAAAATACAGAAACCGTAATCGGAATAGAAAACAGTTCTCGAAATAGTATTCAATATACTTTAGACGGTGTTATCGATTTTATGAATTTTAGACATAAAGATATGTCTCCAAAATATCGTGTTTTTAAAGAATTATTCGTGATTTGCTGGGCTGGAGTTCCAAAAAAGCTGCGTGATAAAACGTATTTATCACGTGTTGATATTGAACTGATAAACGAACAAATTAAGCTTTTTTATTCAGCACAAGACGTTGTTACAATCGAATATAATGATGATACTTTTACCATCACAGAATACGTGCCACTTGGCTTAAATGACAAAACGAGTTATTATCCGTTAGAAGAACAAACGATTTATTTTTTTGACAACGGTTATTATAAAATTGATCGCCAAATGCTTTTTCAGCCACCAGAGTTTAACCGAAAAATGTTGCACCATATTTATAATTCTAATATAGCGCTGCTTAGAAAATTGGAAAAAGAGATGTCATTATCTGAACGTGAAATGAAAGATTTAGAAAACCTTCCTTCTACTTTTATGATTTGTCATTTGAATGGTTTCGAAGATGCCAGACAGAAGCTAATTGATGCAAAATTGCTTTTGAAACCTTATAAAAATATCTATTCTTCTTTTAAAGAAGCTTTACGAGTTTTGCGTAAAATGAAATATGATGTTCAGTAAAAAAGGTTTTGAGTTGCTGAGATACTAAGGTTCTAAGGTTTTTCTGTAGACATGCGCTGCAGGCGCCTAATTCATGCTGAAATTATCTACTGAAAATTCAAATATTTTTTTACTTCATCATAAGGAAATATAAGCTCTTTTGGCCCATCTGCGTAAGATGCGGCTTCGTATGAGTTATAATATAAAAGTAAACCTTCAGAAGTATAAAATATATTCTGCGGCAGTTGAAATTTGTCATTTTCAAACATCAAACCTGTAGCATTAATATTGGCTTTTTCTGGAATTTTATATTTTGATCTGAATGTTTTCTCAGCAAACTTTTTAAACTCATTTTCGTTTTTAAACAACTGTTTATTAAAAATGGTTTTTCCTGTTTTTTTATCGAATAGTAACGATCGGTAACCTTGATAACCATGTGCGCCACCAGTAAAAGTGTAATGATCAATTTTTAAATTCAGAATTTGGTCTGATTGAAATTCTACATTCCCGATTATTTTTGCTTCCCATCCAAAAGTATCGTTCGGAAATTTTTGATGCATTTCTTCGTATGAAGTAATAAAAGATTTTGACAACGCTTTATAATCATTGACTTTTACTGAATCTTCTTCAAAAAAAACAATCTCCTTAATAACAGCAAAGACTTTTTTATTGATGCTGTCTGATGTTACTTTAATATTTTTAGCAATTGGAACTTCTATGGTGATTTTTGGGCAGTCATTTGCGCACGGTACAGTAGATTTCTCTTCAAACGTTTCATTTTCAAATGAAAGCTCTTTTTTGCAACTTGTAAAAATCAAACACAAAAAGAGTATAAATAAGTAATTTTTCATATCAAAAAGTGTTAATTATCTACAAAGGTAAGAAGTTGTGTCGCGATAAAATAAATTAAGCGGTAAATTTGTAAAAGAATTAAGGAATTAAAATTTATAACTATATGAAATTCAATACAAAAGTAATTCACGGAGGACAGCATCATGATCCAAGTACAGGAGCCGTTATGCCACCAGTGTATCAGACTTCAACATTTGTACAAACAAGTCCAGGAAAACCTTTGGCAGATTACGAATACAGTAGAGCTTCGAATCCTACTCGTACTGCTCTAGAAGACGCTTTGGCTAGTATTGAAAACGGAACTCGCGGATTAGCATTTTCGTCTGGTCTTGCTGCGACAGACTGTGTTTTAAGATCTTTTAAAGCCGGAGAGGAAATTATTGCGATGGATGATTTATATGGCGGAACATACAGAATGTTTTCTCGTGTTTACAAAGATTCAGGTATTAAGTTTCATTTTGTTGATATGACGAATATCGAAAAACTGAAAAGTTTAATCAACGAAAATACGAAGCTAATCTGGGTTGAAACACCGACAAACCCGTTGATGAAATTGGCAGATATTCAAGAAATAGCAAAAATTACTCAGGAGAAAAAAATTCTTCTTGCGGTAGATAATACTTTTGCAACGCCTTATTTACAAAAACCATTAGATTTAGGCGCTGATATTGTAATGCACTCAGCGACAAAATATTTAGGCGGGCACTCTGATGTTATTGCTGGTGCTTTAATTGTAAAAGATGCAGCTTTAGGAGATCAGTTGCATTTTCAACAGTTTGCTACTGGGGCTACACTTGGGCCAATGGATAGTTTCTTAGTTTTAAGAGGAATTAAAACTTTGGCTTTAAGAGTTCAGAGACATTGTGAAAATGGAGAAAAAGTAGTTGAATACTTGAGTAATCACCCAAAGATTAAAACAGTTTATTATCCAGGTTTGAAGAATCATCCGTTTCACGAAATTGCTAAGAAACAAATGAAAGCTTTTGGCGGAATGGTTTCTTTTGATTTTAAATCGGGAAAGAAAGAAGATTCGATTGCATTTTTAGAAAAACTGAAAGTATTTACTCTAGCAGAATCTCTAGGTGGAGTAGAATCATTGGCCAATCATCCAGCATTAATGACGCATGCTTCTATTCCTGCAGATAAAAGAGCAGAAGTTGGTATTACTGATGATTTAGTTCGATTGAGTGTTGGTATTGAAGATGCAGAGGATTTAATCGCAGATTTAGAGCAGGCTTTAGCTTAAGATAAATAAATTCCAATAAAAAATCCCAAATTCCAATTTTTATAATTTTGGAATTTGGGATTTTTATATTTTGAGACTTAATTTTTTTAGAATTCTAAATAGTAGATGTATCCAAAGTTAAACCAAACCTGCCAATCATTAGATTTGTTTTCTTTGTAAATATCTTTATTTGGGTTTAATCCGTCAATCCAGTCTGAGTTATACGTTTGGAAACGAGTTTCGAACATTAAATCGCTCATTTCTGATAATTTATAATGAACACCAACTGATGCTGTTGCAGATAAAGCTACACCAGTTTCAGTAGAGAACCCATGCGCACGGCCATCAGATGGAGTTAAGTATTTTCCTGGAGTATTAGCTGGAAGTGTAATGTCTCCTAAATGAGATCCAACTTTTGTTGAATAATAGCTTACCTGAAATCCTAAAGCTCCATACGGACTGAAGCTACCAACTGTGTTTTCATAATCATGAATTTTCATAAAAGGAGAAAATTCCATTTGTGCACCTAGGCTTACTATGCTAGAACTTGCATGCATGTTTCTTAATTGTCTTGCAAATAATCCGTTAGGCTTGTAATCAACCCACTGGCCATGATGCTTTAAATTAGTTTTGCTATAAGAAAGATCAGATCTTACTTTGAAATGTTCTGTGAAATAATTCTCTCTATTGTTATTTGCAGAGAAGTTTATAAAGTGCATAATTCCAATGCCAAAACCTGTGTTTCCAACATTATTATCGAAGTTGTTTCTTTCTCCAAAATCAGACTGTAAAGTAACTGGTCCTCCGTATATTCCGATTTCTTGGGCTAATCCTTGTGCTGATACTGTAGTTGACATGCCTAACAAGGCAAATAATGTGATAAATAGGGCTTTACGCATTTTTAGGGGGCTTACAAATCTGGGCAAATATATAAAAAACCTAATCGATTCAAAATATTAAATACCTGTATTGAAAAATAAGTAACAAAATACTTAATTTACTAATTTTTAAGGGGTAATTTGCATGTAAACACCTACATGAAAAATGTCTTTTTTTTGGAATGTTTGAAAAAAACACAAATCGATTCAAAAAAGCGAAAAATATAACAGCGAATCATTATTTGCTATATCTTTGTCTGTTAAAACGAAAACGTTTTCTTAAACGTAGTTTCTTATTTTATAAGAGTGAAAATTAAATCTAAATTATCTGAAAATTTATTTCAAAGATGGAACAAAAAATAAATGAATTTATGGCTCTTGTTGAGTCAAAAAATCCAAACGAGCCAGAATTTCTTCAAGCTGTTAGAGAATTTGCAGAAACTGTAATTCCGTTTATATCTGAACGTAAAAAGTATGATGGAAAGAATATCCTTTTAAGAATCGCTGAACCGGAAAGATCTATAATATTCAGAGTTCCGTGGGTAGATGATAAAGGAGAAATTATTGTAAATAGAGGTTTCAGAATTCAAATGAACTCTGCAATTGGGCCTTATAAAGGAGGAATTAGATTTCACCACACAGTAAATTTATCAGTTTTAAAATTCCTAGCTTTCGAACAGGTTTTCAAAAACAGTTTGACAACTCTTCCAATGGGTGGAGGTAAAGGTGGTTCTGATTTTGATCCAGAAGGAAAATCAGACGGAGAAATTATGCGTTTCTGCCAGTCATTCATGACAGAATTATGCCGTCATATTGGTCCGGATCTTGACGTTCCAGCTGGAGATATTGGTGTTGGAGCAAGAGAAATTGGTTACTTGTTTGGCCAATATAAAAGAATTAGAAATGAATTTACTGGAGTTTTAACTGGAAAAGGTTTGGCTTACGGAGGTTCATTAATCAGACCTGAGGCTACAGGATATGGAGTAGTTTATTTTACAGATCAAATGCTTCGTACTATCGGGCATGAGATTAAAGGTAAAAGGGTAGCTATTTCTGGATTCGGAAACGTAGCTTGGGGAGTAGCTTTAAAAGTAAATGAATTAGGAGGTAAAGTAGTTACAATCTCTGGACCTGACGGATACATTTATGATGAAGAAGGAATCTCTGGAGAAAAAATTGACCATATGGTTGAAATGAGAGCTACTGGAGATAATAGAGCAGAAAGATATTTAGAGAAATATCCAAACGCAATATTCCATAAAGGAAAAAGTCCTTGGGAAGTAAAAGTAGATATTGCAATTCCATGTGCTACTCAAAACGAATTAAATGGTGATGATGCTAAGAAATTAATCGATAATGGCGTTTTATGTGTTACTGAGGCTGCAAACATGCCTTCTACATTAGATGCTATTAAACTTTTCTTAGATAATAAAGTATTATTTGCTCCAGGAAAAGCTGCAAACGCTGGTGGTGTTGCTGCTTCTGGATTAGAAATGACTCAAAACTCAATCCGTTTGAACTGGACTAGTGAAGAGGTAGACTTGAGATTGAAAGAAATCATGGTCGGAATTCATAACCAATGTAAAAAATATGGCGCTGAAGAAGACGGATATGTAAACTATGTAAAAGGAGCAAACATTGCTGGATTTGTAAAAGTAGCTGATGCAATGCTTGCACAAGGTGTTGTTTAAAATTTACTTACTGCTATAAAAAATACCCTCGATTATCTTTATAAGATATCGGGGGTATTTTATTTGTGCTAAAAAATAAATAAAATGTCGTTTGTAGTATATTTGTCCTAATAGAATACTTTAAATGATGAAAAAAATATTTTTCTGCGGTTTGTTTTTACTTCTAATTCAGTTTTGCGGAGCACAAAGCAAATTGTCTTGGCAGGGATATTTTTCATTTAATGAAATAAAAGATATTTCTGAGTCGACTACGGGGGTATTTGCAGCTTCCGAAAATGCATTCTTTTCTAAAAATATCACAACTAATATTCTTAAAACAACAACTACTGTTGACGGACTATCAGGTCAGACAATTTCTGCAGTTTATTATAGTGAAACATTCAAAAAAACGTTGATTGGCTACGAAAACGGTTTGATGATTTTGGTTAATGAAGTTGATGGAAGTATTTTAAAAGTGGTTGACATAATTAATAAACAGCTTCCAGCAAACAAAAAGAAGATCAACCATTTTATGGAAGATAATGGGCTAGTTTATGTTTCTTGCGATTTTGGAATTGTACAATTTAATTTGAAAACTTCTCAGTTTGGCGATACATATTTTATTGGCGATAATGGAGCTGAAATAAATGTTAAGCAAACCACGATATTTAATGGATTTATTTTTGCTGCAACATCGAGTGGCATTAGAAAAGCAGATAAGACAAATGCCAATCTGATAGATTACAATCAATGGTCGGTTGTAAATACGGGAATTTGGTCGAGCGTAGAAACTTTGGATACGGAGCTTATTGCGGTAAACGATTCTGGATATATTCACAGATTCAATTCAAATACATTTATAGGTTTTTCACAATTGCCTCAAGCAGCGGTCGATACAAGAGCAAAAAATCATTATTTATTTGTTACAACTGCCAATACAGTTTATGTATACAATAATCAGATGACTTTGAATCGTCAAATTACAAATACTCAGGTTTTAGACAATACTTTAAATTTTAGCTGTGCAACGGCGGTTGGAGATCAGATTTTTATCGGAACAAAAGAAAAAGGTCTGTTTGCTTCTTCTCTTAATAGCGGTGGAGTTTTCGAAAATAATACTCCAGCTGGGCCAGTCCGCAACAATATTTTTGCTATAGATGCCGGCTCAAGTGTTTTATGGGCTGTATATGGAGATTATGATGTTTCATATAATCCTTATCCTTTAGATAATTATGGAATTAGTAGATATAATGCCTCAGGATGGTTAAACATTCCATACTCTGAAATGTATGATGCAAAATCAATTACTAGAGTTCTTGTTAATCCAAATAATGAAAAACAAGTTTATGCAAGTTCTTTCTTTTCAGGTTTAGTAAAAGTTGAAAACGATGTGCCGAGTTTTTTATACAATGAAAAAAATAGCGGTTTAGAGTCTATAACTACAGAAGGTCCAAATTATATTGATGTTCGTATTAATGCAGCATCATTTGATAAATCTGCAAATCTTTGGGTTACAAACAGCCGAATAAAAAATGGTCTGAAAGTTTTAAAAACAAATGGACAATGGGGAAGTTATGCTATGACTTCGATTCTGGATAATGCAGAAGAGAGTAATTATTCAAGCCTAGCTATTGATCGTAACAATGTAAAATGGATTGGAACAGATAAAGATGGGGTGATTGGTTTTAACGAAACCACGAATGTTTTCAAAAAAATGACTTTTGGAACCGATGCTGGAAATTTGCCAATAGCCGATGTTAGAACTTTAGCTTTAGATACAAAAAATCAGCTTTGGATAGGAACAACAAAAGGGTTGAGAGTTTTGTCGAATATAGGAAGTTTTCAGTCGGAAAGTCAGTTAAAAGCAAATCCAATTATTATTACAGAAGATAATTTGGCACAGGAATTAATGTACGAGCAATTTATTACTTCAATCGTTGTTGATGGGGCAAATAATAAATGGATTGGGACGGCAGATTCTGGAGTTTTTATGGTTTCGCCAAATGGTCAGGAAACCAAATATCATTTTACTATAAATAATTCACCATTGCCAAGCAATTATATAAATGATATCAAAATAAATGCTAAAACAGGCGAAGTCTTTATAGCTACCAATAAAGGCTTAGTTTCGTTTAACGGAATTGCTACAGAAGCCAACGATGATTTGAGCAATGTATATGTTTATCCAAATCCAGTTCGACCTAACTATAGCGGAACAGTAAAAGTTGCTGGATTAATTGATAAAGCGAATGTGAAAATTACTGATATTGAAGGAAATTTGGTTTATGAAATCACATCTTCAGGCGGAACAATTGAATGGGATACAACTGCATTTGGTAAATATAAAGTTGCCTCTGGCGTTTATATGGTTTTTATTTCTGCAGAAGACGGAGGAGAAACTAAGGTTAAAAAAGTAATGATTATACGGTAGTCTGAAAGTCAAAAGTCAAAAGTCAGAAGTCAAAAGAATCTAAAATCAATTCGTGCTCGTCAAAACAAAAGCCATAGTAATTTCTTCTTTAAAATTTCAGGAAAAAAGCTTGATCGTAAAATGCTTTACACTTTCAAGCGGACTGAAATCGTATTTTGTGCGCGATGCTTTTTCAAGCCGAAAAGCAAGTCAGAAAATTGCTTATTTTCAGCCTTTTTCGATTTTAGAAATTGAAGCTGTTCATAAAAATAAAGGCACGCTTGAAAATTTTAAAGAAATAAAAACTGCCGTTCCGTTTCAGAGTATTCATACTGATATTGTGAAAAGTACCATGGTGATGTTTCTTTCAGAAATGCTTCATTATTCTATTCAGGAAGAAGAGAAAAACGAACAGCTTTTCTTGTTTTTAGAAACTGCACTGACTTGGCTAGATCATCATGACGAAATTTCTAACTTTCATTTGATTCTTCTTTTAGAAATTACAAAATACCTCGGATTTTATCCTGATCTGTCCGATATTGATCTTCCTTTTTTTGAAATGAATGAAGGGGTTTTTACGGTTTTCCACAATTCAAGTGCTCTTTCTGAGCATGAAACCAATTTGTTAAAAAAGCTTATTGATCTAAAGTTTGATAACAGTCAAAAAATCTTTAATGTAATTGAGAGACAAATATTGTTAAAGATTTTGATTGATTTTTATTCTTCTCATTTAGAAGGTTTTAAGCGTCCAAAATCACTTGATATTTTGAAAGAAATTTTTTCATAATAGCTTTTCTATTTTTATATATTTGCTCAGTAAATTTTTACTAAAAAAATCCCATTTTTTAGTAAAAACAAATTCTCATAAATATCTAATACCAACTAATTTTAAAAAAAAATCTACCATGAAGAAAATTACGTTTTCGATTATTTTGCTTCTGTCGGTAGCAGTTTCATCAATTGCCCAAAGAAAGTATGATGAAATAGTTACTACAGAAAACGCTGTACAAGACTTGGTTCAAAATGAAATCACAGGAGTTATTGTCTTTAAAGAAGGCGGAACAGTAAAGGGTTTAGATCCCGAAACAAAAAAAGTTATTTGGACTTTAACAAAAGATGATTTTGGAACTCTTACTTCAAAAGATGTCTTAAGTGATCCTGATTTTGGAAATCTTTTTAAAGAAAAAAGAGATTTGTCTACAGTTCCAGGAAGCCCGTATGTTGAGGCATACATCAATTCAAAATATTTGATTATCAATACCGATTCAGGTAAAATCGTTTACAACTCTTCAAAAGAATCATTTTGGGTTTTCCAATCAGATTTTATTCCTGAAACAAACGAATATCTTCTTACTCTTAAAAAAGATGGAGAAATGGCAGTTGCATTGCTAGATATGGCTTCTGGAGAAATCAAATGGAATACAACAGTTGATAAAGCAAAATCTTTAATAAGTTTTTCAACTAAAGCTTCAAGTTTAACAAATAAAGCAAAGATAAATGGTAACACAGTTTATTATTTGCTTTACGGAAAATTGTACTCTTTTAATAAAGAAAATGGAAAATTAAACTGGAAAGCAGACGAAGATTATACAAGATTTTACGAAACACAAAATGACAAAAATATTGTGGTAGTTAATTCTGCTGGACTACTTTCAACTAAAGAATATATTAATGTTTTGAGTACAGAAGATGGAAAAAGTATCTGGAAAGAATCTATTAAAACTAAATATGTTGTTTATTTAGAAGATTGGGGGACAAAATTATTAATTGCTCATGATAGCGGTTTCAACTTTTTTGACTTAAAAACTGGAGAAAAAATCTGGAAAAAAGATGCTCGTGGAGGCGGTTTGAAAAGAGTAATTCCAATTGATCAAGATTTCTTATATGTTGCAGAAAATGAAATGATGTTGATCAACAAAGACGGAGAAAAGCTTTGGAAAAAATTTATCGAAATTTCTGACGATAAAGAAGATCCAATCTACTACTTAGGAAAAGTGGGCGAAAAAGTAATGTATCTTACAGGAACTTACGGAAACATGGTAGATTATAAAACTGGAGTTAAACTTTGGAAACGTAATATTAAGTTTGAAAAAAGCCGTCCAGTTTTACCAACTTATGACGAATCTACAAATTCTTACTTAGTGTATAATGATGAGAAATTATACAAATTTGATCCAAGCATTAGCGATAAACCAGAGCCGTTTGCTAAAGTAAATATCAAAAGAGAAAAAGAATTAAACAGTATCGAGCAATTTCCTTGGGGAGTTGTGCTTTCTGGACCACTTGAAGTAATGGGTGTTAATATGGATGGTACTGTTAAATATCACCTTACTTATTCACAGCCAGGAGAAGGAACAAGACGTCTTATAAAAAGTGCTGCTATTGTGGGAAGCATTGGTTTAGGTGTTGGTTCTGTGGCAAGTGATATCAAAGGTGCTGAAGTGACAATGACTTATCGTGATGAAAGCGGAAACTTGAGAACTTCTGTTTTGAAGAAAGAAGATAAAACGAATCAAGATCAGGCAAAAGCTTATGCAGCTGGTTCTGCGGCTTTAGGTGTTGTAGCGGCTAAATTTAACTCTCGTTTTAATGCAATGAAACAAAACAGAGACTTCTCTTATATTTTTGCAAAAGCAGATTCTGGAGAAAAAATTTTAGTGAAAGTGAGTAAAGTTGATGGAGTTGAAGTTGATAAAATCATTTTTAACAACAATAAACCAATCTATGAAGTAGATCCTGCGACTCAGAATATTTTTTATGTTTCTGATAAGTCAATCCAAATCTTCAATAAGAAAGAAAAATAAAAAAAAGATACGGCCATCAGGATCTGATTCTGATGGCTTTTTTTTTGCCTATGAAAAAAATATTACTCCTTATAGCTTTGCTTGTAATTGGTTCAATTCAGGCACAAGAAAAAATAAGCTCTAAAAAAAAGAAATTCTACATACCAGTAATTAAATATTCAGAATATCCTGCTTTAGACAATGTATTGACCCAGACTGCTTTTTATCAGATGGATCAATCATTGCAAGAAGAGGAATCTAATTTGAAAAAGAGTTTTTTTAATATTAATGGATATATAAAAGATCCGGTAAATGGTAAACTTAAAATCTATTTAACCTTTGCCATGCCTAGATATACCAGCACGCAAATAGATAGTGTGTATGATAAGAAAGAAAATAGATGGACTTATGGCGCGCACTCTAATTATATTTCAAACGTAAAACTGGATGTTAAGCTTGGAGATAAAATTTTGCTAACAAAGGATTTTGGAGGCTCAGAATCTTACTCAATGTCTGCGGGGAGTAGTTTGGGCGTTGCAAAAGTTGCTGCTTCAGAACATGATAAAAAAATACGTGCTGCAGTTAGAGATTCTGATTACAGTGACGTAGGGCTCGGATTTGATAATGTTGTTTATAAAACAGCAAACAGAATTCAGGATTTTTTAAATTATAAATTTGGATATACTGTAGGTGAATCAAAAGTAAGATTTGAATTTGTAACCTCTAAAGGACATTCAGAATACAAGCAAATGCTGGATTTCGAAAATGAGATTACGGCTCAGATGCAAAAGATAACACTCGAAAAAGGCTTAGATGAGAAATTGCTGATGCCTCATTTGCAATATTTGGAAAGTCTATTGGTTAAATATCCGCCTTCGCCACAAAACGTAAACATTCGATTCATTGTTACAAACAACTTAGCTGAAACCTATTTGTTGCTTGAAAATAAAGAAAAAGCGCTTTTATATGCCAATTTATTAGTCGAAAATGACAAATTGGATTCAAGAGGTTCTTCCATTATTGAAAGAGTAAATAACGCCAATTTTGTAGATAAAAAAATCAGAAGTCATACCAATCGTTTTGCCGAACTTAAAAAGTTAGGCCTTAAAATAGAAGAAGAAAAAGAAGAAAAAAGACTGGCCTTTTTTGAAAAGATTCAGCAACAAGATGCAGAATGGGAAATCGAAAAATCGAATCGTGAAGCTTATTTAGAAAAGATTAAAACCCAAAGACATAATTTACTTGATTCTATACCGTATCAGTTAAATGCAAATCTTTTGGCAAAAGTAGTCGATAATCTAGGAGGAAGCCAAGCATTGAAAAAAGTAGAAAAAGCGCATTTGTTTTCTAAGATTTCGATAGAAGGAACAAATATTCCTCAAACAGAAGAAAAATGGGCAACAACATCTCATTATCTTCTTAAGAAAAAAATGCCTGAATCTTATTATGAAATAGTTAATGGGGCAGAAGCATGGAGTCATGATGATCGTGAAACAGGTATAAATGCTAAATGGGCAAAGTTAACAGCATATGATTACAGCAATTTGTCTAAGAATGTTGACTTGGTAAACTTCTTAACCGATTTAAGACTTGATTTATGGAATAATTTTGAGGTTTTGGGCGAGGAAATGTATGAAGGGAAATTATGTTATCATTTAAATTATTTTGAAAAAACATTAAGTTCTGGAAACAGAACAATTCCTAAAACAGATTATCATGTTTTTATCGATAAAGAAAATTTCAATATAGTTTCTACAGAAAAAACAGAGTTTGATAATGGTAACAAAAGTTTCTTCGAGAAAAAGCTATTTGGTGATTATCGCCCTGTAACGGCATTAAATTCTGGAAAAATTCCTCATAAGATTAACTATGAAATTGAAGATTTTAATGGCGAAACTTTTTATCAGGAAATCAGAGAAAAGGTAGAGATAAATCCAGTTTTCGGAAATCGAATTTTTATGAAAGAAGTCTATTTCGGAGGATTTAAATAATATTTTAGCTTATTAGAAGCTGCTTTAAGAATTGGTTATTTTTTGATTTATTACACTCAAAAAAATGAGAATAATGTCAGAAAGTAACCAATTCTTATGTTTTTGTATCTATTATCTCAACAAAAGTTTGTGAAATTTAAGGAAATTGGCGGTCAATAGTTCAAAATTTCTTACTTTCGCACCTCGTTTAAGAAAAGGATAAAATGAGTACAAAATTTACTGAATACAAAGGACTTGACTTGCCAACTGTAGCGTCTGAAGTTCTTGATTTTTGGAAGAAAGAAAATATATTTGAAAAGAGTGTAACAACTCGCGAAGGTGCTGAGCCTTTCGTATTTTTTGAAGGTCCGCCTTCAGCAAACGGATTACCTGGAATTCACCACGTAATGGCACGTGCGATTAAAGATATTTTTTGCAGATATAAAACTCAAAAAGGTTTTCAAGTAAAAAGAAAAGCTGGATGGGATACTCACGGTTTGCCTGTAGAATTGGGTACCGAAAAAGAATTAGGAATTACTAAAGAAGATATTGGCAAAACGATTTCTATTGAAGAATATAACGAAGCGTGTAAAAAAACCGTTATGCGTTATACCGACGTATGGAATGACTTGACCGAAAAAATGGGGTATTGGGTTGATATGGAAGATCCGTATGTGACTTATAAGCCAAAATACATGGAATCGGTTTGGTGGCTTTTGAAGCAAATCTACGATAAAGGTTTGTTGTACAAAGGATACACAATTCAGCCATACTCTCCAAAAGCAGGAACTGGATTGTCTTCTCACGAAGTAAATCAGCCTGGGGCTTATAGAGATGTTACAGATACTACAATTGTAGCGCAATTCAAAACTTTACCAGAAACACTTCCAAGCTTTTTACAAGGTTTTGGAGATATTCACATTTTGGCTTGGACGACAACTCCTTGGACACTTCCGTCGAACACAGCTTTGACAGTTGGACCAAAAATCGATTATGTTTTAGTTAAAACTTTCAATCAATATACTTTTGAGCCAATCAATGTTGTTTTGGCTAAAAACTTAGTTGGGAAACAATTCGGAAAAGGATATTTCGTAAGTGAAGATGATGCTGATTTTGACAATGTTAAAAACGGTGACAAAAAACTTCCGTACAAAATCTTAACTGAGGCAAAAGGAGCAGATTTAGTAGAAATCCGTTACGAGCAATTATTGCCTTACGTATTGCCATATCAAAATGCTGAAAACGCATTTAGAGTAATTTCTGGAGATTTCGTTACAACAGAAGATGGAACAGGAATTGTGCATACAGCGCCAACTTTTGGTGCAGATGATGCTAAAGTAGCAAAAGAAGCAAAACCGGAAGTGCCGCCAATGTTGGTTTTAGATGAAGAAGGGAATGCAGTGCCATTAGTTGATTTACAAGGAAAATTTACTTCTCATGTTGGTGAACTTGCTGGTAAATATGTGAAAAACGAATATTATGATGCAGGACAAGCGCCAGAGAAATCGGTAGATGTTGAAATCGCTATTCGTCTTAAAGAAGAAAACAAAGCTTTTAAAGTTGAAAAATACGTGCACAGTTACCCGCACAGCTGGAGAACTGACGAGCCGTTGTTATATTATCCCCTAGATTCATGGTTCATCAAAGTAACCGATGTAAAAGATAGAATGTTCGACCTGAACGAAACTATCAATTGGAAACCTAAATCTACTGGTGAAGGACGTTTTGGAAACTGGCTTAAAAATGCTAACGACTGGAACTTATCTCGTTCTAGATATTGGGGAATTCCGTTGCCAATTTGGAGAACAGAAGATAAAAAAGAAGAAATTATTATCGGTTCTGTTGAAGAATTGTACAATGCGATTGAAAAATCTATAGAAGCTGGTTTTCAAAAAGAAAATCCGTTTAAAGGTTTTGAAATCGGAAATATGTCTGAATCAAATTATGATTTAATTGATTTGCATAAAAATGTTGTAGATCAAATTACGTTGGTTTCGGCTTCAGGCCAACCAATGAAACGCGAAAGCGATTTGATCGACGTGTGGTTCGATTCTGGAGCAATGCCTTATGCACAATGGCATTATCCTTTTGAAAATCAAGATAAAATTGATGGAAACAAAGATTTTCCTGCGAATTTCATTGCAGAAGGAGTAGATCAAACACGTGGATGGTTTTATACATTACACGCAATCGGAACTTTGGTTTTTGATAAAGTAGCGTATAAAAACGTAGTTTCAAACGGTTTGGTTTTAGATAAAAACGGAATTAAAATGTCTAAGAGTAAAGGAAATACCATAGACCCGTTTAAAACCATTGAAGAATTCGGTCCTGATGCCACACGTTGGTACATGATTATGAATGCAAATCCGTGGGATAACTTAAAGTTTGACCTTGAAGGAATTGCTGAGGTTCGCCGTAAATTCTTCGGAACTTTATACAACACATACTCTTTCTTTTCGTTATATGCTAACATCGACGGATTTAAATATGAAGAAGCTGAGATTCCGTTAAACGAAAGACCAGAAATCGATCAATGGATTATTTCTGAATTAAATACGTTAGTGAAATTTGTTGACGAATGTTATGAAGATTACGAGCCAACAAAAGCGACAAGAGCTATTTCTGAATTCGTACAGGAAAACTTAAGTAACTGGTATGTTCGTTTGTGTCGTCGTCGTTTCTGGAAAGGGGAATATGCTAAAGATAAAATTGCAGCTTACCAAACGCTTTACACTTGCTTATTAACAATCAGTAAATTAAGCGCTCCAGTAGCTCCATTTTTTATGGATAAATTGTACAGAGATTTGACTGCTTCGACGGGAACCGAGGATTTTGCTAGTGTTCACTTGGCTGAATTCCCGAAATTTGTCGAAAACTTTGTTAATAAAACGTTAGAGAGCAAAATGCAGAAGGCGCAAACAATCTCTTCTTTGGTTTTATCACTTAGAAAAAAGGAAATGATCAAGGTACGTCAACCTTTGCAAAAGGTAATGATTCCAGTACTTGACGAGAATCAGAGAGCTGAAATTGAAGCGATTTCTGACCTAGTAAAAGCCGAAGTAAACGTGAAAGAAATTGAGCTTTTAGACGACGCTTCAGGTATTTTGGTAAAACAAATCAAACCTAATTTTAAAGCTCTTGGGCCACGTTTTGGGAAAGATATGGGTCTGATTTCTAAGGAGATACAGGGTTTTTCGCCAGAGCAGATCAACCAGCTGGACAAGCAGGGAACGCTAGATATTGTTATTTCTGGAAATAATGTAACTTTATCATTAGAAGACGTCGAGATAACATCACAAGATATTGAAGGTTGGCTGGTTGCAAATTCAAACGGAATAACCGTTGCACTTGACATCACAATATCTGAAGAATTGAAAAATGAAGGTATCGCGAGAGAATTAGTAAACAGAATTCAGAATATCCGTAAAGATTCAGGATTTGAAGTTACTGATAAGATCAAAGTACAGATAAAGAGAGATGGCATTTTAGAAGATGCAGTTTCCAAAAATGAAGACTATATTAAGTCTGAGACATTAACAGATGATTTGGTTTTTGTTGACGCTTTAGAAAACGGCACAGAAATTGAGTTTGATGATATTAGAACAATGATATTAATTTCAAAATAAGTATAATACCATGATAGATGAAATTACAAGATACTCAGACGCTGACTTAGCGGAGTTCAAAGAAATAATCCAAGCAAAAATTAAAAAAGCACAAGAAGATCTTGATTTGATCAAAAGTGCCTATATGAACGATTTGAATAACGGAACTGACGATACTTCTCCAACTTTTAAAGCTTTTGAAGAAGGAAGTGAGACCATGTCAAAAGAAGCGAACTCTCAGTTGGCTATCAGACAAGAGAAATTCATTCGTGACTTAAAAAACGCACTTTTCCGTGTTGAAAACAAAACTTACGGAATCTGTAAAGTAACAGGTAAATTAATCAGCAAAGAAAGGCTTAAAATCGTTCCTCATGCAACAATGAGTATCGAAGCTAAAAATTTGCAGAGATAATTATAAAAATATCTTATCAAATAGAATAAACGCTCCTAATTTTAGGAGCGTTTTTTTTTGTTTAATGTTTGATGAATCTTTGTTTTGAAGCTATAAGCTGTTATTGAAAGAAATTATTTATAACTAGTCAAAATTAATTAATTTTAATATTGATTTTTTTTGTAAGAATAAAACAAGTAGAATTACCTAGGAGTAAGCACAAAAAAAACCGCCTTAATGAATGGCGGTTTTTAAAAGTAAAATTGTTACATCATTATGCTAGATTTTTTTCAACGTCTGCTTTGTGTTTTCTTAGAATAGCTCTTGTCATACCTAAATTTGCTTTTGAAGCATCTGCAGCAAGATAGATCATGAATTTTTTGTTCGGAGAAATATCGATAATGTGAATTTGATTCGATAGCGTAATCAAAATATCTTCGATGTCCTGGTTTAAGTTTAGTGCTTTTACGGCACTCAATTTAGCTTTTACAACTTCTAAGTTATAGGCAGCAGCTAATTCAGGATCAAAGCCCGGATCGATAGTTAAATTTCCAAAGCTTAATCCAGATTCAATTTCTGTTACTGCTACAGCGATAAAGCCGTTTACGTTAGTTTTCATTTCGTTTAAAAACACGTTTAAAAAATCATTGCTCATAGTTCATTTGGGTTATTTGTTAATAGAATTTTATGTTATTTCAATAGTGAATTTTTGCTTAATTCAGCAGAAACTTCTTCTGTAGAACGCATTAATAATGCTAGATTGCTTCCCTCTTTAGAAAAAGCAACGATAAAGTTAGAACCACTTATTTTGTTTCCAACAATAACGCCTTCGGCGCTTTTTAGGTACAATTGTTTTAAAGAGCCTTTTTCTAAATCAATTAAGAATTTTTCACTCATAGATAAAATTGCTGCACTCATTGCGGCAATACTGTCGCCATAGTCAAGATTTAAGGAGGTAATGAGTTTTCCTTTTCCGTTTAAAATTAATGCTGCAGTAGATTTGGTGCTGACAAGGAAGTCATTTAGTGTAGTTGTGATTTCATTCATGATTTGTAGGATTTTGGGAGGAATGTTAAATTTAGTTTGTGTTGGTATTCGTTTTTAAAAATTAATTCATGCTATCCTAAACAAGTGTTAATTTTTATTAACAAATATAAATTAAATTATGTATCATTGTAGTACCAAATCAGTAATAATTTTAATTATTTACGACGAAAAACTTACATTATGGCTAAAGTATTGAAATTCAAAGAAGTAAACTCTGATGTAGAACGCAGAATTAAAGAATTTGAAAAACTGCGTGTTAAATTTAAAGCAGATGTAAAAAAGGGCGAAGCTAAGAAACTGGCTGCCGGAAAAGAAAGCAAAGGGATTTTTAAGTCGATTTCAGAATTTTTCTCCGACAGCCCGAAAACGCCAGCAAAAGCTGCTGTGAAAAAGTAAACTTTACAAGGTTTAGATTAGCAGATAAACTTGTTTGATTTGTTTGAAAAGAATTAACGCTCCATTAGGAGCGTTTTTTTTGATTTAATTGTTATTTTTGCCCATCAAAAAATCATAAAATGTCATTACGAAAAGCGTATTTCCTTATATTTCTAGTTTTAATTGTTGATCAGCTTTCTAAAATTTATGTCAAAACAAATTTTGTTTTGGGCGAAGAAGTTGTAATTGCAGATTGGTTTAGAATTCATTTTATTGAAAACGAAGGAATGGCTTGGGGAACAAAAATACCTGGAGAATATGGAAAGTTAATTCTAACGGTTTTTAGGATTTTTGCTGTTTTCGGAATTGGCTGGTGGCTTTCTGATTCAATAAAAAAACGTCACTCTACATATTTAGTTGTTGCCATTGCATTAATCTTTGCTGGAGCAGCAGGAAATATTATCGATTCTGTTTTCTACGGAGTTATTTTTGATGATAGTACTCATAATCTCGCAACAATTTTTTCTCCAGCCCCATACGGAACTTGGTTTCATGGTTTGGTAGTAGATATGTTCTATTTTCCTATTTGGGAAGGAAATCTTCCTGAATGGCTTCCTTTATTTGGAGGAAAACATTTTGCATTCTTTAATGCTATTTTTAATGTAGCTGATGTTGCAATTTCTACAGGTGTAGGCATACTTTTGGTTTTCAATAGGAGAGCTTTCCCAAAACACGCATAAATTCCAAAATTCTCAAAATTCCAAATTCCAATATTTAAGGCATTCGCAATAAATAGATATTGGAATTTGGAATTTTTCATTATTGGCATTTAATATTATTGTATTATTTTTACAATACAAAAAAATCAAACTATGCAAAGTCCGTCTTTTTCCATTTATGATGCTTCTGCGGGATCAGGAAAGACGTATACATTGGTAAAAGAATATTTAAAAATTATTCTTTCTTCTCCAAAAAACGATGCATATAGAAATATTCTAGCCATAACTTTTACCAATAAAGCGGTTCATGAAATGAAAAGCCGTATTGTTGGAAACCTGTCCGAATTTGCAAAAGACGATCCGTCGCCAAAAGCGGCTGATTTGATGGAGGATCTTTCTCGCGATACTGGACTTTCGATTATTAAAATTAAAACCAAGTCGCAGCAAATTATTAAGCACTTAATTCATAATTATGCTGCTTTTGATATTTCTACCATTGATAAATTTACCCATAAAGTTATCCGTGCTTTTGCGCATGACTTAAATCTTCCAATGACTTTTGAGGTTACATTGGATACCGAAAATTTATTGGTTGAAGCTGTTGATGCCATTATTGCACAAGCGGGTGAAGACGAAACATTGACCAAATTGCTCATCGATTTTACAATGGAAAAAACCGATGATGACAAAAGCTGGGATATCTCGCGAGAAATTCTCGATACAGGAAGATTGGTTTTGAATGAAAATAATCGAAATGAGATTCTGCATTTTCAAAACAAAACAATTGGAGAGTTTGTTGAAATTAAAAAGAAAATGCAGGTGCTTTGTAAAGAACTTGAAGAAACTAATGAAGGTCTTGCAACGAAAGCAATTGAGTTAATCGATAAAAACGGAATCGATCAAAAATCATTTTCGAGAGGAACTTTTCCAAATCATTTGCAAAGTATTCGAGACGGAAAGTTTAATCCAAAGAATAAAACCTTTCATGAGTTTGAAGATATTGCCATTAATAAAACGGCAAAGGATCGAGCTTTAATCGAAAATATTATTCCAGAATTACTTCAGATACTAAAAGAGGTTTATCAGAACTTTGAAAAAAGAGATTTCTATAAAGCTTTTCTAAAAAATATTACTCCACTTTCTTTGTTGAATACAGTAAGTAATGAACTTGCAAAAATTCAATCAGAACAGAACGTTTTGTCTATTTCGGAATTCAATGCGATAATTCACCGTGAGATTCAAAATCAGCCAGCGCCATTTATTTATGAACGTTTAGGTGAGCGTTATCGCAATTTCTTTATTGACGAGTTTCAAGACACTTCAGAAATGCAGTGGCAGAACTTGATTCCGCTAATTGATAATTCGCTTTCTGGTTTGGATGATTTTGGAAAAAAAGGGACTCTTATGATTGTTGGAGATCCGAAACAATCTATTTATCGCTGGCGTGGAGGAAAAGCAGAGCAGTTTATCGAGCTGAGTAAAGAAGAGATACCTTTTTTTCATCATGAAAAAGTAGTAAAGCATCTAGATACAAACTACAGAAGTTATAGCGAAGTTATTGAGTTTAATAACGCTTTTTTTAAATTGATTTCTAGTGAATTTTCAAATGAAGATTATAAGAATCTTTATGAGAATCATAGTTTTCAAAATACCAATTCGAAGAAAGGCGGTTATGTAAATATTTCGTTTCTTCCAATTATCGATAAAAATGATTTTGCTGATGAAGACGATGTGGTGGAGAAATCAGATTTGTATGTTCTGGCTACTTTAAATACAATTCAAGAAGTTGTGAAGCAAGGTTTTGAATATAAAGATATTGTAATTCTGACCAGAAAAAGAGATCAGGGAATTGCAATTGCAAACTATTTGACAGAACAGGGAGTTCCTTTGCTGTCTTCAGAAACTTTGATGATTCAAAATGCGTCGGAAGTTCGTCTTATAATTCATCTTCTTAGATATTTAAATAATAGCTCAGATTTAGAGTCAAAAGCTAACTTTTTACATTTCTTAGCTTCAACCAAAGATCTGTCTATGCCTATCCATGATTTTATTGCGATGGGAATGAATCATCGATTTGAAAAAGATTTTGAAGAATGGCTGCTAACGTTTGATGTTTCTTTTTCTTTTGAAGATGTTCGCAAAAAATCTTTGTATGAAGCGGTTGAAATTATTATTTCTAAATTTATTCTTCCGTCAGAAGGAAATGCCTATGTGCAGTTTTTTCTGGATATTGTTTTAGAAAGAGATATTAGAAACCAAGCCGGAGTTGCAGATTTTTTAATCTTTTGGGATAAGAATGCAGAGAAATTTAGTATTCCGTCTCCAGAAGGGAATAATGCTGTTCGAATCATGACCATTCATAAATCAAAAGGTTTAGAATTCCCGGTTGTAATCATGCCTTTTGCAGATGAAGATTATAATCGAAAACCAAAAGACAAACTATGGCTTGATGCCGAAGAAATAGATTTAGGAATTCCGAAAGCATTGGTTGATAATAGCAGTGCGGTTGAAAGTTTTGGAGAAAGTGCATCGGCAGTTTTCAATTTAAAAAAGCAAGAAGAGCTTTTAGATAATGTAAATGTACTTTATGTTGCTCTAACTCGCGCCGAAGAGCAGTTGTATGTTATTTCTCAATCGTTGAAAGCTAAAACTGATGGTGAGTATCCAAATAATATGGCTTCCTTTTTTATTAAATTCTTGATTCATGAAGGGGTTTATGATGAAGAAAAGTTGGATTACGATTTTGGAATTAAGACTAGGCTGTCGAAATCTTCTAAAACTGTCGATGTTGTTAAATCAATTCCGATCGTAAGAGAGGTTTTGAATCCTAAAAACATTAAAATTGCCCAACGTGAAGCTCTAATGTGGGGAACGCATCAACAAGAAGCGATTTCGTATGGAAACATAGTGCATGAAATTTTGGCTTTTGTTAGAGATAAATCAGATATTGATTTGGCGGTTGCAAAATCACTTGAAAACGGTTTGATAACTTATGATCAAGTTGATAAAGTGTTGCAGACCTTGAAAGAAATTGTAAATCATCCGGAACTTAGTGTGTGTTTTGATGGGAATCATACTGTATTGAATGAGCAAACGATTGTTCAGAAAGAAGGAAGGATTTTAAAGCCTGATCGTGTTGTGTTTTTAGATAGTAAAGAAGCTTATCTGCTGGATTATAAAACAGGGGTATCTAATGCTAAGTATCAGCAGCAAATTCAAGACTATCAGGATGCAATTGAAGATTTGGGGTACAAGGTGTTAAAAAAGGCTCTTGTGTATATTGGCGAAGAAATTGAAGTAGTAAATTTGTGAAAAAATTAATCAGATGTTAAAGAAAAAACGAAGCTTAATTTTGGTTAAGTTGTTAATTTTTAACGTTTTAAACAAATAAAAAAATGTACGGTAAAATAAAAGAACATTTGCAAAAAGAATTGCAGACAATTGAAGAAAATGGAATTTTCAAAAAGGAAAGAATTATCACTTCTCCACAAGGTGCTGAAATTACAATTTCGACGGGAGAAACAGTGTTGAACTTTTGTGCGAATAATTATTTAGGGCTTTCTTCGCATCCAGAAGTGGTCCAAGCGGCAAAAGACGCAATGGATACGCATGGTTTTGGAATGTCGTCTGTACGTTTTATCTGCGGAACACAGGATATTCATAAAACATTAGAAAAAAAGATTGCTGATTTTTACGGCACAGAAGATACTATTTTGTATGCGGCTGCATTTGATGCTAATGGAGGTGTGTTTGAGCCTTTGTTAGGTGAAAATGATGCAATTATTTCAGACAGTTTAAATCACGCTTCTATTATTGACGGGGTGCGTTTGTGTAAAGCGGCTCGATATCGTTATGAAAATAATAATATGGAAGATCTAGAGCAGCAGTTGATAAAAGCAAATGAAGCGGGAGCTCGTTTTAAATTGATTGTAACTGATGGAGTTTTCTCTATGGATGGATTAGTTGCGCCATTAGATAAAATTTGCGACTTGGCTGATAAATATGATGCGATGGTAATGGTAGACGAGTGTCATGCGGCTGGTTTTATCGGAGCGACTGGAAAAGGAACTCTTGAAGCAAAAGGAGTAATGGGAAGAGTGGATATCATTACAGGAACTCTTGGAAAAGCTTTAGGTGGAGCTATGGGTGGATATACTACTGCGAAAAAAGAAATAATCGAATTGTTGCGCCAAAGATCAAGGCCTTATTTATTTTCAAATTCATTGGCACCAGCAATTGTTGGCGCTTCAATTAAAGTATTCGAATTATTGGAAAAAGATACAGCGCTTCGTGATAAATTAGAGTGGAATACCAACTACTTTAAAGAAGGTATGAAAAAAGCAGGTTTTGATATTATTGATGGAGATTCTGCAATTGTTCCTGTTATGCTGTATGATGCAAAATTATCTCAGACAATGGCCAACGAACTTTTGAAACAAGGAATTTACGTTATTGGGTTTTTCTTTCCTGTGGTTCCAAAAGATAAAGCGAGAATACGTGTACAGCTATCTGCGGCCCATGAAAAAGAGCACTTGGATAAAGCTATAAATGCCTTTACAGTTGTCGGTAAAATGTTAAAAGTTATATAATTACCACTTCCGTTAAATTTTTGTAGGTTTTTTTTAACATTTCATTTTGTATTTAAAAAATTTGGTGTTACTTTTGCTTGTAATTAACTAAATTGTAATTAAAAAAATTAAGTATGAAACATCTTAACAAACTTTTAGTTGCTGTATTGATGGCGATGGGTTTAAGTTCTCACGCGCAAGACAGTAACAATCCATGGGCGATCTCTTTCGGGGTTAATGCTGTGGATACTAGAACAAGTTCAGGTTCAGGAAGTGGATTTTTCGATCAGCACTTCTCTCAACCATTCGCTGTAAAAGACAACTGGAATATTCTTCCTTCTCTATCTTACATTGGAGTAAATAGATATGTTGGTCATGGTTTCTCAGTTGGTTTACAAGGTTCTGTGAACAAAATTGATAAATTTGTTACTTTTGATCCAAGTAATCCTGCTCATGATGGTAGAGGTAACGTAGTAACTAATCCTGGGGATTTAATGTATTATGGAATTGATGCTACTATCAAATACAGCTTCCAAGAATTAATCAAATCTAAAGTGGTTGATCCTTCGTTATCTGTTGGTGGAGGTTATACTTTCTTTGGAGATAACAGTTTTGGAACTGTTAACCCAGGTGCTGGTATTACATTTTGGTTTACAGATGCTATTGGTTTAGAGTTAGCTACAAAGTACAAATGGGCTGTTGCTGCTAATGAAGATAAAACTTATGACAGATCTGTTTTTCAACACACAGCTGGTTTAGTTTTCAAATTCGGAGGTAAAGATACTGACGGAGACGGAATCTACGATAAAGATGATGCTTGTCCAGATGTTGCTGGTTTAAAACAATTCAACGGATGTCCTGATACTGATGGTGACGGAATCGTTGATGCTTCTGACGCTTGTCCAGATGTATTTGGTTTAGCTGCATTAAACGGATGTCCTGATACTGACGGAGACGGAATTGCTGATAAAGATGATGCTTGTCCAGATGTTGCTGGTTTAGCTGCTTTAAAAGGTTGTCCTGATACTGACGGTGACGGAATCGCTGATAAAGACGATAAATGTCCTACAGTTGCTGGTCCTAAAGAAAATGGTGGTTGCCCATTCTTAGATGCTGATAAAGATGGTGTTGCTGACAAAGATGACGACTGTCCTACAGTTGCAGGTCCTGCTAGTAACAGAGGATGTCCAGAAGTAACTTCTGAGGCGTTAGAAGATCTTAAAGTTCAAGCTAGAGCAATCTACTTCAACTCAGGAAAAGCTACTTTCAAAACTGGTGACAAAGAAACTCCAGCTAGATTAGATGCAATTAAAGAAATCCTTAAAAACTATCCAAACGCGAAATTCTCTATCGAAGGACACACAGATAGTACAGGTTCTGCTAAAGTGAACGACAAACTTTCTCAAGAAAGAGCTGACGCTGTGAAAAATGCTTTAATCGAAAGAGGTGTTAATCCAGAAAACTTAGAAGCTAAAGGATTTGGATCTTCTAAACCAGTTGCAAGTAACAAAACTGCTGCAGGTAAAGCACAAAACAGAAGAACTGAAATTAGACACATTGGTTCTAAATACCAAGGAAAACTATAATTTTAGTTTCTAAATAAAAAGGAAAAGCCATTCTTAATTGAATGGCTTTTTTTATTTTTATACTATGGTAAATGATTCTTTTCTTCAAAAAATTGCCTCTATCGTAATTCAGGATTATATAGGGAAACTTTCAGAAACAACTATAATTCTTCCTAATAAAAGGGCAAAAGTTTTCTTGATTGAAGCGCTTAAAAATGCAACTTCAAAAACGATAATTGCACCGCAGATTACTAGTATAGAAGATTTTGTTCAAGATGTCGCGTCAATTCGTTCTATTGATTCGATCGAGCTTCTGTTCGAATTTTATGAGGTATATTTATCCATTACAGAAAAAAATAACCAGCAGTCATTTGAGTTGTTTGCAAATTGGGCTAAAACCCTTTTGCAGGATTTTAATGAAATTGACCGATATCTTTTAGATCCTTCACATGTATTATCTTATCTAAAAGATATTGAAGACATAAAAAGATGGGGTCTTGAAGTTGATCAAAAAACAAAACTTTTAGAGAATTATATTGATTTCTGGAAATTACTCACGGTTTATTATGAGTCTTTATATAATCATTTGCTGTTTAAATCGATTGGATATCAAGGGCTGATTTATCGAGAAGCGGTAAATAACCTGAATCATTTTTCGAATACAATCGGAAATCGCACTTTTATTTTTGCTGGATTCAATGCTTTGAATGCTGCTGAAGAAAAAATTGTGCAACATTTATTGGCGCTAGATCAAGCCAAAATTTATTGGGATGCAGATCAGTCATTTCTAAATGATCCGTATCACGATGCGGGGCTCTTTTTAAGGCGTTTTAAAGAAAGCTGGAAACATTATAAGTCAAATGTTTTTGAGTGGATCGTTGATGATTTTTCAGAACCAAAAAACATTCAGGTTATTGGAACTCCTAAAACAATTGGGCAAGCCAAATTGGCAGGAAGTGTAATTGAAAATTTAATCGATCAAAATCCTGATGCTGCTTTAGATAAAGTTGCAGTTGTGCTCGGTGAGGAAAACTTATTAGTTCCGGTTTTGTATTCGCTTCCTGCTTCAGTTGGAGCGCTAAATATTACAATGGGATATTCGGGAAAGAATAATCCTTCGCAGATTTTTGTTGCTAAATTGTTTAAAATGCATACCAATGCACTTTCCAGAAAAGGCGGAAGTTATGTTTTTTACTATAAAGATGTACTTGATATTTTAACACATCCCTTGGTTGAGCCTTATGCAAATGCACAAAGGTTGGTAAGAATTATTAAAGAGAATAATTATACGTTTATTACGCATCATAAAATTCTGGAACTTCATCCAGAAACTTCAAGTTTTTTTAGTTTGTTATTTGAAAAATGGGACAGTGGTTCTGTTGCGGTTTTAAAGAATATTTCGGCTTTACTAATTGTGATCAAGGAACATTTTAGTAATGATAATGAAGAAGAAAAAATTGCCAAAACTTTTGTTTATGGCGTTTTTAAGGTAATTAATAAGCTAATAAATTATTATTCAAAACATCATCATATTGATAATATTGATACACTGCATTCAATTTACAAGCAAATTATAGATTTGGCAGAAGTGTCTTTTGAGGGTGAACCGTTAAGGGGTTTGCAGATTATGGGGGTTTTAGAGAGTCGTGTTTTAGATTTTGAAACGGTGATTATAACTTCTATGAACGAAGGAAAATTTCCTGCTGGAAAATCTCAGAATTCATTTATTCCCTATGATGTCAAAAGAGAGTTAGGACTTCCAACATTTAAAGAAAAAGATGCGATTTATACGTATCATTTTTATCATTTGCTTCAAAGAGCGAAAAATATTTATTTGATTTATAATACAGAAAATGACGGATTGGATGCTGGTGAAAGAAGCCGTTTTATTACGCAGTTAGAAGTAGAAAAAAAATCACGTCATAATCTTACTTTCGATATCTATAATCCAGAATTGCCAAATACAGCATACGAACCAATCTCTGTTCCTAAATCTGATATGGTAATGGAACGGTTGAAAGAAATTGCCGTTAATGGCTTTTCGCCGTCTGCATTGACCAGTTATATTAGAAATCCGATTGAGTTTTATTTTCAAAAAATATTAAGAATTCGTGAAGTGGAAGAGGTTGAAGAAAATATAGCCTTGAATACTTTGGGGACGATTATTCATGAAACCTTAAAAGTGCTTTACGAACCTTTTATAGGGAAATTTATTTCGGAGACAGATCTTCTTAATTGTTTCAAATTATTGGATGACGAAGTTTTGAAGCAATTTAAACTAGTTTACAAGGAAGGAGAAATCAAAAAAGGACGAAATCTTCTGGCTTTTGAAGTAGCGAAAAGAAATGTTTCTAATTTTTTGAAAATGGAATTAGAGTCTATAAAGAATAATGAAGCAATTCAGATTGTTGCATTAGAACAAACTTTTGAGCGTGAGTTTGTTCATCCTAAACTACCGTTTCCTGTTTTGATTAAAGGAAATGTCGATCGTATTGAACGCCGAGACGGAAAAATTAGAATTATTGATTATAAGACAGGAAAAGTCGAGAAAGCCAATGTTGTCTTGAAAACATGGAACGGATTAACTCAAGAGCTTAAAAACGATAAAATAATTCAAGTTCTAGCGTATGCCTATATGTTTGAAAAAGAAGCAGGCGAACTTCCAATTGAAGTTGGTATTATTTCATTCAAAAACTTAAAATCTGGTTTTTTACCTTTTGGATTCAAAGAAGAAAAAGAGTTGGATGTGATAGTAACGCCACAGATACTGAATTCTTACTTAGAAGAAATTGCTAATTTGCTGAGTGAAATTTTTGACAGCAATATTCCATTCGAAGAAAAAATATAAAATTACTTGTAGGGTATCTTCTAGAATTAAACAAAACTTGCTATTTGCATCAAGATCAATTTATTCTGAATTGTTTTTCAGTTGAAAATATTTTATTTCTATATGCTAAACAAAATATGTTGTTTCTTATAAAGATGATTTTAGGAAAGACTTTTTAGAGGTCAAAAATTAAAGATTTGTCTTTTTAAGTTTTACAAGATTTTCAAGTTAAATTGATATTTGGAGCCAAATCATTTTTTGTGTTTAAAGTAAAAGTGGGGCTAATCTGTTTTTAAAAATAATTGAAAAAGCGGTTTAAATGATTAAGAAGAATTCCTAAGAAAAAGAATTGTCGATTGGGAATTAGAATTGTTAGTTTTAGTAAAAATTGTCTTGCTAAAAAAAAAACATTAATGCTAAGTTGCATAAAATCAATGTAAAAACCGAACTTGTAAACGAAGGTTATTTCTTAAGTTCGGCTGACCTTTAAACTCTTTTAGCTGAATATTTTTTTGAAAAAACCTTTTTTAGATTTTTCTCCAGAAACCGAAGTGTTAATGTGTCCGTTTTCAATACGAAATCTTCTAAACCTTTCTAGTTTTACATTTAAGTCAAAGCGTAATTCGTCAACAGTTTTCATTTTTATAAATTTTTTTGCAAAGCTATAGAAAAACTTTTGCCAAATGCAACAATCTGCAAATGTTAATTTTAGAAATGAATTTTATAAAGTAAAATGTTACGTTTTTGATGTTATTTGCTTTTAATGTTAATTTTTTTTGCATTTTTTTTGCAAAAAAATAGGTTTGATTAAGTGATAAATAAAAGTGACTCAAGACGTTATATAGCAACTTTTTTTAACAAGTGTTTATCGCACAATTACCAATATTAAAATATCTTTGACGCTCCAAAAACATGACAATAAAAGAATATGATTGATTTGCAAACACTAGTAGAAGAGACTGGCGCAGAGTCTGGGCTAAGTTTTAATATTGATGGAATTTTAAACGAGTCTGTTAATTTAGAATACGACGGTAACGTTGCTGCAATGATCGGAATGATTTTAAAGATGTGCCTTGAAATGTCGGAAGACGTTAACAATGGAGATCTTAAACAAGTAATGATCAAGAATAACGACGGAATTGTCGTAGCAAGCAAAAATCAAGATGATAATTGTATTGCGTTGCTTTCTAAAGATTTAAGTAAAATGGGGTTATTGCTGAGAAGAATGGATTCTATTTTTAACAACTAATTTAAAAACCAAATATTTTAATAAACATGTCAGATTTTTTACAAAATTTTCAAAACGATTTAAAAGAGAATATTAACGGATTTATTGCTGTTTCTGTTACAGAAGTAGAAACAGGAATGTCTTACTGTTCGTTGACCGTAAAATCGGATTTTGATCCAGAATTGGCTTCTGCTTATAATTTAGAAGTAGTAAAAGCTAAATTAAATGCTATTAAAGCTTTAGGATTAAATCAAAAAATTAATGATATTTTAATTACCCTTACCGATCAGATTCATATTATTGATGTTTCTGAAGATGGAAGATACTTTATCTACTTAGCGGTAGATTCGACTAAAGCAAATCTTGGTTTAACAAGAGCGACTTTATCTAAATACAAAAAAGATATTACTTCAAAGTTATAACGATATTTTGCCCCCAAGAATGAGAAAAAGGCTGTTTCAACCCTAGGTTAGAAATGGCCTTTTTCGATTTTAATACTTAGTTTTTATTCAAAGAAATGTTGTAGTACAGATTTTAATTCTGTCTTGTTTTCAATCTGACTCATGTGTCCATCCTCAAAAGAAACTAATTCTGCAGTTGTGTCTTCAATTTGCAAAAGACTTTCTTCGTAGTTCAAAACAGGATCTTTTTTTCCTAAAATTAATAAAACTGGAAAACGGTTTTCTTTTAAAAGCCACTCTCTGTCTTTTCTAATCTTCATTCCTTCTTGAGAGGCTATAATTCCTTGTAAAGGAGTTTTTAAGGCTTCTGTTTTTACTTCTTCGATTTCTTCAGCCAATCGTGTCCTATTATTTTCGCTAAATAAATTTGCTATTGCTAAGCTTACAAAGCTCACATAGTTTTGTTTTACGGCTTTAATTGCACGAGTTCTGTTTAGTTTTTTCTCTGCACTGTCTTCTTTTGAAGTTGAATTTAATAAAACTAATTTCTGGATTTTCTGCGGATACAATTCGGCGAAAGCCAAACCAACATAACCACCCATTGAATGTCCAAGAATTGTTGCTTTTTCAATTTTTAATTGTTCTAAGACTTCGTTTACTGCATTTGCATTATCTTCCATTTCGTGAACATAACCTAATGGTTCAGATTCACCGTGACCCAATAGATCGATTGTGACCACACGATATTTTTCTGAGAAAAAATCAACATAATCTTTCCACATTTTTTTGTTTTCCAGAAAGCCATGAAGTAAGATAATTGTGTTTCCTTTTCCAGTGTCAGAAAAAGATATTTTTGTGTTTTTGTATAAAGTATAACTCAAAATGGAAATTTTAAATAGCAAAAATACGCTATTTTATTAGCCATATGAAATACAGAATAAATTTTAACTGAGAGATATTTTGGGATTCTCTTAAAGAGGCATAAGCTCTTTTCATTTGTGTTTTTACAGTATTTACTGAAATGTTGTTGTCCTCAGCAATTTCCTGATAGCTTAATCCCTCAACAACATGTGATATGAAAATTTCTCTTCTAGATTGTGGAATCTTGTCGATTAGGGTTTGAATTTTTGGTTTCTTGTCCTCTTCTATATTTTCAAATGCTGTTGGCTCTTCAGATTTCGGTGTTGCTATTTTGGTGTTTTGCAGGCTAATTGTTTTGTTCTTTTCTAAATATTGCAGGCTTAAATTTTTTATAGCTTTTGTCCCGTAGGCTTTAAATGAAATAGTAAAATTAAGAGTCTCCTCTTTTTCCCAGAGATAGGTAAAAAAATCCTGAACAATGTCTTTTGCTGCATCTTTATCCTTTACAATGTTAAACGAAACCAATGAAAAAAAGATAAAATGGTCTTTGTATAAGGCTTCAAATGTTTTAAAATCTTTATAATTCAGCATCTCCAAATGTCATTTATTTGTTTGTAATGGATTACATAATGCCAAATGTAAAATAAAAAGTTATTTATTTTTAATAATATGTAAAAAAAATCAAAAAATATTGATTTGTTGTCACCCTAAAAATCTTTTTCTCTAACATGATAAAAACCACTATATAAAAAACAATGACTTTAAATCCAAAATTGATTAATGTCCTAAGACAAATAAAGTCTGAAGGAAACTATGATGCTTCTAAAATAGCATCTTTATCTCCTGAAGAACGGGAGTTGATAGAAAATCTTCAAAGTAATGGGTTACTAGAAGAAGCATTAATGTATGCAGAATCGATAGATACAGATAAAAGTTGGGAAGAATTAAAGGAAAAATTAGATGTTGACAAAAAGATATTTGTAATTAATTGGAGAAAAATTTTTCAATATGCCGCAGTTTTCATTTGTCTGATAGGTTTAGTTTATGTTTTTCAATATAAAAATGATAAGCAAAAAAACACTATCCCTTCAGATGCCGTCCAGCTGGTTTTAGAAAATGGAGATATTCAGGTTTTAAATCCTAATGGAGAACAGCAGATCATTAAGAAAAATGGAGAAGTGGTTGCTTCTCAAAAAGAGAATGAAATCAATTATCGTTCGGCTAAATCAATTAATAAATTGGTTTACAATGAAATTAAAATTCCTTATGGTAAAACCTTTAAAATAGAGTTGTCAGATGGAACGTCGATAAATATGAACGCAGGTTCTTCTTTGAAATATCCAGTTCAGTTTATAAAAGGACATAATAGAGAAGTTGTTCTGGATGGAGAAGCTTTTTTTGATGTTGCAAAAGACAAAGCGCATCCATTTATTGTGAAAACAAGAGGAGTTAATGTAAAAGTTTTAGGAACAAAATTTAATGTGAGTTCATACAAAGAAGATAAAGATATTAATACAGTATTGGTTGAAGGTTCGGTTAATTTAGCTGACTCTCATAATGCAAAAAGTAACACAATACTAGTACCTGGCGAAAAAGGATCTTGGAGTAATGAAAAAACGGAGATAGCTGTAGAGAAAGTCGATACTCGTTTTTACACAGAATGGATAAACGGAGAAATAGTTTTTAGAAAAACAGCTTTTAAGGATATCATAGTAAAGTTAGAACGTACTTACAACGTTACAATTGAGAATAATAGAACGGATATTTTAGATAAAAAATTTAATGCCAGTTTTAATAAGAATATCGAAAGTATAGAAAAGGTATTGGAGACAATGAGTAAAATTCAAGGCTTTACTTATAAGAAAGAAGGAAAGCTAATAAAAATAAACTAACTATTTATTAACCAACCAAAAAGAAAACAAATTATGAAGAGGATGTAATTTTTTGAAGAAATACAAAAAAGTAAAATCGGAAAATACTACCAATATTTCCCGATTTAAGTGTTTCAAACGACGTATCGAAATTAAATCATTTAAAATCAATCCAAAATTATGAAAAAAATAATTAAGAGGAATTGGCTTAGTCCTTATTTGCCTAAAATTAGTCTAAGAATGAAATTAACCACATTATTACTGATGCTTTCTTTGATGAGAATTCAAGCAAGTGTCTATTCACAAAATACAAAGTTGACATTAAACATAAAGAATGCTCCAGTCGAGAAACTGTTTAATAAGGTAGAGTCTATCTCAGAATACAGATTTCTTTTTGAAAGCAGTATAATTGACTTAAACAGAAAAGTGACAGTTAATGTAAAGAAAACAGGAATTAACGAAATACTGGAAGAGGTATTTAAAGGAACCGATATTTCTTATAGCATAAATGATCGTCAGATTATTTTGGTAAAGAAAAAACAGCAAGTACATCTTCTGCAAAAGAGTACAGTACCAAAGGTTGTAATGGAGCAAGGTATTGAAATTACAGGAGTTGTAACCGATTCGAAAAATATGCCAGTACCAGGAGCAAATGTTATTGAAAAGGGAACTAATAATGGAGTACAAACCGACTTAGACGGAAAGTTTACCATTCGAGTAAATGGAACAAATAGTGTTCTCGTTTTTTCTTTTATCGGATTTGAAAATAAAGAAGTAACGGTTGGTCAAAGCAAGTCTTTGAATGTGATTTTAAACGAGCAAAATTCGGCACTAAATGAAGTGGTAATTGTGGGTTACGGAGCCGTGAAGAAAAAAGATTTGACAGGAGCCGTAGCAACAGTAAAATCAACAGATATTGTTTTGAGTCCAGTTTTAAGTCCAATGGAAGCGCTTCAAGGACGAGTTTCTGGTTTGGATATTCAACGCGGATCTGGACAAGCTGGAACTTCGCCAAAAGTTTTGTTAAGAGGAAACAGATCTTTGACAGCTAGCCAGGATCCGTTATATATTATTGATGGAATTCCTTCAAGCATCGATAATTTGAATCCAAATGATATTGAAAGTATTGATGTTTTAAAAGATGCTTCATCAACTGCAATTTATGGTTCTTCGGGAGCCAACGGTGTTATTATTGTTACTACTAAAAAGGCAAAAGCAAAAAAAAGGCAAATTGACTTCAATACTTATTTCGGATTAAATGGTTTCTCTTCTTTTCCTGCTCCTCTTACGGGAGACAAATGGCTAAATTACAAACGCGACCGATTTTATTTAGACAATGGTTATGAGGCTACAAGTCTAACCGATTTAGGTTTGAATGCATCTGCCGTTGCTGCCATCGAAAAAGGACAGTATGTAAATTGGATTGATAAAACGTTGCAGGTAGGAACACAGCAAAACCATAATCTTTTTATGAGAGGTGGATCTGAAAAAGTACAGGGTTATTTTTCTTTAGGATATGTAGGCGAAGAAGGAATCTATCAAAACGATAAGGTAAACAGTTTTAATTCTAGAGGAGGAGTTGATCTTAAATTCAGCGATAAATTTAAAACGGGTTTTCAGCTGATTTTAAATTATCGTAAAAACAGCACAACCAACAGTAGAATTAATAAGGCGTATAGCGTTTATCCTTTAGGAGTACCTTTTGATGAAAATGGTGTTGTAAATCTTTATCCGATAGAAGGAGATCCTAACAACATTAGTATTCTGGCTAATAATTATCCAGGAGCATTTGCTAATGAATCGTTAAGTTATAATGTACAGTTTAATCCTTATTTGGAGTTTGAATTTGCTAAAAATTTCAAGTTAAGATCTAATTTAGGAACTCGATTTTCAGCAAGCAGAGCGGGAACTTTTCAAAACAAAAATTCATACAATTTATTAGCAGAAGGTAGAACTGCTAGTGAAGCCACTTATAATAATCAGTTAGCCTATAGCTACATTTGGGAAAATATCCTGAACTATAATTTTAAACTTGGTAAAGATCATGATTTTGGTTTGACAGGAATTACTTCTTGGGCAGATAACAGATCTGAAGGAGCCTATTTAGGCGGTAATGGCATTGATTACGATGACTTTCAGTTCTATAATATGGGCGCTGTAAAGAATCTAACTACAAGAATGAATGCTTACAGCCAGTTTAACAGAATGTCATTTGCTGGGCGTTTTAATTATAGTTTTAAAGGAAAATATTTGTTTCAGTTAACCAATCGCTGGGACGGAGTTTCTCCTTTGGCAGAAGGTAACAAATGGGCATCTTTCCCATCTGCATCTTTAGCTTGGCGTATTAGTGATGAAAGTTTTATGCAGGGAACGAGTTCATGGCTGAATAACTTAAAACTGAGATTAGGTTATGGTGTTTCTGGATCGGCAAATATTGATCCTTATTCTAGTTTAACACGAACAGCAACCAAAACAAGCAATCTTTCTCTGGGCGGCGGAACAGCTTTGCCTATGTATGTGCCTACTGAGCATATTTCAAATCCAGATTTAACTTGGGAGCGTTCTACAAATACAAACTTAGGTTTAGATGTTTCTGTTTTGCAAAATAGAATTGATTTGGTAGCCGAATATTATTGGACGCATACAGATGGTATTTTATGGGATCGCCGTCTGCCAACCAGTTCAGGGGGTTACGATGCTAAAACGCCATATAAGAAAACTTCTAATATTGCAACTTCTCAAAATAGAGGTTTTGAACTTTCTATAAATACTAAAAATATTGATACTGAAAATTTCAAATGGAATACGACATTCACATATACACATGCTCAAGAAAAATTGACCAATATTGATTTGGGGAATCTAACAGTGAATGAACTAATTTCTGAGGGACTTTTTATCGGACAAACGCCAGCATCAGGAGGAGTATTTTATGATTATAAAAAAATAGGAATCTGGCAATTAGGACAAGAGACGGAAGCTGCTTTGTATGGTGCTAAGCCTGGAGATATAAAACTGCAGACAGTTCCACAAGTTGATGCTAATGGAGTATCAGATAATGGAGTGCATGTTTATTCTACAAAAGATAGAATGATTGTTGGAAATAATGTTCCAGATTATTTCTTTGGTTTCCAAAATACATTCAAGTATAAGAATTTTGATTTTACCGTATTTGTAAACGGAAGACAAGGTGGTATGATGCGCGCTCAGGTACTTGGATACTGGAATAAAGAAGCGCAGCCAGAAACCTATAGCTACTGGACAAAAGATAATCCGACAAACGATTTTCCTAGACCAGGCGGTAGTTTTAATACACAATTTCAATCGGCATTAGAGCTTGTAGATGCTTCTTATATCAAAATCAAAAATATTACACTTGGATATTCTATGCCCGAAGATTTTCTTAAAAAAACAGGTCTGAAAAATATGAGACTCTATATAACATCTTATAATCCTTTTGTTTTTAGTCGTAGCCATTTATTGAAAGATGTAGATCCAGAAAGCGGAGGATCAGATTCATTCCCATTGTTTAAACAAGTTATTTTCGGTCTCAATTTATCATTATAGTATCATGAAAAAATATATAAACTTAAAATCGGTAATTGTCTTCATGTCTTTTATGGTTGGTTTGCAATCATGCAGTTTAGACGAAAAAAACCTTACCACGGTTTCTCTAGATAAATCCTACAGTGAAAGACCAGGATTTGAAGGATTAATCAACAGCTGTTATGAGAACTTGTATTTCCTTCACGGAAAAGTAGATTATATTGCCCCTACAGAAGCTGGAACAGATTCTTGGGAAAATGTAAGCACTAGCGGAATTGGTTACGCGCAATATACAAGTCAGTTAAATCCAGATGACGGAAACATTAAAGTAATTTGGGGTACAGCATATACGACAATAAATCTTTGCAATACGGCTATTTATTATTCAAAAAATGTTAAAGGATATTCTTCTACAGAAGAACTGAATGCCAAATTAGCCGAAGCTTATTTTTTAAGGGCTTTTAGTAATTTCATACTGGTAGAACAATTTGGTGGTGTAGTTTTAAGAACACAATCGTCTATTATTGAAGGAGCAGATAATGCACCAGTTCGCAGTTCTGAAAAAGAGTTTTACGATTTAATTATTGAGGATTTAAAATTTGCCTGTGCCAATCTTCCATTGCAGCAAACTCTACAAGGACGTGCGGCTAAAAAGGCGGCTTATGGTTTATTGGCAAAAGTGTATCTGCAGAGAACAAGATTAGGAGAGGTTTCAGATTATGCTAAACTAGCTTTGCAAACTGCAGAAGAATTAATCAATAACGCAGCAAAATACAATGCAGCTCTATATTTAAGTGATAATACTAAATCAGGATTTAGCAAATTGTGGGATGGCAATAATAATAAGAAAAACACAGAATTTTTATTTACACAAGGAATTGATCCTGGAGGTTTAAATCCAGAAGGTTTCAACAGAGGAAGAACAAGACAGTATTATTTGCCAGATTTAGCAACTAGAGGAGCCGAGTGGGGAGCTGGAGCAACTAGTATTTTATACGGAAGAGCCAATAGCCGTATGCTAAAACCTAGTAAATATTTATTGACAGAGGTTTTTTCTCCAGTAGAATCGCCAGCAGATACTCGTTTTGCAGAAACATTCACCTATAAATTTTACGCGGCAGCCAATAAGCCAATTACACAGACAATGGCGACTACCTATAAAAAAGATCCTTCTGTGGTAGGTTATACAATTAAAAATACCTTGGCTCAGGCAGTACCATCAGTTAATTTTTATTCTCAAAAAATTGAAGAACAAATTAATATGAATAATGATGAAGGTTTGGCTGTTTTTACTCCAAATTGGAATATTGATCCTGTTGTTAAGAGCAAAATGCCAATGCTTGTTGTTGATCCTAGCGATATTTTTGAGCCTGGAACCAATAAATATAAAGATCCGGCAATGTATCCAAATGACCCGAATCTTATTAATATGTTTCCTGCTATGCGAAAATTCTCTGCAGCGTTATATTGTCAAAGCAATCAGTATTGGCTAGGTGATATTCCTATTATTCGTTTGGGAGAAGTGTATTTGATTGCCGCAGAAGCAGCTATCTTAAACAGTGATCAAACAAAAGCTTTAACATACGTAAATGCTTTGAGAAAAAGAGCTGCTTTAACCTCTAGAGAAAATGAAATGTTAGTATCAAGCGGGCAGATGAATATCGATTTTATTTTGAAAGAAAGAGCAAGAGAATTATCTGGCGAACATACAAGATGGATTGATTTAAAACGTACAGGAAAATTGACTAAAACCTATTTAGATCAGACAAACCCAATTGCGGGAACAAATTTTGTTGACGGTAAACATACAGTTAGACCAATTCCGAGATCATTTTTGGATGCAATTTCAAATTCTAAAGAATTTGGGAATAACGGTTATTAGAGCACTTTTGGTTAGGTGTTTGGGGCAGTTCGAAAGAGCTGCCCTTCTTTTTTATAATAAATAATGGCTTCCGTTTCTGAAAGCCATTCTAAATTAAAATCTATTATCACCATCCAAAAGATTTCCTAATCCGCCAAGAAGGCTACCTTCTTCACGACTGTTTCCGCCGGATCTTGGTGCCGATGCAATAATACGGTCAGCCAGTCTAGAGAATGGAAGCGACTGAATGTAAACAGTTCCCGGACCTTTTAATGTGGCATAAAATAATCCTTCGCCACCAAAAATAGAATTCTTGATGCCGCCAATAAATTCAATATCATAATCTACATCTTTGGTAAAACCAATAATACAACCTGTATCTACTTTTAGAACTTCGCCATGACCCAAAACTTTTTTAGCCATTGTTCCGCCAGAATGTACAAATGCCATTCCGTCTCCTTCGATTTTCTGCATGATAAAACCTTCACCGCCAAATAAGCCACGTCCTAATTTCTGAGAAAATTCTATCCCAACAGAAACGCCTTTGGCAGCGCATAAAAAAGAACTTTTTTGACAGATAAATTTGCCTTGAAATTCTGTTAAATCAATTGGAAGAATTTTTCCAGGATAAGGCGATGCAAATGAAACTTTGCTTTTAGTATTGCCTTGGTTTAAAAAAGCTGTCATAAATAAGCTTTCGCCAGTAAGAACTCTTTTTCCTGCATTTAAAAGTTTGCCAAATAAACCAGAACCTTGTTGCTGAGAACCATCGCCAAATATGGTTTCCATCTGGATATTGTTTTCCATCATCATAAAACTGCCAGCTTCGGCAATTACAATTTCCTGCGGGTCTAGTTCTATTTCGACATATTGCATTTCTTCCCCAAAAATCTGATAATCTATTTCGTGTGCTTGCATGATTTCTTAGTTATTTGTTTTTAAAATTAGACTCTTGTTCCTTTAAAATGTTACAGTTTTTTGCACACTACAGCTGTTTTTAAGAACATTAACAGTTTTTGTTATTTTAAATTAGTCTTAATTACGTGTTTAATTACTTTAAATTCTATATTTTTGCACCGTTATTATATTTTATCAGAATGGCATTAGTTAGTGATTTGACAAGCAAAGTATTATTTGAAACCGAAAAAGGATACAGTTATCAATGTGATTTGACCAATAGTATAATTATCAATTTTGTTGATACAGTGTCAAGTTATAAAATTCAGGATTTTTTGATTTTTCAAAGAAAGGTTAATAGCGTTGATATTCTTAACATGCTTTATGACTTGTCTGACCAGTCAGATGCTCAGCTGATTGAAACTACCAAAAGAAATTTCTCTAGAAATCTTACTATCTGCGAAATAGTGCAGTTAAGAGATTTATTAAACGGAACAAAATTTACTCTTACATTACATTCTATGCTTTGCAGCGTCGCAAATGTTGAGCTTATTTAGATTCTTACTTAGATTAAATCCAAATTTTCAAGCAGTTACAGTTGCCTCCTTTAATTTTTGTAATTTTACACGTATAAAAATTAAAGGTTATGAAAGATTTACTAAGAACACGTACTTCATTAACTGAAGGTGTAGAAAATATATTGAATTTACAGGCAAAATTAGAAAGTGATGCTTCTAACAAATATTTAGCTATGGCAGCATGGTTAGATAGAAACGGATATGCTAATACAGCGTCTTATTTGTACAAGCAAGCTGAAGAAGAAAGAGAGCATTTTCTAAAAATTTTCAAATTCATTACAGATATGGGAGGGATCGCAGTTACTCCATCTGTTCCAGAAGTGCAGCAAGAATTTGCTTCTTTTAGAGAAGTATTCGAAATTGCTTTGCAAAACGAAATTGCAGTTACTCAGGCAATCAATAAAGTGATTGCAAAATGTAGAGCTGAAAATGATTATGCTACAGAAGATTTTATGATGTGGTATGTAGCTGAACAAAGAGAAGAAGAGAAAAACGCAAGAAGAGCTTTAGAGCTTTTTGATCTAATCAACGGAAATGAAGCTGACGGAAAATTCCAATTGGATGTTCAGATTTCAAAAATCGGATAAATAAACGATTTATATAATTTAAAAAAGAGCTGTCTCAAAAGAGGCAGCTTTTTTTGTAAGCTTCGGAGAAGCGAAATATTTATAGACAAAAATGTTTTTTACAACATAAAGCTCCAGAGGAGCGACATTCTTTTTCTGCAGTTTTAATATATGTCGCTCCTCCGAAGCTTTTTTTATTTTTCGTTACTGAAATTCTATAAATATTTTACCCCGCTGGGGTTTGCTGATGGAATAATTTTATGAATACTCCATCCAGCAACAAAAAAGCTGTCCTTTTGAGACAGCTTTTTTTAATTTTTATGATTTTAAAAATGAATTAATATCCGAGAAATACTTTTCTCTCGCATCAAGCCATCCGTAATGTTTAGAATGTTCCAATAAAATCAGTTTTGAATTTGGAAAAGTCTGGTGCGCCAATTCTCCAATTTCATTGCTGATAATATCTTCTTTTCCCTGAATAATCAGAACAGGATTTTTGAAATTCTTCAATTTAGCTTTACAGTCAAAATTCATTTTCTGCATATCTGACCATAACAAACCATTGATTGTAGAATTTCCCTGCGTCAATCTTTCAGCAATTATCGGAATAAATTTCTGATCGTAAACATAAGCAGGAGCCATTGCGCGACCACGTCCAACTCTTGCTTTGTGAGACGTATCGCCTTTTTCGATTTTATCGTTCCAGTAATTCATGGAATCTTTTTCGATTTGAGAAAGATTCGATTCAATCAAATTTGGACCTTTCAATAAAGACAAATCAACACCGCCAGATGAAGATAAAACCAGTTTATTGATACTATTCGGATAAATTGTTGCATAATACGATCCTAACATTCCACCAAAAGAATGCCCGAGAATATTCCATTTTTTAATTTTAAGGTGTTTTCTCAAAGATTCGATATCATCGGCCATTAATTTCATCGAAATAGTCGTAGCGTCTAATTTTGAAAGTTTCGATTTTCCAGTTCCTCTTTGGTCGTAAAGAATCGTTTGTTGGCTTTCACCCAGAACTTTCGCCATATCTTCAAAACCATTGCTGTTCATTCCAGGTCCGCCGTTTATAATTAAAAGCGGTTCGCCTTTTCCGAATGTTTTGTAATAGGTTTTACTTCCGTCATTATTTACGGCAAAACCTTCAGTTTGAGCAAAAATATTTGTTGCAATTAATAATAAACCAAAAAGAAAAATCTTTTTCATCATGAAATTATTCATTCATCAACGTTTCTATTTCGTCTGCTTCAAGAGGAATATTTCTCATTAAGTTAAAAGGTTCTCCTTTTTCCTGAACCACAACATTATCCTCTAAACGAATTCCGAATTTTTCTGCTGGAATATAAATTCCTGGCTCAACCGTGAAAACCATATTCGCTTTCATTGGTTCGTGAAGCAGTCCGTAATCGTGCGTGTCAAGTCCCATGTGGTGAGAAGTTCCGTGCATGAAATATTTTTTATAAGCAGGCCATTCTGGATTTTCGTTCTGAACATCGGCTTTATCTAATAAACCTAAACCAAGTAATTCAGAAGTCATAATTTTACCAACTTCAACATGATATTGTTTCCAAAGTGTTCCTGGCGTAAGCATTTTTGTTGCTTCGGTTTTTACTTTCAAAACAGCGTTATAAACTGCTTTCTGGCGATCTGTAAAACGTCCAGAAACTGGAATTGTTCTTGACATATCGCTAGAATAATTAGCATATTCTGCAGCAACATCAAGCAAAATCAAATCACCTTCTTTACATTGCTGGTTGTTTTCGATATAATGTAAAACATTCGCATTGTTTCCAGAAGCAATAATTGGTGTATAAGCAAAACCTTTAGAGCGGTTACGGATGAATTCATGAGCCAATTCAGCTTCAATTTCATATTCCGTAACATTTGGTTTTACGAATGATAATAATCTGCGGAAGCCCTTTTCTGTAATATCACAAGCATGCTGAATCAAATCGATTTCTTCGCTTTCTTTTACAGAACGCAATCTTTGTAAAATTGGGTTACTTTTTGCAACATTGTGAGCTGGGTAACGCTCTTTCCACCATTTTACAAAACGAGCTTCGCGAGTTTCTGTTTCAACTGTAGCGCGGTAATGTTCGTTGGTGTTAATGTACATCGTATCGGCATACGTCATCATTTCGTTCAAAATCTTATGAAAATCTTGTAACCAATAAACTGTTCTAATTCCAGAAACCTGAAAAGCACGTTCTTTAGTCAATTTTTCACCTTCCCAAACTGCAATATGTTCGTTGGTTTCTCTCAAGAAAAGCATTTCTCTCTGATGCTCATAAGGCGCATCTGGAAATAAAAGTAAAACACTTTCTTCCTGATCTACACCGCTCAGGTAAAAAATATCTCTATGCTGCGCAAACGGCAAAGTACTGTCGGCACTAACTGGGTAAATGTCATTTGAGTTAAATACTGCAACAGAGTTAGGTTTCATTTCAGCCATGAACTTTCTGCGGTTTTTTACAAAAAGAGCGCTGTTTATTTGATGATATTTCATAATTATTTCGTTTTTGAACTTCGAATTTCAAAATTAATGATTTTTGATTTAGTGGCGTATAGCAGATTTATTAAAGTTTTCTTATTTATTGTTTTTGCCACGAAGGCGCTAAGGCACGAAGTTTTTTAATCCTAAAGAACACTAAGGTTTACGTAAAGTACGGAGGAAATTTTTGCTCGCAAAGATGCGAAGTCGCAAGTTTTTTGAGCAAAGAACGCAAAGTATAAGTTTTGTTTTGTCTTCCTGAGCGAAGTCGAAGGATCTGCGCAAAGTATTTACCCAATCTTGTCATCTCGACGAAGGAGAGAACACACTCGTAACTCTGCAAAGATTGGCGATTTTTGTTTTATGCAGATTTACATTTAATTATCTTTTAAACGATTTTGTATATTGGCTAATAATATTCTAAACCTAACAACGGAATGAAAAATCTCCTTATTTTAATATTTATCTCCAATATTTCATTTGCGCAGACTAATGCTTTAAACTTGAAATTTCCAAAAGATCCAAAGATTTCTCAGAAGTTTCAAAATGCAATAGATGAACAAAAAAAACAATTCAATTGGCTTGATGAAAGCAATAAAGAAAAGATGAAAAATCATTCAATGGAATTTATTTTAGATAAAATCGATAATAATCAGGAATATGGGTATTTGTTTGATGCTGAATATTGGATAGCTTTTAATTACGAAAAGATAATTCCACAATTAATAAATCGAATAACAAACAAAAAAGAAGTTGGTCTTGTGAACAGTGCCGATTTGATGATATTTGAAAGAATCGAAAGTGGAGATTTAAAAAGCTATGGGCATGGATTGATAGTAAATGATGATTTATTCACAATTGCTGGAAGAGCAAACAGATTGCTAACAGCTGTAACGGGAGAAAATTTTGGTTCAGTTTCGATGAAATCAACTCCGAAAGATTTACTTATTCTTCAAGAAAAATGGATTGTTTGGTTGAATGAACTTTAAAAAATAGATTTCATAATATAAATGTTTAGGATTTGCTTTACAAGTTAAATTGATAAAAAAACCGAAGCTTTAAATTAAAAACTTCGGTTTTTTTCTTTTATAAAAATAAATTTCTATTTCTTATCAAGCAACTTTTCCAAAAGAGCGACTTTCTCTTTTTCAGTTTCAACCAACCTTTCATAAAGTTTTTCATTTTTTTCAATAACTTCCAAAAGTTTGTCAAGCGGATTAAAAGTACAATTGTAGTTTTTTATAGAAGAAGAATCATCATGATAAGTATTCCCAATAATATTAAAAACAGCATCTTCAGAAAAGTTTTTTATTGCTTCAGGTGTGACTCCCAAAGCTTCTGCAACTCTGCTTAGTTTTTCGTCATCAACGTTTTCACTTCCTTCGAGATTAGAAATAGATTGCTGACTAACACCAAGTGCAATCGCAAGCGCTTCCTGCTTCATATCTCTCAGTTCTCTAATTCGGCTAATGTTTCTACCGATATGTTTTGGTTTTATTGCTGTGCTCATGATTCAAAGATATTTAAAATTCTTTTACATTTTTGGTTTATGCAGAAAACAAGTTTGCAGTTGCAAGTTCTTTTTTGTGGAGTAAAAATACAATTTTTCTGACTATTGTTTGATTTTGAATTTAGAATTGTGTAATCTTGATATTCACAAATCAACTTCGATTAATATCAATAAAATGCAGACTTCTAATTTTAAATTAACAACAATATCCGAAATCAAAACCAAATATCCTTTTTTAAGTGAAGATGAAAAGTTCGATTATTTTGATGATTGGCAAGACGAGGATTTTTTTCTGACAGCAGAAGAAGATGTCAATTTTGAAGGAAATTTTTATTTAGATCTTTATGAAGATAAAGAGAAAAAATGGCTTGCTAATTTGCTAAATCTCCCGGCTAAAAAGATCGAAGAAATAAGGATTGAAGGCATTTTTATAAGCGGAAATCTTTGTGTAAGCGGCTCAATTATCAATGCCGAAGGCGATTATGGACAGTATATTTTTATAAATGGAAATGTAAACTGCCAAAGTCTTTTGCTTGGTGGTGCGAATGTTGAAATTAAAGGAAATGTTACGGCAAAAGAAGTTGTGATGACGTATTATAATCATGGAAGTTTCAATTGTTTGGGTTCAATAAATTCTCCAGTTTTTATCGTAACAGATCACAACACAGCATTTTCAGAAAGAAAAAATGATCTGTTTTATTATAACGATAGAGACAAAATTGATCCAAAAAATGAATGTGAATTTGACGACAAAACTTGCGGAGAAATTATTTCAAATAAATTACGGAAGTTATTAGACAATCCATTAATTGAAACTTTTGAAGAATTAGAACGAGATTTGGCAAGAGGCGAATTGGTTTTAAAACAAAATAATCCGCCAGCTAAAACTTATGAATATTGGCGCGATCGTGTTTTGGCAAATTATAGAGATCTTAAACTTGTTCCAGAGCAGTTTAAAACCGAAGAGCTTTGCAATTTAGCATTAAATATTACATTTTATGCTTTGCCATTTATCAATCAGGATTTAATAACTTCTGAGCTCTGCGAGAAATTAGTGAATAAAGATGGTTTTGCGATTAAGGTAATTCCTGATGAATTTATCACCAAAGAACTTTGTTTTAAAGCAGCTGAAAATGGTACAATGCTGGGATTAATTCCAGAAGATTATTATTCGGAAGAACTAATTCTGTTAGTTTTTAAAAACGGAAGACATGAACCAGATATAAATGATGTTCCTCCTCAATTTATAACAGAAAACCTTCTTGTAGAATATGTGAAAATTGGAAAAGGATTATGGCTCGATAAAGCCTGCGAAGCAAATGGAATTGATAAATTGCAGGTTTTAAAACAAGTAATTGATGCTGGGATAGAATATTTGGAGAATATTTTTGGAAATCATTTCAGCAAAGAAACAGTTGATTTTGCTTTTTCTGTTTATAAAAATCATGAGGAATGGAATAAGTATCTTCAAAAATATAAACAGAAATTTGAACGTCTTGAGAAATGAAAGAGCTATTAATAGAAAGTAAAGGAATAAGAACCAAGGAGTATTTTATACCGCCTTTTGAGTTAAGAGAAGGAGAGCTGGTTGTCTTGTATTTGTATGGTGGAGCTCATTTTCAAGATATTAAAACGGAATTAGTTAATGCTTTTACTGGAAAAATAAAAAATGAAAATGTGATTGTCACAAAGTCGCTGACTTACGTAGATTATTTTAGAGAATCAAAATTTAGAAGATTGTTTTTTCCAATAAAAGTTGGTGAATATTTAAAGAAAAGAGCAAATCTAGAAAGTGAATTTATCCAAAAAATTTATGAAATTCCATGGATTAATAAAAAGACGAAAATAAACGAACTTCACTGGAATTCCAAAAGACTACTTTCATTATACACAACATTGTCTAAAACAAAATATATCGTTTTTGAATTAGCAGGATTAGGACCTGATGATGCAAAAGAAAATTATGATATAGTTAGAAATGAAATTAAAAATGGAGGTGCAGCAATACTGGTTGATTGGGCTGAAGATATGAGAGACAATTGTGATAAGTTTATAACTTTAGAATGGCTATCAGTCTAAATTGATATAGAAATTATGAAATCAAACCAGAAAATAAGAAAAATAGAACCTAAAGATCTAGATTTCGTCTACAAAGCAATCTGTGAACTCGAAAATGAAGTTTTAGATTTTGAAGTTTTCAAAACGATATTCAGTGAAAACATCTTAAATCCAAAAAATCTGTATCTCATTGCCGAAAACGAAAATGAAGGCGTAGGCGTAGGCGTAGGATTTATTAGTTTTCATACTCAAAATCTTTTGCATCATTGCGGATTTGTTGGTGAGATTCAGGAGTTTTTTATTCATCAAAAATATCGTGGTCAAGGCGTTGGACGATTATTAATAAATGAGATTTTGGATTTTTCTGAGAAAAATAATTTGAAAAGTATCGAAGTGACCACAAATAAAAAGCGAGTTGAGAATGTAGCGATTTATGAGAATTTGGGTTTTACTTTGAGTCATAATAAGTTTACGATTTATAAACAATAAAAGTTGAGAAAACTATGAATACAAAACAATGTTGCTTGATTGGGGTAGTCTTTTTTCTAGTCAGTTATTTATTTTTTTCTAAACTTTTGCCAAGTTTAAGCGATTCAGTAGATTTTGCGCATTGGTTCAATTTAATTGGAGCTTGTTTTTTATTGTCATTTAATGATGCATTCCCTAAAAGCAAAATAAGTGCTGTTGCTTCTGTACTGACAACTTTAGGTGTTATTGCCCATATCGGCCTTTGTACAATCGATTTTATGATGTCAAGCTACGGAAATAATGAAATTGCAAAAGAACAGTTAAGCCAGCACATCGGCAATTCGCCATTGATTTTTTATCCATTTGTGGCTGTTGGTCCGTCTTTGCTTTTTCTTGGTTTGGCTTTGCATGCATTTGCTTTTATAAAAACAGAAACTGTAAAATCTTTAATGGTAATTGCGGGGTCGGTTGCTGTGGGATTTTCCTTTTTTGTTTTGAAAAATGGAGTTTGGATGTTTTTAAGCTGTCTCGTTTTTGTTTTTGGATTAGGATTGTTGCTCTATAAAAATGAAACCAAAAAAGTGCCGAACGAATAAAAATCGTATTTTCGTTCTATAATCTAAAACTTAAAAGATTGAAAAAGCATATAAAATACTTAATCGCGCTCTTTCTGACTTTTGTCGTGATTGTGGGCGATGGTACTTTATATTCTCAACCTAAATCGGCAGAATATTACCAATCTTCGTTTGTAATTTTAAGAAAAGAAATAGAGCTTAAAAGTCCTCGTTTATATAAATTGGGACAAGCCGTTTCTTGGAATGAAATAAGATTTTCAAATGTTTTGAATTTTCTCAAAACCGAAACTGTTTTTACTTTTCAAATTAAGAACCTGCTAAAAATTCAAAATCTGCTTCATCAAAATCTAACTTCATTTATAAATCAATCTGTTTTTATAAATGAAATAATCACTTCAAAATACTTCGATAAAAGTTTATACAGCGCTTAAGAAAATTTATTTCTAAGCACAGATGATACAATAATGTCTAATCATTTATCATTTTTAAAATGTATAAACAAAATAAAAATTCTCGCTTGGAGCAATCTAAGCGACCACTTCTTCATTGGGTAAAAAGAAAATTTATAATTATAATAACGGCCTTTATGCTTGGAATGGCAAATGGAATGAATGCCGAAGATCGTTCCGTTAATGGAAGTTTTGTGCAGACAGAACAACAGGATAAGAAGGATTAATCATTTGTTTACGCCGTAACCTTTGTCAAAGTTTAAAACTTTGACAAAGGTTTTTGCGCAATCTTGTCATTTCGACGGAGGAGAAATCTCCGCGAGAAGCTCGGTATAGTATGTTTCCAATCTTTGTAGAGTTACTTGTGGAGATTTCTCCTCCGTCGAAATGACAAACTATGTGGGTATAAAACAAAAAACCGAAGCGTTTGCTTCGGTTTTTTTATTGGAATTTGGTCCCGATAGCTATCGGGATGAAATTTAATCAATCCATTTATAATATCTCGCCCCAATCAAAACTGGGATTTCTTTTTCGATTCTATCTAAAACCCATTCGTTTTTAGGAGTTCTTACGCTTTGTTTTTGTTCTTTTTTATGAAGACTTTCGTAAGTGCTGAAATCAATTTCTACGCTTTCGGCTAAATTTTCAAAAAGTTTCACGTTTTCTAAAGCCGATTTCCATTCTGGCTGAATCGTTCCTTCAAAAACTTTCGATTTTGATCCGCTTCCATAAGCTAAGAAACCAAATTTAGTTCCAGCTACTTCTTTATTCGTATCATAAAAATGAGCAAGAGTAGATAATAATCCCATGAAAATAGAACCCGTATAAAGATTTCCAATTAAAGAAGAAGCCAATTCAGCTGGCTGTAATTTCTCGGTTACAAAACTTCTGTAATCATCAGATTTTGCCACTTCCTTAATTTTTGTCTGATAATCTGCGGGAGCAATGTCATCGGTAATAATTTTTTTGGCACTGTCTAAAGCGTATATTTCAGATAACATTCTTCTTCCTTGAAAAGAATATGGCAAGTGCATTACAATACTGTGCCAAGTGTTATATAAAGTTTCGGTAGTGTTTTTTAATTTTTTGAATGAAAAATATGCATTGCGCGTACGATCCATGTAACATTGATTCGAATATTGTCCGTCAAAAACAGGCTGATCTTTATGGATTTCTATTTCAGCTTCTAAATTATCAAACCAAGAATCGTTGTTTGCGTTTTTAGTAATTTCTTCTTTAGAAATCGTTCTGTATGGTTTAAAGAAATCAAAAACACCTTTTGTACTTGTTGCCCAATTGTCATCAAAAGCAATAATTTTTGGGTTTGCAGCAATTAACATGGCAACAGCTCCGGCTCCTTGCGTGTACTCTCCGCCAGAGTTTAAATCGTATTTTGCAAAATCAGAAGTAACTACAATTGCTTTTTTAGTCGGATTCAGTTTTACAAAATCTAGACAGTTTTGCATGGCATCAACTCCACCAATACAGGCAAAAGTGAAATCTACAACATCACATTCAGCTAGAGAATCTTCTCCAAATTTTTGCTCCATTAAACTAATTAAATAAGAAGCGATAGGTTTTGAGCTGTCAACACCGCTTTCGGTACCAACATAGATTCGGCTTATTTCTTTTAAATCAATTTTATTATCAATGATAAGCTTGGTTAAAGCATTTGCTCCAAAAACAACCGCGTCCTGATGAACGTCTGGAAAAGTCATTTTTAGTAATCCAAGACCTTTTTCTAATTTTTCTGGTTCAATATTTCTGGCGATCGCCAAAGTTTTTATGGGTAAATGTATGTTTGCTACATCGAAGGATATAGCATCAATTCCTGTTTTCATTCTTAATTTTTTGAGCCGCTAAAGGTAAAACTATGTTGCGGAATGACAATTTTTTACTTAGATAAAATTTCTGCCGAAGAGCACTTTTGAAGAAAATAAATCAAAAGTTTGAATAAAATAACAATATGATAAATTTTTGGTAATCTACTTAGAATTAAATTTCCCAGCTATGGCTTAAAAAGCAGTATTTTGAAATTTACATAGTGAATTATTTTTTAGTAGCTTTATTATTGTACGTAAAAATACGTAGAATTGAGCTATTTTAAAATCATTATAAATAAGAGCGAAATGGTTGTAGTTCTTTTGTAATTGAATTATTTTTGTGTAATTTTTTAAAACAAACTACTTAACACTTATGGCACAATCTGCACTATTGAATGCTTCCATCTTAAAGAAAGTAGCTATGGCTCTTTCGGGAATATTCTTAATCACGTTTTTAGCGCTGCATGTTTCCTTAAATTTTATTTCTATTATTAGTGAAGACGTTTTCAATGAAGCTTCTCACTTTATGGGATACAATCCGCTGATTCAGTACGTAATGCAGCCAATTTTGGCAATTGGAGTAATTTTCCACTTCGTAATGGGATTTATTCTTACTGCTCAAAACAGCGCAGCACGACCAATCGCTTACGCTAAATACAACGGAGCTGCGAATGCTTCTTGGAGTTCTAGAAATATGATTATTTCTGGATTGGTTATTTTAGCTTTCTTAGGATTGCACTTTTATGATTTCTGGTTTCCTGAAGTTACCTACAAGTATATTGCGGGTACAGCGCCAGATGCTACAAGGTATTATGGTGAGTTGGTTCACAAATTTCACGACCCAATCCGTACAGCATTGTACTGTGTGTCTTTTATCCTTTTAGGATTCCATTTATGGCACGGGTTTGCATCTTCTCTTCAATCTGTAGGGATGCACAACAAATACTCAAGATTTTTATCAAAAGTAGGTTACTGGTTCGCAGTTGTAGTTCCAGCGCTTTTTGTAATTATCGCTTTATTTCATCATTTCAATAATTAATATCAATTATAATGGCATTAGATTCAAAAATTCCAAATGGTCCTATAGCGGACAAATGGACAAATTATAAAGATCATATTAATTTAGTAAACCCTGCTAACAAACGTAATTTAGATATTATCGTAGTTGGTACAGGTTTGGCTGGAGGTTCGGCTGCGGCTACTTTGGCTGAGTTAGGATATAACGTAAAAGCATTCTGTTTCCAAGATTCTCCACGTCGTGCGCACTCTATTGCGGCGCAAGGAGGTATCAACGCAGCAAAAAACTATAAAGGTGACGGTGACTCTATTTACAGATTGTTTTACGATACTGTAAAAGGTGGAGATTACCGTGCTCGTGAGGCAAACGTTTATCGTTTAGCTGAGGTTTCAGGTAATATTATTGACCAATGTGTGGCTCAAGGGGTGCCGTTGGCTCGTGAATATGGCGGACTTCTTGATAACCGTTCTTTTGGAGGAACTTTGGTTTCTCGTACATTTTACGCACAAGGACAAACTGGACAGCAATTATTGTTAGGAGCTTATTCTGCAATGAACCGTCAGATTGGTCGTGGAAAAATTAAAATGTACAACCGTCACGAAATGCTTGACATTGTAATCGTGAACGGAAAAGCGAGAGGTATTATCGCTCGTGACTTGATTACAGGAAAAATAGAAAGACATTCTGCTCACGCAGTAGTAATTGGTTCTGGAGGATACGGAAACGTATTTTTCCTTTCAACAAATGCTATGGGAAGTAACGCAACAGCAGCTTGGAAAATTCATAAAAAAGGAGCGTTTTTCGCAAATCCTTGCTACACGCAAATTCACCCAACATGTATTCCAGTTTCAGGAGATCACCAGTCTAAATTGACTTTGATGTCTGAATCTTTACGTAATGACGGTCGTATTTGGGTACCTAAAAACCTTGAAGATGCAAAAGCAATCCGTGAAGGAAAGAAAAAAGCAACTGATTTATCTGAAGACCAAAGAGATTATTTCTTAGAAAGAAGATATCCTGCGTTTGGTAACTTAGTGCCTCGTGATGTTGCGTCTCGTGCAGCTAAAGAAAGATGTGATGCTGGTTTTGGAGTTAACAAAACTGGAGAAGCAGTTTACTTGGATTTCGCAGCAGCAATCAAACGTTACGGAACTGAAGATGCTTATGTAAAAGGTTTAGATGATAAAGATGCTGCTTTGGTAACTAAATTAGGAGCTGCTATCGTGAAAAGTAAGTACGGAAACTTATTCCAGATGTATTACAAAATCGTTGACGAAGATCCTTATACTACACCAATGATGATTTACCCAGCGGTTCACTACACAATGGGTGGAACTTGGGTTGATTATAACTTAATGACTACAATTCCTGGATGTTTCTCAATTGGAGAATCTAACTTCTCTGACCACGGAGCAAACAGACTTGGAGCTTCTGCTTTAATGCAAGGTTTGGCTGATGGATATTTCGTATTGCCATACACTATCGGAGATTATTTAGCTCCAGATATTAAAATGGGAGAAATTTCTACAGACTTGCCAGAATTCGTTGAAGCTGAAAAAGCAGTTGTAGATCAAATCAATAAGTTTATCAATAATAACGGTAAACATTCTGTAGATTATTTCCATAAAAAACTTGGAAAAATTATGTGGAATAAAGTAGGTATGGCTCGTAATGCTAAAGGATTAACTGAAGCTATCGAAGAAATTGCTGCTTTACGTGAAGAGTTTTATAAAGATGTAAAAGTTCCTGGAGGTGCTTACGAATTTAATCAAGAATTAGAAAAAGCAACTCGTGTTGCCGATTTCTTAGAATTAGGAGAATTGTTCGCGAAAGATGCTTTACACCGTAACGAATCTTGTGGAGGTCACTTCCGTGAAGAATACCAAACAGAAGAAGGAGAAGCACTTCGTGATGACGAAAACTTTGCATACGTTGCAGCTTGGGAATACAAAGGAAAACCAAGTGACGCGGTATTACATAAAGAACCTCTTAATTACGAAAACATTAAATTAGTTCAAAGAAGTTATAAATAAGAATTTGGTCGAAAGCCCAAAGTCTTAAAGTCAAAAGGCAAAATGTGCCAAGCGACTTTCGACTTTCGACTTTATGACTTTCAAACGAAAAAGGTATGAAACTTACATTAAAAATATGGCGTCAAAAAAACGCTCAAGATAAAGGAGGGATTGTAGAATATCCTATCGATGGAATCGAGCCGGACATGTCTTTCCTTGAAATGTTAGACGTTCTTAACGAAGGTTTAATCAACAAAGGAGAAGAACCAGTTGCATTTGACCACGATTGTCGTGAGGGAATCTGCGGAATGTGTTCTTTATTCATCAATGGAGAAGCACACGGACCAGACAGAGGAGTTACAACTTGTCAGTTGCACATGCGTATGTTTAAAGATGGTGATACGATTTTTATCGAGCCATTTAGAGCAAAAGCTTTCCCAGTAATTAAAGATTTAGTGGTTGACAGAAGTTCTTTTGACAGAATTCAACACGCAGGAGGGTTTATCTCTGTAAATACTTCAGGAAATACAATCGACGCGAATACTATTCCAGTTCCAAAAGACGATGCAGATAAATCATTTGATGCTGCTGCTTGTATTGGTTGTGGAGCTTGTGTTGCAACTTGTAAAAACTCTTCAGCAATGTTATTCGTTTCTGCAAAAGTTTCTCAATATGCATTATTGCCACAAGGTAAAGTTGAAGCAACGGATCGTGTTTTACACATGGTTCACCAAATGGATTTAGAAGGTTTCGGTAACTGTACTAATACAGGAGCTTGCGAAATCGAATGTCCAAAAGGAATTTCGCTTGAAAATATCGCACGTATGAACCGTGAGTATTTAGCAGCAAGCTTAAAAGGATAATACACAATTTAGTATATTTTAGAAAAACGCTTCCGTTACGACGGAAGCGTTTTTTGTTTTCTGAAACAGCGTAATTTATTTGTAAATCCGTTCAAATCTGTAAAAGGCTTCAATTTATCTTAAAAAAGAGCTTAAAACAGGTGATTTTAAGTTTTTGATGCAAACGGGTTCTGTTTTGTTTTAAAGTGATCTAATGCGCTAATTTGATTTTTTGTTTCGATGAATTGTTTCCTGAAATGTTTATTTTTGTAATTAGAAAAAAAATAATAGGCATGAGCACGGAAAATGAAGTTTTAAATTACAGTAAGGAAGAACGTAAAAATCATATTTTAAAAGAGATTAACCTGCACACTCGTGTAAGTTTTGAAACTCTTTCGGCTAAACTTGGTGTTTCTGAAGATACTGTTCGACGAGATATTAACGAGCTTGATGCCGATTCACTTTTAATCAAAGTAAAAGGTGGTGCGATGACCAAAGGATATCACTATTCGTCATCGAACCAAACTTATGCAGTAGAAGCAAAACAAGTTATTGCACAAAAAGCAGTAGATCTTCTCCATGACGGAATGGTTTTAATTGTGGATGGCGGAACAACCATTCGCGAATTTATCCGATTAATTCCAAACGATCTTAATTTGACTGTTTTTACTATTACTGCGTTAACGGCTGTGCAGCTTTTAGATAAACCAAATATTAAAACCATAATGATTGGCGGAAGCATTTCTTCGTATAGTCAGATGTGTGTGAGCGGAGAGGCTTTTCATCAATTGGCTAATATAAAAGCAGATCTTCTGGTTCTTGGAACAAATGCTTTAGACATAGATGGTGGTTATTCTGATTCTGATTGGGAAACTGTTCAGGTTAAGAAAGCAATGATTCAGGCTTCTAAAAAAACAGCGGTTTTAACCATTACAGAAAAGCTAAATACAGTTCTTAAAATGAAAATAGCTAGTTTGTCTGAGATAAATTATGTTATAACTGAAGAAGAGCCAACTCATGCAAAACTAAAATTATACAAAGAGAATTTTCCTGACTTGACTGTGATTTAATTTCAAAACCTGTTTTTTCTATTTATCCATAAAACAAGATGAAAATTGCTTTAATCCAAACCGATCTTTTTTGGCAAGATGCCAGTAAAAACCGAGAAAATTTCGATTCAAAAATTAATGAAATCGATTCGGAAGTAAATTTGATTGTGCTTCCAGAAATGTTTTCAACCGGATTTACAATGAATGCTTCTGAAGTTGCCGAAACGATGCAAGGAGAAACGATTGGATGGATGAAGTTTAAGGCAAAGCAAAAAAATACAGCAATTACAGGAAGTGTAGTTATTGCGGAAAATGGAAAATATTATAATCGTATGATTTTTGTTTTTCCGTCGGGCGAAATACAATATTACGATAAACGTCATTCCTTTTCTCTGGCAGGTGAGGACAAAGTGTATACACGCGGAAATCAAAAAGTTATTGTAGACTATCTGGATTGGAAAATATGCCTACAGGTTTGTTACGATTTGAGATTTCCGGTTTTTGTGCGCAATACGGAAAATTACGATCTGATTTTGTATGTCGCCAATTGGCCCAAAGTGCGTACCAATGCTTGGGATGCTTTGCTAAAAGCGCGTGCTATTGAAAATCTTTCGTACGTAATTGGGGTAAATAGAATAGGGAAAGATGCTCATCATTTTGAACATATTGGCCATTCGCAAGCGATAGATTTCTTGGGAAATTATATTTTAGAACCGCAAGAAAAAAATGGTGTCTTTGTCGTAGAATTAGACAAAAACACCATGTATGAAACGCGTAAAAAATTAGATTTTCTAAGCGATAAAGATCAGTTCGAAATCAAGCTTTAGAACGCTTTCCGTTTCTTTTCTGCTTCTTTTTTCTTTTTATCGTCTTGTTTTTTCTCGACTTCTGGATTAAACGGAATGCTTAAGTCGATGGTTTCGTTCCTGTCCCAATTGGCACGGACATCAAATTCCTCCTGATTGTAAAAAACTTCTTCGGCATATCTCTTTTCTAAGAAGTTTCCAGTGTCGTACACTTTATTTTTATTGTCATCATAAATAATACGAACCGTAAACATATCAGGCTGCAACAAATTGAATTCTAAAGTAGTTGCGCCTTCAGAATATCCTTCGGCTAAAACAACATCTCCTTTTTTATTGGTCAATTCGACAATTATAGGGAAACGTTTTACATTTTTCAGATTTAAAATGATGTTTCCGTAATCGGCATATTCTTTAGTGCTGAGTTTGTACGATAAAGTATCGTTTGTTTTTTCGTAAAAATCGGTCAAAGCGCCTGGCAAGAACGTAAAACTGTATTTATCAAGAGGTTCTTTTTTGAAATCAAAATAAAGCTTTTGGTCAAATTCATCGTATTCTGTCGTGTAAGGAACTGCAACAGAATCTTTGTTAACCAATTTGATTTTAGATTTATCAAATTTTACCAATGGAGTTTCAGTTTCCAATGTAAAACGGTCTCTAAAATTAAGCTGACCATTTTGCACTGCTTTAATATTTAAAGTGTCTTTTTTTAAGGCTTTAATTTTAAAAGAGAATCTCTTTTTGTAATCTCCTTTCTCAACTTCCATTGATAGCGAATCTGCTTTTACAGGTTTGTACCAAACTTGCAACGAATCCTTTTTAGGGAATTGGGTTACTATAGTTTCCAGAACTTCATTGCCATTTTTTAAGGTAATTTTTGGTTGTGATTTCTTAAAATCCTGTTTTCCTTCATACGGAAGATACAAGCGGTTTCCAGAAGCCTGAATAGGTTTGAATGCTTTTAGCGGAAGCGTTTCTTTAAATAATTCTAATTCGTAAACAGTATCTGAAGGAACTGTGATGTAATTTTTCAGAAAACCAATTTTATCGTCTTTTGGGTTAAATTTATTGTTAGATCCTTTGTCTTTTAAAGCAACCAAAAGATATTTCCCTTCCTTTAAATTTTCAAACTGAAAAGTTCGCATACTATCTAAAGTATTGGTAATATAGCGTGGAAAATCTTTGTAAATGGTAGAATCTTTGAATTTATCATTTACTTCGTATAGCATTACAGAAACAAAATTGTCAACATATTTTCCGTAAGAATCTTTAATTCTTCCATTCAATTTCAGCGAATCAATATGCGATCCTGTTGAAAAAATATATTTGAACTGATTTAGGGCATTTCCTTCATTGTTATCCTGAATAGCTTGCCCAAAATTTAAACTGTAAGTTGTGTTTGGCAACAAAGTATCTCGAAGTTCAATCTTGATAAATTTGCTGACACTCATAGGCGTAATTAATGGCTCATTTTTTAAAGGCGGAGAAATAATCAGCTGCTTATTGGTGTTTTTAAGTTTGACATATTCGTCAAAATTTAAAGTGATTGTACTTCCTTTAAAATTGGTGCTGAAATTTTTTGGAAAGCTAGATGTTAAAACAGGAGGTAACGTATCTTTTAAACCGCCGGTAATACTGCCTCTTTTTGCGCAGCTTATCATTGATATTAAAACTATAAATGCAATATATTTTAGAGTGTTTTTCAACATAACGGTTTTTCAATTTGATTGCACAAAATAACGATTATATTTGCTTTAATCGAAATTTTTTAGCCATTTATTAGGATTTGGCACTTTTGCGGATCTTCTAAAATTTTGGTGTTTCAAACATTTTAAAATGATATAATTTCTTACTTTTGGGGTAAAATATAATTTTCTAAGTTTTGTTCAAGCGAATTTTTCCAGTTTTGTTTCTCTTTTTAATGTTATCATGCACTAAAAATGAAAAACCTGTAATCTCTTTTTATTACTGGAAAACGTTGTTCAAATTTTCAAAAACAGAAAAAGAAGTTTTGAATGAGAATGGTGTTCAAAAGCTGTATGTAAGGTATTTTGATATTGGACTTCATCCTGAATCAAATTTACCCATTCCCATAAGTCCTATTCGATTTGAAGAAGACCCAAAAAACTATACAATTGTTCCTGTAGTTTTCATTCAAAACAAAGTGATGCTGCAACCCAATCTTGATGTGGAGAATCTAGCTCAGAAAACTTTTGATTTTATAGAACAGATTAATTCTAAAAACGAAATTACGTGTCAGGAAATTCAAATTGACTGCGATTGGACTTTAAAAAGCAAAGACAATTATTTAAAATTTATTGAGGTTTTTAAAAAACTTTCGAAAAAGAAACTTTCAGCTACTATTCGATTGCATCAGGTGAAATACTTTAAAAAGACAAAAATCCCAAATGTCGATTCTGGAGTTTTGATGTATTATAATATGGGATCGATTGCACCCGATTCTCTAAATTCTATTTACGATCAGAAAGTGGCAGAGCGATATCTTAAAAGTTTAAAAAGATATCCGCTGCATCTCGATTTTGCTTTTCCAATTTATTCTTGGGGAATTCATATTAGAAATAATAAAGTGATTGGACTGAGTTCTAAAATGAGCAGTGCATCATTAGAAAAAGATTCCAACTTTGAAAAAACAAGTCCGATTTTTTTTAGGGTAAAACATTCCAATTATAAAAATGGTGTTTTTTATGAAGAAAATGATCTTTTGAAAATAGAAGAAATAAAACCAGAGGATTTAAAAGAAATGGCAGAAGATTTGCAAGATCATCTTGTCGAAAAGCCAAACGAAATTATATTTTACGATTTAGACGAATTCAATTTAAACAATTATGAAAAGAATATTTTTAAGCAAGTTATTTCTTGTTTCTAGTGCCGTTTTGCTTTCTGCATTCGGAATTGCATACGCTTGCGCAGATGGAGATTGGGATTCTTATGGTTCTTATAATTCAAATTTCACTCCAGAAACTTTTGCTGACAAATCGTATTCGCCTTTGTTTCTATCGGGAGGAATATTTTACGGAATTGGTTTTGATACCCAACACAATTCTCGTTTTAATAAAAATATAAAATCAGATTGGGCAGATTATTTAAAAGGAAAAGTCGATACAACAACAGTCAATTATTTTTTGATTGGTGATGAAAAACCTAGATATTATTCTGATGACAAAAATATCATCAAAAATAAAGAAGAAATTGAAGGTTTGCATGTTTATTATAAAACGAAAAAAGAAAATAAAAGCACTCAAAAATGGGGGAAAAAGCTGAATCTGAAAGATGAGAAAGTAAAAAACTTTGTAGAATTTCTGTATTTGGCTCAAAAAATAGAAACGGTTTCAATTGGTGATGATTATTGGAGTTATGATCCTGTCGTGGCAAAAACTTTCAATGATGCCAAAATGATTCAGTCCATAGAAAATGTGTACAATACTTTGTCTGATCCGTTTTTGAAAAACAGATATTGGTTCCTGACGATGAAAGCACGTTTTTATAGCAATGACAAGCAAAAAGCAATTGACTTTTTTAATAAAACCGAAAGTTCTGTTGCAAAGAACACTCTGTATTATCGTGCTTTGGCGTATGTTGCTGGAATTAATTATAAACAGAAAAAATATGCGACTTCTAACTATTTGTATGCGCAAGTTTTTGATAAATGTCCAGAATTAAGAGTGGTTACAGCTTATAGCTTTAAGCCAAAAAATGAGTCAGATTGGACTAAAGCTTTGGCAATGGCAAAAAATAACAAAGAAAAAGCGGCGCTTTGGGCGATTCACGGATATTATAAAGACGAAAAACAGGCGATTGAAAAAATTTACGAATTAGATCCAAAAAGCGAACATCTGAATTATTTAGGAACAAGATTGGTTAATTCGCTAGAACAAAAAATAAATAATTCGTTTCAGGTAGACGGGCAAGGAGAAAATCAGAAACCAAAACCGCAGACTGTTGCCGAAAATAAAGCAGAAAATAAAGCAAAAGTAGACAATAGCGCTGTTGATTTGATAGCGAAAATTTCTGCTGCAGGAAATACAGAAAAGCCATATTTATGGGATATTGCAATTGGATATCTTCAGACGCTAAAAGGAGATTATGCAAATGCGGATAAAAATTACAGCAAAGCTGAAAAAACACTTCCGAAAACAGAATTGGCAGGAATGCAACTTCGCTTATTGCGCTTTGTAAATAATTTAAGCAAGATCGATAAGCTAACAGATAAAAATGAGAAAACCATTCTAGCTGATTTGAATTGGTTGTACACTGAACTTCCTAAAAATTATAAAGGAGACACATTTCGTTACCAGAATGCTTCTTCATGGAGCAGAAGTTATTTGTCAAATCTTTATAAAGAAAAAGGAGATCAGGTTATGGCCGAGATTTATGGAGAATCACGCTATAGTTATTGGAACGACGGAAATGCTTATTATGACAATGAAAAAAATCTGCTTGCAATAAAAGGCTTTTTAGAAAAGTCTAATAAATCTGAAATTGAGAAAATTGGTGCAGGAATTTATAGTTTAAAATTGAAAGACATTAATAACTTTCAGGCGGTTCAGGCAACTTTCAAAAACAAAATTCCAGAAGCGATTGAATTCATGAAGCAAACAGATTCAGTTCAATATTATAAATTCTTAGGAAATCCGTTTAACGGAAATATTAAAGATTGTCACGATTGCGAACATGCAGCGTATCAAAAGAGAAAATATACTTTCATGGATTTCTTAACTACTATAAAAGAAATGCAGGATAAATTGGCTCAAAAAGAAGATGTTTACACAAACAGTCTTTTGTTAGGAAATGCTTTTTATAATATTTCTCATTTTGGAAACGGAAGAACTTTTTACGAAATGAGTATTGTGGGTTACGGATCGAGTCCATATTCATTTAGAGATTCGATGAAAGAAATGATTACAAACAATTCAGTTTCTAAAATGTATTACCAAAAAGCTTTTGAAGCTGCATCAAACAAAGAACAAAAAGCAAAATGTTTGTATTTGATTTCGAAATGTGAAAGAAATGACTATTACAATAAAAAATACAATAACATAAACAGCTATTGGGAAATTCAAGATGATAAAGTTAATTTTATTGCTTGGAATTCATTCAAAGCTTTAAGAAAAGACTATTCTGACACAAAATATTATCAGGATGTTATTGCAGAATGTGGTTATTTTAGAACATACACGAACCAATAAATTTGAAACAATGGTAAACAAAATAGAACATATCGGAATTGCAGTAAAAAATATGGATGATGCCAATATTTTGTTCGAAAAAATGCTTGGTGTTCCGTCTTATAAAATGGAAGCTGTAGAAAGCGAAGGGGTATTAACTTCTTTCTTTCAGACCGGAAATAATAAAATTGAACTTTTGGTGGCAACAAATCCAGAAAGTCCGATTGCAAAGTTTTTAGAAAAAAAAGGAGAAGGTATTCATCACATTGCTTTTGATGTTGATGATATCGAAGCTGAAATTGTACGTTTAAAAAGTGAAGGTTTTGTCTTAATTAATGAAGTTCCGAAGAAGGGAGCCGATAATAAATTGGTCGTTTTTCTGCATCCAAAGAACACAAATGGGGTTTTGGTGGAGCTTTGCCAAGAAATTAAATAAAAAAATGTTATTTTAATTTTTGAATAAGACGTTGAAAATCAATTTCGTTTTTAAAATTCAACGAAAGTTTTAAAATTAAATTAAAATGATGTCTTAAAATATTTGGAGTGAATGAAAAATAGTAGTAATATTGCATCCTCTAAACCGGTCCTATAGCTCAGCTGGTTAGAGCACCTGACTCATAATCAGGTGGTCCCTGGTTCGAGCCCAGGTGGGACCACTCTTTTAGAAACACAAAGCCTTTACAGAAATGTAAAGGCTTTTTTGTTTTTTAACGCTTTGTAAATGTGAAAATTGAAATTTTCCGCATCAAAAATTAAACTTTTCTTTTTCTAAAATCCCTTAACTTTATCCATCCAAAACAAATTTAATCTTCAGATGGATAGATTAACTCCCGAACAGCGGAGTAAAACTATGCAGGCAATAAAAAGCACTGCAACAAAAGGCGAAGTAAGGCTTGCTAAAGCTTTATGGAAATTGGGCTACAGGTATCGAAAAAACAACAAAAAGATATTTGGAAGACCCGATTTTACTTTTGCCAAATATAAAATTGCCATTTTTGTTGACAGCGAATTTTTTCATGGTAAAGATTGGGAAACGCAGCAATTGAGAATTAAATCGAATCGAGAATACTGGATTCCGAAAATTGAAAGAAATATACAGCGGGACAAAGAAGTCAACTCTTTTTTAATTGATAGAAATTGGACCGTTCTTAGGTTTTGGAGTAAGGATATTGAGAAAAACCTAGAAGTTTGTCTCGCGAGAATTGAAGGGACAATAATGCTTTTGAGTATTTAAACTCTTGCTGCTTTTAGTTGTTTGGCTTCTATTTTTTCAATGCATTTGAATATTTCTGAAGCAAGTCTTTCAATAACAGGCATGCTTACCGAATTTCCTGCCTGCTTGTAGAGGCTAGAATTGGAGATTTTTGGCAATTTATAACTGTCTGGAAAACCTTGAAAACGGAAACATTCTCTTGGAGTTAATTTTCTAAAACCGAATTCTGTTGTAATGATCGGAACATTATGCCCGCCAGTGCCCATATTGGCAGTTAAGGTAGGACACACTTCTTTTTTGTTTTCGCGCACATATTGTCTCCTGAACTGATAAATTCTATCTTCTCTTACAACAGCTTCTTTTAGCATGTTGTACATATATTTATCTTCAGTGTAGTAGAATTTCTTATCGACTTTTTCTTTTATGATTAAATCGGTTACCTTTTGGGTTAATTCTTCTTTTTCTGGAAAATTGAATTTAAAACCTTTTTTCACGAAATCTTTGTCAAACGCAACCATAAAAATACGTTCCCGATTGTGCGGAATGTTTCCAAAATTTTTTGTGTTCAGGATTGCGCTGTCAAAAGTATAATTGCGTTTTTTGATTTCGCGCTGAATCACTTTCATGGTATTTCCTTTATCATGTCCTTTTAGGTTTTTGACATTTTCAAGAAATACCACTTTTGGTCTCATTTCATCAATAAAATCTAATATTTTAAAGAAATGATTTCCTCTGCTATCATTAAAGCCTTTTCTATGGCCAGCAAGAGAAAAAGGTTGGCACGGAAATCCTGCTGTAAGAATGTCAATTTTGTTGAGCTCTTTTACATCGAGTTGCATTACATCGCCTTCAATAAGAGTGTGTTCAAAATTGTTCCTATAAGTGATGCAAGCTTTTTTGTCAAATTCATTAGCCCATTCTAGTTTAAATCCGGCATTTTCAAATCCTAAACAAATTCCGCCTACACCTGCATATAAACTTCCGACTGTATATTTGTTTTTCATTTGATTCTTTTGAGGTTGAAATGGATCTGGATTTGAGGTTTTGAATTTTCTTAATTAATGAAATTAAATTTTACAAATATATTAATTCAAGAACATTCTCTTGAATATAATTAGAATTGAATTCAAGCTCTATTTTTGATGTAAATTTTCAATATAGAATTTTTTGCAGATTAAGATGAAAATGAATTTTTTTTCTAAATCAGGAAATTCTTATAAGCTTGTTTGTCTTGTAAATAGTGGCAAAAAAGGCATTTTGTTTTCTAGAATGTTTCCAGAAAAGGGTTGGGAGAGTTTTGAGAAAAAATTGTTAAAATTTGTTTTTCCCTTTTTTGTTTTAAAAGTTGCTTTTCTGCAAAAAACTTATACTTTTGTCTTAGATTTTGGAGATAGAAAAGCATTTGTGAGAAATTTCTATTGAAGAATATTTACCAATAATTATCTAGACTTGCTCTTTGCAATAGCTTGAATTTATGAAAAATCTAAAAGCCCCATTTTTAGTAATTGCCTTGTTGTTGTTAAATGTTTCGGTAGCTACGGCACAGGATTTGCCTGATCCGGGTTCAGGTGAAATGGAAGAGGATCCTGGTTGTGATGAACCTCCTTGTGGAGCACAGCCGCCGGATTTCCCAATAAATCAAAATATCAGTTTTCTCCTTGCCAGCGGTGTAGCTTTAGGAGCAATAGCAATATATAAAAATCAAACAAAAAAAGCTTCAATTTAACATTGAAGCTTTTTTTATGGAAAATCTAGAATGTTATTTGTTTATCGAATACAGTCTAGAAATATATTTTCCTACTACATCAAACTCAAGGTTGATTTTTGTTCCAACTTTGAAATCTTTAAAATTAGTGTGTTCGTAAGTATACGGAATAATTGAAACGCTAAATTCATTCGTCTTAGAATTAATAACTGTAAGACTAACTCCATTTACTGTTATTGAACCTTTTTCGATTGTGATATTGTTTTGATTCTTATCGTATTCAAAAGTATAATTCCAACTTCCGTTTGCTTCTTCGATTTTTATGCAGGTTCCAGTTTGGTCTACGTGTCCTTGTACAATATGGCCATCTAAGCGGTCGCCAAGTTTCATTCCTCTTTCAAGATTTACAATATCGCCAGTTTTCCAATCGCCTATATTGGTTTTTAAAATTGTTTCGTCAATTGCAGTTACGGTATAAAGAGAGTCTTTAATCGCTACAACTGTTAGACATATTCCGTTGTGCGAAACACTTTGGTCTATTTTTAATTCGTGTGTTATGGATGAGTCAACTGTTATGTGAAGATTGTTTTGATCTTTTCTGATTTCGTGAACCTTGCCGAGTGTTTCTATAATTCCTGTGAACATTGTGGTTTTATTTTACTAAATTTGCACATCAAAATTAGTAATAAATAAACTGAGCTCATGAATAAAAAAGCAGAAAATATAATTGTTGGAATTTCAGTTGGAGATTTAAACGGTATTGGAAGCGAAGTTATACTGAAAACATTCGAAGATTCTCGTATGTTGGAATTGTGTACGCCGGTTATTTTTGCAAATGCTAAAATTCTATCTTTTGTTAGAAAAAGTTTTACATCGACAATTCAATTTCATGGAGTTGATAAATTAGATCAAATTATTCCTGGTAAAGTGAATGTTCTGAATCTTTGGAGAGAAGGGGTTGATATAAATTTTGGAGTAAATGATCCTAAAATAGGCGAGTACGCAATAAAATCTTTTGCGGCGGCAACAAAAGCTTTGAAAGATGGCGAAATAGATGTTCTGGTTACAGCTCCTATTAATAAATATAATATACAGTCTGAAGATTTTAAATTTCCAGGCCACACCGATTATTTGAATCAAGAATTAGAAGGCGATGCGCTTATGATGATGGTTCAAGATAATTTACGAGTAGGTTTAATTACAGATCATGTGCCGTTAAATGAAGTCGCTTCTCATTTAACAGAAGAATTAATTACTAAAAAAATTGAAACTATTAGAAAATCTTTAGTTCAGGATTTTAGCATAGTGAAGCCAAAAATTGCAGTTTTAGGATTGAATCCGCATGCTGGTGATGGTGGCGTGATTGGAAAAGAAGATGATTTGGTTTTAAAACCAGTTTTAAAGAAAATATTTGATTCTGGTACAATGGCTTTTGGTCCATTTCCAGCAGATGGCTTCTTTGGTAGCGGTCATTATGAAAAATATGATGCGATTGTAGCAATGTATCATGATCAGGGATTAATTCCGTTTAAGACCTTGTCTTTTGGAAAAGGAGTTAATTATACAGCAGGTTTAAATAAGGTTAGAACTTCTCCAGACCATGGCACAGCTTATGATATAGCAGGAAAAGACATGGCAGATTACAATTCATTTAAAGAAGCAGTCTATCTTGCAATTGATATTTTTCGCTCGCGTAATCAGTATGAGGAGATTAGCCAAAAACCTCTTAAAATAAAAGAAAAACAGTTATAAACAAAAAAAGGTGAATAAGATTATTAGTTTTATAATAATTTTATATCTTTGCACCCCAATTCGGATATCTAGTTTTAGAATCGGATTGATCAAATTGATGTTGAAATGAGCAAAACAAAAGAATTTTTAATTCCTTTCATAGGATTAAAACTAGGAAAACACCATTTTGAGTATCAAATAAATAACACGTTCTTTAAGAACTTTGAGTACGACGAGTTTCAAAGTTCAGATATTAAAGTCAATTTACTTTTCGATAAGAAAAGTAATATGTTAGAGTTAGAATTCAAACACAAAGGAACGGTAAACGTACCTTGTGATCTGACAGGCGAAGATTTTGATTTACCTATAAAAGGAAAAATGAAATTAATTGTTCGCTTTGGAGAAGAATTTAATGATGATAATGAAGAGTTGTTGATTTTACCACATGGTGAACACGAAGTAGATATTGCACAATATATTTATGAAATGATCGCGCTTTCTGTTCCGCAGAAGAGAATTCATCCAGGTGTTAAAGATGGAAGTCTACAAACAGAAGCTTTGACGAAACTGAATGAATTAAGTGTAAAAGAACAAAAGGAAGAGAGTAACAAAGAAGAAGATATTGACCCGCGTTGGGAAAAATTAAAGAAACTATTAACGGATAAATAATATAGTAAAATGGCACATCCTAAGAGAAAGACCTCGAAAACAAGAAGAGATAAGAGAAGAACACATTACAAAGCTACTGTAGCTCAAATCGCTACATGTCCTATTACAGGTGAGGCGCATTTATACCACAGAGCTTACTGGCATGAAGGTAAAATGTACTACAGAGGGCAAGTTGTTATCGATAAATCTGAAGCGGTTGCTTAATACGTTTTTGTAAATTATACTAGAACTCTCACATAGTGAGAGTTTTTTTTGTTGGTTATAATTTTCGATTTTTAGGAAAATATAGACAAATTCGTTACGTTTTTTTTTGTAATTTTCAAGTCTTTTAAAAATTTTTCAAATTATCAATAATTTGAAAGGAAAATAATAGAATATAATGAATACAATCACAGCCGCAATTACCGCTGTTGGAGCTTATGTTCCTGACTTCGTTCTTTCGAACCAAGTATTAGAAACAATGGTTGATACCAATGATGAGTGGATAACCGCTCGAACAGGAATTAAAGAAAGAAGAATTCTTAAAGATGCTGATAAAGGTACATCGTATCTTGCGATACAAGCAGCAAAGGATTTGATTGCAAAAGCAAATATTGATCCGCTTGAGATTGATATGATTATAATGGCAACTGCAACGCCAGATATGATGGTGGCTTCTACGGGAGTTTATGTTGCTACAGAAATTGGAGCGACAAATGCATTTTCATACGATTTGCAGGCTGCGTGTTCAAGTTTCTTATACGGAATGTCAACGGCTGCAGCGTATGTTCAGTCAGGGCGTTACAAAAAAGTACTTTTAATTGGTGCCGATAAAATGTCATCTATTGTAGATTATACTGATAGAGCAACTTGTATTATTTTTGGAGATGGAGCTGGTGCAGTTCTTTTCGAACCAAATTATGAAGGTTTAGGATTGCAGGATGAGTATTTAAGAAGTGATGGTGTAGGACGTGATTTTCTTAAAATTCCAGCAGGAGGTTCTTTGATTCCGCCTTCAGAAGAAACTATTAAAAACAGACAGCACAATATTATGCAAGACGGTAAAACTGTTTTCAAATATGCTGTAACCAATATGGCAGATGCCAGCGAATTGATTTTACAAAGAAATAATTTGACAAATCAAGATGTTGACTGGTTAGTGCCACACCAAGCTAACAAACGTATTATCGATGCTACTGCAGGAAGACTAGAATTAGACGAGTCTAAAGTGCTGGTAAATATCGAAAGATATGGTAATACTACTTCTGGAACTTTACCATTAGTATTAGCTGATTTTGAAGATAAGCTTAAAAAAGGAGATAATATTATCTTTGCCGCTTTTGGTGGTGGATTCACTTGGGGATCTATCTATTTGAAATGGGCTTACGATAAAAAATAAATTAAAACTAAAAACGAATCATTATGGATTTAAAAGAAATTCAAAACCTAATCAAATTTGTTGCAAATTCGGGCGTTGCAGAAGTGAAGTTAGAAATGGATGATGTAAAAATCACGATCAGAACAACTTTAGAAACAAATGTAACTGAAGCAACTTACGTACAGCAATTACCTGCTCAGGCAGCTTTACCTCAAGCGGCAGTTCCACAAGTTACAGCTCCAACAGTTGTAAGTGTAACTCCAGAAGCACCAGCTGCTAACGATTCTAAATATATTACTATAAAATCTCCAATCATTGGAACATTCTATAGAAAACCATCTCCAGATAAACCAGTTTTCACTGAAGTTGGAAGCACTGTATCTAAAGGTGATGTTCTTTGCGTAATTGAAGCAATGAAATTATTCAACGAAATCGAATCTGAAGTTTCTGGTAAAATTGTAAAAATTCTTGTAGACGATATGTCTCCAGTAGAATTTGATCAACCTTTATTCTTAGTAGATCCATCATAATTTTTAAAAATTCCAATAGACAAATCACAAAATCCAATGAGTTGGAATTTGAAGATTGGAATTTGTAATTTTTAATTTAAATAAGATGTTTAAAAAAATATTAATTGCGAATAGAGGAGAAATTGCACTACGTGTAATTCGTACATGTAAGGAAATGGGAATCAAAACTGTTGCAGTTTACTCTACAGCCGATGCAGAAAGTTTGCATGTTAAATTTGCCGACGAAGCGGTTTGTATAGGTCCTCCTCCGAGTAACTTATCGTATTTGAAAATGTCAAATATTATTGCAGCTGCAGAAATTACAAATGCAGATGCAATTCATCCAGGTTATGGATTTCTTTCTGAGAATGCTAAATTCTCTAAAATCTGTCAAGAGCACGGAATTAAGTTTATCGGTGCTGCTCCAGAAATGATCGACCGTATGGGAGATAAAGCTTCTGCAAAAGCTACAATGAAAGCAGCAGGAGTGCCTTGTGTACCAGGTTCAGATGGATTATTAGAATCTTACGAACATGCGCAAAAAATAGCTAAAGAAATTGGTTATCCAGTTATGATGAAAGCTACTGCTGGTGGTGGTGGGAAAGGTATGCGTGCTATCTGGAAAGAAGAAGAGCTTCAAAAAGCTTGGGAAAGTGCGCGTCAAGAAGCTGCTGCAGCATTTGGAAATGACGGAATGTACATGGAGAAACTTATTGAAGAGCCACGTCATATCGAAATTCAAGTTGTTGGAGATTCTTACGGAAAAGCATGTCACCTTTCTGAAAGAGATTGTTCTGTTCAACGTCGTCACCAAAAACTGACGGAAGAAACACCTTCACCTTTCATGACAGACGAACTTCGTGCAAAAATGGGAGAGGCTGCTGTAAAAGCTGCTGAATTCATTAAATATGAAGGAGCTGGAACTGTAGAATTTTTGGTTGACAAACACAGAAACTTCTACTTCATGGAAATGAATACTCGTATTCAGGTGGAGCATCCAATTACAGAACAAGTTATTGATTATGATTTGATCCGTGAGCAGATTATGGTTGCGGCTGGAATTCCAATTTCTGGAAAAAACTATCTTCCACAATTACATGCTATTGAAGTTCGTATTAATGCTGAAGATCCTTATAACGATTTTCGCCCTTCACCAGGAAAAATTACTACGCTTCATATGCCAGGAGGACACGGAGTTCGTTTAGATACTCACGTTTACTCTGGATATAGTATTCCGCCAAACTACGACTCTATGATTGCTAAGTTAATTACAACTGCACAATCTCGTGAAGAAGCTATCAGCAAAATGCGTAGAGCTTTGGATGAGTTCGTAATCGAAGGTGTGAAAACTACAATCCCTTTCCACAGACAATTAATGGATGATCCAAAATATATTGCAGGAGATTATACAACTGCATTTATGGATACATTTAAAATGAATAGTCCAGAATAATTAAAAGGCTTCCAAATTTGGAAGCCTTTTTCTTTTATAAACCTTTGTTAGTTGCAATATTTAAATTCCAATATTGGAAATCTAAACTTTAAAGTAGGAGCTTAAAACTTCACTGTAAGCTTTGTGATTTGGAATTTGATTTATTGAAATTTTTCTAAAGGTTACACTTTAAGTGTTTACTTATTACACACTTATTTTCTCTTTTACACACCTTTCACGGTATTTCTTTTTTTGGTATATTTGATGTAAAGTCTTTAAAAACAGGATTTTATGGTCTTTGGCATAGCTCTTTTCTTTTACGGCATAATAATTTCATTACTTAAAGCGTAAACAACTATTAATTAAAATATATACGTTATGAAAAATTTATTTTTATCAGCCGCAATTGTTTTAGGAAGTTTAACTTCATTCGCTTCAACTACACAAGTAACAAATACTATTGTAAAAACGATTTCTATCGAAGACGAATACACTGAAATCAAATTAGAAGAATTACCTGCTGCTATTACAGAATCTTTGAAAAAAGCATATCCAGAAGCAGTGATTACTAAAGCATATAAAAACGAAAAAGCTCAGTATAAACTTGATGTAACGGTTGGCGACAAAGTTGGAAATCTTTTCGCAAATGCAGACGGAACTTGGATCAAACAATAATCTAAATCTTAGATTTTGTGAAAATTCGGATCAAGAATACGAAGATCAAATTAACTATATTAAAAAAGAACTATCATGAAAAATTTATTTTTATCAGCCGCAATCGTTTTGGGAGGTTTAACATCATTTGCTTCAACTTCTCCAATTTCAAATACAATCGTAAAAACAATCTCTATCCAAGATGATTATACAGAAATTAAATTGGAAGAGCTTCCAACAGCTGTAACAGATGCTTTGAAAAAAGCATATCCAGATGCTGTGCTTTCTAAAGCATTTAAAAACACAAAATCTGAATACAAGCTTGAAGTAACTGTTGGAGATAAAACAGGTAATCTTTTTGCTAACGCAGACGGAACTTGGATTAAAAAATAATTAAGTCTAACCCTTAAACTATAACTATGAAAAAGTTAATCTTATCGGCAGCAATTGTCTTAGGCAGTTTGTCGATGCATGCAGAAACCACTGCTGTAACTAACCCAATGGTACAGACAGTTAATGATCAGGATGGATATAAAGAAGTAGACGGAGTTCCCGCAGCTGTGAAGAAAGGCTTAGATGAAGCTTATCCTGGTGTAGTGCTTGAAAAAGCATGGGTAAATGATAAAAAGGAGTACAAAATTGAGATAACCGTTCGAGGCGAAAAATCGATCGTTTATACAGATGCTTCTGGTAACATTCTTAAAAAATAATTTAAAACCACAATATTATGAAAAAGTTAGTTTTATCAGCAGCGATTGTTTTAGGAAGTCTTTCAGTAAATGCTGCAGTTCTTCCAGCAATCTCAATTACTCAATCAGCAATTTTTCAAGATGCATTTACTGAAGTAGCAGCAGACCAAATACCGGCAGCTGTGAAGTCTACAGTTGAAAAATCGTTTCCAAACACTAAGCTAGAAAAAGCTTATAAAAACGATAAAAACGAGTATAAACTTGAAATTTCAAGTGGCGACAAGAAGTATACTATTTTTACAGATGCTTCTGGTAACATCATCAAGAAATAATTAAAATCAGCATTATGAAAAAGTTAATCTTATCGGCAGTAGTTGCTTTAGGAGCCATGTCAATTCATGCAAATGTATTGCCTGTTTCACAAAACACTAATGCAACTGTAGCTATTCAAACAGAGTACACAGAAGTTACTGCAGATGCTGTGCCTGCAGCTGTAAAAACAGCCTTGCAGACTGCTTATCCGGGAGCAAAACTGGACAAAGCATTTGTAAACGAAAAAAAAGAGTATAAACTCGAAATATCAGTTGGAGACCAAAAGGCTACTGTATACTCAGATGTCAATGGTAACTGGTTGAAGATATAAATTAGGTGAATTTAGATTTATGTTTTTGGTGAAAAAGAGATTGCGTCGTGCAATCTCTTTTTTTTTACATATTTTACATAATTTTATGAAATAACAAGTTTAATAATATTATTTTAGCAAAAAGTCCCTAAAAGCAGATGCCGAAGATATTAGTAATAGAAGATGATATTGCGTTTTGTAAATTATTAGAAAAATTTCTAATCAAAAAAGCGTACGATGTAACGATAGCTTTCTCTGCAGCAGAAGCACGTGAAGCAGTTAAAAACGAATCTTTTGATTTGATTTTGACAGATCTTCGCCTACCTGATTCTGATGGTATCGGACTTATGTCTGAATTTAAAAATTCTCACCCACATATTCCGGTTATTTTAATGACTGGATACTCTGATGTAAATACTGCTGTTAAAGCCATTAAAAATGGAGCGGCAGATTATATCTCTAAACCCTTCAATCCAGACGAGGTTCTTCTGGTTATCACCAATGCGCTGCAGGCTCCAAAAGCCGAAGTCGAAGAACAATCGGAAACTCCAGAAAAAAAGAAAAAAACAGTTAAAAAGACAGCAACAGCTGAGAACGAATTTGTAAAAGGAATTTCTGTTGCTTCAAAAAAACTTTTAGATCATATTCAATTGGTAAGTCCAACTGATATGTCTGTTTTAATTATTGGCGAAAGTGGTACGGGAAAAGAAATTATAGCCAAAAGCATTCATCAGCAGAGTAGAAGAAAAGACAATAATTTTATTGCAGTAGATTGCGGAGCAATTCCTAAAGAATTGGCGGCGAGTGAATTTTTTGGTCACTTAAAAGGATCTTTTACTGGAGCAATCAACGATAAAAAAGGATATTTTGAAGCGGCTAATGGCGGAACTTTATTTTTGGACGAAATTGGAAATCTTTCTTACGAAAATCAAATACAATTGTTAAGAGCGCTTCAAGAAAGAAAAATTAAACCTGTTGGAAGCAATAAAGAAATAAACGTCGATATACGCATTATTACAGCTACCAACGAAGATTTGCGTGAGGCAGTAAAAAACGGCGATTTTAGAGAAGATTTATACCATAGAATCAATGAGTTTTCGATTCAGTCTCCTTCTTTGAAAGATCGCGGTGAAGATTTAATGGTTTTTGCCGATTATTTCCTAGAAAAAGCGAATCAGCAGTTAGATAAAGATGTCATAGGATTTTCTCCAGAAGTAGTTTCCATTTTTCAAAATTACAACTGGCCAGGAAATTTACGAGAATTGCAAAATTGCGTAAAACGTGCTACTCTTTTAACTCGTGGTGATTTTATAGAAAGTGATGTACTGCCGGCAGAATTTTTCCAGATTCAAAAACAGCCTGCTTCAAACGAAGTTTTTTCATTGTCTGAAAATGAAAGAGAAACCATTATTCATGCGTTATCAAAAACACAGAATAATAAATCTGAAGCGGCAAAACTGCTTAAAATTACCAGAAAAACACTTTACAATAAATTGAAGCAATATAATATTGAATAAAAAAGTACTTTTCTAAAAAGCAGCATTTTAAATTTCTTGTTTCAATTCTGTAAAAAGAATTTTTATTTTTCCTTCTAAATCCGAAAATGTAGCTTTTAGATCAATTGTGTTTAAATCTTCTTTTTCCAGATCCTTTAAAAGTTCGCCAATTTCGTTCGATTGGATTTGTTTGAACATTGGAGCAATTCGGTGCGCAATAGATTTTATTTCATCATGATTTTGCTCTTGAACCGCAGTTTTTAAAAGCTCGATATTTTCTATAGTAGTATCTATAAAAGATTTTAAAACTTCTTTTAAGGCCGACTCATCTTGTCCCAAAAAGTCTTTCAAAGTTTCTAAAGAATAGATTTGAGAAGTGTTTTTATTTGTGTTTTCCGAATTTTCAGCCACAGGAACTTCTTCATGATCTAAAATATGCTGAATAGTTTCCAGTAAAATTTTAGGAGAATAAGGTTTCTTTATAACCGTAGTAAAACCAGCATTTTTATATACAGAAAGATCAAGGTCTGTTCTTCCAGTAAGTGCAATTACAGGCTGATTTTTAAAGACAGTTTCTGGAAATTCACGAAGTTTCTCTAAAAATTGAAACCCATCAATTTCCGGCATCTGAATATCGGTAATAATAAAATCGAAAGGTGTGCTTTTTATGGTTTCTAAAGCTTTCGCAGGATTAGTAAACGAAAATACCTGATGCTGTTCTTGTTTTAAAACGCCGCTCGTTAAATTCAACAGATTGATGTCGTCATCAACAACAATAAAAGTTTGTTTTTTGGTGTTTTTTGACGGTTTATTTCTGATTTCATTTAAAGCAATATTCTCTTGGCTGCTATCAAATAATAGCGGCAGCTGAATAATAAAGGTGCTTCCTTTTCCAAAAATACTTTCCAAACTTAAACTTCCACCCAAAATAGAAATAATTTTTTGGCAAATTGATAATCCCAAGCCGGTTCCGCCGTATTTCTTTTCGATGCCTTCATTTGCCTGCGCAAACTCTTCAAAAACCAATTTCTGATTGGCTTTTTCAATCCCAATTCCAGTATCTTGAATCGAAATTGTAAAAAATTGGTCGTCATTCGCGTAAGCGGCAATTCGAATATGACCTTCTTCGGTAAATTTATAAGCGTTTCCAATAATGTTAGTCAGGATTTGCTTTAAGCGAAAAGGATCTCCAACAATTCGTTTCTGAAACTGATCGTCTACATTTATAATAAGATCAATGTCTTTTTGTTTGTAAACGGTCTGAATGTTTCGGGCAACATCTTCAATAATTTCGGGTAATGAAAACGGAACTTTTTCTATAGAGATTTTACCCGCTTCGATCTGAGAGAAATCTAATAAATCTTGAACAAGTTGCGTAATATACTCAGACGAATTTTTAATGTTTTTAACGAAATAAGATTGTTTGGTATTAACATCTGAATTGCCTAAAAGTTCAGAATAACCCACAATAGTGCTCAAAGGTGTTTTCAAATCATGACTTACTGTTGAAATTAATTGTTCACGGCTTTTGAGCAGATTTTTGGTTTTGAAGTTCGCGATTTCCAGCTGTTTCTTATATAATTGAGATTTTGAATAATCGCTGACAATTAGAATAGAGAAAAATACGGTCAATAATAAACCGATAACAGCCGAAGCCGTTACAATTTCGTTGACTCTTTTTAATGATTTTTCTTTTAATGAATTGTTTTTTATCGAATTGATAATGATCTCTCGCTCAATAATTCGAAGTATTTTTCTAAGCTGATCAGAAATTGCGATTTCATTTTGAAGGAGTTTGTTTTCTTCAAAATTCAAAGATTCTTTTTTCTTTTCGGCTTTTAGTTTTACAGAACTCAAAAGCTTTTTAGAATTGGCTAAAATAGAATCTGAAGCTTTTTTGCTTAGCGTATTGGTGCTATCATCTGGAATGTTCGAATTTAAATAATCGACATAACGCTGTAAAACACTTCGCTGATAACTTCCTAATTGATTTGGGTTCTTGGTAAAATCCTGAAGTTCCAATTTTCTGAGGTTAAACTCCATTTTTGTGATTTCATCGATCGCACTATTTACAGAAGTTTCGTCATCTGCTTTGTTCTTTATTTCTCTTAATTGCTTAATGTTTTCGGTCTTTTCGGCCAAGAAATAAGTAACACTATCCAAAAGTGTTTTTTGATACTCTGTGGTAACAATTTGTTTTAAAGTATCAATTCGTTTGCGAAGTGAATCGGTTTCGATTAAATAGTTCTTGAAATCTTTCTCCGAATTATTCTGAATCGTTTGTCTGGCTAAACTTTCAGTTTTATAAACATTCGAATATAATTTACTAACTCTAAGAATTTTGGTTTTTTCTAAAGCAATCTTATCTTCCAGTTTGTTGTAAACAACATTTTCAGAATACAGAAACCATCCCACCGTTACAACCAAAGCCAATAATGCAACATAGCTGAATAATACTTTGATTGCGGTGTAACTTTTTTTGGTCTCCATATGTTTACTGAAAGATTTGGGGAATTCGGAATTATTAAAACATTGCAATTTATCTAAAAAAATCTGTTTTAAGAAAAGTAAATCTACTCAATATGTTACATAATTGTAAGGTGTGTAAACAAAAACAGCCGTAGATTATGTAAATCTACGGCTGTAAAATATTGTTTTTATAGGTTACAAAGTTTCATCTAACCATTTGAAAAATTCACCTTGCCAAACCTGAGCATTTTGTGGTTTTAAAACCCAGTGATTTTCGTCTGGGAAATACACAAATCTACTTTTGATTCCTCTTAATTGAGCTGCTTGGAAAGCTTCTTGTCCTTGTCCGATTGGAACACGGAAATCTTTTCCTCCTTGGAAAATCAAAATTGGCTTATTCCAGTTCTGAACCAAAGTTGCAGGGTTGAAAGTAGTATACGCTTTTTGAGCTACCGCATTATCTTTTTCCCAGTAAGGTCCGCCAAAATCCCAGTTGTTAAAGAAAACCTCTTCAGTAGTTCCTAACATAGAAACGGTATTGAAAACACCATCATGAGCGATAAAAGTTTTGAAACGGTTTTTGTGAATTCCAGCTAAGTAAAATACAGAATATCCTCCGTAACTAGCGCCAACGCAACCTAAACGGCTTTTATCAACATAACTTTCTTTTGCCACATCATCAATTGCAGAAAGGTAATCGTCCATAACTTGTCCGCCCCAATCTTTACTGATTTGTTCATTCCACTCAACACCATGTCCTGGCATTCCACGACGGTTTGGAGCTACAACTACATACCCTTTTGCAGCCATTAAAGAGAAATTCCAACGGAAAGAGTATGATTGCGTCAATGCACTTTGAGGTCCGCCTTGGCAGAATAATAAAGTTGGATACTTTTTAGAAGCATCAAAATTTGGAGGAAGAATTACCCAAACCAACATTTTTTTGCCGTCAGTTGTAGTAACGTAACGTTTTTCTGTTTTGCTTAAAGCTAAAGTTTTGTACGTTTCTGTATTGATGTTTGACAATTGTTTCCAAGTATTTTTCTTCAAATTGAAAGAATAGATTTCACCAGCATGATTCATGTCTGTTCTTGTAACGATAATATCATCTCCAGAGAAACCAATTAAATCATTGACATCAAAATCTCCATTTGTCAATTGACGAACATTGATTGCGATTTTAGTTAAACCTGGAAAATTAACAGAGAAAAGTTGTTTTGTTCCGTCAATTGGAGCCACAAAAAATACAGTTCTTCCGTCTTTACTCCAGATAAAATTATCTACAGTTCCGTCCCAGTTTGCTGTTAAGTTTTGTTTCATTCCTTTAAACTCAACAATAATATCATTTTTGTCCGACTCGTAACCGTCACGTTTCATTTGCAGCCAAGTTAAATTCCCTGTTGGAGAAAATTGTGGCGCTGTATCGTAACCTAAATTACCTTCGGTTTTATTAGTTGTTTTTTGAGTTTCTAAATTGTACTCGTAAATATCTGTGTTGGTAGAAATAGCATAAGCAGTTCCCGCTTTTTTCTTGCAAACGTAAAAAATGCTTTTGCTATCTGGCGACCAGATATAATCTTCGTCACCTCCAAAAGGTTTTTGTGGAGAATCGAAAGTTTCCCCTTTTAAAATGTCAATTCCTTTTGCTCCGTCTTTGTTTTCTTTATAAAAAACGTGATTAAATTTTCCTTCGTTCCAAGTATCCCAATGACGGTAATCTAATCCATCATAAATTTGAGCATCAGATTTTGTTAGACTTGGGTAAAAATCTTTTCCTAAAACACTTTCCAATTTTACTTCGTCATTATAAACTACAAATTTTCCGTCAGGCGAAATGTTTTTATCAGCCAAAATGTCTTTTGTATCTTTAATTTCGGTTGCAGTTCCTCCAGTTACAGGAATCGTGTAGATTTTAGAAGTCGACTTATTGTCGGCTACAGAAGGCGTTGAAACTTTAAAAACGACATTTTTCGCATCTTTAGAAATGCCAAGAGGTGTCACTCTTCCTAATTTCCATAACAATTCTGGAGACATAACATTCTGTCCGATAGCATTTAAACTCATCATTATTAAGGTTGTTAATACTAGTTTTTTCATAATCAAATTATTCTATTTTTTGTGGTGCTAAAAATACAACATTTAAACACCAATTAGTTAAAATTCAAATCCCAAATTTTGTTAAAGTTTAGGTTAAAAAGGCTTCGACTCAGCTCAACCTGACAAAGATTTTAAATGAACTTTAATTACTTATAGGGTTCAAAAAAATCATTATTTTTATAAAAACTCTAAAAGATGGAACTAAGCTATTGGGAACTTAAAAACTGGTTTACGAATGTAGATTATACGATTGTGGGCAGCGGAATTGTTGGCCTGCATACTGCATTAAGCTTACGCGAAAGATTTCCTGATGCAAAAATTCTGGTTCTCGAGCGTGGAATGCTTCCGCAAGGAGCCAGTACAAAAAATGCTGGTTTTGCCTGTTTCGGGAGTCTGTCTGAAATTATGGACGACCTAAAAACACATTCAGAAGAAGATGTTGTGTCACTTATCGAAAAACGTTGGAAAGGATTGCAATTGCTTCGAAAAAGATTAGGAGATACGGCAATTGATTTTAAACCGCATGGCGGATATGAATTGTTTCTTAAACAAGACGAATCTGGATTTAACGAATGTATTTCTAAACTCCCGTTTATCAATGAAGTTTTGAAACCGCTTTTTAAAGCTGATGTTTTTTCTAAAGAAGTAGACCGATTTGGATTTCAAAATATTCAGGATTATTTAATTTTTAATCCGTTTGAAGCACAGATTGATACTGGAAATATGATGCAGGAATTGTTGAAACAAGCAATTTCGGCAGATATTTTAATCTTAAATCAGCAAACTGTAACGTCATATCTAGATGCTGGAAATCATATTGAAGTAGTTTTAAGCGATTTTAGTTTTAAAACCCAAAAACTCCTTTTCGCGACCAATGGCTTTGCGGGTTCTTTGACAAATGGGGCAGTGAAACCTGCTAGAGCTCAGGTTTTAATTACAGAACCAATTCACAATTTAGATATTAAAGGAACGTTTCATTTAGACCGCGGTTACTATTATTTCAGAAATATTGGCGATCGAATTTTATTAGGTGGCGGAAGAAATCTTGATTTTGAAGGAGAAACAACAACCGAATTTGGACAGACGAAAATTATTCAAAATAGATTGGAAGATTTACTGAAAAATGTAATTTTACCAAATCAGGATTTTCAAATTGCGCACCGATGGAGCGGCATTATGGGAATCGGAAATAGTAAGAATCCTGTCGTAACTCAACTTTCTGAAAATGTGTTCTGCGGAGTGCGTTTAGGCGGAATGGGAGTGGCGATAGGCAGTTTAATAGGAACAGAATTAGCAGATTTAATATAATGGCAACAACCAAAAAACCGGCACCAAAATCAACTACAAACAAACCAAAACCGAAGACTTCGTCTTCAAAAAAATCGAATCGTTCTTTTGGAGAAAAAATAAAATGGTTTTTTATCAAAGCCGCTCTATGGTTTTTTGGAATTTCTATTGGTTCGGTTATATTTTTTAAATATGTTCCTGTACCGTTTACGCCATTAATGCTTATTCGTGCCATCGAAAATAAAATGGCTGGAAAAGAAGTTTATTTTGACCACGATTGGGAACCGATTGATAAAATTTCAATGAATCTACAAAAAGCCGTTATTGCGAGTGAAGACGGAACTTTCCTGACGCATAATGGTTTCGATTTTAAAGCACTTCAAAAAGCTTATAAAAGTAACGAACGCGGACGTAGAATTCGAGGCGGAAGTACAATCTCACAGCAAACAGCCAAAAATGTCTTTTTATGGCAGGGAAAAAGTTATTTCCGTAAAGGGCTTGAAGCGTATTTTACCGTTTTAATTGAAATTATCTGGGGCAAAGAACGCATTATGGAAGTGTATTTGAACAGTATCGAAATGGGAGATGGAGTTTACGGTGCTTATGCCGCAACCGAACATTGGTATCGTCGAGATGCTTCAAGTTTAACTCCAATGCAAGCGGCGGGAATTGCGGCAATATTACCAAATCCGAGAAAATTTAAAGCGACAGGCTCTTCAAGTTATATTAACAGAAGAAAAGAACGAATTGTACGTGAGATGCGTTACGTTGGGAAAATCAATTATGATGGAAAAGAAGAAAAGAAAAAGTAAAAAACTGCTTTTTGCTTTTCTGATTTTGACTGTAACGTTAACTTTTGGACAAGGAAAAACAACAGAAATTGGTTTTATATCAGATAATGATTTGTACACATCGTCTAAATATGATATGTATTACACCAATGGTCTGGAACTTTTTTACAGGTTTTTATCAAAAAACGATAATCCAAAAATCAATAAAAAAATTACAGAGTTTCGTATTGGGCAATATATTTACAATCCTCGATTTTTAAACAAAGAAGCAGTTACAGTAAATGACCGTCCTTTTACAGCTTATCTTTTTGCAGAGGCGGGAAAAAGTTTTTTTTATCAAAGCGAATCGGTTTTAAAAACTGATTTTCAATTGGGTTTTATGGGGCCAAATGCTTTGGGAGAAGAAACTCAGGTTGGTTTTCATGAAATTATAGGCTATAAGAAAGTTTACGGTTGGGAAAACCAGTTGCATAATGCTTTCGGTGTTCAGGCGCATGCTATTTACTCTAAAAAAATGTTTCCTTCAAAACATAATGATTTTGTAGATCTTTATTGGCAGTCAGAAGGAAATCTTGGAACTATTTTTTCTGGAGTTTCAACAGGATTTATGGCAAGATTTGGATTTAAAAAACTCCTTCCAATTTACGATTCTAATATGTATAATGCTTCTGTAAGTGTACAAGCTCAACCAGACATTAGAGAATTTTATTTCTACGCGGCTCCAAGTGTCAACTATCAGTTTTACGATGCCACAATTGAAGGAAGCATGTTTAACGATACAAGTCCGATTACTTTCGATTTAGAACCGCTTCGTTTCAATGCCGAAGCAGGTTTAAAATACCGACATAACAACTTCAACATATCTTATTCTTTCCTTTACCGCGGAAGAGAATTGAATGATCCAGGAATTGATACTAATTCAGGATATTTTTATGGATCGATAAGAATGGGTTTTTTGCTTAAATAAGCTTTTTTGCCACAAAGGCGCAAAGACGCAAAGATTTCTTTTTAGAATAAAATTTAAAAATTATGTGGAATTACTTTTTCTTGTTCGTCTTTTTTGTCTTTTATGCTTTTATGAGTTGTAAATGGGGATCGTTTTTGATTTCAAACTTTGTTGTGGGATTTATTTTACTGCTATTCTTGACCTATTTTTATTACAGACATATGGATAGGGGACTAATTCTGATTTTTATGGCTAATCTGTTTTTTTATGTCCTTCTATTCTTTTCGTCGATATTTATTTATTTTGATAAAGAAAACGAAAAAAGAAATTACTATATATTTCCTATTCTTGCCTCTGTTTTATTAATGATTGTACAAAAACAGACTGCGAATTTTGACGATGCTTTTTTGGGTATTTATATACCAATTTCGGGAGCGTTTTTTCCTTTGTATTTTTTGAAGTATTATATAAAATATATCAGAGAAGAAGTTTTATAACTCTCTAATTGTCAAAATGGTTTCTCTATTTCGGTAATTTAGAATGTTCTAAATTATCTTCTTGAAAATCAACTTCTTTCAGTAATGTAAATTTTTTTGATAATAGGATTATTATGAAAACAGGTATAAACACCTACAATCTCGTATTTTCAAAATGCTATTTTTGCATATTGTGATTTGGTGGTTTTTTATTACGGTTTCCCGTAAGTATTGGATTAATTAAATTACGATCTTGTCTTCGCTAATTTTTGTTGTAAATTGATGATTTTAAAAAACTTGATAATTGATTTATTTTAATATTTAGTTCTGATCATAAAAATTTTCTAACTAACAAACCAATCTAAATATGACTACAAATATTCCTAAACAATCCATTAATCAATTAAAAAAAAGCTTAGAGAATTTTAAAATTAATGAAGCAATTGAATTGTGTACTAATGAAGCACAAACACGTAAATTTTTAATTGAACCTTTCTTTCATCTTCTAAATTATATTTCGAATGATTTAATACCAGAATTTAATGCTGATTTTGGAGAAAGGGTAAGTCAAAAAATTGATTATGCTATTTTACTCAATAAGAAAGAGACTATTTTAATTGAAGCAAAAAAGTATAATAGCAAACTTAGCGATAAAGAAGCTGGACAGCTTAATGGATATTTTAATAATACTAAAAGTTCTAGGATTGCGATATTAACTAACGGAATAGAGTATAGATTTTATTCAGATATATTATTGCCAAATGTTATTGATACAAAACCTTTTTTTGTATTCAATCTGATTAATTATTCAGACAGAGATTTAGAAACCTTGATTAAGTTTGATAAAAGATATGTAGTTATTAATGAGATTATTAAAACGGCGCAAGATTGTGTTTTTGCAGAAGATTTTGAAGTGGCATTATTAAAAGAATTTGTTGCACCGTCAAAAGATTTATTGAAAATTATTCATCGAAATATGAATTTCAAAGTTAAATTTAATGATGAGACACAAGGTAAAATGATTAATATGATTAATTCGGCATTATTAAAATCTTTATATGATAAAAAAGTGCTTTCTGAATCTAATTCAAATACAGGTGGAATCATAACAACTGAAACAGAAATTCAAGCTTATCATACTATTAGAACTTTATTAATACAGAATAAAAAGATTCCAAGTCAGAGAATTTTCTTTAAAGATTTTAAAAGCTTTTTTAATATTAGTGTTGATGATAATCTTAAAAAGGTAATTTGTAAATTAGTTTTTACTGATGCAAAATTGAAGATCATAATTGAAAATAATGAGTATGTATTGAGTAATGTTGATGATGTTTTGAAGTATAAAAACGAATTGATAAATAGAACACTTTTATTATTAGAATAAAAAACATCGAGTTTTATTTAAAAAACAGACACTTAACTGTTTGATAACATGAAAGATATTTTTGATTATTTACCTTTAAGTAAAATTTCAAATTATGGATATCAATTGGAACATAATAGCGATTGTAGCAATATTGGTAATTATTCTTGTTGTGCTAACAATCAGAAAAAATCAGCGAGAAAAAAAGAAATTGGAAAAATTGTTAAATAACGATTTTAAAAAAGCTGAGAAAGCAGATGTTGACGCATGATGCGGCTAATGAGAAATAGTTTTTTTGTCATTTCGAACGAGAAATCACACTAGTAACTCGACAAAGATTAATGAAATTATAAAAAAACAAAGCCCTTGTAAAACTAGATTTACAAGGGTTTTTGTTTTTCTGTGGAGAATACCGGATTCGAACCGGTCACCTTCCCAATGCATCGGGATACTCTAGCCTTTTGTTTCTATTAGGCTTTCTATATATTTTCTACTTTTCATTTTTTTTATTTGCAATTCTCTTTTATATGCTTCGCTTCTTGTAAAGAATGTCTCAGAGTATTTTAATTCCCAATCTTTCGCAACTTTTGTGAATTTACTTCTGCTATTTAAATGATCTTGTAAACGCTGTTCAATATTTTGGCAAGAACCAACATAGTATTTGTCTAAGGTTTTTGAATATATAATGTAGATATAAAACATAAAATGTGTTTAAAAAAAAAATACCCAAGCAGAATCAGTATCTGCTTGGGTATTTTTAAATTATTAGTGGAGAATATCGGATTCGAACCGATCGCCTCTACGCTGCCAGCGTAGCGCTCTAGCCAAATGAGCTAATCCCCCGTTTGTTGAGAAATAGAATTCGAACTATCATCTTCCCGATTTTTCATCGGGACGCTCTAGCCAAATGAGCTAATCCCCC